>NZ_JASHIE010000007.1:0-77559 GCF_030056655.1 Flectobacillus rivi
GTTATCAGCAATTGTTGCTGGGTTACCATCTGCGCCCGTTGCTTCTGCGTAGTTGGTTACACCATCTCCATCACAGTCGCCTGTTCTCCAAGTCGTGCTTGTATTCGCTAACACTTGACCGATACCCCATACACATGGATTCGTTGGTTGTGGATCCGTGTTATCTGGATCGCCATCGCCATCTTGGTCACCTGCTAATGGTACACTTATCGTTACTGTTGCACTAGCACATACTTGTGGAGTCACCAATGTATTACACACTTGGTAAATCACTGTTACATTTACACCACCCGGCTCGGTAGCTGATGGAGTGTAACTCATGATACCTGTTGTTGGTGCAAATACTACGGTACCACTCGCTGTACCACCTGTTCTCGTAATTACATTGCTCGCTACTGGTAAGAAGTCATCATTCGATAACACATTTACCGTACTGATTGTACCAAATGGCGCTGTTAAAGCATCGTTAGCTGCTGTAGCAGTCTGTGGATTTGGATCTGTTCCATTTGGATTACCATCCTTATCACAGTCCTTGGTCAACCAAGATGGATCCACATTCGCAAGTACTTGGTCTACCTTGTTGTAGCTACAAGCATCGTTTGGATCTGTATTATCTGCGGTCGTCAATGGATTATCATCGATACCATTAATCTCATCTTTGTTCGTTACTCCATCGCCATCACAGTCCCCTGTACTCGTCGCTACTAAGGTCACTTGACTCAAGTTTAAGCTACATGCACTCTTAGGATCTGTATTATCCGCTGTCGTAGCTGGGTTACCATCTGCTCCAGTTGCTTCTGCGTAGTTGGTTACTCCATCACCATCACAGTCCCCTGTTCTCCAAGTCGTGCTTGTATTCGCTAACACTTGACCGATTCCCCATACACATGGATTCGTTGGTTGTGGGTCCGTGTTATCTGGATCGCCATCGCCATCTTGGTCACCTGCTAATGGTACACTTATCGTTACTGTCGCACTCGCACATACTTGTGGAGTCACCAATGTATTACACACTTGGTAAATCACTGTTACATTTGCACCACCCGGCTCGGTAGCTGATGGAGTGTAACTCATGATACCTGTTGTTGGTGCAAATACTACGGTACCACTCGCTGTACCACCTGTTCTCGTAATTACATTGCTCGCTACTGGTAAGAAGTCATCATTCGATAGCACATTTACCGTACTGATTGTACCAAATGGTGCTGTTAAAGCATCGTTAGCTGCTGTAGCAGTCTGTGGATTTGGATCTGTTCCGTTTGGATTACCATCTTTATCACAGTCGCCTGTCAACCAAGATGGACTCACATTCGCTAGCACTTGATCTACCTTGTTGTAACTACAGCCATCATTTGGATCTGTATTATCTGCAGTCGTCAATGGATTATCATCGATACCATTAATCTCATCTTTGTTCGTTACCCCATCGCCATCACAGTCCCCTGTACTCGTCGCTACTAAGGTCACTTGACTCAAGTTTAAGCTACATGCACTCTTAGGATCTGTATTATCCGCTGTCGTAGCTGGGTTACCATCTGCTCCAGTTGCTTCTGCGTAATTGGTTACACCATCGCCATCACAGTCGCCTGTTCTCCAAGTCGTGCTTGTATTCGCTAACACTTGACCGATACCCCATACACATGGATTCGTTGGTTGTGGATCCGTGTTATCCGGATCGCCATCGCCATCTTGGTCACCTGCTAATGGTACACTTATCGTTACTGTCGCACTAGCACATACACTTGGGGTCACTCCTGTGTTACATACTTGGTAAACTACCGTTACACTACTGCCAGGCTCACTCACCGTTGGGGTGTAACTCATCACTCCTGTACTTGCATTGAAACTTACTGTGCCACCCGCTGTGCCGCCTGTCTTAGTCATACTCGTATTTGAACCAGCTAAGAAGTCATCATTACTCAATACATTTACCGTACTTGTTGACCCATAATTGGCTGTTAACACATCATTCTGGGCCGTAGCTACCTTTGGATTGGGATCTGTTCCGTTTGGATTACCATCTTTATCACAGTCGCCTGTCAACCAAGATGGACTCACATTCGCTAGCACTTGATCTACCTTGTTGTAACTACAGCCATCATTTGGATCTGTATTATCTGCAGTCGTCAATGGATTATCATCGATACCATTAATCTCATCTTTGTTCGTTACCCCATCGCCATCACAGTCCCCTGTACTCGTCGCTACTAAGGTCACTTGACTCAAGTTTAAGCTACATGCACTCTTAGGATCTGTATTATCCGCTGTCGTAGCTGGGTTACCATCTGCTCCCGTTGCTTCTGCGTAGTTGGTCACTCCATCACCATCACAGTCCCCTGTTCTCCAAGTCGTGCTTGTATTCGCTAACACTTGACCGATTCCCCATACACATGGATTCGTTGGTTGTGGATCCGTGTTGTCTGGATCACCATCACCATCTTGGTCACCTGCTAATGGTACACTTATCGTTACTGTTGCACTAGCACATACACTTGGGGTCACTCCTGTGTTACATACTTGGTAAACTACCGTTACACTACTGCCGGGCTCACTCACCGTTGGGGTGTAACTCATCACTCCTGTACTTGCATTGAAACTCACTGTGCCACCCGCTGTGCCGCCTGTCTTAGTGATACTCGTATTTGAACCAGCTAAGAAGTCATCATTACTCAATACATTTACCGTACTTGTTGACCCATAATTGGCTGTTAACACATCATTCTGTGCCGTAGCTACCTTTGGATTTGGATCTGTTCCATTTGGATTGCCATCTTTATCACAGTCGCCTGTCAACCAAGATGGACTCACATTCGCTAGCACTTGATCTACCTTGTTGTAACTACAGCCATCATTTGGATCTGTATTATCTGCGGTCGTCAATGGATTATCATCGATACCATTAATCTCATCTTTGTTCGTTACTCCATCGCCATCACAGTCCCCTGTACTCGTCGCTACTAAGGTCACTTGACTCAAGTTTAAGCTACATGCACTCTTAGGATCTGTATTATCCGCTGTCGTAGCTGGATTGCCATCTGCTCCCGTTGCTTCTGCGTAGTTGGTTACTCCATCACCATCACAGTCCCCTGTTCTCCAAGTCGTGCTTGTATTCGCTAACACTTGACCGATTCCCCATACACATGGATTCGTTGGTTGTGGGTCCGTGTTATCCGGATCGCCATCGCCATCTTGGTCACCTGCTAATGGTACACTTATCGTTACTGTCGCACTCGCACATACACTTGGGGTCACTCCTGTGTTACATACTTGGTAAACTACTGTTACACTACTGCCGGGCTCACTCACCGTTGGGGTGTAACTCATCACTCCTGTACTTGCATTGAAACTCACTGTGCCACCCGCTGTGCCGCCTGTCTTAGTCATACTCGTATTTGAACCAGCTAAGAAGTCATCATTACTCAATACATTTACCGTACTTGTTGACCCATAATTGGCTGTTAACACATCATTCTGTGCCGTAGCTACCTTTGGATTTGGATCTGTTCCGTTTGGATTGCCATCTTTATCACAGTCGCCTGTCAACCAAGATGGACTCACATTCGCTAGCACTTGATCTACCTTGTTGTAACTACAGCCATCGTTTGGATCTGTATTATCTGCGGTCGTCAATGGATTATTATCAGTTCCTGTAGCTTCTTTGTAGTTAGGTACTCCATCGCCATCACAGTCTGCATCACGCCATGCTGTACTGGTATTTGCCAATACTTGACCTGAGCTCCATGAACATGGATTCGTTGGTTGTGGATCTGTTACATCTGGATCTCCATCGCCGTCTGTGTCGCCAGTTATGACCGTGATAGAAGTTGTACTGTTATCATTACCAGGTAAGTTACCCGTTGTTTGAGGGCCATTAAAACCTAATGTTCCTGTCACAGTCAAAGGTCCTCCGAGATTTACCCCTGTATAACCCAATATAATCTGACTACAGTCACCTGGAAGTATAGGACTCGTATTTTCTAAACGAATCGTTTGTCCATCATTTGACAATACAGTCCAACCAGTCGTCGTAATAGGAACTAGTGTGCTTCCTATTAAGCTACTTGGCAAAGTAATCAAGGGTCGCAATCTATTAGCCGCAGCATTACGCGCCCCCCCATCATTATTACAAATATCTACCGTCACCCGACCCAAGGTTGAACCTTGAGTCACGGTGGATGGTTGATTGATAATATTGATGCTTACATCTTGAGCCTTCATCTCTACACTAACTAGTGCCAAGCAGGCTAGGGAAATTATTATTTTTCGCAAAATGTTCATAAAGCTTGCTTTTATTAGTTAGCTGTGATTTTGGTCTCAACGGTGTTATTATCAATCTTCTCCTCACCTGCTGAACCGTAAATAATGGTTACTGTAATATTTTGGCTCGTGTTACTTGGTACACCTGTCTTACGTATTGCTGTAAAACCAACCGTTTTCTTTCCATTCGGTGGTATCACGACTCCTGGCTTAGCTGTCACTGTAATAAAGTTGGCATTCTCGGTAAAGATCCAATCGCTGTTACTATTCGCTGTCCCACCAAATACATTTGATGTACCTGAGGTAGATGGATAAGTAATCGTAAAGCCTGAAATCTTAGCAACTCTGAATCCGATCGTACTACCACTTACATTTGGTAAATTGTTGATTTCATAGATATTTATCGCAAAATCTCTAGAAGTACCTGCTGCCAAGAATTCCAAACTGTTAATATCTGTAGTTGGTGTTAAATCTGGCAATAAAGCATCTTTCCAAACATTTGGTAAACCATCTACTGGTGTCAAAATACCATCACCATCTGGGTCACAATTCGTCGTACAATCTACAATACCATCTCCATTTGCATCTAAATTTGGATTCAAGCCCCCTTCTTCTAAATCATAAACACCATCATTATCACTATCTACGTCATAAGGATTAGGTTTAGCGTCATTGTCAGTATCTGGTGGTGTCAATCCTGTTCCTGCTGTAGAAGGTATGCCTGTTATTGACACTGCTCCATCAGCCATACCATCACCATTTTCATCTGTACCATTGGCTTCATCAACATCATTAATACCATCATTGTCACTATCTAAATCTAGACGATTTGGTATGCCATCACCATCGGTATCTGCACTCAACTGAGCATCTTCAACTGTATCTAAAATACCATCATTGTCATCATCCAAATCATCTACATCTGGTACTCCATCTGCATCGGTATCTACTGGAACAGTAATTGTTGCTGTAGCACTTGCGCAAACATTTGGTGTAACTGCTGTATTGCACACTTGGTAAATTACCGTTACTGTGGTTCCACGCTCTGCTAATGTAGGCGTATAAGTAAGTACGCCTGTTAAAGGATTGATGTTTACTGTTCCATTTGCTGTACCACCAGTTTTGCTAATGGTTGTCTTGGTTCCTGGTAAGAAATCATCATTTGTCAAAATATTAAAGTTTGTAGCACTTCCATATTTGGCAGTAAAGGCATCTGCTACCGCTGTTGGCACTTTAGGGTTTGGATCGGTTCCATTTGGATTACCATCTTTGTCACAATCTTGTAGCTTCCATTCAGCACTTGTATTTCCTAATACCTGATCAATAGCATTGTAGCTACAACCATCCAATGGATTGGTATTATCGGCTGTAGTTGATGGATTATTATCTGTTCCTGTAACCTCCTTATAGTTTGTTACTCCGTCACCATCACAGTCTGCATTGCGCCATGCCGTTGTTGTATTTGCCAACACTTGTCCAGATCCCCATACGCAACCATCAGTTGGTTGTGGGTCTGTGTTATCTGGGTCTCCGTCACCATCCTGATCACCCGCAGCTGGAACACTAATATTCACTGTAGCTGTGGCACAAATACTTGGATTTACTGCTGTATTACATACTTGGTAAAGTACAGTAATATTCGTTCCTGATTCGCTTGCAGTAGGAGTATAACTCATTACGCCAGTTAGTGGATTAAATGATACAACGCCACTGGCTGTTCCTCCTATTTTTGAGATACTAATCGTAGCTGCTGGACGGAAATCATCGTTAGATAAAACATTAACTGTTGAAGCAACGCCATAAGGGGCATTCAACACATCATTAACTGCTGTTGGTACTTTCGGATTAGGATCGGTTCCATTTAGATTTCCATCCTTATCACAATCTAATAATTTCCAGTCAGGGCTAGTATTAGCTAGAATTTGATCGACTGCGTTATAGCTACAACCATCTAATGGGTTCGTATTATCTAAAACTGTTGCTGGGTTGTTATCTGTGCCTGTAACTTCTTTGTAATTTGTTACTCCATCACCATCACAGTCTGCATTACGCCATGTGGTTGTGGTGTTCGCTAATACCTGATTAGCACTCCATACACATGCATTAGTCGGCTGTGGATCTGTACTATCCGGATCGCCATCGCCATCTGTATCACATGAGAGTATTGAAACAGTAATAGGGGCGGTTGGACTATAACAAAGCGTTGTTGCATTATAGAATGACGCATAATATTGTCCAGCTCCTATAGAAGTTGGATCTGCTATTTTATTAATAGCAGTAGCTACTGAACTAGAGTGCCAAGTCACATTCAAACCAACTGGCAAATTGGTTGCCGCTAAATCTGTTAAATCTGCTGTTGGAGAAGGACAAACATTCGTTAAAGTAGTAACACCAAACGATGGAGTCGTTGATATTGCAGGGCTAACCAAATCCTCGCTAACCAAGTTTGAAATACAGGTAGCCTGAGTTACTGAAATATTTGTATATGAACCTGCAACTAACCCATTTATTTTATAGGAAGTTGAAGCAGCAGCTACGATAGAGATAGGCGTTTGTGCTACGCCATTTTTCATATAGTTTAATGTATATGATAATCCCTGTGATAGTCCTGTTATAATCAATCCTCCATCATTACCTGGTGAACAAGTGATAGGGTTAAGACCTATTACATCAATAGACGCTCCTCCAGGATTAGAGATTATAATTCCCACACCGTTAGAAGTACATCCCCCTTGAGTAACATTTATTCCGCGATATAGACCAACCCCTAAACCTGTCATGGTGTAAGAATTACCAGTAGCAGTAAAGGTCACTGGGCTTTGAGCAATTCCATCTTTAGTATAGTTTAACACATAAGAAAGCCCTGATGTTAGCCCTGATAAAGTAACAGCACCATCAGAAGCTCCACAAGATGAAACTTGTGTCGCAGGGCCTGATGATAATGATGCAGCTCCTGGGTCAGAAAGAGTTTGACTTAGGGAATTTGATGTACACCCTCCTTGAGTTGCTGAAATATTCGAATAGCTACCTGCACCTAATCCTGAAATGGTATAAGAAGATGAACTTGCTACCACTGTTGAAGAGGCTTGCCATATACCATTTTTCTTATATTTGATTAGATAAGTGTTGCCTATCACTAATCCTGATAGAGTAATAGACCCATTTGCAACTCCACAAGCACTCGGCTGAGTAGTTGTTCCTAAACTTAATACAACTGCACCAGGATCACTCAAACTTGTACTAACAGTATTAGACACACACCCTGAGCTAGTTACACGTATATTGGTATAATCTCCTCTAATAAGACCATTCAGTGTATAAGAAACTCCAGTGGAAGTAAAAGTAACAGGGGTCTGAGCTATGCCATCTTTTCTATAGTTAAGTATATATGATGTAGAAGGTGCTAATCCTGTTATCGTAAATGAACCATCATTGGCTGAACATGCAGTTGGGTTTGTTTTAGCTGATAACGAGATTGTTGCAGTAGTTGGATCTGACAATACTTTAATTAAAGCATTTGATGTACACCCTAAACTTCCTACTGTAATACCTGTATAGTTTCCTGCTGTTAAGTTACCAATAGTATAATTGCTACCCGATGCTGTAAATACGACTGGCGTTAAACTGCTACCATTGAGTAGATAATTTAAGGTATATTGTGTACCTGAAGTTAGACCACTAATTTGAATAAAGCCATCATTAAGCCCGCATCCACTAGGATTCTGACTAGTTCCTAAACTGATTGTTGCTGTGACAGGATCAGCAATAGCGATTGAAACACCTGCTATAGTTCCTGTTGAACAGGTTGTTGACACATTACTAATACTAAAATTGGTGTAAGTACCAGCATTTATATTAGATAATGTTACACAACCAGATACATCAGCAACTAAAGTTACAGGGGTCTGAGTAATACCATTTTTTGAAAATGCTATGCTATATGATATTCCTGAGGTAAGTCCACAGATTTTGATAGAACCATCTAATCCCAAACAAGTACTAGGGTCGACTTTTGTAAAATTACTCGAAGTCAATGTTGGCATTGTATTAACCGTTACCGTTACATTACTCGCTGGACTTTTACAGGTACCATTTACACAAGCGCCATAATATGTCGTTGTCACCGTTGGCTTGACCGTTGTACTAGTTAAGGCTGTACTTGTTAAACTCGAGTCGGTAAACCATGACAACGTACCCGTTGTACAAGTAGCACTCAAAACACTGCTTGAACCCGAACAAATAGCACTTGGACTCGCAGAGGCACTTGTTGGTGCTACTGGCGTAGCCGTTACTGTTACAGTCACACTCTTTGCTGTACTTTTACAGGTACCATTTATACAAGCGCCATAATACGTCGTCGTCGTTGTAGGGCTGACCGTTGTACTTGTTAGTGCTGTCCCTGTCATCCCCGAATCCGTAAACCATGATAAGGTACCCGATGCACAAGTAGCACTCAAGACACTACTTGAACCCGAACAAATAGAACTTGGGCTCGCCGCGAAACTCGTTGGTGCTGCTGGGATAGCTGTTACTGTTATCGTTGTACTACTTGCTGGGCTTTTACAGGTACCATTTACACAAGCGCCATAATACGTCGTTGTCGTTGTAGGGCTGACGGTGGTACTTGTTAAGGCTGTACCTGTTAAACCCGAATTGGTGTACCATGACAACGTACCCGTTGTACAAGTAGCACTCAAGACACTGCTTGAGCCTGAACAAATAGCACTTTGACTCGCCGAGGCACTCGTTGGTGCTTCTGGCGTAGCCGTTACTGTTACTGTCACACTCTTTCCTGTACTGTTACATATACCATTTATACAAGCGCCATAATACGTCGTTGTTGTTGTAGGGCTGACAGTAGTACTTGTTAGTGCTGTCCCTGTCATCCCCGAATCCGTAAACCATGATAAGGTACCTGATGCACAAGTAGCACTCAAGACACTACTTGAACCTGAACAAATAGAACTTGGGCTCGCCGCGAAACTCGTTGGTGCTGCTGGGATAGCTGTTACTGTTACAGTTACACTACTTGATGGACTTTTACAGGTACCATCTATACAAGTGCCATAGTACGTCGTTGTCGTTGTAGGACTGACAGTAGTACTTGTTAAGGCTGTGCCTGTTAAACCCGAATTGGTGTACCATGACAACGTACCCGTTGTACAAGTAGCACTTAAGACAGTACTTGATCCAGAACAGATCGCACTTAGACTTGCTGAAGCACTCGTTGGCGCTACTGGTATAGCCGTTACCGTTACCGTTACACTACTCGCTGGACTTTTACATATACCATTTACACAAGCGCCATAATATGTCGTCGCTACTGTCGGCTTTACTGTTGTACTCGTTAAGGCTGTACTTGTTAAATCCGAGTCGGTGTACCATGACAATGTACCCGTTGTACAGGTAGCACTCAAAACACTACTTGATCCAGAACAGATCGTACTTGGGCTTGCCGAAACACTCGTTGGCGCTACTGGCATAGTCGTTACTGTTACTGTTACACTACTTGATGGACTTTTACAGGTACCATCTATACAAGTGCCATAATACGTCGTAGTTGTTGTAGGACTGACAGTAGTACTCGTTAATGCTGTGCCTGTTAAACCCGAATTGGTGTACCATGACAACGTACCCGTTGTACAAGTAGCACTCAAGACAGTACTTGAACCCGAACATATCGCACTTGGACTTGCTGAAGCACTCGTTGGTGCTACTGGTATAGCCGTTACCGTCACTGTTACACTACTCGCTGGACTTTTACATATACCACTTACACAAGCGCCATAATAAGTCGTTGTTACTGTCGGCTTTACCGTTGTACTTGTTAAGGCTGTACTTGTTAAACCCGAGTCGGTGTACCATGACAATGTACCCGTTGTACAGGTAGCACTCAAGACACTGCTTGAACCCGAACATATTGCACTTGGACTTGCTGAAGTACTCGTTGGTGCTACAGGAATAGCTGTTACTGTTACAGTCACACTCTTTGCTGTACTTTTACAGGTACCATCTATACAAGCGCCATAATATGTCGTTGTTGTTGTAGGACTGACAGTGGTACTCGTTAATGCTGTACCTGTCATTCCTGAATCAGTAAACCATGATAAGGTGCCCGATGCACAAGTAGCACTCAAGACACTAATTGAACCTGAACAAATAGCACTTGGGCTCGCCGAGGCACTCGTTGGCGCCACTGGCGTAGCCATTACTGTTACAGTTACACTACTCGCTGGACTTTTACAGATACCACTTACACAAGCGCCATAATAGGTAGTCGTTGTTGTAGGGCTTACGGTGGTACTTGTTAAGGCTGTGCCTGTTAAACCCGAATTAGTGTACCATGACAACGTACCCGTTGTACAGGTAGCACTCAAGACACTGCTTGATCCTGAACATATTTCACTTGGACTCGCTGAAGCACCCATTGGTGCATCAGGGATAGCCGTCATTGTTACCGTTACACTACTCGCTGGACTTTTACAGGTACCATTTATACAAGCACCATAATACGTCGTTGTTGTTGTAGGACTGACAGTAGTACTTGTTAGTGCCGTACCTGTCATTCCTGAATCCGTAAACCATGACAAGGTACCTGATGCACAAGTAGCACTCAAGACACTGCTTGATCCAGAACAAATAGAACTTGGACTAGCCGAGGCACTCGTTGGTGCTACTGGTGTTGCCGTTACTGTTACCGTTACACTACTTGATGGGCTTTTACAGGTACCGTTTATACAAGCGCCATAATACGTCGTTGTCGTTGTAGGACTAACAGTAGTACTTGTTAAGGCTGTGCCTGTTAAACCCGAATTAGTAAACCATGATAACGTACCCGTTGTACAGGTAGCACTTAATACACTGCTTGAACCTGAACATATTGCACTTGGACTCGCTGAGGCACTCGTTGGTGTTACTGGTGTTGCTGTTACCGTCACCGTTACACTACTCGCTGGACTTTTACAAGTACCATTCACACATGCGCCATAATAGGTAGTCGTAGTTGTAGGACTTACGGTAGAACTTGCTAGCGCTGTCCCTGTCAAGCCTGAATCAGTAAACCATGACAAGGTACCTGATGCACATGTAGCACCTAATACACTGCTTGCCCCTGAACATATCGCACTTGGACTCGCTGAGGCACTCGTTGGTGCTGATAGCGGTGGACATCCCACTGATACTGTTACCAAAGCCGTATCACAGATACTCGTTTGTACTTTATCACAAATTTGATAGACAAACGATACCGTTCCTGTAAATCCAGTTGCTGGGGTAAAATCAATACTACCATCTGCTTTTACAGAAACGCTACCTTTTAGTGGATCTGGTTGTGTTGTTATAGTTGGAGCACTAACTGTAGATAATGTTGCAGCAATACCATTTCTCGTATCGTTATTCAATACTGGAATATTCACCAGTGTATTTAGGGTAGTAGAAGCTGTGTTTGAATTTGCCTGAATACAGGAATTTGAAGTAGTGGTAATCGACGTTGTTGGACTATAACATCCATTTACAGCATCATAAAAAGCCGCATAATAAGTTCCCGTACCTACCGATGTAGGCGTGGCTACTTTATTAGCATTTGTGGCTGGTGTTCCTGTGTGCCAAGTCATGCTTAAACCACTTGGCAGATTACTTGCAGTAACTGTTGTTAAATTAACAGTCACTGTTGGACAAATATTATTTAATGTAACTGCCGAAAGCGCAGGAGGTACTGTTCCTGCGCCACATAACATAAACACATAATAAGGAGTTGTTGCCAAATCACAAGTTCCATTATTATATTTCAAAACATATAAACCACCTACATTTGTCGTGTAGTTTGCTGAGTTTGCGCCTGATATATCAAGTCCATTTTGCATCCATTGATACCCTGTACCCCCTCCGTTATTGGTTTGTCCATCAAGCTGTATGGAACCTCCTCCCGAAACGAGTACAAAATAGTTGGACTGAATTAACTCACATGAAGTAGCGCTTTCCGCATAAGTGGCCTGATAAGTACCAGGTACACTTGTCGTAAATGTTCGCTGTGTCGAATCTGGTATATAAGCCCCATTTTTATACCATCTTATGTCTGTGACATTAGATGGTAAAGACAGGGTTATAGGACCAGTTCCACTATATTGCCCCCGAGCACAAATGCTGGTTAGCAATAATAGGAATCCTATTAGTAATTGCTTATTCATAACTACGGCTTGTTTAATAATGGAATTTTATAAAAGGAATCCCGCTATCAGGAGCAATACATCCTTAGATATATTGCTCCTGATATACAAAAAATAACCTTATAATAAATGAATAGACCTTAGCTGTTAAGGCTCTGGATGAGGGTTGTTATAATCACAATTACCATTCAACAGTAAAGAATAGATATTAACCCCTGGTCTATCAGACACATCATAAAAACCATTTGTACCACCTATATATTGTACCTGTTCTTGGTAACGCGCCATCGGACTATATGTTACTCCTCCTATATCTCCCACACTTTGAACAAAAGTATAATATGTTCCATCTAAGCCTAGTCCATAGCTATTTCGAGGTATGTGATACGCGGAAAATGCTGGTAATGAAGGTACATATTTTGGATAATATATGTTAGAACCAGCAGCAGTAGTAACCCCAGCTAACGCCATATTAGTAAGTTGACTTTCAGGCCAATAATTATTTATTTTTTGAGGATGTAGGCCATACGAACCATTATCAGTCAGGGCAATTAAAGCCTTAGAGCCCAACCCTGTGCCAAGTGTAACTCCATCTGAAATACTTGCCATGCCAGTTATAAGTTGAGCACTAACAAACTTAGTCGCTCCTGCTGGTAAAGCAACTTCTCTCGGCGTGGTACAATCCCAATAACGATTATCTCGTATTCGGATATCAGGTCTGTTATAAGAATAATCACCGTCTTTAAGAGGATATTTAAAATAAACCATACTTTGTGTAGTTATTGGTACCGCCCCCCACATACTACCTATTGCTTCTGCAAGTGTACCCAAAGCGAAGATTTTTCCATCTACCGTGAACATATCACTACCATCTGCCAAAACAGTACCTGCAGGATATAACATTTTTCGTATTTGAGAGGAAGATGTTGGGGCTAGAATGTAATTATATCCACCCAAAGATACCATAGTTGCAAAATCACTGCTAGGTGCCGTCAATTCAGCCGGCCCCCATCCGTAAGTATAACCTGAATAAATATTACTAGGCGTTGTAGCCATGGAATAATAATTACCATCGTTACCCATTAACACAAGTCTGAAGGTTGCAATCGGAGTTTGAATCTTTGTGTATTTGAAGGTTGCTGCATCAGTCCCTAAAGGCACGGGAAACTTTACCAGATGTTGCGCTCCATTGGCATAGGCACTTCCTCTCAACAAATAGACATCACCATTATCGGTCAAACCATAATTAGTACCTGAATTGCCTATAGAGATATCTACCCATTTTGTACCAGTAGGCGGTAATGGGTATTTAAGTATCATCATGGTTGGGTTATATATATTCATATCTCCTACGTATGAATAGGGATAAGTAAGATCAGGATGGAATGACGCATTACGTGGATCCATTACACTACCTGCTCCTTCTACTAAAAAATAAATATATCCATCTACCCCAACAGCATACCTATCTGAGACTGCCACCATTTTAGGAACATTTTGAACTCGGGTTGGGCTAATAATCATAGACTCTGGCCTATAAGTTCCATTTGTAGATGTGACATTATTTTTTCCATACAAAACATAAGGCATCGCATACAAAACAGAATCTGTGCTAATTGCGTATCTATTGTTATAGCTATCGGTCTTCCAAAACTTCAAATTTGAAGGGCACGGTCCTGTTATCACAGTAGTTGGTCCGCCTACTGTTCTGTCAAACGTACATGATTGTGATTTGCTACTAAGGGTAAAGGTCGTAGTACCGCCTGATACCGTATAGCCTGAGGCGGTGAGTACCACGGTTTGCAATCCCAATGCTGTAAATGTTCCTGAGGCGGCAAACGTGACTCCATTGTTGGTAGTACTTAGGCTATATTTACCTACTTTACCTACCGTAAGTTGGATAGTCTGTGTTACTCCCGTGCCAACCATTGTACCTGCCTTTAGTGTACCAGCCGAGGCTACTGAACAGTTATTGAAGGCAGTAATCACAGCCGCGCAATCCGTACAAGCTCCCGCTAGTGGGACGGTAGTTTGTGCCATGATTCTATTGGTATTAGCTACCAACAAACCAATTAACAAAAGTATAGCTCTTGCTTTCATATTTAACTATTGATTAATTATTGATTATTTTATATTAAAGACTCTACCTTGGCAATCATCTCAAATGAAGACTAGATGATTATATATGGAAAAAGCTCAAAAGTTCAAACCTCAAGACAAGGATTGAAAATGGTTCTTTTAGCTTGAGTCGAAAGAAATATTTTTATTAAACCTACAATGGATACAATACTAACATTAAGCAACAAGCAGTAAGGAAAATGCTTATGCTACTTAAAAAAGCTATTAGTTTTTTGACTTGCAACCTAAACTGATAGTGGGCAAAATAAACTTTAATTTTACCCACTTATCTATTATTGAATAGCAATGAAGCAGTATAGATACATTATGAAGAAACTATCAATAGAAGACTTTCATTACTACTTAGGCGAATGCGTTCGTTATATTCAAATATGACTAAGGTATTAAGTATTAGTGTTGAATTCTAAATTTAAAATTTTAATTATCTGTATTTTGTATTCACAATTACTTCAATTTCATTATGCTTTCGGTTGTAAGCCGTAGGCATTAGGCAGAAAAGCTTCCACTATTTCATGAGAAACACTTTTCAACTTTTATCCTACGGCATAAAACCTAGAATTTAAAGTGGGTAAAAATTATTTAATTTTGCCCACTTACCTGTATATAGTAGTTAGGTAATATTTTTATGAATAAGCTATATTATATATATGTATAGGATTGTCGATAAAATTGAAACGAAACTATTTTGTTTGCGTCACCAGTATTTTACAAGATTTGTAAGACCTTAATGGTTTCATTTAATTTTAACAAATACTGCGCCATCGAATCCAAGTACTATTCATTTATTGGCAATTCGCAACGAACGACACGATAATTATAATGAAACTGCCATTTTAACTAACGAACGTGTTTGTACGTCGTAAAAATTTTAAGATATAGATACCCGAAACTAAGACTGTTCAAGCTAGACTTTATACATTTTTTCAGAAAATAAAACAATCTTTCAAGTCAAATTTGCCTAATACCAACAGTCTACTGCCGAAAGTGTAATAAGGTAATCTTACTTTGCATGATTACTTATTTAGAAGAGTACTATCAATGTAATCTACCGGGATAGTATTAAGTGAATCATTTCTATTAAAAAATTCCTCATTCCTACACAACGTTTTTCCTATCATTTCTGGTCTAGTAGCTTAAAACATAGGCAATTTATTATCCTCTAAATGATACAAGTATGAAAAAATATTTTCTTTCCTTCTATCTTTTACTCTCATTACCTTCTTTAATTTTATCGCAAACCGACTGTACAAATATTGGCTTCGAGCTGGGAAGCATCACTGGCTGGAGCTTAAGTAGCGGAACGCTGACAGACGATGGCACAAAGGCAATTTACAGTGCCGAGGTTTCTGGCGCCACCTATAAGATAGTCAATGTTAATGATGGATATGATTCCAATATTACTCAAGATAAAATTCCCGTAACATCAGGAAGCAACTATGCCATACGGCTCGGAAGTAACACTGAGGGAGGCAGTTACCATCGATTAAAAACATCCTTTAATGTAACTTCTGATAATGCTTTGTTTCAATACAAGTTTGCCGTTATGCTCGCTAACGATAAACAAGGGCATGCCGATTTTCAAAAACCAGGCTTTAACATTCTAATTACAGATCAAAATGGTAATCAATTAGCTTGTAGTTATTATGATGTGCAACTTTCAACGACTGGTTCTACAGCAACCTTTAAATCTCAAACCTATTCAAACGGAACCATCGAGTATAAAGACTGGACTACTGGAGCTATCAATTTAAGTAATTATATCGGTCAACGTATCAATATTCAAGTCACAGCACATGGATGCACCAAAAGAACCCATTTTGGGTATGCTTATTTTGATGCGCAATGTTTAAAAGCTGAAGTAAAAGCAAATGCTGTTTGTCCAGACGAAAATGGCGTCATGACATTTTCGGCGCCAGACGGCTTTGCGCAATACACTTGGAATACTGGAGCCACCACATCAAGTATAACTGTAAAACCCACACTCGGAGATAAATTTTGGGTGAAAGTATTGCCTCTTGCAAGTTTGGATAAAAGCTGTGAGCTTCAATTGCAATACGAACTCAAATATCAGCATGTTTTTCATTCTATTGACTCTACTATTTGTGAAGGTGAATCTGTTGCAGTTGACCATAAAACCTACAAAGCTACAGGAACTTACACCATCAATATTAGTCGACAAGGTATCTGCGATAGTACCATTACACTTAAGCTAAAAGTAACAGCACTTACTAGATACAGTAATATAGTAAGTCTTTGTTCTGGAAAAACACTCAGCGTCGGTAGCAAAACTTACAATAGTACAGGCATCTATATAGACACGCTACAACGTGCGGGCAAATGCGACAGTATCGTAACGAATTATTTAACCATTGTTGAGGTTGATATATCCCTTGAACAATCAGATTTCAATTTGGTAACTGGCGATAAGGCATTCTTAAAAACCATAGCGCACTCTACTGGAAATTATCAGTACACTTGGATACCTTCAACTGATTTAGACTGTGCAACTTGCTCAGAAACGGGGGTAAATCCAAGTCAAAGTCGGCAGTACAAAGTTTATGTCGTTAGTAAAGATAATACGGCCTGTCGTGACACTGGCACCGTTAATATCGCTGTAAGGCGATGCGATATTGTGATTTTACCAGACGCATTTTCTCCTAATCAGGATAGCCACAATGATTATTATTTTGCCTATGCTAGTGGTTGTGTAAAGCAAATCAAAAGTATGAAAATTTATAATCGTTGGGGAGAATTGATATTTTGGAAAGAAAACCTATCCCCAACCGACCAAACCAACGGATGGGATGGGACGTACAAAGGAGTTTTAGCTGAGGTTGGTAGCTATGCGTATCAGTTAGAAGTAGAATTAAATAATGGATTTATCAATAATCAAACTGGTGCCTTCGTATTGATGAGGTGATTATTTCAGCAAGAACAACTGTATAAAGACTTAAAAGTGAATCATCTCGAATTGAGTGATTGAACGGATGAGTGATTATTTTTTAATATGAATTTTACTGGTAGAGACGCAATGCTTTGCGTCTAAAGATGTGTCATTTTGAAATATAGCATCAAACATGAGTCATCCCGAATTTTAAGATTAGGGGTATTCTCCAAATTTTCATCAAAAAAGCGGTCGAAAACTATTTTTCGACCGCTTTTTTGGTGCTACCATACTAGATTTTATTCAACTCAAGACGCAATCATTGCGTCTCTACTACTAGAATACAAATTGTAACATAATCACTAAATCCGGGATGACTCATGTTGAAAACAGTTTAGAAACGGAATCTACCGTTCTACCAATTAGCTTTTTTATGTCCCCAAGTTGCATAATAAGCAATATATAAATACAAAGGAATCAGTAGTCCGTAAGCTGATTGTGCACCAATAGTGTCTGCCAATTTACCATATACCAATGGTAGAATAGCACCTCCTGCAATCATCATTACCAATAAAGCCGAACCTAATTTGGTGTATTTGCCCAATCCATTAATGGCTAATGGCCAAATCGCAGGCCACATAATAGCATTCGATAAACCTAATAAGGCAATACTCAATACAGAAGTATATCCTGTGGTAAACAATGCCACAAGTGTAATTACTACACCCAATAAAGATGATAATTTTAACCATGTTTGTTGTGAAACATATTTGGGAATTAATACAATTCCTAATACATAACCCACCAACATAGACCATAAAGTAAATTGTCCAAAGTCTTTAGCTTCTGATTCTGGAAAACCTAGTGAAATACCATAACTAATAATTGTATCTCCTGAAATTACTTCAAGTCCTACGTAGCAAAACAAGGTTACTAAGCCTAAAACCAAATTCGGGAAAGCCCAAATACTTGTTTTTTCACTTTTCTCTGAAGCATCACCCTCTTGCTCTTCACTCACCTCTGGTAAGCCTTTTGAAAGCATAATCAAAATAGCAAGTACAATCAACACTCCCGTCAAAATCAAATAAGGCACTGTTACTTTATCCAATTCTGTTTCGCTCGATACAGCAACACTTACAGTGCTACTTGCCAATAACAAGCCTCCCAAAAGTTTTTGACTCAAAATACCTGCAATCTTGTTGGCAATACCCATGATACTAATACGTTGAGCAGCGCTTTCACGGTCGCCCAAAATTGTCACATAGGGGTTTGAAGCCGTTTGCAATAATGTCAATCCAATTCCAATTACAAATAAACCTACCAAGAAAAGTACATAAGAAGCCATTTTAGCAGCAGGAACGAAAGTTAATGTTCCTATTGCCATCACTCCCAAACCAACAGCCATACCCTTTTTGAAACCAATTTTTTTCAAAATTTCTGACGAAGGAATCGCCATGACTGTATAAGAAATGAAGAAGGCAAAGGTTACAAGTAAAGAGCTTGTATTGTCAAGGTTAAATGCTTTCTTGAAAAAAGCGATTAGGGTACCATTCACCCACGTGACAAAACCAAATACGAAAAATAATACCCCAATGATAATCAAAGGGCCTAAGTAATTTTGTTTTTTGTTGTTCATAGTTTGTACAAGAAAATTGGATATAACGCAATATATTACCGAAAAATATCTATTTTTATTATTAAAGAAAATATAACAGAATGATACTCATTCTATTTGTTACTATTTAAAGGTATTTCTTAACCAAATAAAAGTTGAAACTTTCAGCAAAATATTATGCAATATACTGATTTTCAGAACAAATCAATGTCATTAATCTTATTTTATAGTAAATACTAATAAATATTATATTTAAAATTAAAAATCGGCAATTTATTGCACAAATATTCCATTAATACAAAAACCACAGAGTTTCAGCTCTTTATAAGCATTAACTCTGTGGTTTTGTGTTAATAATTTTCTTTGTACTGAAATCAGACTATAAGTTTTTCTCCAAAAAGTTAGTCATCATAGTATAAAGATGTAAACGGGTGTTTCCACCAGCAATACCATGATTTTTATTTGGGTAATAGAATGACTGGAATTGCTTGTTGTTTTTAATTAAAGCATCTTCTAATGCCACTGCATTTTGGAAATGAACGTTGTCATCACCCGTTCCGTGAACCAATAGGAAGTTGCCTTTCAAATTTTTGGCGTGAGTCACTGGCGAATTGTCGTCATAGCCTGAAGGGTTTTCTTGTGGAGTTCTCAAAAAGCGTTCGGTGTACACTGTATCGTAGTAACGCCAGTTAGTCACAGGAGCTACTGCAATAGCAGCCTTGAAAACATCAGCACCTTGGAATAAACAATTAGATGCCATAAAACCTCCATACGACCAACCTTGAATACCAATACGAGTAGCATCAATAAATGGAAGTTTGCCAAAGTATTTTGCTGATTCGATTTGATCACGAACCTCTAGTTTTCCTAAGTTCAAGTAAGTACATTTCTTAAACTCAGAACCACGACCACCCGTACCACGGTTATCTACGCAAGCAACAATATATCCTTTTTGAGCCAAAATTTGATACCAGTAGAAGTTAGCGCCATCATATTGATTTAGTACTTGCTGGCTTCCTGGACCGCCATAAACAAACATCAACAAGGGATATTTTTTATTTGGGTCAAAATTAGCTGGCTTAATTATCCAAGAATTTAACTCTACACCATCTGCTGTTTTGATTACAGTAAATTCTTTAGGAGAAATAGTATACCCAGTTAAACGAGCACGCAAGTCGGCATTGTCTTCCAAAACTTTTACTAATTGAGCATTTGAAGAACGATACAAACTTACTTTCAAAGGACTGTTAGACGCAGAGTTGTTCAGGATAAAGTATTTGAAGTCAGGGCTAAAGTTTGCCGAATTGACACCTCTATCAATAGACAGTTTCTTTTTCACTTTGCCATCCAATGAAATACTATACAAATGACGTTCGATAGAGGCTATTTCGGTCGATGTAAAATAAAGGGTATTTGATGACTCATCGATACCATAAAAATTGTCAACTTCCCATTTTCCTGTGGTAATTTGGCGAACTTCACGACCCGACATATCATATTGATAAAGGTGCTTATAGCCATCTTTTTCAGAGGACATAATGAAGCTTTTGCCATCGGCCAAATACGTTAGGTCGTCGCCAAAATTTTCAACATCTACATAAGTTCTACTTTCTTCAATCAAAATAGTGGTTGTTTTTCCTGTAAACGCGTCAGCATGAATCAATTCCATTTTGTTTTGGTAACGATTCAAGCGACTGATTGAAAGAACATTCGTATTAATTGTCCAACGAATACGAGGAATATACAAATCAGTTTCTTTACCCAAATCCATTTTTACAGTTTTGGTATCTACAAGGTTATATACCGAAATACTTACGGTCGAATTAGGCTCTCCTGCTTTTGGATATTTGTAACGGTAGTCTGTAGGGTACAACTTACCCCACATTTGCATATTGTATTCTGGAACTTTGCTCTCGTCAAAGGTATAAAAAGCAATTTTACGGCTATCTGGAGACCAGAAGAATGCTTTTGCAAATGAAAACTCCTCCTCATATACCCAATCGCACATCCCATTAATGATGTTATTCCATTTGCCATCTGTCGTAATCTGGCGCTCAGACATGGTATTCAAATCAACCATAAATAGGTTGTTTTGACGCACAAACGCAATCTTTGTACCATCTGGCGAGAAAGTAGCAAATGATTGTTTGCCCCCAGCAGACAACTTTGTAAGTTTTTTAGTCTTTATATCGTACACAAAATTTTCGGCACGAGAGCTACGACGATAGATTTGTTCTGGATCTGTTTCAATCAAGATTTTTTGCTCATTCGAAGACAAAGTATAGTCAGCAATTGTAATTTTTTGCCCCAAGTTTTCGACACTTACTCCTTCATCAAAGAGAGTTTCTACGGCAGCTCCGTCTGTTACTTGATGCTTTACAATACGACCATTTTCTAAAGCTGAATAGAAAGAACCGTCTTTCATCCAGTTGATACTTCGAACTTGTTTTTGCGAAAAAGCAAATTTTGTCCAAACTTCATCAAGGCTTACATTCTTTTTTTGAGCAACGACACTCAGGCTATTGTACATAAGCAATGCTATTACGGAACAAATGATTAGATGTTTTTTTTTCACTGTATATAAAAGGTTTCTGTTGTTGATATAACTTTATGAATCCCAAAGTCTGTCAAATTTAAGTAAAATAGCGCAATAAATTACCCTAGTTCTGACTGGTTTTTGGGCTCTTCCGTTTAAAAATGACAGCACCAAATTCAGCTTTCTTACCATATTTTTGCATACCATCGCAGGAACTAAGTACTGTCACCAGCTCTATTTCATTGCGCGAAAATTTCTTGAGTTTTTCCATATCTATCTCTTCGTTATCTACAATATAGAGTGGCACCTCAGGCTTTTTGTTTTCACGCATTTGTTTCAACTCGGAAATCACGCGTGACATATTTGCCGATGAATGATAAAATACCTGTCTGGTTTTAATCTTGATTGTATCAACTTTATTTTCTTTTCTTTCGAGAATAGGGAAAGAAGTATTTCCTTGTCCTAAAGTAGTTTCAATAGACACCACGCCATCCAAATCTATTGTCTTGCGATTGATATATTCGTTTTCAAGTCGATTATCAATCATATAAATCACCGATTGTGCTTCAAGCTTGGCTTTTCGATAAGCTCGAAACTCGCTCATATTTGCGAGGACGGTGTCGGATAGTATTTTCCATCCACCAACAGGAGATATCAGTTCCTTTTCTACAATATTGATTTTAAAAATAAGGTTGGGCGATGTTTTAGTTTTATGTGTTTTTACAACCACTAATCCTCCTTCAAATCGTGAACTAAAATAGCGTATCGCATTTTCGGGAGAATATACTTTAATAGATTCAGTTTCGGCGAGATTAAGATGATGGGCAGTAAAACCGATAGCTTGAAGTTGTCCATCAATCAAATACCGAGGAGAAGTTGACGTTTTTTCTGATGACAAACCTATACCGTCAAATAGGGGCTGTTCAACTGAACAGGAATAACGAAGCTCTTCTAAGGTTAAATTTCTAAAAGTGACAAAACTTTCGGGTAAGTCATCATTATACTGAATAGCTGCCGCTGACAGTGGAACAGGCTTCTTTTGACTCGGTTTTTCTTTTAAATACACATAGTAAGTTGCGGTATCGGTAGCATTGCCATATACTTGAACATTTGGCATTTTGTCGAGATATGATTTATTGGGAAAAATTATCTCATTGACTCGAATGATGGCTTCAGTGTGTATTTGTTTCTTGTCAAAAACTTGATTTTTGGGCGCAAACCAAGGTATATGACTCATCATAGTTCTCACAGAGGTTAAATCCTCTACTTTATAATAAACAAGAGTGTCAAGAGGAATATTAAATCGCCTCATAGAAGTTTCTGTATTTTGAGAATAGGTTTTAAACGATAGAAAAACCAATAGGATGACTATTAAAGAGAAATTAGTGCGCATAATTGAGAGAAGAGTACGTTAAACTTATTCTTTAATTTACAAAAAAATGATAAAATTATAAAGCTATTCAAGATATACGCTAATTGATTCCATAAAAAAAGCTACCCTTTCAGGTAGCTTTTCTGTTTAAATAACATGGCTTTTGCAGAGATATAGCACTTGCTAATTCCCAAATAACACAATATCGTTCGACTGTACTACATTGCTTTTGTGAAGGGCACGGTCGGTAATCCAAATATCAAAACGGATGGTATCTTTTTTACCTGTTAGGTAAGGAATACCACTGAAGTTATTATAGTCAAAATTGATTGAAAAATCGATGCTTCCTTCGATTGGGCCGGGTTTATCTCCTTCCTTATAACGCTGAAAGTGATTTCCTCCTAATGGAAAACTAGGAGTTGATTTGATATAAGTGCCTTTCTTTTTTACATACAAATCCACATCGAAAGTACGTAAGTTCGGCTGAATCAATATCAGTTTTTTATAATCATCTTGTGTAAGTCCTAAGTCGCCGTCACCATCTTGAAAATTGATGGTCAAAATCAAAGAGTCGCGTTTGGTGGTGTTACCCAAAAGATCGGATGATGTTTTGGTAATAATGCGTGCTGAGTTGAAGCCAATATAAGGTATTACGTCAAAAGTTGGTTCGCTCACGCAACCAAGCATTCCAAAAAGTCCTAGTAAGAAAAAAGTAATTTTTTTCATGGGGGCATAAGTTCTTTACAAGGTAAAAATCTATCAAACAGTTATCTGACTGTGTTTAAGAGCGTTTTGTGTTATCAAAAAACGATGGCATTCTTGGAACGAAAAAGCCCTTGAAATGTTGTTCTTTCAAAACCAAACTTCTGTAAAGTTAATCATTTGAAGTAATTTTGCACGGAGAATTCCCAAAATCAACATTTTTGTATTTATAGGCTGTTACTTCTCATATAGATAAGAGCCACATTGAGCTACAAAAAGTTTCTTTACAATACTATGCAATCATCAAACGCTGACATATTAAAACAAAGAGTATTGTCGGTAGATGAATCAAATTTTGATTCACTTGCCCTTGATATTTTTCAATTTCAAGCTACAAACAACCCTGTTTATCGTCAATATATCGAGCAATTAGGGAAAAAAACTTCTGATATTACTTCAGTTAGTGACATTCCTTTTTTGCCAATCGAATTTTTCAAATCCCAAACTATCATTACCAACCAAGTACCAAGCAAAGTTGTTTTTGAAAGCAGCGGAACCACAGGCTCACAAACCAGTCGTCATTATGTATATGACCCAGATTTTTATGTAAAGGTTGCAATACAGATATTCGAAAAATTTTATGGAGCTTTGGCAAATTTTCAAATACTGGCATTGCTTCCCTCCTATTTGGAGCGCAATAATTCTTCGTTGGTTTACATGGTCAAAAGTTTTATTGAGCAAACCAATTCACAATATTCTGGTTTTTTCCTAAACGACTACAAAGGACTTATTGAAAGTCTTAAAAATGCTCACAAGGCAAATCCTAATCAAAAAATTCTATTAATTGGGGTAACTTTTGGGCTTTTGGACTTAGCCGAATCAGGAGAAGATTTCAGTTTTCTGAAGGACTTTGATGATGTTATCATCATGGAAACGGGCGGAATGAAAGGACGTCGAAAAGAGCTATTACGAGAAGAAGTTCACGAGATATTAACCGCAGCATTTGGCGTGAAAAGCATCCATTCGGAATATGGAATGACAGAACTACTTTCGCAAGGGTATTCTTATGGTGAAGGTATTTTTGAATTGCCAGCATCTATGCGAGTGTTATTACGTGATGTAAATGACCCTTTCACTCTCGTAGATTCCAGCGTGCGCTCAGGAGGTATTAATGTTATTGACTTGGCAAATATCGATTCGTGTTCTTTTATTGAAACCAAAGACTTAGGAAGTTTTTTACCAGACAATCGCCGTTTCCGTATTCTAGGCAGATTCGACAATTCAGATATTAGAGGCTGTAATTTGATGACGCTTTAAAGTGATGAGTTTTGAGTTAGGAGTGCGGAGGGAACATCTATTTCGGATATCGGATTTCGGAAGTATAGCCCATTTTTCGAATAATATTTTACAAAAATTGAGTTATTTTCAATATTTCCGGAATCAGAAATCCCAAATCCACAATCGTCTGAAACTCCTAACTCAAAACTCATCACTCCTAAGCATGTGCTTCTAGCCATTCTTCACCGTTGTCGTACACTTCTTTTTTCCAGATAGGTACTACTTGTTTTAGCGTATCGATAAGCCATTTGCAGGCTTCGAAAGAAGCTGCACGATGAGGGGTTGCTACGGCTATTACTACCGCTACATCGCCTATCGAAAGTACACCTTTGCGGTGAACCATCACAATTTTTTCAGTATTCCAACGTGCTTGAGCTTCGTCTGCCAATTCTTGCATTTTTTTGACAGCCATTGAATCATACGTTTCGAATTCCAGTCGTACTACCGATTTATCTTTGTTATGATTACGTACGGTTCCGATAAACACATCTACGGCTCCCGCACGTTCAGACTGAGCAGCATCGATACATTCTTGAATATTTATAGGAGAATCTGCAATAGCAATCATAGCGTTGTGTTATCTGTTTTTGATGAAAATATCGATGAATCCTACGCCTTATCAGTGCGTTTTTCTAAAGTAACAAAATCGAAAGCATACGCATGCTTTTCGTCTGGCTGAAAAGACTTACGTTCTGTTTCTGTCCAAATATTTGTATCTAATACTGGGAAAAAAGCGTCGCCTTCAAAGTTATGATGAACTTGGGTCAAATATACCGTGTCTGCCATATCCAATGCTAACGCGTAGATTTGAGCGCCACCGATGATAAAAGCCTCTTCTGTTTCAATCTCTTTTGCTTTTTCTATTGCTTCCTCTAAAGACCCCACCACAATACAACCCTCTACCAGATAGTCAGTATTGCGTGAAATAATGATGGATGTGCGATTAGGAAGCGGTTTGCCGATAGACTCAAATGTTTTACGACCCATGATAATCACATGACCAGTTGTCAAACGTCTAAACATTTTAAGGTCTTCGGGCAAATGCCAAATTAATTGATTGTCTTTTCCTATTACACCTTTCTCGGCTGTAGCAACAATAATTGAGAGTTTCAAAGTTCTATTTCTTTAAAATGCTATTCTATATTTTTTGTAAAAATAAGCAATTAATGTTCTTCAATTGATAAGCCATCAAAGATTGTTGGTTTTCAGAAAGAAGAAACAGAGTTTTCTATTAGATATATTCTCCATAACTTTAGCTTCTCTAATTTGAGGCGTTTAATCGCTATTTTTAACTATGAAAAAATTGTTACTCCTTATTCCAGCATTGTTATTGTTGGGTTATTTGACGTGGTCTAATCTCGACCGACAAGAGCTTGACTTGCCAACCGATGCTCAATTTAGAGATTACCAAACGATTGGTATTGATTCGGGTCGTGGAAACCTCATTGGAATTCAACCTTTCATGGTCACAGCAGACTATAGTTCCGAGAAGGCTTTTTACAAAAAAATGGATGGATATTTTGCTCAACTCAAACAGCACAATTGGCTCAGCAACAAAAGTATTGTTGTGCTTCCCGAATATTTGGGCACGTGGTTGGTAGCTGTCAATGAAAAGCATTCGGTATATACTTCGCCTTCATCAGCCAAGGCATTGCAAACGATGGCACTTAGTAATTTGGGCAGTTATGCGAGTGCCTATTTGAGTGTGCCTGATTCTGTTAAAGCTCATCCGAGATATGCTATTTTTAAGATGAAAGCAGCAGTAATGGCAAAAATTTATGGCAATGTTTTCAAGAAAATTGCCTCTACTTATCAGGTACATATTGTGGCGGGTTCTATTCTTTTACCTAATCCCAAAGTCGAAAATAATGAGATCATTCCACAAGATGGACTCATGTATAATGTATCGGCGGTGTTTCAATCCAATGGAACTATTGCGACTGATTTAGTCAAAAAAAGCTTCCCTATTGCTGAAGAACAAGCATTTTTAGCTGCTTCTCCTATACAAAACTTACCAAGTTTTAACACTCCTGCTGGCAAGTTGGGAGTACTCATTTGTGCAGATTCATGGTTTCAAGAGGGTTATCAAGTTCTTAAGCAAAAGGGTGTAAAAATCTTGGCTGTACCTTCATTTTGTTCTGTAAATTTTGGTTGGCAAATACCATGGTCTGGCTATAGTGGTTGGCCAACGCCAGCACAGGCTAAAGCTGATATTGGAATTCTGACCGAAGGACAAGCTTGGCTCAAATATGCTATGGGAGGAAAAGCCTTTACAATCGGAAATATCCATGCAGGAATGAATGTTTTTTTGAAAGGTCAACTATGGGATTTTGGGTTTGATGGAAGAACCACCTCTACTCTTAGCACAAAATCATATACTGACAATCAAGAAGTTAGCTCATCAGCAACTTGTTTGTGGCTTTGATACAATCTGGCAGGTTTTGTTTTGCCGTATAAAAAATTGAAGTGAAAATAATGTTAAAATTCAATTTTTTATGTTAAGTTTATATGTTGTTGCACTAATTGCTTGCCAAATGTTTGTTTTCTAAATCATTGCCAATCAGTTGGTATTAATAGCAAAAATAAGTTAACGATATTAATATAGGTATAGGCAAAAACGTCAATGGAGTTTTCTATTGACGTTTTTTTCGTTCTATGGATTTTATTATCAACAAAAAAGGGCTTCGAGTAACTAGTACTCAAAGCCCTTTTTGTTTTATTTAGTCTCTTTACTATTTAGAAAGATACAAATTACGCTCGCTATACACTTTGCGGAAGAATTCATCTTTCAATGAATCGATAAAGTAGATAGCTTCACCAGTAGATTTCATTTCTGGACCTAATTCCATATTTACATTCGGGAATTTGTTGAATGAGAATACAGGAATCTTAATAGCCCATCCGTTTTTCTTAGGAGCAAAGTTGAAGTCTTTCAATTTAGCACCTAGCATTACTTTAGTAGCGTAGTTTACGTACGGCTCTTGGTATGCTTTACAGATAAATGGCACTGTACGAGAAGCACGAGGGTTAGCTTCGATGATATATACTACTTCGTCTTTAACAGCAAACTGGATATTAATCAAGCCTTTTGTTTGAAGTGCTATCGCGATTTTTCTAGTATGTTCTTCGATTTGGCGAATTACATTTTCAGATAAATCAAATGGAGGTAATACCGAGTGAGAGTCACCAGAGTGGATACCCGCAGGCTCGATGTGCTCCATTACTCCGATGATATAAACATCTTCGCCATCACAGATTGCATCTGCTTCTGCTTCGATTGCATTCTCAAGGAAATGGTCAAGCAAAATTTTGTTACCAGGGATGTCACGTAGAATATCTACAACATGTTGTTCCAATTCCTGCTCGTTGATTACAATCTTCATTGACTGACCACCCAATACATAAGATGGACGAACCAATAAAGGATAACCCAATTGACGACCTAATTCTACAGCGTTGTCAGCATCCTCACAAACACCAAATTTAGGATAAGGAATATCGTTTTCTTTCAACAAGGTAGAGAATGCACCACGGTCCTCTGCTAAGTCAAGGGCTTCGAAAGATGTACCAATAATTTTGATACCATATTTCGATAATTTCTCAGCTAATTTAAGCGCTGTTTGACCACCCAACTGAACGATAACACCTTCTGGTTTTTCGTGTTGGATAATGTCATAAACGTGCTCCCAGAATACTGGTTCGAAGTATAATTTATCAGCAATATCAAAGTCAGTCGAAACGGTTTCAGGATTTGAGTTAATCATGATTGCCTCATAACCTGCCTCTTTTGCTGCCAAAATACCATGTACACAAGAGTAGTCAAACTCGATACCCTGACCGATACGGTTAGGACCAGAACCCAATACGATTACTTTTTTCTTATCAGTTGCTGACGACTCGTTATCAAGTGTTTCTGAACCTTGTGAGAACGAAGAGTAAAAATATGGAGTTTTTGCTTCGAACTCAGCCGCACAAGTATCTACACATTTGTAAACACGTGTAATACCTAGGCTTGTACGCAACTCATGTACCTCCGATTCTAAACAACGTAATGCATAAGCAATTTGACGGTCAGCAAATCCTTTGTGTTTTGCTTCTTCCAACAACGCTTTTGGCACAGATTGAAGGGTATATTTCTCTAGTTCATTTTCCACTCTTACTAAATCTTCCACTTGGTATAAGAACCATTTGTCAATTTTAGTAGCGTTGCGGATAGTTTTGAAAGAGATACCCATTTTGAAGGCATCGTAGATATGGAAAAGACGATTCCAAGATGGATTAGCCAATGACTTCATAATAGCATCTTGATCGCGCAAGCCTTTGCCATCTGCTCCCAAACCATTACGTTTGATTTCGAGTGATTGACAAGCTTTTTGCAATGCCTCTTGGAAGTTACGACCAATACCCATTGCCTCACCTACTGACTTCATTTGGAGACCCAAAGATTTGTCAGCTCCGTGGAATTTATCAAAGTTCCAACGTGGTACTTTCACAATCACGTAGTCAAGCGCTGGTTCGAAGAACGCAGATGTTGATCCTGTGATAGCGTTAGTTAATTCGTCAAGGTTGTAGCCAATCGCCATTTTAGCAGCGATTTTAGCAATTGGATAACCAGTTGCTTTTGAAGCCAAAGCCGAAGAGCGAGATACACGTGGGTTGATTTCGATAGCGATGATATCATCATTCTCTGGGTTCAACGCAAACTGAACGTTACATCCACCCGCAAACTTACCAATAGCATTCATCATTTTGATTGCCATGTCACGCATCTTTTGGTAGACTGTGTCTGGCAAAGTCATCGCTGGAGCTACTGTAATAGAGTCTCCAGTGTGAATACCCATTGGGTCAAAGTTCTCGATAGAACAGATAATGATTACGTTACCTAAGTTGTCGCGTAACAACTCAAGTTCGTATTCTTTCCAACCCATGATAGATTGTTCTACCAATACTTCATGCGTAGGCGAAGCGTGCAAACCTTTGTTAAGAGCAGCATCAAAATCTTTTGGCTCATTAACAAAACCACCACCAGTACCACCCAAGGTAAACGAAGGACGAATAACCAACGGGAAGCCTGTTTCCTGCGCAATTTCTTTACCCTCCAAGAAAGAACGTGCAGTACGACCTTTACAAACGCCAACACCAATTTCTAGCATTTTCAAACGGAACTTCTCACGGTCTTCGGTAGTTTCAATCGCATTGATGTCTACACCGATGATACGTACTCCGTATTTTTCCCAGATACCTGCAGCGTCGCAATCGATAGCTAAATTTAATGCCGTCTGACCACCCATAGTTGGCAAAACGGCATCGACTTTGTGTTTCTCTAAGATTTCAATAATAGACTTTTTCTCAAGTGGCTTCAGATATACATGGTCTGCATTGAGAGGGTCTGTCATAATCGTGGCAGGATTCGAGTTAATCAAAATAACCTCGATTCCTTCTTCACGAAGTGAACGCGCTGCTTGCGAGCCAGAATAGTCAAATTCGCAAGCCTGACCGATGATAATTGGACCTGAACCGATAATGAGAACGGACTTGATGGATGTGTCTTTAGGCACGGCTGTACTTTATGTTAGTTTTGAAATAATACGTAAAATAAAAGTATTCAGTACTGACTTTCAGTGATTTACGATTAAAAGCTTAATGATTAATTGAAATGTGCGATAAGAACATGATTCAAAAAAGCTAATCATTAGCAAATACCTGATTATCAGAGTGCAATTTTTGTGGAACATCCTTGAATTACATAGCGGTAACAAAGGAAGGATATGCTCAAAAATTGCACAAAGGTAATAGATTGAGCCGAAAAACGAAGCCTAAAATTGTATTTATTTAATTTTTCAAAAACTTTCTAAGAAAAATATTATTCTGTTTTTACCCTAAAAAACCTTAAAATTCACCTCTAGCTATGCGCCAAGCCAGAAAAAAGAATAACTGAGCACGTTTTTGCAAAATATCAAATTCAATCTTCTCTACATCGTCAGTTGCCTTGTGATAATCTTCATGTTCTCCATTGGTAAAAAAGATAATTGGGACATTATGCTTAGCAAAATTATAGTGATCTGAGCGATAATATAGCTGCAATGGGTGCATCTCTGAGCTATAGGCATAGTCCAGCGACAAATGGGTATAGGTATTGTTGGTATTTTTTAAAAGACTATCCAATTTGGGATTCATTTTGTCTGAACCAATCACATAAACATAGTTGGGGTCTTTTTCTTCTTCGTGATAATGATCGATACGCCCTACCATGTCAATGTTGAGATTACAAACTGTTTTTTCAAGTGGAATAATAGGGTGTTCTGTGTAAAATTCAGAACCTAATAATCCCATTTCTTCTCCCGCTACGGTCATCAACAAAATACTTCTTGAAGGTTTGTATCCTGCTTTTTGCGCCTCTGCAAATGCGGTAGCCAATGCCAAAATTGTGGATGTACCTGAGCCATCATCATCCGCTCCATTGTACACCTTTCCTTGGTCTTTTCCTAAATGATCATAATGTGCTGTAATAACAACAACCTCGTCTTTTCTGTCTGTGCCCTCAATAAAGCCTAAAACATTTTCGGTAGGAATAACACCACGACCTTTGATATGCTGTGTTTTAGGAGCATGAATGACACTGTATTGTTCTAGAAAATATTTTTTGATATAAAATGGCTGAATATATCCATTGCCTTTGAGGCTATCTTTTACGATTGGCAATAAACCTTGACTCTCAAAGTGTTTGGCAATATACTGAGCTGCTTTTTTCTGCCCGACAGTACCTGTACGGCGACCTGCTAGTTCGTCGGATGCAATGTAGGTTAAATGTTTTTTCAATTCTGGCACAGAAATATACTGCGCAAATCGAAGAGCAGTACTGTCCTGAGCCTGTAAATAATGGGGGATCAATATTAAACAGAATAGTATTTTTTTTAGCATAATTGTTTTTGGATAAATGGTACTTTTAGTGAACAGGCGCAATTCTAAGAAATGTCTATTTCGGATATCGGATGTGGGATTTCGGAAGTATAAGCTTCTATATTGTGTAAAAAATAAAGGTATTTTACTTTATTCCCGAAATTAGAAATCCCAAATCCGCAATTGTTGGAAATCCTTCGTACAGCTCTAGTGATGAATGTAAATTTAAGTTTTGAGCTTTCAGCTATGAGCTTTGGACAAAAGCAAGTCTGTAGTTATCAAAAAACATGTTAAAACTCTTTGCCTGTTGCCTGTTGCCTAGTGCCTATTACAAAAATCTACTACTATTTCATAAGAAATATTTGACCGAAAGCCCATAGCTGAAAGCTAAATCGTCAGAGTTAATTTTGCCTTATTACTTACTGCTCCATGTAGCACAAAGGCAGCCATATAAGCTGCCTTTGTTGCTTGGACTTTATTTTTGCGCTTTAGCACTTGATTTGATAACTTCTCAAAACTCAGCACTCCTATTAGGGCTTATTTGAATCTACCACAATACGGTTATCACGATTTGCCAAATCCCATGCCATGTAGTACACTAATTTGGCACGTTTTTCCATTTTATTAAATTCAATTTTCTCCACATCGTCCGTCGGTTGGTGATAGTCATCATGAACACCATTAAAGAAAAATGCTACAGGAATTTTGTTTTTAGCAAAATTATAATGGTCTGAACGATAATAGAAACGGTTTGGATCGTTAGGGTCGTTGTAACGGTAATCCAAATCCATTTTTGTGTATTTATTATTATTAGTCTCCATGATTTGGTGTAATTCTGAAGACAACTTATCAGAGCCAATCACATAAATATAATCACCTTTTCCTTCATGCTCTTTGTCAGTACGACCTACCATGTCAATATTGATATCACAAACAGTATTTGCTAAAGGCAAAACAGGATGTCTTACGTAAAACTCAGAACCTAACAAACCTTTTTCTTCACCTGTTACCGTCATAAACAACATGCTACGACGAGGACGATGACCCGCTTTGGCAGCTTTTCCGAAAGCCTCAGATACTTCTAATACAGATACAGTTCCTGAACCATCATCATCGGCACCATTGTAGATTTTACCATCATTCACGCCAACGTGGTCGTAGTGAGAAGTTACTACAACAATTTCATCTTTTTTGTCTGTACCTTCCAAGAAACCCAATACGTTGTAAGTTTCGACAGGCGTAATGGTACGTTCGATACGCAACGCAGCAGACTGCGGAGTCAACGAACCAGCTACGGTTTTCTTAGTATCGGCAGCTTTTGCACGAAGAGCATCCAAATCGCCAGCTTTGATCCCCAACAAATCTGTCGCCATAGCATTGCTCACGTTTAGTACAGCAAAATCAGCGCCTTTAGGCTCACCATCTTCACGGAAACCCATACGAGCATTACCAAAACGCTTCATCATTACTTGGCGTTGTTTGATGGCCTTATCAAAGTCTTCGTCTGAAGTTTTAGTAATCAAAATCATAGCTTTTGCTCCTTTTTCTTTAGCAATCGCCATTTTATCTTTCCAACTATCGGCTTTACTCCATTTTGAAGCTTCGCTATTTCCCGAAAGTACATAAGTGCCATCGGTATTGCGAGGTTCGCCATCGAACGCCACAATCACTTTACCTTTTACGTCCATGGTAGCGTAGTCGCTCAAGCGAGATTCGTCGATACCATAACCTACAAACACTAAATCTACTTTTTCTTCAGTGTTGATTGGAGCCGTGTTGCTAGCAATAAAGTCTTGGAGATACACATAAGTCTTGGTATTGGACTTGATATAAAATTCGCCCCAACCACGTTTTACTAAATCTACTAGTTGAAAATGTGATTTGTCGGCTCCAACAATTCCTTTCAAACCTACCGATTCGAAATGATTAGCAATGTATTGAGCAGCCACTTTTTGTTCTGGCGAGCCCGTATCTCTACCTTTTAGGCTATCAGAGGCAATAAATGTAAGATGTTTTTTTAGGTCGTCAGCCTTGATGGTATTAGCGTATTTGGCAATGACTTTATCTTGAGCCAAAGTAGCCGTACCTGACATGAGCAACAAGACTGCGGGTACTATCAGTTTTTTCATATAAAGGTATTTTGTTGAATGAATCTACGAAGATAATGAATTCTTAGTGTGGGACAAATGAGAGTTTATGAGGGTATAGGCGAGTATAAACAGTTTTTGATTGAATCAACTTCTCTATTCTTCAATTTTCTCACAAAAGTCAGAGAATTAGTAAACACTTACCTAAAACAGGATTTATCCAAGAATGATTGCTGCGTTTTTTTTGAAATAAATTGCTAGAACAATCTTCTAAAACAGGAAGTTATCCATAAAAATCGCTCTAATTAGCACTGTCCGAGCCTTCTGGGTTCAATGTTAGGGATTTGTGAACAAGTGTTTGCTGTTTTGATAATAATTCTACTTAAATTTGCAGCGATTTCCGACAAAATACCATCAAATCACCCATTTAATGAAAATCAACTTTCAGTATCAGGAAAAATTTGAGACACGCCATAACAACTCAAATGTAGCAGACCGCAAGGCTATGCTAGAGGCAATTGGTGTTGATTCGATCGAAACACTCATCAACCAAACAGTACCTGCAGCAATTCGTTTGCCACAGGCGTTAAATCTTCCAAAAGCAAAATCTGAAGCTCAATTTTTGAAAGATTTCAAGAAATTAGCTCAGTTGAATGATACCTACAAATCTCATATCGGGATGGGATATTATGACACAATCACGCCTTCAGTGATTTTGCGTAATATTCTCGAAAATCCAGCTTGGTATACTGCTTATACTCCATATCAAGCAGAAATTGCTCAAGGTCGTTTGGAGATGTTGCTCAATTATCAAACTATGATAATTGATTTGACAGGAATGGAAATTGCTAATGCCTCGTTACTTGACGAAGGTACAGCTGCTGCTGAAGCAATGACAATGCTTCACGGACAAAGAAAAGGCGCTAAGAAAAACGCTGAAACCATCTTTGTTTCTGAACTTTGCCACCCTCAGACTATCGATGTATTGGTAACCCGTGCTACTCCACTTGGCATCAAGGTGGTAGTGGGCGATCACCGTACTGTTGACCTTACTCAGGAAGATATTTACGCTGTATTTGTACAATACCCTGCTGGTGATGGTTCTGTTTTTGATTACACTGACTTTATTGCTTCGGCTCATGAGTTGAGTATCAATGTAATTGTCGCAGCAGATTTGCTTGCCTTGAGTTTGTTAAAATCTCCAGGCGAAATGGGTGCTGATGTTGTAGTGGGTTCATCACAAAGATTTGGTGTTCCGATGGGCTTTGGTGGTCCTCATGCAGCATTCTTTGCTACAAAAGAAGAATTCAAACGTCATATTCCAGGTCGTATTATTGGGGTATCGGTAGATGCTCACGGAAATCGTGCTTTGCGTATGGCTTTGCAAACACGCGAACAACACATCCGTCGCGAAAAAGCTACTTCAAACATTTGTACAGCACAAGTATTGTTGTCAGTAATGGCTGCTGCTTATGCGGTTTATCACGGACCAGAAGGCATCAAAGCTATTGCTGAGAAAGTTCATGGTTTGACAAAATTGACAGCTTTAGCGCTTGAAGAATTAGGTTATAAAGTAGAGACAGAATCATATTTCGATACTATCAAAGTATTTATCGACGAAGACGAGAAGCGTTTAAGAATGGAAGCTTTGGCTAATGGCATCAACTTCCGTTATTATGATGACTACCGTTATATCGGCATTTCTTTGGACGAAACTTGTACTTTGGAAGACGTAGAAACAATTATCTACGCTTTTGAAAAAATCGGTAAAAAAGAAGTAAAATTAGAAAGCTTATTCGACAAAGTTGATTATGCTTTCCCTGCTTCTTTGAAACGTGAAAGTGCATATTTGACACACGAAGTTTTCAATAGCTATCATTCAGAACATGAAATGTTGCGCTATTTGAAGCAATTGGAAAACAAAGACCTTTCAATGGTTCACTCAATGATTTCGTTGGGTTCTTGTACTATGAAGTTGAACGCTACTACCGAAATGATTCCAGTAACTTGGCAAGAATTTGGTAACGTTCACCCATTTGCTCCAAAAAATCAGGTTGGTGGTTATTTGAAAATGATTGAAGAGCTAAACGTATGGTTGTCTGAAATCACAGGTTTTGCACAAATGTCATTCCAACCAAACTCTGGTGCTCAAGGTGAATACGCAGGTTTGATGGTAATTCGTGCATACCATGAGTCAAGAGGTGATTTCAATCGCAATGTAGCATTGATTCCATCGTCTGCACACGGTACAAACCCTGCATCGGCTGTTATGGCAGGTATGAAAGTGGTTGTAACGAAATGTGACGAAAACGGAAACATCGACGTTGCTGACTTGCGTGCCAAGGCTGAACAATACTCAGATAGTCTTTCTTGTTTGATGGTAACTTATCCATCTACTCACGGTGTATTCGAAGAGTCAATCAAAGAAATTTGTGCATTGATTCATGAGCACGGTGGTCAGGTATATATGGACGGAGCAAACATGAACGCTCAGGTAGGTCTAACATCTCCTGCAACTATTGGCGCTGACGTTTGTCACCTTAACTTACACAAAACATTCTGTATTCCTCACGGTGGTGGTGGTCCTGGTATGGGTCCAATCGGTGTAGCTGCACACTTGGCTCCATTCTTGCCTGCTCACGCTGTTGTGAAAGATGCTGGTGGTAAATTAGGTATCACAGCTGTTTCGGCTGCTCCTTACGGTTCAGCTAGTATCTTGACTATTCCTTATGCTTACATTGCTTTGATGGGCGGCGACGGATTGACAAGAGCTACAGAAACAGCAATTTTGAATGCTAACTATATCAAAGCTCGTTTGGAAGGACACTACCCTGTACTTTACACAGGTACAGAAGGACGTTGTGCTCACGAAATGATTTTGGATTGTCGTCCATTCAAACTTTCAGCAGGTGTTGAAGCAGAAGATATTGCGAAGCGTTTGATGGATTATGGATTCCATGCTCCTACCCTTTCGTTCCCTGTTGCTGGTACCTTAATGATTGAACCAACAGAATCTGAGTCTAAAGCAGAATTAGACCGTTTCTGTGATGCAATGATTGCTATTCGTGCAGAGATTGTAGAAATCGAAGCTGGTGCTGACAAGACTAATAACGTTTTGAAAAACGCACCACATACACAGCTTGTAGCATTGCAAGAAAACTGGGATAAACCATACTCTCGCGAGAAAGCGGTATTCCCATTAGCTTATGTAAAAGCTAATAAATTCTGGCCAAGTGTTTCAAGAATTGACTCAGCTTACGGTGACCGTAACTTGATTTGTGCTTGTATTCCAACAGAGGCTTACGCACAATAATCAATACAGTATGGAAAATTTGCTTAAGCAGATGCTCCACACTTCTTAAATAAAAAGGGGCAATTTGATAACTCAAATTGCCCCTTTTTTATCTAAAAATAGCTAAAGTACCTTTCAACTCTAACTCTGGATGATCAGGGAAAGGTATGATATGGTAAGTATAAGATCCCATTGGCAATACTCGCCCATTATAGGTTCCATCAAAGCCCGCATAAGCGCCATAGGAGTAATAGGCTATCTCTCCCCATCGATTAAATACCCGTACTTCTGCATTTGGATAGGCAGTTATGTTTGTTAACTCCCAAGTATCATTAAATCCATCGCCATTAGGAGTGAACACATCAGGAATCCATATTTTTTCAAACACTACGACATCTACCGATTTTTCGTCACTACAATTTGAGCTAAAAGGGCTTTCTACCTTCAACGTGTAAGTCTGTGTCGCAGTGGGATTGGCTATGGGAGTTGGAATTCGTGGGTTGCTTAAAGCTATATTAGGAGTCCAAGTATAAAGGTAGGTCGGATCGGTATAATTGCTTTGAAGCATTACACTTGAGCCTTTCCACATAAATTCAGTACGAGCAAATTCAATTTTGGGTATTTCATGAATTATTACGTCTTGATTAGCTGTTCCGTTAAGGCAGCTTAACGTTCCTCTAACTTCATAGTTTACGGTATGTTTTCCTACGCCTAATTTGGCATAATCAAACTGTGTAGCAGTAGTCCCATCGATAGTAAATGTACCGCCAATTGGTGTTCCCTCTAGCGTGACAGCAGTATGATTTAGTCCACAAACTGAGGGTATATTGGTAATTTTGGGTTGAACCTGATTAACAAATTTTGCCGTGAATAGCTTTTCGGCACTACACTCTCCATCCGAGATCTTCACTTTATAATCAGCATCGCTGGTGATTGTCAGTTTGCTACCTACCTCCGAAAGTACAGTACTATTTTGAGACCATTCATAACTTACAAAACCTGTGGTAGCTTGTAAACTGGCAGGTTGACCATTACAAAAATCTGTACCCCCAGTGCTACTTGTAAGTGTCACTTGAGGATCTTTTACGACAATTTGAACACTGTCCTCTAAATTCGGACAGCTATTATTTTGAGGTAAAGAATAAAAAATTTTATGAGTCCCAGCTTTGGCATCTTGTGGCGAAAAAAAGCCCATAGAGGTATTGGTAATACCAGGACCTCTGAAAGTACCTCCAGCATAATTTACCGAAAGATTAAAGCCTGCTGTACTTACGCCGCACACTGTTGGAACGGGTGAAATGACTGGTTGTTGTAAGGGAAAATAGGTAATCTCGTAAGGGGTAGATGACTTTACACAACCTGTAGTTCTATCTATTACTTCGAGTACATATTTACCTTCTTTGGTGGCCTGAATGACAGTATTATTATTATTCAGCGAGTTATTATTGAGTCGCCAATTATAAAAAACATTAGTGACTGTATTTGCTCGAAGCTCTAGGGAATTACCTTTACAGATTTGATTGGTGGCTACAGCGGGCGTAATTTCTGAAATTGGAGCTACCAAATCTATAACCGTTACTTCTGGAAATCTAACAGTTGATTCGTCAGATTTACGGATGGCAAAAAGTCTATATCTACCTGATTCTGTAATATTCAAATCACTCCCATTGACACCTCCCACCCCATTCACATTAGCCGACCAGCTTTGTGAAGATACCACGAACTGTTGCCAACTAAAACCTGAATAATCATCGGGATTATCAACATACAAACGTAGAGAACTGTTAGGGCAAATACCTAAACCATCCATCTTAATTTGCTGTGCAAATGACGAAGAATAACTTAGGAATAATATAGCGAAAAAGGCAATATATCGGTAAATATTTATGGGCATATAAGTTAGTAATCGAAATTGTAGGAAATGCTTTTTGATATGGGCTATTTGTAAAATTCAGGAATGAAGAGTTATTTCTTTGGTGCTGTTAAAGTAAATTTTCTATTAATCTTTTACCTAAAATTCTTTTCCAAAACTGCATTCCAAGTATAATCCTGATTCTCAATAAGATGACAAATTTACTGTAATTAACGTTGCAATACAATTGAATATTTTCCTGATACTATTTTCCAAAAAAGAAACCCCTTCATCAATTGACAAAGGGGTTTGCTAATATGGGATAAGATAGAGTCTTCGCTCGCGATGAAAACTTCCGTTAATTAATTGGTCCCATTTCTTATTATCTTTTTAGAAAAGGCTTTTGCCTAATTCTGTTTATCTCGCTGATTTTTGAATTGTAATTGGAACACATTCTTGAGGTCCGCAATCACAAGCCACTGGTTGAATTCTCACTACCTGATCTGTAAAACAACCGTTGGCATTGAATACTCGAATCGTATAGGTTTTTGTTGCCGTTGGATTCGGAATATTAGCCATCAAAATACCATTGGTAGGAATAGCTGTTGCTGTCGCAAAGTTTTTCGTTCCTGTGTAAGTTGAAGCTTCAACAATGTCATATTTATCTCCAGTATTGAAACCTGCGATACGAATTGAGCCATTGTTTAGCGTAGTTGTTTTGTTACATTCTGAGTTAGTGACAATCGGAACAAAGTTTGGTTTTGCATAAACCATTACATCTGTTGTAGCTGTTGCCACACAACCATTAGCTGAAACAGTTACCATATAAATACCTTGTGACAAGGCACTCGCGCCTGATACTACAGGGTTTTGGTCTGTCGAAGTAAATCCATTTGGACCAGCCCAGCTATATGAAGTACCGCCACTTGCACCGAGTGTAATCGAAGAGCCAGCACAAGCACTTACTGAAGTAGCCGTTGCATTTACAGTATTTTTAGTTACTGCTACCGTTGTAGTTGCTTCACAATTTTTATCAGTAATCACTTTCACCGTGTAAGTTCCCTCTTGGGTAATCGATACCGTTTGAGATGTTGAGCTAAATCCGTTTGGACCTGTCCACAAGTAAGTTTGACCGCTAGTTACACCTGAATTAATGGTTAACTGTGTTGAAGCATCCGAGCAGAACGCCGTAGCACCTGTTACTACTGTAGCTGCTTTAGGATTCTGAGTCACATTGAATACCTGAACAGATTTGCATCCATTAGCTTCCGTAATATTCACAGTATAAGCTCCAGCAGTTGATACACTAATTGAAGACGTTGTTGCTGAAGTATTCCAACTATAAGTAGCATTGGTAAATCCAGTAACTGCCAAAGTTGTTGTACTACCCTCACAGAATTCAATTGCTTTATTCGTTGTTGGAATAGGACTCACTATAATACTTACTGTTGCGGTAGTTGTACAACCTGAATTGCCTTCTACTGTGACAGTGTATGTTCCAGAATTACTTACTGAGACATTTGATAGCACAGGGTTAGTTGTTGTGGCTGTAAAGCCTGCTGGTCCACTCCATGAGTAAGATTTTACTCCTGAACCAACGGTTGCATTTACATTCAAATTAACCGAACCACCCGAGCAAACCGTTGTTGCACTTGCTGAAGCATTTACATTAAATGTTTCAGTTGTCAAAGTTACAGTTCCTGTCGCAGAACATCCATTATTTGTTACTACCACTTGATAACTTCCTGCTGTACTTACATTAATCACTGCGGTATTGGCAGTAAACCCATTTGGCCCAGTCCAAGCAAAAGTACCACTAGAGTTTGCCGTAAGTGCGACTTGACCACCTGGACAGATTACTCTATTTCCAGAAATAGTCACCACTGGGTTTTCTTTTACCGTCAAGCTTGCCGTTGCAGAACCTACACAACCTAATGAAGTAGTTCCTACCACTGTGTAAACTCCATTCATTGTGATAGCAGCACTATTTGAAATCAAGGCTTGAGCAGATGTTGAAGTAAATCCGTTTGGACCTGTCCATGAGTAAGTACTTGCACCTGTAGCTGTCAGTTGAGCAACTCCTCCTACACAAACCTCAACATTAGATACACTTATCGTTGCCGCAGGATTTACTGTCACACTTGCAGTAGCTGTACCAATACAACCTATAGCATTAGTTCCTGTTACCGTGTAAACTCCTTGCGTGTTTACTGATGGTGACGCTCCTGTTGCCGCAAAGCCGTTTGGTCCTGTCCATGAATAAGTACTTGCACCTGTTACTCCCAAATTCAAACTCTGTCCTTGACAGATAGTTCCGCCTGTAGCTGTCAGTACTGGTAATGTATTTACTGTTACTTGAACTGTTGTTGAGGCGCTACAGATATTACCATCACTTACAACTACAGTGTAAGTTCCAGAATTTGCCGTGGTCGCACTTGCAATTGTTGGGTTTTGCTGTGTCGAAGTAAAGCTTGATGGGCCACTCCATGAGTAATTAGAGCCTGAGCCATTAGCTTTCAATTCGATGGTTTGACCTTGACAAACTACCGTATTTACTAAGGTTGCACTTACTGTTGGTAGAGCATTTACTACTACATTCACTGTCGCAGTCGTCGTTGCTGAACAAGCATTATTAGCTGTTACTGTCAAGGTATAAACTCCCGATTGTGCAGTTGTTACACCATTGATAGTTGGACTTTGACTTGTACTTGTAAAGCTTGCTGGACCACTCCATGAATATTGTGATACCGTTGGTGTTCCTGTTACGACTGTCGTAAGTTTCACTGTTGAACCTGCACAGTATGTATTTTTATCAGTACTTACACTAATTTGTGCTGCTGGACAATTTACACCTGCATCAACAGTTAAGTTAGATGTGCCAGGCACTGTGATTGATACTACACCTGTTGTACCTGTCAAATCAGCATCACTATCTTTTGTATCATCACCGCCAGCGTCTTTCGTTGAAATCACATAGCCTGCTGGTAAAGTACTTGTCGAGAACACTACTTTGTAATCGCCTAAACCTAGGTAATCAAATCCATAGATACCAGAAGAATTTGTCGTAGTCGTTGCTAAGATATTTCCTAAACCATCCGTTAAAGTAACCGTTACATTGTTTACTCCATTAAGTGGCGTTTCGTTTTGGATACCATCTCTGTTGGTATCATACCATACTAAATCTCCAATTTTTGAAGGTTTAAATAAACCAAAATCAACGGTTAAGTTAGAAGTATTATCGGTATCACCATCGTTTACAGGCTCTGTATAAGGAACTAATGTAATCGCTTTAGTGATAATTTCAGTACCTACTAATGTTCCATTATCATCATTATTTACATCATTGTCAGGATCTGGTGTCGCACTACCCTCGTAAGGTCCTGTTGCGCTACCGTTTTTACCTGTTGATGAAATATAGCCTGCTGGTGCAATGATGCCTACGATATAATTATCTGGTTCAAGACCTGTAAATAGATAGTTACCTGTAGATGTTGTCACCTGTGTCGCTATTGCTACTCCGTCTGGAACATTATCGTTGTTTGCATCACGGTAAAGTTTTACCGTAACATTTGAAATACCTGATTCGCCAGCATCTTTAATACCGTTGTTATTCAAATCATCCCATACTAAATCGCCAAGTTTCAAACATTTGTCTATTGTAACTGATACCGTAGCGGTAGCACTACAATTATTGCTGTTGGTTACAACAACTGTGTAAACTCCAGCATTTACACCTGTAGTATTTGGAATAGTTGGGTTTTGAGATGTACTGCTAAAGCTATTAGGACCACTCCACAAATAACTTCCTCCTACTCCTGCACCACTAGCTTCTAAAGAAAGTGTCAGTCCTTGGCATAAAACACTACCTGTTGGACTTACAGCTGTTGCAGTTGGAAGAGGGTTCACTGTTACACTTGCAGTAGCTGTACCAATACAACCTATAGCATTAGTTCCTGTTACGGTGTAAACTCCTTGCGTGTTTACAGATGGTGACGCTCCTGTTGCCGTAAAGCCGTTTGGTCCTGTCCATGAATAAGTACTTGCGCCTGTTACACTCAAATTCAAACTCTGTCCTTGACAGATTGTTCCGCCTATAGCTGTCAGTACTGGTAATGTATTTACTGTTACCTGAACCGTCGTTGAAGCACTACAGATATTACCATCACTTACTACTACGGTGTAAGTTCCAGAATTTGCCGTGGTCGCACTTGCAATCGTTGGGTTTTGCTGTGTCGAAGTAAAGCTTGATGGGCCACTCCATGAGTAATTAGAGCCTGAGCCATTAGCTTTCAATTCGATGGTTTGACCTTGACAAACTACCGTATTTACTAAGGTTGCACTTACTGTTGGTAGAGCATTTACTACTACATTCACTGTCGCAGTCGTCGTTGCTGAACAAGCATTATTAGCTGTTACTGTCAAGGTATAAACTCCCGATTGAGCAGTTGTCACTCCATTGATTGTTGGACTTTGACTTGTACTTGTAAAGCTTGCTGGACCACTCCATGAGTATTGTGATACCGTTGGCGTTCCTGTTACTACTGTCGTAAGTTTCACTGTTGAACCTGCACAGTATGTATTTTTATCAGTACTTACACTAATTTGTGCTGCTGGACAATTTACGCCTGCATCAACAGTCAAGTTCGATGTGCCAGGAACTGTGATTGATACTACACCAGTTGTACCTGTCAAATCAGCATCACTATCTTTTGTATCATCACCACCAGCGTCTTTCGTTGAAATCACATAGCCTGCTGGTAAAGTACTTGTCGAGAACACTACTTTGTAATCTCCTAAACCTAGGTAATCAAATCCATAGATACCAGAAGAATTTGTCGTAGTCGTTGCTAAGATATTTCCGAGACCATCCGTTAAAGTAACCGTTACATTGTTTACTCCATTAAGTGGTGTTTCATTTTGGATACCATCTCTGTTGGTATCATACCATACTAAATCTCCAATTTTTGATGGTTTAAATAAACCAAAATCAACGGTTAAGTTAGACGTATTATCGGTATCACCATCGTTTACAGGCTCTGTATAAGGAACTAATGTAATCGCTTTAGTGATAATTTCAGTACCTACTAATGTTCCATTATCATCATTATTTACATCATTGTCAGGATCTGGTGTGGCACTACCTTCGTAAGGTCCTGTTGCGCTACCATTTTTACCTGTTGATGAAATATAGCCTGCTGGTGCAATGATGCCTACGATATAATTATCTGGTTCAAGACCTGTAAATAGATAGTTACCTGTAGATGTTGTTACCTGTGTCGCTATTGCTACTCCATCTGGAACATTATCGTTGTTTGTATCACGATAAAGTTTTACCGTAACATTTGAAATACCTGATTCGCCAGCATCTTTAATACCGTTGTTATTCAAATCATCCCATACTAAATCGCCAAGTTTTAAACATTTGTCTAATGAAATACTGATGGTAGTTGCAGCAGTACATCCATTCGCATCTGTAACTGTCAAAGTATAAACACCTGCATAAGTTGGTGAAGAAATTGGTATAGTTGGATTCTGAATTGTAGAGCTATATCCAGCAGGACCAGCCCATGAGTACGAACCACCTATTCCGCCTCCATTACCATACAAACTAATAGGAGCACCTTGACAAATTATTGTTCCACCTTCGCTACTAGCAGTGGCTGTTGGAACTGGATTAACAAATACAAATATTTCTGATGTTGCTGTACATCCAAAACTATCTGTCGCTTTTACATTATAGAATCCTTCATTTGCCTCTTGCGCACCTGAGATTGTTGGGTTTTGACTTGTACTAGCAAAGCTACTAGGACCACTCCATGTGTATGAAGCAATAGTTGCCCCACTTGCAGCAGTTCCATTTGCTTTCAATTCGATTGTTGAGTTATTACAAACAGTAGCATCAGTTACAGAAGCTGTTACTGTAGGTTTTGTTCTAACTACTACTTCTACTGTAGCAGTACCTGTACAACCTCCAGTTCCAGAAACGGTTACTGTATAGATACCATTCAAGCTAGTACTTGCATTTGTTAAAGAAGGAGTTGCTGAAGTTGATGAATACCCATTTGGTCCTTCCCACAAATATGAAGTTCCACCAGATGTTGATAAGGTCACTGTTCCTCCAATACAAACTGGAGAGTTAGTTGTTGCAACTGGTGTTGGTTTGCTGTTATAAATAACATCTACTGAGCGTCTTGAACCTACCGGTGTCTCACAGCTTGTAGTAGTATTTTTACAAGAAACAAAATAAGTAGCATTTGCAGATACTGCTACAGTATAAGCATTTCCAGAAGTCAACATTGTTGTTGAGCTTTGTGAACTATACCAAACAGGCGTTAAACTTGCATCTCTACAGTTTGCAGTAAGTGTTAAATTACCCGTACCACAAACAGAACCACCTTGAACATCAGCAGAAGCTGGTGCATCAGGAATAAGATTCACAGTACCTACCACTGGAGTTCTTCCGCCAATAGCTACCTCACAAAGCGTGGTGTTGTTTTTACATGCCACATAATATGAAGTTGTTGCTGAAATACTTGGACTGTAGCTTGTACCTGTTGACAAGACTGTAGTCGATGTCTGGCTTGCATACCATTGTACCGTTTCTCCTGCTCCACAAGTAGCTCCTAAAGTCAATACGCCACTACCACATCTTGAGTTGTTTGTGACATTACTTGGACTTGGTGCTGGTGGTATTGGATTTACTGTCCCTACTACTGCTTGACGTGAGTTCGTTGCTGTTTCACAAGTTGTTGTGTTGTCCTTACATCCTACAAAATAAGTAGTCGTTGCTGTGATGCTTGGTGCGTAACTTGTACCTGTTGTCAATACACTTGTTGAACTCTGACTTGCATACCATTGTACCGTTTGACCTGATGAACATACTGCACTTAAGTTTACTACGCCACTACCACAAACTGCACCACCTTGTACACTTGATGAACTTGGTGCTGGTAGGTTTGGATTTACTGTGCCTACTACACTTTGACGGGTTCCTGACGTCGTCTCACAAGTTGTCGTGTTGTCTTTACAGCCTACATAATAGGTTGTCGTTGCTGTCAAACTTGGACTGTAGCTCGTACCCGTAGTCAACACACTTGTTGAACTTTGACTTGCATACCATTGTACCGTTTGACCTGTTGAACATGTCGCTGTCAAGGTAACTACTCCTGCTTCACATCTTGAAGCGCCAACTACATTATTAGCACTTGGTGCACTTGGAATTGGGTTAACCGTTCCGATTACGCCTTGACGTGTTCCTGTTGCTGTTTCACAATTCGTTGTATTGTCCTTACAAGCTACATAATAAGTTGTCGTTGCGGTGATGCTTGGTGCGTAACTTGTTCCTGTCGTCAAGACACTTGTCGAACTCTGACTTGCATACCATTGTACTGTTTGACCTGATGAACAAGTTGCACTTAAGTTTACTACACCACTACCACAAACTGCGCCATTCGTTACATTTCCTGAACTTGGTGCACTTGGGATTGGGTTAACTGTGCCTACTACTGATTGACGTGAGTTCGTTGCTGTCTCACAAGTCGTAGTATTATCTTTACAACCTACATAATAAGTTGTCGTCGCTGCTATACTTGGTGCATAACTTGTACCTGTCGACAATACCACTGTCGATGTTTGACTTGCATACCATTGTACCGTTTGCCCTGTCGAACAGGTTGCACTCAAGTTTACTACACCGCTTCCGCATACTGCGCCACCTGATACATTACCTGCACTTGGTGAACTTGGGATTGGATTTACTGTCCCTACTACTGCTTGACGTGAGTTTGTTGCTGTTTCACAAGTTGTTGTATTGTCTTTACAACCTACATAATAAGTTGTCGTTGCTGTAATGCTTGGTGCGTAACTTGTGCCTGTTGTCAACACACTTGTCGAGGTTTGACTTGCATACCATTGTACCGTTTGTCCTGATGAACATACTGCACTTAAGTTTACTACACCACTACCACAAACTGCGCCACCTTGTACACTTGATGAACTTGGTGCTGGTAGGTTTGGATTTACGGTGCCTACTACACTTTGACGGGTTCCTGATGTTGTCTCACAAGTTGTCGTATTGTCTTTACAACCTACATAATAGGTTGTCGTTGCTGTCAAACTTGGAGCATAACTTGTACCTGTTGTCAACACACTTGTTGAACTCTGACTTGCATACCATTGTACCGTTTGTCCTGTTGAACATGTTGCTGTCAAGGTAACCACACCAGCTTCACATCTTGAAGCGCCAACTACATTATTAGCACTTGGTGCACTTGGAATTGGGTTAACCGTTCCGATCACGCCTTGACGTGTTCCTGTTGCTGTTTCACAATTCGTTGTATTGTCTTTACAAGCTACATAGTAGGTTGTCGTTGCAGTGATACTTGGTGCATAACTTGTACCTGTCGTCAATACACTTGTCGATGTCTGACTTGCATACCATTGTACTGTTTGACCTGATGAGCATGTCGCTGTCAGATTCACTACACCACTACCACATACTGCACCATTCGTTACATTTCCTGAACTTGGTGCACTTGGGATTGGGTTTACTGTCCCTACTACTGCTTGACGTGAGTTCGTTGCGGTTTCACAAGTCGTAGTATTATCTTTACAACCTACATAATAAGTTGTCGTCGCAGCTATACTTGGTGCATAACTTGTGCCTGTCGATAACACTACTGTTGATGTTTGACTTGCATACCATTGTACTGTTTGTCCTGTCGAACATGTTGCACTCAAGTTTACTACACCGCTTCCGCATACTGCACCACCTGATACATTACCTGCACTTGGTGAACTTGGGATTGGGTTTACCGTTCCTATTACTGCTTGACGTGAGTTCGTTGAAGTCTCACACGTTGTTGTATTGTCTTTACAACCTACATAATAAGTTGTCGTTGCCGTGATACTTGGTGCGTAGCTTGTACCTGTTGTCAAGACACTTGTCGATGTCTGACTCGCATACCATTGTACTGTTTGTCCTGATGAACATACTGCACTTAAGTTTACTACACCACTACCGCATACTGCGCCACCTTGTACACTTGATGAGCTTGGTGCTGGTAGGTTTGGATTTACGGTGCCTACTACACTTTGACGGGTTCCTGATGTTGTCTCACAAGTTGTCGTATTGTCTTTACAACCTACATAATAGGTTGTCGTTGCTGTCAAACTTGGAGCATAACTTGTACCTGTTGTCAACACACTTGTTGAACTCTGACTTGCATACCATTGTACTGTTTGTCCTGTTGAACATGTTGCTGTCAAGGTAACCACACCAGCTTCACATCTTGAAGCGCCAACTACATTATTAGCACTTGGTGCACTTGGAATTGGGTTAACTGTTCCTACCACACTTTGACGTGTTCCTGTTGCTGTCTCACAATTCGTTGTGTTATCTCTACATGCTACATAATAGGTTGTCGTTGCTGTCAAACTTGGACTGTAGCTTGTGCCTGTTGTCAACACACTTGTTGAACTCTGACTTGCATACCATTGTACTGTTTGACCTGTCGAACATGTTGCTGTCAAATTCACTACACCACTTCCGCATACTGCACCATTCGTTACATTTCCTGAACTTGGAGCACTTGGGATTGGATTTACTGTCCCTACTACTGCTTGACGTGAGTTCGTTGCTGTTTCGCAAGTCGTTGTATTATCTTTACAACCTACATAATAAGTTGTCGTCGCTGAAATACTTGGTGCATAACTTGTGCCTGTCGATAACACTACTGTCGATGTTTGACTTGCATACCATTGTACTGTTTGCCCTGTCGAACATGTTGCACTCAAGTTTACTACACCGCTTCCACATACTGCACCACCTGATACGTTACCTGCACTTGGTGAACTTGGGATTGGGTTTACTGTACCTACTACTGCTTGACGTGAGTTCGTTGCCGTTTCACAAGTTGTTGTATTGTCTTTACAACCTACATAATAAGTAGTCGTTGCCGTAATACTTGGTGCGTAGCTTGTACCTGTTGTCAATACACTTGTCGATGTTTGACTTGCATACCATTGCACTGTTTGTCCTGATGAACATACTGCACTTAAGTTTACCACACCACTACCACATACTGCGCCACCTTGTACACTTGATGAGCTTGGTGCTGGTAGATTTGGATTTACTGTGCCTACTACACTTTGACGGGTTCCTGCGGTTGTCTCACAAGTTGTCGTGTTGTCTTTACAACCTACATAATAGGTTGTCGTTGCTGTCAAACTTGGAGCATAACTTGTACCTGTTGTCAACACACTTGTTGATGTTTGGCTTGCATACCATTGTACTATTTGACCTGTTGAGCATGTTGCGGTTAAGGTAACCACACCAGCTTCACATCTTGAGGCGCCTACTACGTTATTAGCACTTGGTGCACTTGGAATTGGATTAACCGTTCCGATTACACTTTGACGTGTTCCTGTTGCTGTTTCACAATTCGTTGTATTATCTCTACATGCTACATAATAGGTTGTCGTTGCCGTGATGCTTGGTGCATAACTTGTACCTGTTGTTAATACACTTGTCGAGGTCTGACTTGCATACCACTGTACTGTTTGACCAGTCGAACATGTTGCTGTCAAATTCACTACACCACTACCACAAACTGCGCCATTCGTTACATTTCCTGAACTTGGTGCACTTGGGATTGGGTTAACTGTGCCTACTACTGATTGACGTGAGTTCGTTGCTGTCTCACAAGTCGTAGTATTATCTTTACAACCTACATAATAAGTTGTCGTCGCTGCTATACTTGGTGCATAACTTGTACCTGTCGACAACACTACTGTCGATGTTTGACTTGCATACCATTGTACTGTTTGTCCTGTCGAACAAGTTGCTGTCAAATTCACTACACCGCTTCCGCATACTGCACCACCTGATACATTACCTGCACTTGGTGAACTTGGGATTGGATTTACTGTCCCTACTACTGCTTGACGTGAGTTCGTTGCGGTTTCACACGTTGTTGTATTGTCTTTACAACCTACATAATAAGTTGTCGTTGCTGTGATACTTGGTGCATAGCTTGTACCTGTCGTCAATACACTTGTCGATGTTTGACTTGCATACCATTGTACTGTTTGTCCTGATGAACATACTGCACTTAAATTTACTACTCCACTACCACAAACTGCGCCACCTTGTACACTTGATGAACTTGGTGCTGGTAGGTTTGGATTTACTGTGCCTACTACACTTTGACGGGTTCCTGATGTTGTTTCACAAGTTGTCGTGTTGTCTTTACAACCTACATAATAGGTTGTCGTTGCTGTCAAACTTGGACTGTAGCTTGTACCTGTTGTCAACACACTTGTTGAACTTTGACTTGCATACCATTGTACTGTTTGACCTGTTGAGCATGTCGCTGTCAAGGTAACCACACCAGCTTCACATCTTGAGGCGCCTACTACATTACTTGCACTTGGTGCACTTGGAATTGGGTTAACTGTTCCTATTACTCCTTGACGTGTTCCTGTTGCTGTTTCACAATTCGTTGTATTGTCTTTACAAGCTACATAATAAGTAGTCGTTGCCGTGATACTTGGTGCATAACTTGTGCCTGTCGTCAATACACTTGTCGATGTTTGACTTGCATACCATTGTACCGTTTGACCAGTTGAACAAGTTGCTGTCAAATTCACTACGCCACTACCACATACTGCACCATTCGTTACATTTCCTGAACTTGGTGCACTTGGGATTGGGTTAACTGTTCCTACTACTGATTGACGGGTATTTGGAGCCGTCTCACAAGTCGTAGTATTATCTTTACAACCTACATAATAAGTTGTCGTCGCTGCTATACTTGGTGCATAACTTGTACCTGTCGACAACACTACTGTCGATGTTTGACTTGCATACCATTGTACTGTTTGTCCTGTCGAACAAGTTGCTGTCAAATTCACTACACCGCTTCCACATACTGCACCACCTGATACATTACCTGCACTTGGTGAACTTGGGATTGGATTTACTGTCCCTACTACTGCTTGACGTGAGTTCGTCGCGGTTTCACACGTTGTTGTGTTGTCTTTACAACCTACATAATAAGTTGTCGTTGCTGTGATACTTGGTGCATAGCTTGTACCTGTCGTCAAGACACTTGTTGAGCTTTGACTTGCATACCATTGTACGGTTTGTCCTGATGAACATACTGCACTTAAGTTTACCACACCACTACCACAGACTGCGCCACCTTGTACACTTGATGAGCTTGGTGCTGGTAGGTTTGGATTTACCGTACCTACTACACTTTGACGGGTACCTGTTGTCGTTTCACAAGTAGTCGTGTTGTCTTTACAACCTACATAATAGGTTGTCGTTGCTGTCAAACTTGGACTGTAGCTTGTACCAGTTGTCAACACACTTGTTGAACTTTGACTTGCATACCATTGTACCGTTTGACCTGTTGAGCAAGTCGCTGTCAAAGTAACTACACCTGCTTCGCATCTTGAGGCTCCTACTACATTATTAGAACTTGGTGCACTTGGGATTGGATTTACTGTTCCGATTACTCCTTGACGTGTTCCTGTTGCTGTTTCACAATTCGTTGTGTTATCTCTACATGCTACATAGTAGGTTGTCGTTGCCGTGATACTTGGTGCATAACTTGTGCCTGTCGTCAATACACTTGTTGATGTTTGACTTGCATACCATTGTACTGTTTGACCTGTCGAACATGTTGCTGTCAAGTTCACTACACCACTGCCACATACTGCACCATTCGTTACATTTCCTGAACTTGGTGCACTTGGGATTGGATTTACTGTCCCTAATACTGATTGACGTGCATTTGGAGCCGTCTCACAAGTCGTAGTATTATCTTTACAACCTACATAATAAGTCGTCGTCGCTGCTATACTTGGTGCATAACTTGTACCTGTCGACAAGACTACTGTCGATGTTTGACTTGCATACCATTGTACTGTTTGCCCTGTCGAACATGTGGCACTTAAGTTTACTACACCGCTTCCACAGACTGCGCCATTCGTTACATTACTTGAGCTTGGCGCTGGTAGGTTTGGATTTACCGTGCCTACTACACTTTGACGGGTTCCTGATGCCGTCTCACAAGTTGTTGTGTTGTCTTTACAACCTACATAATAGGTTGTCGTTGCTGTCAAACTTGGACTGTAGCTTGTACCTGTTGTCAATACACTTGTTGAACCCTGACTTGCATACCATTGTACCGTTTGCCCTGTCGAACATGTGGCACTTAAGTTTACTACACCGCTACCACATACTGCGCCATTTGTAACATTACCTGAACTTGGTGCTGTAGGCAAAGCATTGATCGTACCAGTTACAGCTGTTCTATTAGCTGTTGGTGTTTCGCAACTTGTCGTTGTATTTTTACAACCTACATAATAAGTGATACTAGCGGTTAAACTTGGACTGTAAGATGCGCCTGTTGTCAATACTGTCGTTGATGATTGCGACGAATACCATTGTGCAATTTCTCCACTACCACAAGTTGCTCCAAGTGTTACTGTTCCTGCTCCACAACGAGTGGCGGGAGTTGTACTTGGTGACGATGGTGTTGAATTTATTGTAATAGCAATAGAGGCGTTACTAGAACAACCTGTATTACCTGTTACAGTTAAAGTATATGTTCCTGTAGTACTTGCTGAGATATTTTGAGTTGTTGCACTGAAGCTATTTGGTCCTGCCCATGAATATGTTACTACAGGTGCATCAACTGTCATTGAGATATCATCTATCGCAAAATCATTACCTCCTGTATTAGTATTCTCATTTCTAATCTCAAAATATGCTGTTGTACTACTTCCTGAATTCCAAGTAGTAGTTAATTGTTGCCACGCACAAGTTGTTGCTGACAAGGTTGTTGAAGTACCAACTTTTACTCCATTTACATAAAATGCTAAAGTAGAAGGGTTTGTTGAAGATATAGACGTTGCGTAAGTACTTAATCGATAGGTCGTATTTGGGTTTACGGCAATTTTTTGTCCCCAAACGGTTAGGCTTGCATCCGTTCCTCCATCCGTAACAAAGATTTTACCTGTGCCTGCAACAGTCCTATCCTTACAGGCTGATGCCCAAGAAAAATAGGTATTGGCATCTGTCACTACACCATATATTCCATACCCATAATTTTGCTCCCCATATTGTGTTACAAAACCAATATCCCCTGCAGAAAAATCTCCATTGTACACAAGATTTGGATTAGCGACACTACCTGCACCATTGATTGTAATTGGGGTTCCACAATTAGAAGTATTACCTCCTACTGCTGTCGCACTCACACCCGAAACTGCTCCACTCACCGTTAAGTTGACTGGAGTTTTCATACTTTCACAGTTGTTGAGCGTACACGTTGCAAATAAATTCAACGATGTGCTTCTTGAAGCTGGTGTATATGTAGTCCCAGTAGCTATTGGAGTAGTATCTGTAGAACCACTATACCATTTCACAGTCCCTCCTGTACATCCTGTAGCAGTTAGGGTTGCCGTACCTGTTCCACAAATATTTACACTACTAACTACAGGTGCAGAAGTACAAGTTTCTTCTGTCATACAGATATCATCAATGGCAATTCCATCACCTTCATTATCTCGTGGTGTGATGTAAAGCTCTAAGTATTTTGCACCTGCAGGAGCCACAATTTCAACACAATACTGTTGCCAGTTGAGTGTTTCCCATTGACCATCTGCATCAGCAGGGACTGATTGATAAATATCTCCTGTAGATAATATACCTTTATCGCCACCTTCAGCATTTCTGAAGTTGTATTCAAAATACACATCTGCATTACCTTGTACACCCGATGGGTTAAATGCAGCCATATAAGCACATATTTTATATTTTTTTCCTGGAGTTACTGGGAAAAATTTTTGATTTGCGCTTGGTGCAAAAAGAACGCACTGATTATAACGTCCGTAGATAAAACGGTCGCCAGAGTTTGCATTTCCTGTTACACTTGCATCGATATAATATGCACCATTTTGGTTAGCATAATCATTTACATCTGTACCAATAGCCCAATCAGCAGGAGAAGCTCCTCTATAAGCATCGGTATTGGTAGCAGTACGTGTAATATATGAGGCAGGAGATGATTGAAAATATACTGGAAACTTCTTCCCGTTATTAGTGACATTATCATCAGTCTCAAAACTTGAGTTAGTGACAATGTTATTGGTACAAGCCACAGTCGCACAGTTGTTTTTCAAAACAACTAATACGGCATTTGATTCAGCCACATAGTCGTTACAGTTGGTACGACGAGCTGTTCTGATATAACAAGTTGTCTGTGTAATTGCCCCAGGCGTATAAGTTGCAGCTGTTGCACCCGAGATAGCAGTATATTTTGATGAGCCTGCTACGTTTGTAGGGCAAGCACCATTCTCTAATGATGTTGCCTGATACCATTGATACTGGATAGTTTGTCCTGTATCACCACCTGACGGTGCAGTTACGTTGGTAAGAGCTGCTGGTGTACTACTTACATTTTTACATAATACTTGGTTTGAGCCAATGGTACCTCCACTCGTTAAGTTGTTACAAGTATTGTTTATAGTCAAACACAAGTTGTCTAATTTTAACCAGTCACCACTTGCATAACCTTCTACTCTCAAATAAGAAGTCCCTACAGGAGCAGTTTTAGTCATTACATATTCTTTCAAAATTGTTTGTCCTGCTGGAACAATATCCACATCCCAATCAACTTGAGCTTCTGCAAAATCCAATAATGCTCCTAAACTATTATAAAAGGCTAATCGGTATCTATGGTTATATGTAGGATCGTGAGTACCACCATAAGCTGATAAGGTATATGAAGTACCAGCCGTAATATTATCTACTTTCTGCCACATCATAGCAGAAGAGCTATTGGCATACAAATAAGCGTTATTATCGTCACAAACTTTAAAACCTGAGCCTGTCGTTAAAGAGCCTGCCGAGTTCCATTCCCAATAAGCTGTTTTATAACTAGTGTTATATCCTGCACGAAATTCTGGAACCTCAAATCCTGGGTTTTTCAATAAACCACCTGGACAGTCACAAGTAACAGAGCTAAAACTACTACAGTTGACAGTTGTATTAAATACCTGATAGTGCACTTCCCCTTGTGCATGTGTATAGTTCATACACACTACCTGACCTTCAATATTACCAGAACCAGCTTTGTTGACGTGTGCATTTGGCGCAAACACAGTACCAATAATAGTACTACCTCCATTTAAGTTGATTGTTGCACTACCCGCTGAGCTATTCACAAAGTTGAACAAAATATACTGACCTGCTGCGTTTGGTACACCTGGGAAATTTGGAATAGTCCAGTTGAACGCTGTCGCTGTACCAATATCCACTGTAATTACCACAGGGTTGGTAGCAGAAGGTACTATATTAAATTTTATCTCATTGAACAATGCCAGTTGAGTGGCTGTCATTTTATAGAAATTGGTACGACCTGCTGTTAAATTGAATGTGTAAGATGTAGCAGTAGTCGATACTGTTGTATTCGAAGAACAACCTTTATAGGTAGTTGAGTAACTACGCATATTGGCAATGGCTGTATTAAAGTCGAATACATCGGCATTAATAGAGGCTTGCGTTTGAGAGGCTGACAAGTTAATACGAGGGTTCACATCTTGTGAGGAAGCTCCCGCCGCACTAATACGTGTGGGATTGGTAGACCAATATTTCGAAGTTGTGAAATCTTTAATTTTCACAAAACCTCCATTCAGGACATTTACACCACTACCAGCCGAGTAGCTCACATTACCTTCAACAATCAAAGCCGTATTGTTGGCATCACCAGAAGCTTTGAAACTACCAGTGGTACTCATCGACAATGAATAGGCACCATTAAGTGTAAGGTTACCAAAAGTAGCCAAACCACCATTGGCATCGCCATTGTTGAGGGTAGCATTACCATAAGAAAAGATGTTAAATCCTTGGATAGGGCTTAGAGGATTTTGCTGGGCTTGAGATTTTTTTACACCTCCTAAAAAAAAGATAAAGGGCACAAACAACATAACCCTCAAAAATCCATTGGCATGGTTTTTGAGGAAAAGGCGTGCTCTTCTAAAAGTGTTCAACTCAGGCGTACATAACTTACTTAAGCCGTACTTTGATGAAGTACGTAATGAAGCAGTAAAGTTTTTCATGGGGAAACTTTATTAATTTAACTCGGCGGATTCTAGGAAAAATTATATCTCTGGATTAGTACAAACTAAATCCATACAACTGTTTCGAGAAGACAGTATAGTCTTTCTTGGCGGGGACAAACATCTGTAGGCGGTGTCAAAACAAAAACATCCTAAATCATTTTATGGCGTTTAAAATGATAGCATGATTTCCTACAAAATGCGTTCGAAAACAGCAATGATTTACAAAGCAAAAACGTGAGACGACCAATAGCGGAAAGGGTCGAATGTGATAAGCCTAGATTACTGAGGTTGATTAACGAAAATAAATGTTACGGGAAAAGTTTGCGGTTCTTTCCTATAGAAATGGCGTTACTCTTTAAAACTTAGGCTTTTGCGTAATAATAAGTGATATTGCGGTTCACTTAAGGTAATATATAATAATTCTGAAGCATTAGCGGGTGCCTGACAGAAGTGTATTCAAATATTTCTCTCAAAATTGTTTCTCAAAAACACGTTGCGAAGGTATTTTTTCCAGAGACTTTCTTGTAAATTACATTTTTTAAAACAAATTAATTTTGGGCGGGTTTTGTAATAAAAATGCAATTTTGTCTAAGTGAAGACAAGAAATATTTACTATAAATGGAGCTAAAATCATGCCAAAGTACAATATTATACCTACGTGTAGTTTTTTTCACTTTCTTAGAAAAATTATTAAACGGTATCTATATCAGCCATTTATAAAGCTCTCGTTTGTAGGTATTTGACATAACCAAACGTATAACCCTTACACTAATGCTATACAATGTACCTCAACGCTTAATTTGCATTATGATAGTGTTTCTCCTCTCATTATTATTATTCTCCCATACACTTACAAACCCTATGGACAAAATACCTTCAAAAAAAATACTAGCCCTTGGCGATTCTTATACTATCGGAGAAAGTGTCCTTGAGTCGGAACGCTGGTCGGCACAATTAATTGAACTTATCAAGAACGAGATACCTGTTTCCAATCATGATATTGTAGCGCAAACAGGGTGGACAACTTTTGAGTTGCAGGATGCCATTAAGTCCCGCAAACTTGACAAGCATTATGATTTGGTTTCGTTACTCATTGGTGTCAATAATCAGTATAGAGGTCTTTCGAAAGAAGATTTTAGAAAGGATTTTCAGCAATTATTACAAACAGCTGCCAACTTTACTTCAGGTAATTTTCGACATGTTATGGTACTTTCCATCCCAGATTGGGGCGTGAGTCCTTTTGCGTCAAATCGAGATAGAGCGCAAATTGCTAAAGAAATAGATGCCTTTAATTTAGTGATTAAAGATGAATGTCTAAAGCATCATGTACCCTTTGTTGATATTACTCCTATCTCAAGAGCATACCCCAATGACGTATCGATGATTGCTGAAGATGGTTTGCATTTTTCTGGAAAAATGTACACACTTTGGGCAAAAGCTGCCAAGGAAGAAGCTTTGAGAATTCTTAAAAAGTAAATCTGGAAAGAAGTTATTAGTTAATCGTATATCTGTTACTAGATTGTCTTCATTATCAGATGAGTACCATCAATATGGTTAATTTAATCTATCCTAATACTTAAGTAAACAAGCACGGTAAGTGCGATAGACGTATAACAATACTGAATTCTGTCGCACCTATTGCACTCTTCCAAGGATACCTACAACCTACTTGAAATGGTTCATTAACCCTTTTGTTTTTCCTAATTAAAGAAAGTTCTACCACTTACTTGTTTCCCATTAACTCCTGAAAGTATTCTGCCGAGGCAATCAATGTCAGAGCCACTCCTGCTACCATTCCTGAAAGAATCAAATTCCAATCATGTTTTTTGACCCTAAATACCTCAAGCATTAAAAAACTAATAAGCAAAGTAAACATCACAATGAGCAACTGCCCCAATTCCAAACCTACATTGAATGCCAATAAAGGATTGAGTAAACTTTCTTCTTTTCCTAACAAGCTTCGCAGGTAATTGGAGAAACCCATTCCGTGTATGAGACCAAAAGCCATCGCCATTGGATAGCGAAGAGATGAGCTTTTTTCTTTCTGAAATCTGGTATTATCTACAGACTTATGAAAGAAGTTTAACACACAGGTAAGAAATATGGTAATAGGAATCAGAAATTCGATTACTTCTGTACGATAGGTAATAATTTGTAAAGTAGCTAAAGCCAATGTTACGGAATGCCCAAGTGTAAAGGCCGTCACCAATACTGCTAGTTTTTTCCAATCGCTAGGACGATATACAGCACAAAGTGCAATAACAAACAAAATATGGTCATAGCCATTTACATCTGTGATGTGTTGAAAACCTAGTTGAAGATACAATTGAAAATCTGACATGGGCAGGTAACAGCAATTTAAAGGTTTGTCTCTGAAGTACGATTTTACAAATTTAACTTAAAACCAGACACAAAACACCTATATATTCTGTACTAATCAAAGAAGTTTTTGTTATATTTAGTTAAAGATTTTTTCAGTTATAATGCAAAATAAGATTGAATTACTAAGCTATAGGTGGTGAGTCGTAGTCATTAGGCAAAAAATGCTTCTATTATTTATTACATGGAAAATACTTTTTAACTTAAAGCCTACGGTCTATTGTGGGAAAAGTTACCCACTTACTTAGTTTTAAAGAGACTTCTTAAAATACCTTTCTTTTCCTAATCAACTATGAAACCAGATTATATCATCATTGGTGCAGGTTCGGCTGGATGTGTATTGGCACATCGACTATCTAGTATTCCCAATAACCAAGTTTTGTTGGTCGAAGCAGGTGGAAAAGATACAAAACCAGAAATACATATTCCCACAGGATATGGCAAATTACACCACTCCAACGTAAACTGGAACTTTGTTACAACTCCTCAGCGGAGTCTCAATCATCGACAACTATACCAGCCAAGAGGCAAAACCTTAGGAGGGTCTAGTTCTGTCAACTGCATGGCGTATATCAGAGGTAACAAAGAAGATTATAATGATTGGGAAAAATGGGGTAATAAGGGATGGGGGTATCAAGATATGTTACCATATTTTACTAAATCAGAAAACAATCAGCAATTTCAAAACCAATATCATGGAAAAGGAGGCTTGCTCAATGTAAGCCACAATATCAATGTAACGCCATTGGCAGAAGCTTTTATAGAAGCTTGTGTTGAAGTGGGCATTCCAGCCAATCCAGATTTTAATGGTGCTCAACAGGAAGGTGCGGGTAAGTTTCAGTTTACCATCAAAAACGCTCGTCGCCATTCTACAGCAGCGGCTTTTTTGGTGCCTGTGCTGTCACGTCCCAACCTTTCGGTATTGACCAAAACACAAGTTGCTCGAGTGCTTATCGAAAATGACAAAGCAATAGGCATTGAGATTATCAAAGGAAATACTACAGAAAAAATTTATGCTAAAAAAGAAGTGATTCTGGCAGCAGGAGCATTTCAAAGCCCTCAGTTGTTGTTGCTTTCGGGCATAGGTGATGCTTCATATCTCAAAGATTTTCAAATAGATTGTAAGGTGAATTTGTCGGGTGTTGGGCAAAATTTATCCGATCACCTATTTATCAATATCAACACTTTGTGTAATCAACGTATTACCTACAATAATGCCGAGCGATTTCCATGGGTACTGTCTAATCTTTATCAATATATTTTTCAGAAAAAAGGTCCATTAAGTTCAAGTCCCCTCGAAGCTTGTGCTTTTACCCATACCCAAGCTGGTCTTGACCGCCCCGATATACAATTTCATTTTGCGCCTGTACTTGCGCCTAATTTACATCTGGTAAAAACATTACCCAAGGAAGAAGGATTTACCGTTTTGCCAACCTTACTCAAACCCAAAAGTAGAGGATATGTAGGCTTACATGATAATCGTCCGAGTTCCGCCCCACTTATTGACCCTTGTTATTTATCAGACACCAAGGGGGAGGATATGGCAACGCTGTTGAGAGCCGTTTACCAAGCAAAAGATGTTTTATTATCTGATGCTTTTGCTCCTTTTCGTCAGCAAGATACCCTATTCCTTCCTGATAAATATGAAAGTGATATAGACTGGGAAACTTATATTCGGGCTACTTGTGAAACCGTTTATCATCCTTGTGGTACTTGCAAAATGGGTATCGACGCACAGGCTGTAGTCAATCCTGACTCGCTAGAAGTGTATGGCATTAAAGGTTTGAGAGTGGTTGATGCCTCTATTATTCCAGAAGTTATTGCAGGAAATACCAATGCTCCTGTCATTGCGGTAGCCGAAAAAGCATCAGACATTATATTGGGATAACATTCTCATAATCAAGGTATAAACCAAAAAACATTAAACTAACAAAAATCATATTTATAGCTGACTAACAGAGGCTTACAGGCAGAGATTTGATTCTACTTTTGTCATAAATCAAATCTCATACAAGCCATGAACAACATTCTTATTGCTACCGATTTTTCAGACAACTCTCACAAAGCATTACAATATGCCATTTTGATTGCTAAAGCGACCAAATCAGCTATTTATTTGGTACATACTTATCTTCCTCGTTATATCGAGCCAGGGATTTATGCTGACGCTGATACCATGCAAAAAGCTTTAGACGACCAACGTGATTCGCTTTACAGCAAAATGATACCTTTAGCTTCCATCGTTGAAGATGCAGGGGTAAAGTGCCATGTTGTTTTAGAAATGAACGACGTTATTTCTGGCGTTTTCGATACTGTCGAGAAATATAACATTGACCTAATCGTGATGGGAAGAACAGGCTCTGGTGGCTTCTTAAGCAAACTGATTGGTAGCAACGCTGCCCATATCACGGCCAAAGCACATATACCCGTTTTGACAGTTCCTAATCAAGTAGAAGCTGTAACCATAGATAAGATATTGTATGCGACTCAACTCGAATTTGACGAAAACCATATCTTAGCGCAAGTATTTGAATTGTCGCATCAACTAGGGGCAAACGTTGCGCTTACCAAAGTCAACGCTCCTTTCGAACCAGATATTCAATCAGACAAGCAATTTGTAGAGCATATCAAAACAGCTTTTGTGAAAGAAACTTTTAGCATCGATACCACCATTTCAAATAGTGTTACCGAAGGTATTCTTACCACTGCTGCCGAAAGAGGTATTAATCTCATCGTTCTGGCAGCGCATCACCGTAATTTCCTTACTCAATTAATAGACCCTAGCAAATCCAAACAAGTGATTATCCGTTCGGATATTCCTGTGTTGACCTACCAGCTTTAACTACTAATATAAAATCAAGCATATTTACATTTTACAGGAAGTAAACAATGGCAATGCCCTATTCATTCAAGTAGGGCATTGCCATTTAAAAACTTCTCCTTTATTTCAAAAAAATAACAATTCCTTTTTGAAGCCTCCACCAAGAACGTAGAAATAGTTAATTACTTCTGTAGAAGTAAATTAATTTATATTGCCAATTTTTAACATCAACACTATGCGCAAATTTCTACCTTCTTTGGTGCTATTGCTAGCACTCTTATCTCATCATTGCCTATTTTCTCAAAGCTTTTCGGAAGATTTTAATTTTTCAGGCCTGTTAACTGCCAACGGTTGGACTGCCCATAGCGGGGGTGGAACTAATGCTATCACAACTACAATAGGATTAGTATTTACAGGATTAAACAATGCTGGAAATGCGGCGGTTTTGACAACTTCTGGCGAAGATGTTTCTAAATTATTAACCACGCCATTCAGCACAGGTAGCATCTATGTATCTTGTCTTGTGAATGTTACTGCAGCTAAAACAGCAGGTGATTATTTTATCCACTTAATTCAAGGAACAACTAGTTCAGGAGGTTTTAACCCTCGTATCTATATTCGTTCTTCTGCGGATGGTATCCAGTTTGGCATATCCAAAGGTTCTGCTTCAGGAACAACATTGGCTTATACCACCAAAAGCTATGCTTTAAACACTACTTATTTGTTAGTGTTCCGTTATACTTTCAACAGTACAGCCACCAACGACGATACATCAGAGCTATTCATTGCAGATGCTCTCACAAGTAGCTCAGAACCTGCAAAAACAGATTGGTTAGCCTCACTTGATACGCAAAATGATGCTGCAAGTTTAGGGATGATTGCTTTGCGTCAAGGAACTGCTGCCAATGCACCCAATGTCATCGTTGACCGTTTGAGAGCAGGCGATACTTGGGCAAGCGTAGCATCATTAAGTTCGTTACCTACATTATCGGCTGTGGGAACTACCCTGTCGAATACCAATTTGGGAACAGCCTCAGCAGCATCCAAAATTACCGTTACAGCATCTGATTTGTTAGCAGACATTGCAGTAAGCTTTAAAACTGCAACAGATAATTTTGAAATGAGTTTTGATGATGGTAAAACTTGGGGAACTACAGGAACTATCAATCAAAAAGGTGGAGTATTTTTAGTAAGAAGTTCTGCAAAAGCCATTCTTGGCAATAACGAAGCTAATATCTTACTTTCTAGTGGCTCGATTAGTACCTCTATTACGGTAAAAGGAACGGTATTTCCTGCTGGGACAGGCTTATGTGGTGTTACAACCAGTATCAAAAAAGTCCGCGACAGTATTCCAGTACAAAATACCTATACAGGCGGAAGCGCCAGTGTTGCGGGTAGAGTTACCAGTAAATTTGGAAGTAACAAGTTTTATTTACAGGATAATACAGGCGGTATTGCCATATTTTCAGCAAGTGGAGCAACTCTATTTGCTGATATTGCTGTAGGTGACTCTGTGCAAATTGTTGGTTCGGTAGCTCGCTTTAGTGGAGAAGCAGAAATACTCAACCCTACGTGTATCAATAAAGTCGTTGGGGCAAAATCTACTCCTGCTTCGGCAGTTTTTGATGCTAGCAAAAAAGGAACAACCACGCTTTCAACATTCTTGGAAGCGAATGAAGGTAAAATAGTAAAGTTAGTCGGTATGAACTTTACGGTAAATACAGGAAATTTTGCCAGTGCTACCAATTATAAAGTTATTGCCTGTAACGAAATGGGAGAAACCGAAGTACGTGTTGATGCCACTGCAACAGGTGTTATTGGTACAGCTGTTCCAAACGTCACACAAGATATTACAGGAGCTATCGGTCATTATATCAATACTAGTGGTACAGTTGATATTTTACAAGTATTTCCTTATGCCGCTAATGATATTACCAAAAGTGCTACAACATGTACGATTACCGTTCCAACGCCTGCATCCTATTGCGGAACATTGGCAGGTGCGACAATTAGCGCAGATTCTACCTTGGATATTACCACTTGGAACGTAGAATGGTTAGGAAATACTACCACTTCTCCGAGTGCCTTGGGACCCATCAAAGATACCCTTCAAATGAATAATGTGATTACGGTCATCAATAAATTGAAGTCGGATGTTTTCTGTCTTGAAGAGGTTTGTAACCATACCTACTTTGCTAGTTTGCTAGCGCAAAGTTTACCAAACTATGGTATCAAATGTCAAACTGATTATTACTCTCATTACTTTGATTCTCCTGAAAAGGCAAGTGATCCAACAACCTATGCTCAGAAGATTTGTTTTGTATACAAAAAAGATATTATCACCCCTGTGGATGCTGAAACTAAGTCTTTATTAGTCGGAAAATACACCTACCCTCCTGCCAACAACTGGGCATCTGGTAGATTACCTTATATGTTTGTGGCCGATGCCAAAATCAACGGAAAAACAAAACGAATCAACTTTGTGGGAATTCATGCCAAATCTGGCTCGGCCGTTTCTGATTATACTAGAAGAAAACAAGATGCTATTGATTTGAAAGCTGAACTAGATAGTAAGTATGCCAGCAATACTGTCATAGTTTTGGGTGATTATAATGACGATTTGGATACATCCATTGCATTAGGAAACGCTTCTTCTTACAAAGAGTTTGTTGCGGATGTGGCAAATTACAAAACCATCTCAAAGTCTTTGAGTGACTGTAAAGTATCTAGTACAGCTAGTTATTCTGACATCATTGACCATATCATGGTAAGTAACGAAATCGGTATTTTAACAGAAGGTGCTGCCAATCCAGCGGTATCTACTTCGGGTATTTATTATGTCAACAATACGCTTAATGTTTCAAGACCAATCGATTTTGTGGCAGACTATACTAACTCTACTTCTGATCATTATCCTGTAAATGCCCGTTTCTATTTTGGCTTCTTACCTGTTAAAGTATTAGGTTTTGAAAAAGAAGAACAAGCATTTTACAAAGTTTATCCAAACCCTGTACAAGACAACTTGACGATTGATTTGTTGAATGCTGGAGAAACTAGCGAAATTACTATCGCAGATATGATGGGAAGAGTAGTTTGGACAAAAGCTACGAATGCAAGCTTAGTAACAGTTCCTACATCAGATTTTACAAAAGGTTTATACATTATTCGTATCAACCGTGGAAAAGCTGCTAGTTCTTTCAAGATTGAAAAATTATAAAAATTAGCTTAAACATAGGTAATCACAAATTTGGTGATTGAGCAAATGCGTCTAAAGATTTGTTACTCTGAATTAGGGTTGTACGAAGGATTTTCTTTTATTCAAAAGAGTTCTGATCATTAGCATTTTTTGATGTAGCGGCAACTCTTGCAGTTGCCGTATTCAAAATGCCAACTGCAAGAGTTGCCACTACATCCGTACATTGCTAATTTTAATATAAACATGAGTCATCCCGAATTTTTAGGATTGGGATTACTCTCCAAGTTTTTATCAAAAAAGCGGTCGAAAAATATTTTTCGACCGCTTTTTTGATGCTATTAGACTAGATATGACGCAATCATTGCGTCTCTATTTACTTAAAATCCAGAAACTCCTCAATACACGCATATACATAATCCAAATCTTCTTGTTGTATGCAATACGGTGTTAGTAAGTAAATGATATTGCCAAGAGGACGCATCAGAATGCCTTTTTCTAAAAAGAAATTATACGCCATATCTCGAATATTACTAAAGTACGACGTGCCTTCACCTGTGTGTATCTCAATGGCCAAAATCGTTCCTCGCACACGCACTGAATCTACTGCACTTGCTTTCTCTACTTTTAGTTTTTGGGCAAATTTCACATGACTTTGATGTAGAGTTTCTATCTGCGCTTGTGTTTCGGGTAAAAGCAATAAATCCAAACTAGCCAATGCCGCCGTACAAGCCAAAGGATTAGCCGTAAAACTGTGACTATGGAACAGCGTTTTTCGTCGGTCTTCTGATAAAAACGCTTCAAATATTTCTTGGGTACAGGTAGTCACACCCAAGGCCATGGCACCACCTGTCAAGCCTTTTGACATACAGTAAATATCTGGTTTGGTTTGGATATAGTCTGTTGCAAACATTTTTCCTGTACGTCCAAAACCCGTCATTATTTCATCTACAATGGTAATCACCCCTTTGGCTTTAGCCAAGGCCACAAGTTCTTCCAGCACCTCTGGCTCATACATCACCATTCCTCCTGCGCCCTGAATTAATGGCTCGAAGATAAAAGCGGCTATTTCATCAGCATTTTCGAGGTATTTTTTCATCTGAGCAATCGCCTCATGCTCTTGTCCTGCTACAGGTACTGGCAAATAGCAGGTTTCATACAAGAAAGGCTCAAATGGGGTATTAAAAGCACTTTTGGCTCCTACTGCCATTGTTCCAAAGGTATCTCCATGATAACCATTACTCAAGGCGATGATTTTGTTTCGCTTTTCAAACCCTCGATTATGGAAATATTGAATAGCCATCTTCAGAGCGACTTCTACCGAAGTTGAACCGTTATCCGAATAAAATACTTTCGCCTGATGACTCGGTAAAATACCCAATAACCTTTCGGCTAAACTTACGGCGGGTTCATGCGTAAAGCCTGCAAAAATAACCTGCTCAAGTTTCAAAAACTGCTCTGCAACTTTTTGGGCAATATATGGATGTGAATGTCCATGTAAATTAACCCACCACGACGAAATAGCATCGATGTACCGTTTACCATTTTCATCAAATAAATACACCCCTTCTGCACGAACAATCGGAATCGAAAATGGTGCGGTGTGATGTTGTGTAAAAGGATGCCAAACGACTTTGGCATCTCTTTCGCTCAAATTGGTTATCACTGGTTTTTCTATATTTTCAACAGGAAATTCCAAGTGCTCATCAATCGAATAATCTTTTTCCATAAAAGTTTCAGACACATCCTACTGCCAATTACCAACCAACGAATCGGCTAGTTTACGAACAGCAGGCTTGTCAATTTCTGCCTGAGTCGGGATACGACCTAGACATTTAAGTTTTGTATAATTCAATATAAAATGCTCAGTCGAAGCATTCGAAATACCATTGAAGATGATTCCTTCAACAGGAATATTTCGACTTCTGAGAGCTTCGATAGAAAGTAACGTATGGTTGATACTTCCCAAGTAATTTTTTGACACTAATATCACAGGAAGGTTCAATTGCTGAACCATATCTATCACCAAGTCATTGTCATTGAGCGGAACCATCAAGCCTCCTGCTAGTTCTACAATCAAATTGCGTTCGGTAACTGGCAATTGTATTTTCGAAAGCTCAATCGTTATGCCATCCAAGGCAGCAGCAGCATGTGGCGACAAAGGTTCATTTAGGCGATAAGCCTCAGGGAAAAACGTATTATTTGGAGCAGACACAAGACTTTTCACGGTATCTGTATCCGAAAAATCGAGACCTCCCGACTGTATCGGTTTCCAATAATCTGCCTGAAGTGCTTCTACTAAAACACTAGAAATAAAAGTTTTACCGATTTCGGTACCAATACCAGCGACAATAAATTGCTTTTTCATCATGAAATTTTAAAAATTAAAGGTGCGGGGGCATTTGTTTTACTAATTCGTCTATTTGTTCGAAAGTGTTATATTGATGTAAGCAAATTCTCAGACGTTCTTTACCTTTTGGAACGGTTGGCGAAAGAATAGCTCTTACATCAAGACCAGCATTTTGTAGTTGTTGCGCTACTAGGCGACAAGCTTCATTTCCTGGAATCACCACACATTGAATAGCCGAGCGACTCTCAATGATAGGAAAACTACTCGATGCTGTCACTTGTTCTCGAAAATATCGTATTAATTTATGAAGATATGAATTGCTAAAGTTTGTTGATTGCAAATAATCATAAGCGCTTTTCACTCCTGCATGGCTATGTAAAGGCGCTGCCGTAGTGTAAATAAATGAACGGGCAAAATTGATCAGGAAAGCTCTTAAAGGAGCACTTCCCAGTACAATGGCACCATGACAACCGAGGGCTTTTCCAAAGGTAATTACTCTGGCAAAAACACGATTTTCTAGCCCATAATAAGAAACAAGCCCTTCTCCTTTTTCTCCAAAAACACCAGTAGCGTGTGCTTCGTCTACAATTAATCCTGCGCCATATTCATCACAAATAGCGGCTAACGCTACTAAAGGAGCCTCATCACCATCCATAGAATATACCGATTCGACTGCCACAAAAATGCGCCCTGTTGCTTGAATTTTACAATGCTCAAGCTTTTTACGAAGGTCAGCGAGGTCGTTATGAGCAAATTTGAGACGAGTAGCATAACTCAAACGTGCGCCATCTATCATACTGGCGTGAATATATTCATCAGTGATCAAAAAATCTCCCTTTTGAGGAACACTTGCCAATAAGCCCACGTTGGCATCATAACCCGAATTAAAGATGAGTCCAGCCTCTGCCCCATGAAAATCAGCAATAGAGTTTTCGAGATTTTCAGTATAAGCATAGTTTCCTGCCAATAATCTCGAGCCTGTTGCGCCAACCCATTGCGCACCCGTGTGTTCAAGAATTTCTAATTCTTGTTTGATTCCTTCTACCAAAATACCACTTTTGGCAAAGCCTAAATAATCATTTGAACAAAAATCCACCATATTTTCGGTGGTCTTTAAAACTCTATATAAAGCTAAATCTTTTCTTTTTTGAAGAGATTCTGCCAAAAAACTTTCAATTTGATGCACGTTTTTACTAGCTCAACAGCCTATTTTGAGGTTTATTGGGCACAAAGATAACACCTAGGGATGCTTCACTGAGTGATTATCTAAGAAATAATAGAAATGCTCCTCATCCTTTCTGAAGCCTAATTTTTCATAGAGAGCTTGCGCCTTGGTATTTTCGATTCCTGTTTTCAAGGTAAGCCAAGCAGCACCCGTCTCCTGAGTATATTTCCATGCAGCATCTATCAATAAGGATGCTACGCCACCTTTCCGAAAGTCTGGCATCACAAACATATCATTTAACAACCAAACCGCTTCGAGCTTCAATGTTGAGAACACTGGATACAGTTGTGTGAATCCAGCTAATGCCCCAGATGACTCCTCCAATACCATAAAAATAGTTGAGTCTTGCTGAGCAAGTCTTTCAGACAAAAATCTTCTAATTTTCTGATAATCATTTGTTTGCCCAAAATGGCTTCGATAAGCCTCAAAGGCTGGAATCAACAATTCAAGATGCGATTCATTTGCTTTAGTTATTTGCATACGTCAGTAATTAGTAGAGTTTTTAAAATGTTTTTTACATAAAAACTAAATAAAGTCTGGAAGGTTCCTTAACTAGTTTTCTTTTTGCTTATTCCTAATACGAATATTTTTTTGAGTTTAATTACGTTATTCTTCTTTAGTGATATAAAAATCTTTATTCGTAACAAAGTTGTAATTATTTTGGCTTTGTGTATTGCGTATTAAACAAAAACCTTGTAACTTTGTACTCAATAGGTGTAGAACTATTTACTAGGCTTGCTCAGGTGGTTTCCGCCTGAGCAACTTTTTTTATAGGCTCTCACAACAAAAAAGGAGGTCTTACCCAGAAATTCGGTAAGACCTCCTTTTTTTATTAACCATTGGCATTCGGCAATCAGCTTTCGGAAGTATGTTTGCTCTTTACCGAAAGCTGACTGCCATAAGCCGATAGCCTATTACTATTTTTTCGCTCCTTGTACTGCACCCGCTGCTTGTTTTTGTTGTTGCATTGGGTTTGGCATAGACTGACGTTGTCCTTTGAATACTTGGAAACGAGTTGGTTGTTCTGGTTCACGAGGGAAAGCGTTATTGTTTGTATCAATATCAGCAATCTCATAGAATGGGTCAAGTACCCATTTTGCTACTTTTTTATCAGTAGGAATTACTTTTTTCACCTCTTTGTCGTTCAAACGCCATACTTCCGCAGGAATACGAACTACCTCATCTGTACCATCTTCATAAACCATTTTGATGATAATAGGCATTGGCAAACCTCCAACGTTTTTCACATTGATTACATAGAAGTTTTTGTTGCTATTAGTCAATTGTTTTTCTTCGTCTGAAAGACCCGCAGTTGCCTGCTCAAAACGTTTTTTATCTGCTTCAGAAGTTGCATAACGATCATAGCTATTGTAGAAATCACGCATATCTGGATTTGCTTCTACTACGGTTTGAGTAATATCTTTTTTGTTACGGATATTGCTCATCGTTTGGCGTTTTGCTTCAGCTTCTGTTTTTGCTTTTGCATTTTTCTGCTCAGGAGATTGGTTGTCGATACCAAACCATTCAACCGTTTCTAATGATTGGTCTGAAGGCTCAACACCGTAGAACCAACCACGCCAGAAAAAGTCCAAATCAACACCAGAAGCATCCTCCATTGTACGGAAGAAATCCTGTGGAGTTGGATGTTTGAAAGCCCAACGACGTGAGTATTCTTTGAAAGCAGCGTCGAATAATTCGCGTCCCATGATAGTTTCACGTAAAATAGTCAAACCAGCCGCTGGCTTAGTATAAGCATTTGGACCGAATCCCATGATGTTATCCGAGCTACTCATGATTGGTACTTGCTGTGTTTTGTCAGTACGCATATAAGTAACAATACCTTGTGGTTCGCCACTTGAAGTATCAAAGTCTCTATCCCATTCTTTTTCAGCCAATTGCTCGCAGAAAGTATTCAAGCCTTCGTCCATCCATGACCACTGACGCTCATCAGAGTTTACAATCATTGGGAAGAAGTTATGACCTACTTCGTGGATTACTACACCAATCAAAAAGTTTTTAGTACCTTCAGAATAAGTTCCATCTGCCTCTGGACGAGCACCGTTGAAACAAATCATCGGGTACTCCATACCGCCTACTGGACCGTGAATTGACTGAGCTGTTGGATATGGGTAAGAGATCGTTCTTTTTGAATAAGAACGTAACGTATGTGCCACCAACATAGTAGAATATTGACCCCAAAGTGGATTAGCTTCTTTTGGATACGCAGACATAGCCCATACTTTTTTGCCTTCAACATCAACTTGCATAGCATCCCATACAAATTTACGAGAACCTGCAAACGCGAAATCACGCACGTTATCAGCTTTGAAAACCCAAGTTTTCTTGCCTGATGGCTTGCTTTTCTCAGCCGCTTCTGCTTCTGATTGTGTTACAATAAGCACAGGGCGATTAGCGCCTTTAGCTTTTTCCAAACGTTTTTGTTGCTCTGCTGACAATACCTGAGCTGCATTTTGCAATTCACCAGTACCCATTACTACAAAGTCGTTTGGCATAGTCAAAGCTACTTTGTAATCACCAAATGGAACGGTAAACTCACCTTGACCCAAGAATTGCTTGTGTTGCCAACCGTTTACGTCGTCATACACGCACATACGAGGAAACCACTGAGCAATTTCGTAGATATAGTTGCCGTCTTTGGCAAAATATTCATATCCACTACGAGCACGAGTAGCCACAGCATCAGTAATATTGAAATCCCACTCTACCTGGAAGCTGAGGGTTTGCCCAGGCTTTAAAGGCGTTGGTAAATCAACACGCATCATAGTTTCGTTGATGGTAAACTTCAACGGTGCACCTTTAATGTCTTTTACAGCACTGATATTGTAACCGTATTCTTTGTTGTTCAACACTCCAGCACTTGCACTCAAGCGTGCAAAGCTAGTACCCTTGTCGTTCAAAGAAGAAGTTTGGGTAGTTTGAGCAATACCGCCTTTTTTGAAGTTGTTTTGGTCTAATTGCAACCACAAATAACGAAGGTCATCTGGAGAAAAGTTTTTGTAGGTAATTACTTCACTACCTGTAATACGCTGCTTTTGGTCATCCAATTCAGCTTTGATGTCATAGTCGGCACGGTTTTGCCAGTAATCTTTGCCCGGAGCACCCGAAGCTGTACGGTAGGTATTAGGAGTTGGCAGGGTATTGCCAAGCTGCTCAAAACGGCTGTTTCCGTTATATGGATTTTGTGCAAATAGCATTGCACATTGTCCTATGAGAAGCGCAAAAAGGCTTAGCTTTTTCATATAGGATTTGTTGGTGAAATAAAGTTTCTACGAAAATACAGAATTTTTAGCATAAGCCACTTCTATCTCCAAATCGCTGTGTACAAGCCTTTCACGCTTTGTGGATAAACGGTCGTATAAGTATTTAAGTGGTTGTCCATAAGCTTTCAGCTTCCAACTTTGGGGAAAATCGGATAGCTGAAAGTTCAAGTCCAAAGGGCGTAACTGCCTATTCCTTTATACTTTCCCCTACTTTTTTACACCAAACAAAAAACTTGTTAAGCGGAAGGGACGTATCAAATAGTGATAAATAAGCCAAGATATGCCAAAGGTTCCTGCAGCTATGAGGATATATTTTATCCAAAGATTAAGAGATACATTAGCCAAATAAAAACCTAAAGCCACCGTAATAGTTTGATGTAAAATATAAAATGGATATACCGCTTGATTACTGTATTGGAGCGCCTGATTAGTAAAATTTAAGTAATGCTTAGCATAACCTCCTATGGCTAGAATTGTGCTCCAAAGGCTCACCATAGTCAGTAATCCATTCACAATAGTCATCCAAATGGTATCTTCGGGAATACTCCCAAAAAGCGTATCATACGAAAATCGGAAGGCTACGATAAATAAGCCAAGCACAGCATAACTTCTTCTGTGTTTTTCCATGGTATCCCACGCAATAGGCGTTTTGCCTATTAAATATCCCAAGACAAATAGCATTATCGAAACCGTGAAGTTGTACCAATCTGATACTAAATTTTGGAAAACTGGCCAATCGGCATGCAAAAACCAATAGGCCGAAGCCAATATCACCGCCCACAGTAATAGACCTAAAGGCTGGCTTACTATTTTCTGAAAAAACTGCCAAAATCCTTCACTGCTTCTATTTTTTAGTAATACAAATAAAGGCGTAGCTATTACCGAAAACACCCACAAATAGGCGATAAACCATAAATGATGCCATGAGGAATTGCCATCGGGATAGGCTTGAAATTCAAAGATTTTAGGATAAAAAGCCCAATAAGAACCTTCAAATTGGTGACGTTGGAGTCGCTCAAAATACACCTGCGGGGGCACTATCACCAAAACACCAAAGAGTAATGGTATGAGTAATCGCTTGGAACGTTCAGCGATAAAAGCGCCAGCTGTTTTCGATTTCATGGCAAAACTTACACCAACGCCCGAGATAAAAAACAATAGGGGCAATCGCCAAAGATGTAGCCACTCCATCGGGATTTCGAGGACTTCAGTCAGTTCGTTGTTTTTGACATGCCATCCCCAATACACAAAAAACATTCCTGTGTGAAAGAAGATTAAAATACCAAAGGCTAAAACACGAATCCAGTCGATATAATACTGGCGAGTTTGGGGAGAAGAAGTGCTAAGAGGTTGTTGTTTTTCAAGAGTTTTCATACAAAGCTTTTTTGATTTGATGGTCAAAACTAGCTTTATCATACGCTCCTAAGCGATTGTTTTGATAAGGAAGAAGTTCGATTTTATAAAATCGAACATTTGAACAAAGGCTATTTTTCCTCTTTTCTGTATTGAGAAGGGGTTTGTCCCACGATTTTTTTGAAGGCTGTATTAAAGGCTGATTTGGAGTTATAACCAACCATCTCGGCTATTTCTTCGATTTTAATATGCTGGTTTTCTAAAGAAACAAGCAATCTTTGCGCTTCAACGATACGCCATTGAGCAGCATAATCAAAAAAGCTTTGCCCCAAACTTTCATTTAAAATTTGAGAAAGATGATGTGGTGAAACACCCAATTTTTTTGCCAAAAAAGGCAAAGAAAAATCCTCTCTCAAAAAGAGTTTTTCTTTGCGCATCAGTACTTCCAGACGTTCTAACGTTTGGTCTTGTATTTCTTCGGTCAGCGTTGATTTCTCGTATTTTTTTATCGGTTTTGCCTCCTCTCCTAGCTTAAAGAAATCTGACTGTCGAATTACCGAAAAACTGATGGCATAAATAATGAAAGTAATATGTGCCGATAAAATATGATCGCCTAAATCACTAGGAAACGTTCTTTTGACAATTAAAAACAAGAGCACAATAGAAGCAAAACTTAACCATTGTGTCCGACACCAACTAAGCGAGCTATTTTCTTTTGAAAAAATAGATAACCCTACTTTTTGAAATTGCTTTTTTAGTTCAATAAAACCTACAACTACATAAATGACCATTTGTACAAACATAAAATCATTCACATGGTCCCGAATTTTACAGAACCAACCCCACTCTACTACTTCGATTTTGATAAAAGGTAAGTCGGGGTGATAAGCATCCAAGTAGGAGTTATATTTGAAGGTATCAGGCAACGGGTAAATGTATATACTCATACTCACCAGATAAAACACAAATGGGGCAAAATGTAATAATTGCTTCCAAGAAAAGCGTTCTGAAATAAATGTTCGCAGATAGAGATAGGTCAATGGAGCTAGTACAAAATTGAGCGGCTCGGCAAAGTCTACCCAGGCTAATATTTTGAACATATAATTGGTATATGACAGCAATACTTCGACCGTACAAGTTGACAGGGCAAATAGAAATAAGCCTAAATATCGATGAGCAATTTTGTTTCCTTTGGGTGTAAACAGAAAGAATATTGCTAAAAAATAGCCTTGTACCACTCCCATAAGGATGATGATAGCAAATAGGTCAATATGAAGAGGATAATTAACAGGCATTAGTTTAGTTTTATCAAAAGCAAAAATACGCTTTTTTCAATTACAAAGAGATTGCACACTTTTACTCAAAATAGACTTTTATATACTCAAAAATGGTTTTTGCAAAACCATATCCCATTTTCCCAAAAGCAACCATACATTTGTTTAAGTATCTCGTAACTCTCGTTCCTAACATTCGTTGGGGATTTAATTTCCGAACTTATCAAAAGTAGCTTGAAACTGATGCTTTTTGTGCATTAGTATAGTAGAGTTAGTTTATTTCGAAAAAAAGGTTTCGTTCGAGACCTTTTTTTGTTTTTATCTTGAAAAAAGGTTTTGCTTATTTGTGGAAAACTCCAGATCAGTATAAGCTTCGACAGAACTTATTTCAGTAATGCGACATTTTTTGACATTTCTATACATTCTGATTTTCAGCATTTTGAGTAGCTGCGTAGTTGCTCAAAATGCCGTTTATAGGGTTATCAACAATCTCAATGGATTACCCAGCAATACCGTTTATAGTATTCTTCAGGATAAAAAGGGGTTTTTGTGGGTGGCCCATGACAAAGGTCTTAGCCGATACGATGGAAAGAGCTTTGTCCATTATGAAAGTATTGCCAAACAAGGTCGCTCGCTTTTCAACTTGATGGAGTACCAAGATCGTATTTATTGCCAAGATTTTGCAGGAAATTTTTACTATACTCAGCACGACAAACTCGTTCAAGAATCGACACTTTCGTGGAAAGGTGGCTTTGTACCTGCTACCATTTTAAACAATAGACTGTTACTTAGTTGCTTTACAGATACCCTAAGAACACTCGATTTAGCAAGCAAAAAAATCAGTAAAATACCTATTCCAAGCTCATTTACTTGGGGCATCAACGTCAAAGACCATAAGTTATTAGCTTTATGTGAAAACGGTATTTATCGTACCGATGGCTATCGAGGGCAATTTCAAAAACTCCCTACTTATCAGTCCTTCTTTCTGATTCCAACGGACAATGAGCTATTTGGCATTACCAAAACTAAATATCCATACGTTAGAAAACTCCTGCATGGAGGTACGCCTATTTCGGTACTCAAACCAGATTTATTCGTGCAGGATGTAATCAAGCTCAAAGATGAAATTTGGGTGTCTACCTCCAGCGGAGCCTATTGCTTTGATCTTAACTTTAATCCCAAATACAACGGCTTTTGTTTTTTTGAAGGAACCAGTATCAGTAGAATTCTTATTGACCGCGAAGGAAATTATTGGTTTGCCACTTTATCAAAAGGGCTCTTGTTTGTTCCAAATATTCATACCCGATTGTATCAATATCAAAATATTGGTATGACCGCCTTAGCTCCTTTTCAGGAAGGGAATGGTGTCTTTATTGGGACCGAAAAACAGAATATTCTCTCTTTTAGTCCAGAACAGGGTTTTCGTCCTTATTTCATGAAAAAGTCATCTAATCATGAAATTATTTCTATTTATGAAGATACAGAAAACCATGATATGTTCTTTTCGAGTAACCGACTAGTGCATCTCAACGCCCAACGGCAGCAAGTACAAAGCATAGAGTTGGCATCTAAAAGCGTTGTGAAAATCAAATCCAATCTTTATGCAATGGCTTATTCGGGTGGAGTTGCATTATTAACCAAATCAAAAAAACCTGTTTCTATTCCATCATGGCTATTACCTAAAATAGCGTCTACCAAGTCTGTGAGTGTAGATACCATTTTTCATTTAGATCATCCCTCTGTAAAATCCAGAACGAGATGGATTGAATTTGGACAAAAAGACAGTACACTTTACATCTCGACTGTAGGTGGCTTGGTGTATATTTCGCCCAAAGGAACAGGGTTTATTACTTATCGTGGCAATCCAATTTACGGTTCTCAAATCATTAACAAAGGTGACTACACGTATATTTCTACCTTTAGCGAAGGAATATATATTCTCAAAAATCAACAAGTAATACAACACATTAGTACAAAAGATGGACTAGCAAGTAATACCATTTATCGTTTTCAGATAGATCAGCAAAAGTTATGGCTTGTAGAGGAAGGAATGCTCCAATCATTTGATTTAAAAACAAAAAAAATTACTAGCTACAGTAGTACCGATGGACTTCCCAAAGCCGAAATCAAAGACCTTGTCGTAGGTTCTCAAAATGTATTTTTAGCTACCCCAGAAGGTCTTGTTGTATTTGATAAAAAAAGAGATGTTTTCAATAAAACTTCGCCATTAATGGCTTTGACTGGATTTACAGTAAATGACCAAAAGCGTGAATACTATTCGGGTATAAAGCTCGAATCTGACCAAAATAGCATTGAAATCTTTTTTTCAATATTGAGTTTCAAAAGCGAAGACGAACTACATATTAGTTACAAAATCAACAATGGGACTTGGCTCAATTTACCTTCACAATCAAGAGTTTTGAGTTTCCCGTCCTTATCGCCTGGAGCTTATCAACTTACTCTCAGAGTCACAAATGAAGATGGTATTGCGGTAAAAAAACCTCTAGTGATAGATTTTGTTATCGATGCTCCCTTTTATTTGCAATGGTGGTTTGTGGGATTAATTTTAGCCATAATAATTCTTGGAGTTTATTGGTATTTCCGCTGGCGTATCAACGACATTAATCAAAAAAATCAGCTCATTGCTGATAAGTTAAAACTTGAGCAGGAAGTAAAACAAAGTATGTTGGCGAGTATAAAGAGTCAAATGAATCCGCATTTTTTGTTCAATGCGCTCAATACAATTCAGGCGTATATCTACACCAACGACAAAGAAAATGCTTCGGTGTATTTGGGTAAATTTAGTGAACTAACCCGTCGGATTTTGGAGATGAGTAATAAAGATTGTGTTCCACTTAGCGAAGAAATAAAATCACTGAGTCTTTATTTAGAGCTCGAAAAAATTCGATTTGAGGATTTACTCCACTATACCTTCGAGGTAGACCCTGCCCTTCAACCCGATTTTGTGTATATTCCATCTATGCTGATTCAGCCCTATGTGGAAAATGCGATAAAACATGGACTTTTGCACAAGAAAGACGACCGTCAGCTATGGATAAAGTTTATCAAGGAACGAGACTGCCTAATGGTCATTATCGATGATAACGGGATAGGTCGAAAACGGTCTGCTCAACTCAAACGCTTAAAAGAAAAAAACGCTCATAATGGCTTTGCCATATCAGCCAATCAAAAGCGACTAGACATTTTGAACCAAGGTGCCAAACACCAAATCATGATGGAAATTATTGATAAACAAAATACACAAGGCGAGCCTCTTGGTACCTTAGTTAATATCAGAATACCTTTTCAGAAAACACCCTCGGCAAATTTGGTCAATTAATATTCCTATTTCCTCAAACCTGCGTTTATTCGAAAATGTAAGTTTTTATTTTTACATAAAATAGGCAA
>NZ_JASHIE010000008.1:0-326787 GCF_030056655.1 Flectobacillus rivi
TAGGCAATAGGCAATAGGCAATAGGCAATAGGCAATAGGCAATAGGCAATAGGCAATAGGCAATAGGCAATAGGCAATAGGCAATAGGCAATAGGCAATAGGCAATAGGCAATAGGCAATAGGCAATTAGAAAAAAAAAAATCGACCCCAGCCTTATCTACTCGGTTTTCACAAACTTTTTTTGCTTTTTTCCAAAAAAACTAAACCTTATCTCCTCACCCTAAACCTTAAAAAAACACTTTGTGCCTCTGTGCCTGTTCACTAAACCCCTATTCACTAATCCCTATCCCCTCACCCCTCAACCCTAAAAAACACTTTGTGCCTTTGTCCCTGTTCACTAACAAATACCCCCATGAGCAACATAAAAAGTATAATCATAGACGACGAACCCAAAGCAAGAGTATTACTCAATGCAATCGTTGAGCAATATTGTCCCAAGGTAAGTGTAGAGGCCTTGTGTAATGACCTACCTTCAGGAATCAAAGCTATCAAAAAGTATAAACCTGATCTTATTTTTCTTGACATCGAAATGCCAGGGCATAGTGGACTTGAATTATTAGATTTTTTTGATGAAGAAGAAGTGAACTTTGGTATCATTTTCACCACTGCCTATAATGAATATGCTCTTCAAGCTTTTAAGTTTTCGGCGATTGACTATCTTCTCAAACCAATACAACACACCCAACTGATGGAAGCTGTCGAAAGGTTTAGTCGCAAAAGGGAACAATCGCAAAGTCAACAATTAAAGGCTTTACAGAACAATTTGAATGTATCGAAATCTTGGGAAGAAAAAAGAATCGTTGTGCCCAACGGTCAAAACTACAAGCTGCTGAGTCCATCAGACATTCTGATGATCAAAGGTGAAGGTTCCTACAGTGAACTATATCTGCAAGATGGAACTAGAATTTTAGCAAGTCGCAATCTAAAGCATTTCGAAGAAATACTTTCTCATGTTCCCTATTTTTTTAGAACACATAAGTCCTATCTCGTCAACTTACAAAGCGTAGTAGAATTTGTCAAAAGTGACGGAGGTTATCTCAATATCAAAGGCGGATTGGTAGCTGGTATCTCTCCAGAAAAAGTAGATGAGTTTTGGGAAAGACTCAAATAATCAAATGAGTTGTGAATGAATTTGTAGAGACGCACGACGCAATGCATTGCGTCTCTACGGATGACATTTTCTTTAAATAATCCCTCAATCACACCCCATCCATTCACTCAATTACAAAAGTGTGCTAGGACAAACATAGTCTGTGAGCTTCAATTTATTAGTTGCTTTGATAGCACTAAAACCACCTGTAACATCAACAAGATTTTCAAATCCTCTAGCTTTCAAGATAGAAATGGCCACCATAGAGCGGTAACCTCCTGCACAATGCACATAAGTAGTGACATCACGATCGATACTAGCCATGTAATTATTCAAGAAATCTAAAGGAGCATTCTCTATTCCCACCACATGCTCAGAATCATACTCGCTTTTACGGCGTACATCTATGGCTTTGAGAGTATTATCTTTACTAAATTTCTCCACAAAATCTTCTGCCGAAATAGTATTTACGGTATCTATCTCACGACCTTCGGCAGCCCAAGCTTCGAAGCCTCCTTTTAAATAGCCAATACAATTGTCGTAACCCACACGCGATAAACGTAAGACTGCTTCCTCCTCATTTCCTTCTTCAGTTATCAACAAAATAGGTTGTTGTAAATCAGTAATCAAAGTACCTACCCACGAAGCAAACTGACCTTCCAGACCGATATTAATTGCATTTGGAATAAAACCTTTGGCAAAATCGTTCGCAGCACGAACATCCAACACAAGGGCATTTTCTTCGTTACTTGCCGCTTCAAATGCTGCGGGACTAAGCGCTTGTGTTCCTTTGGCTATTACCTCATCAACATTGGCATAACCCATTTTATTCATTACAGCATTTTTAGGAAAATACTGAGGTGGCGTTACTAATCCTGTGAGTACTTCTTTGACAAACTGCTCTTTTGATTTTGCCTGCAATGCATAATTAAAACGCTTTTGATTGCCCAATCGATCGGTCGTTTCTTTACTCATATTTTTGCCACAAGCCGAACCCGCTCCGTGCCCTGGGTACACAATAACATCGTCGGGCAAAGTCAAAATTTTGTTTTGAAGACTTTCATATAATAACCCAGCCAAATCTTCTTGTGTTAGGTCAGATTTTACGGCTAAGTCAGGACGACCCACATCTCCAATAAAAAGTGTATCTCCAGAGAAGATGGCATTTTCTTTTCCATTTTCATCAATCAACAAAAACGAAGACGACTCCATGGTATGACCTGGGGTATGCAAAACCTTGATTTTGATATTACCTACTTTAAACTCTTCGCCATCCTCAGCAATATATGCTGGATAGGCAGGTTGAGCAGTCGGACCAAATACAATAGTGGCGCCCGTTTTGTTAGAAAGGTCGATATGTCCCGAAACAAAATCGGCATGAAAGTGCGTTTCAAAAACATATTTGATTTGCGCATTATCTTTCTCGGCACGCTCGATATAAGGTTTTGATTCGCGAAGTGGATCAATGATAGCAACCTCTCCTGCTGACTCAATATAGTACGCTGCTTCAGCTAAACATCCTGTATAAATTTGTTCTACTTTCATGACTTCCAGTTGGTTAAATAATGTTTTCCTGTTTGAAATTTGATAGAACAAAATTAGTCCAGTCCTCCACGCTCTTCTGTAACATTCCTCACAAAGGCTCAGTGATAAATGTCAATGAAAAAAATGATGAACCACAATGCTGATAGATAAATCTTAAGACATAAAAAAACTCGACAGAAATATTCCATCGAGTTTTAAGTTGCCCTTTCTATAATCTATTCTATTAAAATCGTGGTTTTCTCCAACAAGGGCAGAAAAAATTTTCAACTTGTGAAACCTTAAGTGTGATTTATTACTCTAATATCAGCCCGTAATTTTCAACGACTCAATTAGTCCATCTTTTAATTTAAAATGATACGATAACACAATGGGACTACCCGGAAAATTACCTGAAACTTCTGCTTTTAAGACTTCTTCTTTTGCTAAATATTCCACAGGTTTCATCACGGCTTGGTACTCTTCATTAGCTTTTTTAATCCATTGTTGGATTTCTGTTTTCCCATTATGATTTTTTCCTTCGTCAAAGACTGTGGCGTTTTCTGTGAAACAATTGGCATAAGCCATACTGTCGAAACTATTTTGTGCCTTTGTTAAATCTACAATTACATTTGGTAAGTTCATATTCTTGATTTTAGATGATTAAATGGTTGGTACTGTGCCGCCATCAATTACATAATTTGTCCCTGTTAAATAATTGGCTCTTGGTGAAACCAAAAAGCCAACGAATTCAGCCACCTCTTCAGGTTGGGCTGGGCGACCAAAAGGAATTCCGCCCAAAGCGTCCATCACACTTTGTTGTGCTTCTTCTACAGTACTATTAGCATTTCTTGCAATCTCGCCCAACCAAGCTTTCGATGCTGTTGTATTTATCCAACCTGGCGAAACAGTTAGGACACGAACTCCTTTTGGGGTAACTTCATTTGATAAACTTTTGCTATAATTAATCAATCCTGCTTTTGCGGCTGCATAGGGCAATGTGGAATCATATAGCGGTAGTTTACCTTGAATAGAAGCTATGTGAATAATAACACCGCTTTTTTTAGCTAACATTTGCGGTAAAAATCCTCTGTCTAGTCGAACAGGAGCAAATAAATTAGCTTGTAAGGTTGACTCCCAATCGTCATCAGTTAACACCGCAAAACCACCAGCAGGAGTTACTGAAGACCCAAGGTTGTTCACAAGAATATCTAGTGTCCCATAAGTCGATAGTACTTCGCTGACTACTTTTTGTGTTCCTGCTGGTTTACTCAAATCGGCGGCTATAAAATCTAATTGTTCATTTTCATCTTCAGGAGCATTTCTGGCTGTGACAATGACAGTTGCACCAGCTTGTAAAAGCCTTTCTGCAATGGCTTTCCCTGCCCCTTTTGTACCTCCTGTTACCAAGGCAATCTTGCCCGATAATTCATTATTGAAATTAAAGTGTTGTTCCATTTCTGTTGTTTTTTGTACAAATTTCCGACATACATACACATGAAACAATTACGGAAATACGATTCGTATAGGGTTAAATTATTCCCATATTGCACCTTTTAGAACTATGGATTACTTTTGTTTTATGTATGAAAGAAAAATTTTACCAAACCTGAATTGTGGTCTCGATTTAATTGGAGAAGTACTTTACGGCAAATGGAAAATCCGTTTGTTGTGGTTTATCAATGAAGGTCACAAACGCCCCAGCGAATTACAACGTAAAATACCCGATGCAACTCGTAGGGTGTTGAATATCCAGTTGAATGAATTGGAAGCTCACGATCTAGTGACCAAGAAAATTTACCCTGTTGTTCCACCAAAGGTAGAATACAGCCTGACTGAATTTGGTAAGTCTTTAATTCCTGTGCTCTCGGTTTTAGGGCAATGGGGCGATGATAACGAAGAAAAACTACGATCAGTCATTATGAAACGATTAAATGCGGAAAACGAATAAATAACCAACAACGCAATACATTTTGTCCTTGTTGAAGTTATCTCCAACGAGACAAGCATCGGAATATTGTTGAATCTGGTTTCTTAACTCATTATTTTGAGGATGGTCAATTGGCGAGTTACTGACATAAAAAAACTCGACAGAAATATTCCATCGAGTTTTAAGTTGCCCTTTCTATAATCTACTTTTTAAAAATCTATAAGTGGTTAAGGTATTGAAAAACATAGCCTTATTAGTAATTCATAAAACCTCCAGACAGATTGTACACGTGCTCAAAGCCGTTATCTCCCATATACTTACATGCAGACCCACTACGATTACCGCTACGACAGTACACCAAGTACGTTTTGTCTTTAACTAATTGTGCTATTTTTTGTGAAAAATTCACATCCATCAAATCTATATTGATTGCTTTTGGAATCGAACCTTGTTTAAATTCTAAAGCAGTACGTACGTCAATAATTACAGCATTAGGATTTTCTGATATCATAGCCTTGAATGCTGATGAAGAAATATTTTCGTAGTTTTTCTTAGTTTTAAAAAAATCGAACATGGTCTTAGACATTTAAAATATTAATGGTTAAAGGATACCTCTTGGCATCTTTAACTATAGACCAAAGTTCGCTATAAAGTCACTGCCTTACAGTGATATATGTTACATAGGACAATTTATTTTTTAAAAAAATATCCCTATATCCCTGATTTAATTAAGTGAATTGAGATTGAGCGAGTGAGTGATTATGTAAAAATTTGTATTCCATCAGTAGAGACGCAATGATTGCGTCTTAAGCCAAGTTATATCTAGCATAGTAGCATCAAAAAAGCGGTCGAAAATAATTTTCCGACCGCTTTTTTGATGAAAATTTGAAGAATAATTCTAATTCGAAAAAATGATATTAACCTGCTTGATAACATGAAAATCACTCAATCTCAATTCACTCAATTAGAAATGACACATCAATCTAAAATTAAACGTATCTCCACTAGTAGCTTGTTTCGTCCAATTTTACTTTTCCTCTAAAAGTCCAAAATACAAAGCCTGTGTAGAGTCCCACCAAAGGCACGCCAATGACAGCAAACGTTAGCATAATTTTCAGAGATTTATCAGTTGATGACCCATTGTGGATATCTATGTGAAACTGTGGGTCGATTGTGGATAACACAATGTTGGGAAATAAGCCTACAGCCACCAATGCCATTAACATTGCTGTTACAAAAGCGGAAGAAAAAAAAGCAAAACGATATTTACGCTTCGTAATTTGTCGTGTAATGTTAGCTACAGCCAAAATTGTAAGTACAGGGAAGAAAAACATCATCGGTACTTCCTTAAACCTTTCGACCATGTGTGGCAAATATAACAGCGTGTAAACCGTACTTAAAGCAAACATCAACACAAAAAAGATGGTGGTATTTTTTACCAAAACCGTCAATTTAGCATAAAGACGATTCTCTGTTTTCATCACCAAGTAAATAGCCCCGTGCATCATAAACAACGATAATGTAGTAATCGCCATCAAAATAGAAAATGGATTAAAGAAATCCCCAACTGTTCCTCTATAAATAAATTGGTCGTCGATTGGCAAACCCTGAATGATATTTCCAAGTACCAACCCCAAAGACAACGCCAACATAATACTCGAAACGCTGTAGCTCACATCCCATAGCTGACGCCACCAAGCCATTGGTTCTTTGGAACGAAATTCAATGGAGATTGCACGAAAAATTAATAATACCAAAAACAGCATAAACAACTCATAAAAAGCCGAAAACACCGTCGCATATACTACTGGAAAACCTGCAAATAACGCCCCTCCTCCTATTACTAGCCACACTTCATTACCGTCCCATACAGGCCCGATGGCATTGAGTGCAATACGGCGACTTTCTTCTTTTTTGAAAAATAAATGCAAAGCTCCTGCTCCCAAATCAAAACCATCCAAAATAGCATATCCAGTAAATACACCACCTACAACCAAAAACCACCACGTAGGTAAGTCGAGTCCAAAGATTGTTTCCATAATATCTGTTTTGCCAAAGGCTTTAGCTTATTGTAAAATTGGGTTATCACGTTTTGAATAATCAGGAATATCATCTGAATAATCTCCTGAGTAGTCGTCGGTTGGTCCATGTTTGATTTTTTTATTAAGCAAATACACAAACAAGCCAAACAAGAGAATATACACCAAGGTGAACAATACCAGTGAAAAAATCACCTGTGATGCTTTCAGAGATTGCGACAAAGCATCGGATGTTCTCAGCAAACCATATACAACCCAAGGTTGGCGACCAACCTCCGCCGAATACCAGCCCAATTGATTGGCTAATTGTGGCAACAATACCGACCACGCAAAAATTTGTAATAGCCAACGTTGTTCAAATAAATTGCCTTTCCACCACAAGAACGATGCTAGCAAAGTCAATGCAATCAATGTCATTCCAATAGCAACCATCAAATGATAGGTCTGAAATACAAAATTGACGGCTTTGGGCTGGTCTTCCTTCTTGAAGGCATTTAAGCCTGTAACGGGTTTGTTAAAATCTTGATAAAGTAAAAAACTTAGTCCTTTCGGAATCTTAAGTCCTGACACTTCCTGCTTTTGGGTATCTACCCAGCCCAACAAATACATATCCGCTACGGCAGATGCTTCATAATGACCTTCAAAAGCAGCAAGTTTGGCAGGTTGATTGTGCGCCACGCCATCCGCTGATTTATGTCCTGAAAATAGCTGTAAAAGCGAAGCAATCGTAGCCACAACCAAGGCTATTTTAAATCCTTTTCGAGCAATTTCGACATGACGATTACGCAGTAAATAATAGGCATTGACACTCAATACCAAAAACGAACCTGCTAAAAAAGACCCCAACAGCACATGAGAAAGCCTTTCAACTGAAGATGGATTGAAAACCATTGCCCAAAAATCGGTAATCACCGCACGGGCATGAATTCCCTTACCTTCGATGCGAAAACCTGCTGGCGTTTGTTGCCACGAGTTAGCCACAACAATCCAAATAGCTGAAAACATCGAACCCATTGCTACCATGATGGTTGAGAAGAAGTGTACTCGTCGGCTTACTCTATTCCATCCAAAAAGTAAGATTCCTAAAAAGCCCGATTCGAGGGCAAACGCAAAAATTCCTTCTGCTGCCAAGGCACTTCCAAAAATATCGCCAACATAACGAGAGTAAACAGCCCAATTGGTACCAAACTCAAATTCCATCACGATACCTGTAGCTACGCCAATACCAAAAATCAAGGCAAAGATTTTTATCCAAAAACGAGTCATCTGAGCATAAGCTTCTTTGCCTGTGCGCAGATACTGGGCTTCCATGATAACCATCACGATACCAAGACCAATACTGAGAGGGGGATAAATGTAGTGAAACGCCACCGTAAAGGCGAACTGAATGCGGGATAAAAACGCTGTATCCATAACATTGTGAAGTTTAGATTGAGATTGTATTGTGGGGATAGTGGCTAGCGTTTTTCAAGAAAATTTTGTTGAAAAACTATTTTCCTGAAATCAAATTCCCCTAAAGTTGGGGTAGAAAATGATAAAAAAAAAGATACAGTTAAAGCAACTGTATCTTTTACAATTTTTACCTAAAATCATACTAAAAAAAGGTCGTTAATTAGGGAACAGTGACAGAGGCACAAAGAGACAAAGGGTTCTACTTTATCTGATAAAATATCCACTTTGTGCCTTTGTGCCTTATCCCTTTTACACTTTAAGTCCCTATTTTTTCAATGTCGATGGGCATACAAAATCGGTTGTTTTAATTCCTGCTTTTTGGATAGCACCAAAGCCGCCATTAATATCAATGAAGTTATCGATACCACGTGCTTTCAAAATTGAAGAAGCAATCATTGAGCGATAGCCTCCAGCACAGTGAATATAAAATGGTTTATCCTTTGGAAACTCCGACAAATTTTCATCGATATAATCCAATGGCAAGTTGATTGCTCCGTCTACGTGTTCTGCTGAGAACTCGCCAGGACGACGCACATCGATTACCAAAGGTGCCTCCTCTGAAGCTAGTCTTGTTGCAAATTCGGTTGCATCAATTGACTCTACCGTATCAATTTCTTTGCCTGAAGCTTCCCAAGACTCAAAACCGCCATCCAAATAGCCAATCACAAAGTCATATCCTACACGAGCCAAACGAGTGATGGTTTCTTCTTCTTGTCCTTTTTCTGTAATTAATAAAATTTCTTGTTTCAAGTCTGGAATCAAGGCGCCAACCCATGGTGCAAACTGTCCATTCAAGCCAATATTAGTCGAGTTTGGTACAAATCCTTTATTAAAAACTTGAGCATTACGAGTATCCAACAATACTGCGCCTGTTTCGTTGGCTGCCGCTTCAAATGCCTCTGGAGACAAAGCTTGTGCCGCACGATTCATGACTACGTCGATACTTTCGTAACCCTGCTTGTTCATCATCACGTTTTGTGGGAAGTATTGCGGTGGCTTACTCAAACCATCCGTTACTTCTTTGATAAACTGCTCTTTCGACATATCAGCACGAAGGGCGTAGTTGGTTTGTTTTTGATTGCCCAAAGTATCGGTTGTTTCTTTACTCATGTTTTTACCACAAGCCGAACCAGCACCGTGTGCAGGATATACAATTACGTCATCGGGTAAGGTCATCACTTTATTGCGCAATGAATCAAACAAAAATCCAGCAAGGTCGTTGATAGTCAAATCAGATTTTTGTGCTAAATCAGGACGACCAACATCTCCGATAAACAAAGTATCACCACTAAAAAGCGCTTTTTCTTGTCCGTTTTCATCAATCAACAAATAACAAGTGGATTCCATCGTATGCCCTGGTGTATGCAATACTTTGATTTTAAGCTTTCCTAATTGGAACTCTTCACCATCTTTTGCCACATGTGCATCAAAGCCCGTTACTGCATTGGGACCGTACACAATAGGCGCACCTGTCTTTTGCGAAAGGTCAATATGTCCTGAAACAAAATCCGCATGAAAGTGTGTTTCGAATACATATTTGATTGTTGCATTATTGCGTTGAGCTTTGTTGATATAAGGCTGTACTTCGCGAAGTGGATCTATTACGGCTGCTTCACCTTCCGACTCAATATAATATGCCCCTTGCGCTAAACATCCTGTATAAATTTGTTCTATTTTCATGGCTTTAAGATAGTTATGAATATTTTTAAAAGTCTATTTAATCGATTTATGCTTCAAAATTATAAGCTTATAACACAGAATTCTGTGATATATGTTACTTATATCAAAAGTTTTTTTGAAAAAAATGATAAATATTAATATCCGGAGTTAATCTTGGACAATTTATCAGAGCAGAGTGGTTGTAAGATGATGTTAGTTACTGATGAAATGAAAACAAGAATGCTCTAGAATCATCAAAGCTGGAAAACATGGTTTAAACAGGTTTTCCAGCTTTGATTTTGATAATTGTGTTTCTTATTTTTTTTCCTGATATGGAAAATATTTTTTCAGGTTATTAATCGGTTTTTCGAAAATAATCCAAGAAAGATAACTAGCTACCAATAAAACAATTAAGCTAGTAAAGTGATTACCAATGGCTGGCAAATGAAATTTTTGCCACACAAACCAAAACAGTAAAGGCACAGTCATGTGATACACATACACACCATAGCTGATTTTACCAACAAAAACCATTGGCGCACTCGACAACACTGTATTGAGCCAATGTGGTTTTGGGCTGCAAATCAGCGATAAAATATATGCACTAATACAAGAAATTGCGGTACGCAAGAATAAGATTTTCACCAAAGTAGCGGTGTTATCTTTCACAAACGATACATACAAAAGTATGGCTAGTGAAGGCAATACCGTATATCGCAATAGGCGGTGTAATTGATCCTGCACGTGATTGATTCGATACCAAGAAAGTAAACCTCCCCAAGCAAAACAATCGATGCAAGTAACAGTAATCAAACCTTGTCCTTGTTGGATATAGATAAAGTAAAATCTAAAAATTATTCCTAAAATCACCGTAGTCCAAAGTAGGGTAATCGTATGTTTTTTAGGTATTAAGAGCACTACAAATGCCCAAACCAAATAAAACTGTTCTTCCACAGCCAACGACCAATAGGGCGAAAATGCGTCTGCCCAGAACCCTGTTTTTTCCAGCAAATGGTTATATGTATAAAGAATATAGTACCAAGGATGCTGATACAAATCAGTCGTAAAAGGAATATGCAGTTTGGGTAATGCAAAACCAACGGCTAAAGTCAGATAGTAAATCGGAAAAATACGAAGTGCTCTTCTTATCATGAAATTTTTATAGACCTGCACAGCGCCGCCCAAAGACTCCGTTTTATTTTTGATAAGAATATCCGTAATTAAAAACCCACTCAAAACAAAAAAGAGCGTTACCCCAATCGTACCATTCGGAAGGGTATTAATCCAATGGGTAGTTGGCAACCAATGAAATATTAACACTAAACCAATGGCGATAGTACGAATACCATCTAACTGTGGCAGATAGTTGTGTTGAGGTTTTGAAGACATACAGATAAACGACCCATCTTTGGCAAAGACAATAACAAACAGGTTATCAACACTTTACTAAGATATTTAAAAGGGTAAAATAAAGATTACGATCTATTTATTTCAAGAGACAATTCTTGAAGTTTAAGTTTCGAAGATAACAAAATTGTCAGAACTTTAGTGAAGAATGTTTCAAAATTCACTAGAAAAGCCATTTCTGAGTTTTAGCTAATAAACATGAGTCATCCCTAATTGAGTGATTTAGTGCTTGAGCGGATGAGTGATTATGTTACAATTTGTATTCTAGTAGTAGAGACGCAATGATTACGTCTTGAGCTGAATAAAATCTAGTATGGTAGCATCAAAAAAGCGGTCGGAAAATATTTTCCGACCGCTTTTTTGATGAAAATTTGAAGAATAAGCCCAATCCTAAAATTCGGGATAACCTCCTTTTTCGCTATAAAGAATTGTTATTATTTCTTAGCACCTTGTACCGCTCCTGCTGCTTGTTTTTGTTGTTGCATTGGGTTTGGCATAGAAGGACGTTGTCCTTTGAACACTTGGAAACGAGTTGGTTGCTCTGGTTCACGAGGGAATGCGTTGTCTTCTGTGTTGATATCGGCAATCTCATAGAATGGGTCAAGTACCCATTTTGCTACTTTTTTATCAGTTGGGATTACTTTTTTCACCTCTTTGTCGTTCAAACGCCAAATTTCCGCAGGAATACGAACCACTTCGTCTGTACCATCTTCGAATACCATTTTGATAATCACTGGCATTGGCAAACCTCCTTTGTTTTTCAAATTCACTACATAGAAGTTTTTGTTGCCATTCACCAATTGTTTCTCTTCGTCAGAAAGACCTGCTGTTGCTTGCTCAAAACGTTTTTTATCTGCTTCAGAAGTTGCATAACGATCATAGCTATTGTAGAAATCGCGCATATCTGGGTTAGCTTCTACCACTGTTTGAGTAATATCTTTTTTGTTACGGATATTGCTCATCGTTTGGCGTTTTGCTTCAGCTTCTGTTTTTGCTTTTGCATTTTTTTGCTCAGGAGATTGGTTATCGATACCAAACCATTCAACAGTTTCGATAGATTGGTCTACAGGCTCAACACCGTAGAACCAACCACGCCAGAACCAATCCAAATCCACACCAGAAGCGTCTTCCATGGTACGGAAGAAATCAGCAGGATATGGTTGTTTGAAAGCCCAACGACGTGCGTATTCCTTAAATGCTGCATCAAACAATTCACGACCCATTACGGTTTCACGCAAGATATTCAAAGCTGTTGCAGGCTTTGCATAAGCGTTCGGACCAAATGCCATGATATTGTCAGAACCACTCATGATAGGTACTTGTTGAGTAGGGTCAGTTTTCATGTAAGGTACAATATACTGAGGCTCGCCACGACGAGAAGGAAAATCTCTATCCCACTCTTGTTCTGCCAAATATTGACAGAAAGTATTCAAACCTTCGTCCATCCAAGACCATTGACGCTCATCTGAGTTGATAATCATTGGGAAGAAGTTGTGACCTACTTCGTGAATAATTACACCAATCATACCTGCCTTTGTAGCTTCAGAATAAGTACCATCTGGCTCAGGACGACCACCATTGAATGAAATCATTGGATATTCCATACCACCACCCGAAGTAGCGTGACAAGAATACGCTACAGGATAAGGATAGGCCACAGAGTGTTTCGAGTACGAACGCAAGGTATGTGCTACAACCATTGTTGAATATTGTCCCCAAAGTGGATTACCTTCTTTAGAGTACAAAGACATAGCCCACACTTTTTTGCCTTCTACGTCTACTTGCATGGCATCCCAGATAAATTTACGTGAACTAGCGAAAGCAAAGTCACGCACATTATCAGCTTTATAAACCCAAGTTTTCTTACCCGTTGGTTTACCTTTTTCAGCAGCTTCTGCCTCCTCTTGTGAAACGATTAATACTGGACGAGTAGCAGTTTTTGCTTTCTCCATACGCTTCAATTGTTCAGCTGACAATACTTGAGCTGGGTTTTGCAATTCACCTGAAGCACCAATTACGTGATCGTTGGGTGCTGTGATAGCTACTTTGTAGTTACCAAAGTTCAAAGTAAATTCTCCTTGACCCAAGAATTGTTTGTGTTGCCAACCATATACGTCATTGTACACAGCCATACGAGGGAACCAGTGTGCTATGAAGTAATTACAATTGCCATCTTTCGCATAATATTCATAACCCGAACGACCATAGTACTCAGTAATCAAGTAGTTCCAGTCAATCGAGAAAGAAACACTAGCACCAGACTTCAATGGAGCTGGCAAATCAATACGCATCATTGTGTTGTTGATGGTGTAAGGTAAATTACCACCTTTAGCATCACGAACCGATGTAATGTTATAACCGTATTTTCTAGGATCAGTCAAATTTTTGAATTGAGCTGTACTAGCTTGCGGACCTAAACCACCTGTTTTGGTAGTATTACCGATGGCATCCTCCTTAAATAGGTTTTGGTCTAATTGCAACCAAAGGTAACGAAGCTCATCAGGAGAGTTATTGAAATACGTGATAGTTTCAGAACCAGTGATTTTACGTTGAATATCATCTAGTTCTACTTTGATGTCATAATCAGCACGTTGTTGGAAATAGTCCTTGCCAGGCGCACCCGATGCAGTACGATACGAGTTTGGCGTAGGCAAGTCAGTGCCTAGTTGTTCAAAACGCTTGTTGCCGTTATAAGGGTTGGCAGTTTGTTGTGCCAAAGCCCCTAAATTAGAGAAAGCAACCAAGCCAGAAAAAATCAACAGTATTTTTTTCATGGTCGATTTGTTGGTGAAAAATGTTTTTGACGAAATTAAGAAAAAAACAGTTTTAAGTAGTTGGTTTTTGTATGCTATTTGGCGGGTAAAGTCAGGAGTTGAGCGAATTGAGTAGATTTTATAACTGTCTAGTGACCTTTTTTACAAACATTATTCTTTTGTAGTAAAACAAAAAGCCCAATACAACCAGTGTATTGGGCTAAAAAGTGTTTTGGGATAAGCTTATAAATTACCCATTCTCATTTGCTTCACGGCGTAGTCGGCTGCACGAGCTGTCATTGCCATGTAAGTCAATGATGGGTTTTGTGTTGAGGTTGATGTCATCGATGCGCCATCGGTTACAAATACGTTTTTACAAGCGTGCATTTGATTCCACTTGTTGAGCATCGAGGTTTTAGGGTCTTTACCCATACGCACACCACCCATTTCGTGAATATCCAAACCAGCAGCTTGTTTTGAATCATAGGTCTTGATATTTTTAAAACCTGCTTTTTCAAACATATCTGTCATTTGTTGCAAGTAATCTTTGACCATCTTTTCGTCATTATCATCATAACCTACAGCAATACGCAATTGCGGAATACCATAAGGGTCTTTCAATGCTTTGTCGAGTGCAACGTAATTGGATTCTTTCGGGATAGTCTCGCCCATCATGTGCGAACCTACACTCCATGCTCCACGTGTTACCTTTCCAAGATTTGCTTTCAAATCCTCTCCGATACCTTCGCTACTGTTATACTCTATACGGCGACCATCAAAACCTGCGGCATATCCACGCAAGAAGTCCGTTTCTTGCTTATACACATTGCGGAAACGAGGAATATAACCACTGTTCGGACGACGACCATCGGTTGTTGAATCCAATAATCCATCATACTCGCCTGACACACGCGCACGGTAATTGTGGAAAGCCACGTATTTACCCAAAACGCCACTGTCGTTACCCAAACCATTTTGGAAACGATTTGAGGTAGAGTTCAACAAAATCAAATTGGTGTTCAAAGCTGCGGCATTCACAAAAATGATTTTAGCATAAAACTCAATCATTTCTTTGGTATTCGCATCAATTACTCTTACGCCCGTTGCTTTGCCTTTTTTCTCATCATAAATAATCGAGTGAACTACCGAATCAGGGCGAAGTGTCATTTTACCCGTTTTCATTGCCCAAGGTATTGTTGAGGCATTACTACTAAAATATCCCCCAAATGGACAGCCTCTCTCACAAATAGTACGATGCTGACACTGCGCACGACCTTGCTGCAAGTGAATTGGTTGTGCTTTGGTAATATGCGCCGCACGACCAATAATAATATGGCGGTCTTTGTAATTTTTGGAAACTTGTTCCTTGAAATACTTCTCGACACAATTCAAATCGTGAGGTGGCAAAAACTCACCATCTGGAAGTGTATCCAAACCGTCTTTATTGCCTGTAATACCTGCGAACTTCTCCACATAACTATACCAAGGCGCCAAGTCGTTATAACGAATAGGCCAATCTACCGCAAAGCCATCACGTGCTGGTCCTTCGAAGTCAAAATTACTCCAACGTTGCGTTTGGCGTGCCCATAGTAACGATTTTCCACCTACTTGATAACCTCTAATCCAATCAAAAGGCTTTTCTTGTACATAAGGATGTTCTTTATCTTTGGCAAAAAACTGCGTTGTGCCTTCATAAAAGGCATAACATTTGCTTACGATGGGGTTTTCTTGCTTGACTTCATAAGGCAATTGTCCTCTGTGTTCAAACTCCCAAGGTTGTAACATTGTGGTCGGATAATCTACCACATGACGCACATCACGACCACGTTCGAGCACCAACGTACGTAAGCCCTTTCCTGTAAGTTCTTTGGCTGCCCAGCCACCGCTAATACCTGAGCCAATTACAATGGCATCGTAGGTTCTATTTTTTGTACTATCTATATTAAAATTACTCATGGAATCAATGATTATTTGAAGAGCTGTCGGGATTCGGCTTACAGATTTATGTCTAAAAAGCGCTTCTGTTTAAATCATAGAGGCATTTTTGCTGAATGCCCATAGCTCATTTCCGAAAGCCTTATTACTTATTTTACTTTTACACATCCATGGTATCTACCTGGTACCATTTCATAATGTGTGATGTTGGTCATCACATACTCAGAATTGAGATAACCACGAACCGTTAAACCTTTAAGCAAACCATAAAAATCTTTGGTTTCAGCACCTTTTTCAAAGCCTTTCAATAACTCTATTCGCTGTGGAGTATCGAGCTGCGTGAATGGTTTACTATATTGTTGTTGCGCTACAGCATCTATTTGACCAATACCTTTGGCAAAAGCTGATTGCACTTCCTTGGAGTAGCAATCGGCGATCATTTTTTGTACAAAAGTATCCAAACCAAGGTCTTTTGCCCCTGGCGTATTAGTTTTTGGGATAATGGTTTCAACTGCTTCGCTTAATACACTTGCTAAATTAGGACGCAACCAATTTTGTGTTGTCAGAGAGTTGGTCGACCAACCATTTGCCCACTCGGGTAAGGCTATCGCTCCTCCGATGAGCATCGCCATACTTTTTAAGGCATTACGTCTTTCCATAAGTTTGTCTTTTAGTAGTAAGAAAATGGGATTATTTTTAGTCTTTGGGGATATTTCTTATCTTTATTATAGCTTGAAAAATAGTATTGAATACTCAGACCGAGTAAGCTTTAACGAAACGACTAATACTTTTTTATCCAAAATCTTTGCAAAAAAATATTAGGCAAAATTTTTACAAGCAATAACTCCCAATATACACATATTTTCATAAATGCTTATCCTTCTCAATTAGGTTATCGGAAGCATAAAATATAATATTTTTAATAAAAAATTTACTTAAACAAAATATACAAACAGCGAGTTTAGCCTTCATTCAAAAGATTGTTTCATTATATCCTATTGTATTTTATGGCACATGCAAATCCAGAACTCATCCAAGCCTTGCGTCGTACGGCACAAAAGCTATCTAGCGGAAATCCATACCAATGGGGGCACATGGGAAGTTGTAACTGTGGCAACTTGGCGCAAGAATTAACCCAACTTAGCAAAGCGCAAATTCATGAGTTTGCGATGCAAGGCCGTGGCGATTGGCGCGAACAGGTAGAGGAATTTTGTCCTACCAGTGGGCTTCCAATGGATCTTCTCATCGCAGATATGCTCAACCATGGTTTGACAACATCCGACTTACAGAATCTAGAACGTTTGAGTGATAAAAAAGTTTTAGCTAGAATTCCTCTAGAGCGCCGCGACAAAATGCGCCATAATTACCGTGACGATGTCATGCTATATCTCAATGAATGGGCAGATCAATTGGAAGAGGAATTATTGCCAAACATCAAGCTTGACTTGTCGTTCATGAACGAAGAAAAAGTAGAAACAAAATTGGTAGCCATTTAAGTATTCATACGCTTTAGGCAATAAGTCGTAGGCATTAGGCAGAAAAGCTTTTTCCTAATGCCCATGGCTGACAGCCGAATAGCTGAATTTTATTTTGCATTAACATCTCGTGTTTCAACACTTTAAAGCTATTTTATAATCAACTTGAGTGTTAACAAAAGACTAATCAACATTTTTTGTAAGCAAATTTCTTACATCCGAGTAGTTGAATGCCTAGGATGGTATCAAACCATTTTCGGCATTTTTTATTTCACCCAAGAAAGTAATTCTATCCATTAATAATAGTCTCTTTACAGAAAATTTGCGCTATGTGATAAAAGTTACATTTAATGCCTTATCATTAAAATAACTTTGTATCATCAAAAAAGAATAATCATCTACTCAGTGACGACTTATCTTTATTCTTTTTGAAACTAAATATCGCTAACTATTTGTTTAAATGATACTTATGCTATCTACTTCTTCAGATAGACATCTTTTAATTTTCAAGCATTTTTTACAAATAAATTACTCAGCGTTATAGACATTCTATATTCTTTTAAGAAATTAGAAAATAAAATACTTAATCTATAGACATTATTTATAATTAATTTAAACATAATCATGGAACTACTTGAATTCATTAAACAACCGTGGCCTTGGTATGTAGCAGGTCCTTTAATCGGACTCACTGTCCCTACCCTACTATTAATCGGAAATAAATCATTTGGTATATCCTCATCATTACGACATATCTGTGCAGCCTGTATGCCAGCAGATATACCATTTTTTAAATACAATTGGCGCAAAGAAATCTGGAATTTGGTATTTGTATTGGGCGTTTTGATTGGTGGTTTTATCGCAACCAATTTCTTAGCGAACCCTAATTCCATTGTGATCAATCCACAAACTATCAAAGATTTAAGTGCCTTAGGGATTAAAGACTTTAATGGCTTGATGCCTTCAGATATTTTTGCAACTGAAAATATTTTTAGTTTAAAAGGGTTGATATTCTTTGTAATTGGTGGCTTTATGGTAGGATTTGGCACACGTTGGGCAGGCGGTTGTACATCGGGACATGCCATTATGGGTATCTCTAACTTACAAGTCCCATCAGTCATTGCAACTTGTTGCTTTATGGTTGGCGGTTTTGCCTCAACGCACTTGTTATTGCCATTGATATTTAAGTTATTTTAAAAGGGAACAGGCACAAAGGAGCAAAGGCACAGAGTGTTAAAAGAGCTATCCCTATTTCCTCTCATATATTTTCCATAAAAATATTATCATGAAATCGACATTTGAAACTCCGATAGTAGAAAAAGAAGAATTCGTTTGCGAAGCGCCAAACGACATGAAAACTTCAGAAAGCGGTTTTGCTAATCTAAAATACCTCATCGTAGGAATTATGTTTGGTATCGTTTTCGTAAAAGCAGAGATTATTTCTTGGTTCAGAATTCAAGAAATGTTCCGTTTGCAAAGCTTTCACATGTATGGCGTTATTGGTAGCGCTGTGGTGGTAGGTATGATTTCGGTATTTCTCATCAAAAAATTCAATATCAAAACGATATCAGGAGAAACGGTAGAGTTTCATCCCAAAAAATTCCAACAAGGACAAATCTATGGCGGTTTACTCTTTGGATTAGGCTGGGCGATAACTGGTGCTTGTCCAGGGCCATTATTTGCTCAAATTGGTAGCGGTTTTGTAGCAGTACTTGTTACACTTTTGAGTGCTATTGCTGGCACTTGGACGTATGGATATTTTAAGGAAAAATTACCTAACTAGAGTCAGCAAGACGAAACGTTAAAGTATTATTAGTTAAGAGAAAAGCACCCTTGTAAGGTGCTTTTCTCATTTTATCTATTTTCAAATAACATCTTTGCTATGTAACAAATATCACAGAACATCTTTGTTTATTTATAGAATTTGCAGAAAAAACCAAATTTCTGTGCCATGAATAATCAATTCGAAGTTCTTATAGTCGGTGGCGGCAACGCAGGTTTATCTGTTGCAGCACAATTGTTACAAAAAAAATCTGGATTATCTATTGGTATCGTTGAGCCATCAGAGAAACACTATTATCAACCGGCATGGACCTTGGTGGGTGCTGGCGAGTTTGATATTGCCGAAACTGAAAAGAACGAGAAGGATTATATTCCAGCAGGAAGTACATGGATTAAAGATGCTGTAGCAACCTTTGAGCCAGAGCAAAATCAAGTGACCTGTAAAAGCGGAGCGAAATATACCTACAAGATTTTGATAGTAGCCCCAGGCATCCAGATTGATTGGCAAAAAATCAAGGGTTTAAACGATACACTCGGTAAAAATGAGGTAACGAGTAATTACTCATTTGATGTAGCTCCATATACGTGGGAGCTTATCAAAAACTTCAAAGGCGGTGTTGCTGTTTTTACCAACCCGAGTACTGCCATTAAATGCGGTGGAGCACCCCACAAAATCATGTATCTGGCTTGTGATTATTGGCGCAAAAAAGGTATTCTCGACCAGTGCGAAGTACACTATATATCAGGCGCTGGTGTAATATTTGGCGTAAAGGAATATGCCCAAACATTAGAAAAAGTTGTAGAAGACAATCATATTCTTACGCATTTTGGCGCTAATACCGTAGCAATTGACGGAAAAAGCAAAACCGTTTTATATGAACAAAAAAATGCAGAGGGAGAAATTGTTCAGAAAAGTCTGAACTTCGATATGTGTCATGCGGTGCCTCCACAAAGTGCCCCTGATTTTATCAAAAAAAGTCCTTTAGCTGATCCTAACAATGCTTTAGGATATGTTGAAATCAACAAAAATACGATGCAACATAGTCGTTATTCTAACATTTTCGCCCTTGGTGACTGTACCAATGCTCCCTGTAGCAAAACGGGGGCTGCTATCCGCAAACAAGCTCCTGTAGTTGTCGAGAATACACTGAGAGTATTGGCACAACAAACTCCTACTGCCGAATATACGGGCTACAGCGCTTGCCCAATCCCAACGCAATATGGCAAACTAATGCTAGCGGAGTTTGACTACAGTAACACACCAAAAATGACCTTCCCTTTTGACCAAGCAAAACCACGCTGGACGATGTGGCTACTCAAAAAATATGTTTTACCGTGGTTGTATTGGAATAGAATTTTGACAGGAAAAGCTTAATAACCTAACCCTTTATTTTCAAGCCAAAGAAGATAGTTCACAACTACCCTTCTTTGGCTTATTTCATATCAAACCTTGACAAAGTATATTGATAGTAATTCATATATTGATATATTATTGTATCTTGTCAAACATTATCCCCAACTTAAAATAGACACACTTAACATGAATTTATCTTTTGTAAAGGAGAAATTTATAGGCATATTCGAGAAAGGATTGCTCGATGAATTAGAACAAATAGGAAATTACATGGAACTCGATGAAGGTCATGTAATTATGCGTCCTGGAGGCTATATCCGCACTGTACCAATTGTACTGAGTGGTTCCATCAAAATCCTCCGCCCCGACGATGAAGGACGAGAAGCGCTGCTTTATTATTTGGGAGGAATGGACTCGTGCGCTATGTCATTGAGTTGCTGTCTTGATCGTAAGCAAAGTGAAATATTAGCTGTTACAGAAGAGAAGACAACGCTTATCACTATACCAGTCGAAAAAGTAGAAGAATGGATGTGTAAATACAGTACTTGGAAACAGTTTGTATTCTTGACCTATCAGCGTCGTTTTGAGGATTTACTCAATGCCATTGATGAGATTGCATTTCATAAACTCGACGAACGTTTACTCAACTTGTTGCAACGCAAAAGCAAGCAAAGTAAAAGTTCTATCATCAATATCACACATGAAGTTTTGGCTGGTGAACTCGCTACCTCACGTGAGGTGGTATCTCGTTTGTTGAAACAATTAGAAAAAATAGGAAAAGTAAAACTCTCCAGAAATAAAATAGAGCTTTGTTAAATGACAATCTGATTTTGGTTATTAGTCTTCTTCAATTTGCCAATTCTCGTATATTCTAATACCTGCCACTATCATCAAACTTGTCTGAGTGACCTAACCTAACTTGCTCAATGCAATGCACTTGAGACAAGATGGGTATGTTCTATTGCAAGATTTTAGCCCATAGAGATTGAAGTTTTAATATTTTTCCTGAAATGATTTAAACCATTTTATCTTAAGATTGTCAGAAAAATAATTAGATGATAAAAGCCTAGGATACAGGGAATAGACTTAAAAAAATAACCAAACTCCTTGACAAATTAAAAGATTGGTATTATCATTGCATCACGAATAACTGTTCAGTGATATTCTTCAGTTAAGCTCCTTACTAATAATTGCTTAACAATTATCTTCCACCTCGTACCAGATTTCCGAATTTTAATTGTAACATTTATCATCTTGTTGTACGACTGTAAAGACGACTTAACCACCATTTTCCTGTAAGGCTCTTTTCATTACTATCAGCCTTATTTTTTACTCGTATGTATACTATTGAAGAATTAGAGTTTAAGCTCGTATCGGAGCTTCGTGAACTTGCTCAAAAATTAAATATCAACAATACAATTGACCTACCAAAAAAAGAACTCATCTATAAAATATTTGACCAGCAGGTAAAAGGTAACACCCCGTTATCGACTCCTGCAATTAGCGATGCTATGGAAAATGAACAAAAACCAGAGAGAAAAGTGAGGAAAGACACAGCCCCTGCTTCAGACAGCCCACGCCCAAAAAGACAACGTATTCAAAAAGTTGATAATCCTGTAGCAGAAGCCAACACAATCGCAAAAGCAGAACCAATTACTAAATCGGAACCTGCTTTAAAGGAAACTACCGTCAGAACAAGAACCGCTAAAGAGCCTAAAGCCAAAACTGAAGCGGTAGAAGATATTATCTTTGATTTTGATGAAGACCCAATTGTTATCGATTTGCCAGAAGATGTAGAAAACGAATTTGCTGACATCGATACTTCTTTTATCACAACAGGAGGTGAAGATTTTGATTTAGGTTTTAAACAAGATCCCCCAACAGATATTCGTCCTGAAGGCAACAAACCGAACACTGCGCCAAATACTGCTGCTACTGTTCGTAAACCTATCTATAATCAAGCTATCCGTGAATTTGACGGTATCATCGAAAACGAAGGTGTACTCGAAATCATGCAAGATGGTGGATATGGTTTCTTGAGATCGGCTGATTATAATTATTTGGCTTCTCCAGATGATATCTATGTATCGCCTTCTCAAATCAAGCTTTTTGGCCTTAAAACGGGTGATACCGTTCGTGGAGCGATTCGTCCTCCTAAAGAAGGTGAAAAATACTTTGCCCTTTTAAGAGTAGAGTCTGTCAACGGTAAAACTACCGAAGAAATTCGTGATCGTATTCCTTTCGAATACCTAACGCCGTTGTTTCCTGATGAAAAATTAAACCTTTCATCAAGAGGAGACCAATACTCAACTCGTATTCTTGACTTATTTGCGCCAATTGGTAAAGGTCAGCGTGGTATGATTGTAGCACAGCCCAAAACTGGTAAAACAGTCTTGTTGAAAGAAATTGCTAATGCTATTGCCAAAAATCACCCTGAAGTATATTTGCTAATTTTATTGATAGATGAACGTCCTGAAGAGGTTACAGATATGCAACGTAGTGTTCGTGCAGAAGTAATTTCCTCTACGTTCGACGAACAAGCTGAACGCCATGTAAAGGTTGCGAGTATCGTTCTAGAGAAAGCAAAACGTATGGTTGAATGTGGTCATGACGTTGTTATTCTTCTCGACTCTATCACTCGTTTGGCTCGTGCGTATAATACCGTCGTTCCATCGTCAGGTAAAATCTTATCGGGTGGTGTGGATGCCAATGCGCTTCACAAACCAAAACGTTTCTTCGGTGCCGCTCGTAATGTTGAAAATGGTGGTTCATTAACGATTATTGCAACAGCCCTTATCGATACAGGTTCGAAAATGGACGAAGTTATTTTCGAAGAATTTAAAGGTACTGGTAACATGGAATTGCAACTCGACCGTAAGTTATCTAACCGTCGTATGTTCCCTGCTATCGACGTGCCTGCTTCTGGTACTCGTCGCGAAGACTTACTCATGGACAAAGAAACACTACAACGTGTTTGGATTTTGCGCAAGCACATGAGCGACATGAACTCGGTAGAGGCAATGGACTTCTTGTTACAACAAATGAGAAATACCCGCAGCAACGAAGAGTTTTTAGCTTCGATGAATCGCTAATAGATTATCTCCGTATATATTCAAAAGCATTTGCTCTAGACATAATAAGTGTTTATACTTATTATGTCTAGAGCAAATGCTTTTTGTTTTTCTTCTCCTGTATGCCTTTCTGAGCCTATTTCCTATTCGTAAATAATTGTAATCATACATTCAAAAACTGTTTGTTATTTAAAATCGCCTGTTCATTGCATTTATCGTGCTGTTCATATCTCCGCTATTTTTTCAAAACATAAACTGAGTACCTTTGAATCAATAATCACAAGCACGTCATAGCTCTTTGATTCAATGGCGGGAATTAAAGAAGCCTCATGAGCATAGTGTTAATGTCGAGTCACTCAAACAGTCCATAAATTAGTCTATGAGCTAATATGCTTGAGTGCTTCCCAAAAGCTAATCACAAATTAGGACATCCAGTGCACAGGATCTTCTAATTTTTGATTAGCTTTTTTTATGATCCTTACTTTAAAACAACAAAAAAGCCTGCCATCTCGATAAGGACGACAGGCTTTAGCCTCTATCTAAAATTCAAAATGATTCTTTCTTAAAAAGTGTAATTCAACTTCAACTCCCCTCCTAATCCATAATCTTTACGATAATTCACACTTTTTTGTTCGAAAATATAAGTTGGTGTCAGTTGGATCGAGAAATTATTAAAACGCTTCTCCATGCCCAATGAAACCACATAATTGTTGAACAATTTGGTCTCTATTGACGAATTGACATTATTGACAGTTTGTTCAATATTTTTATCTCTAAAATCAAAATCTACTCTTCTGGTACCAGAAATATCTAAGTCTGTTCCTACCTTCCCAAGTAGATAAAAATCGCTCTTTAACGGCAAATAATAGCCAATTCGGATTGGAACTTGTACCAGTGTACTTTGTTCCTCAATGTTCTTGATTGGTGAACCAAATGGAATTTTAGGAGCAAAATTTACTCTAAAATCAAAATCGTTGCGCATTTTAAAATGATCGTCATTTGGATAACGCTGTACAGCTAATTGCGAATATTGAATACCCGCAGTGATACTCAAACGCTTATCCAAAAATAACTCTACATGTGCTCCAACACCCAATTGCGCTTTTGATACCACACCTCCAACACCAGCGCGCACATAGGCATCGGCTAGCGAGAAGCGCATTCGTTGTGGACCTTGCGTGGTATCTTCAGGTTCGTAATAAGTAAAATTAGTCTTCGAAATCTGAGCCTTGGTATCGGCTGAGTCCAATTTCCATGTTTTGGACTTCAACTTATGCCAATCTGGAATAGCCAAATTTTTCGCAATCGATTCTTCAGATTCATCAGCACTCCTAACAATCAAGTTTCCTTGGCTATCTCTTTCAGTATTTCCAATCGCAGTTTGCCCTTTGTGTAAAGAACCCTGATGAGCCACCTGCCAGTCACCTGAGCTAAAGTCAGCTTCAGTTGATGAATGCTTCTCCACATTCAATCGTTGAACAGAGGCTTTCAATTGTTTTTCTTGGTTTTGGCTAGTACTTAAAGCAAGAGCTAATTCAACATTTTTTTGTTCTTGTTGTTCTACTTGCTGGGCTAGCATTTGCTTTTCCACCAAAAGGCTATCCTTTGTTTCTGTTACTGAAATTAATTGTTGCTGTAAATCTTTTTTTGCATAGTATTGGGTTAAGGTGGTAAAAAGTAGACTCACAATCGTAATGCTAGCGGCAATATACATTGCTTGTTTGCTCACAAGTACTTTCCAGTATGGTACTTGGTGGGCTTGAGCGAAAGCTTGGAATTTGTCCCAATCTTCCTCCTGAAAAGTGGGCTGAATTCCATCAAGTTTTTTCTTGATAGAATCATCAAATTGATCAGTTTTCATAAAAATTGTTCGTTAATCCGACTGAAAATAAATGCGGATAATATGTCTTTATCATCTCTTGAAGTTTCAAACGGGCTTTCATAAAGTTAGAACGTGACGTTCCTTCATTGATACCCAACATCTCTGCAATCTCACGGTGATTATATCCATCTACTACGTGCATCATAAAAACCGTTCGGTATGAAGTGGGCAGCTTTTGCACCAATGCCAAAATATCCTCTGCCGCCATTTTATCAATCACGTTTTCGTCATAAACAGGCATAGTTGCATGTTCAACCTCTAGGCTGTATAAGTTCTTTTCTCGTTTGTGATAATAATTAATACACGTATTTACGAGAATCGTTCTAAACCAAGCCTTAAACGATTGAATATTTTCATAACGATGGATATTTTGAAATACCTTCATAAAACCATCATTAAGTATTTCCTCCGCATCTTCCTGATTGGAGGCATACCTTTGACAGATATTTTTGGCATAACTGAAGTAACTCTTGAAGAGTACCTTCTGAGCGTCGGGATTTTGTTCACGGCAAGCTCTTAAGACACTTTCAAGGTCATCCTTGTCAAAGTCGGTATTTTTTTTTCTGAAAAACAAAGGCTTAAGTGTTTTATAAAGCTAAGTTAAACATTTGAACAGACTATCTACTATTGTAATGGGCTGATATTCAATTCTACCCATCATAATCTCCTATTTTCCCTTATCTGAAATTCTTCTAAATAGTTTGACTGAGATTTAGTGTTTTCCGTTGCCTGAAAAAAAAAAAAAAATTAGGCAACGTTTTATCACACGATTGAGGTCATGTTTATTGAATTCAAACCAATAACATATTGAGAATGAGTAAACTCAAATCTTGGTATGTAACTGTATAGTAAGAACCATTTATTATATACATTTTATGAAAAAGTTAAGAACACTTGTATTAATTAGCCTAACTACCATGACTGTTGGCGCTATGGCTCAGCAAAGCGCTGCTGTAAAAGATTCTAGTAAGACAGAATACATTTTGAAAGGACTAAGACCTGTAAAAATAAAACAGATAGGAGTATATGTGGCTCCCGAAACACAAATCAGTTATCTGGATGGTCATGTAAAACCTTTGTTTGGGGGCTCAGCGATGATTCTGTTAAATCAAAAATTAGGCATCGGGTTGAGTGGTTATAGTACTGGAAGGGGATTTCGCAATGGTGATGGAGTTGATTTTAGATATGGTGGCGTAAAAGTTGAATATACTTTTAGACCCAGCAAACGCTTTCACTTTAGTGTCCCAGTATTGTTAGGAATGGGCTCAGCTAATGATAGACTAGGAATGGACAACGACAATAGAAATCCACAGCCTTGGGGCGGGCCATCGAGAAATGGTTTTGGAAATCGCTTTTTCGTAGCACAGGGAGGCATAAATCTAGAAGGTAATTTATTCAAATATGCTAAAGTTTTTGTAGGAGCGAATTATCGTTTTGCTGGCATCGACAATCGTCGCTCAACTAGTACGTTAGATTACAATCAAGTGAACGGTCCGTCGGTAAATATAGGCTTGAAGTTTGGTTTATTTGATCATTCGCTTCAAAAGAAAAGCAAATAACGTATAGAGGAACAGGTTCAAAAATTAGCATTGATACAACATGAGAATCTTGGTCATTGGTGGGCATCAGGTTTTTGGATATGGTGTCGCTGCATCTAAAGGATTTGTCGATGTGCTTACCGAAAGTGTAAGCACACTCGACCACGAGCAGGTAACTGTAGACACCTTGGTACATTTTTCTATGGAAAAAACCATCGAGGCGCTCATGGGACTTGGCAATTATATATCTAATTATCAGTTAATAATCATTCAAAGTGGATTAGATGAACTTGATGGAGAGCGTCCTTGGACACATTTATTTAGTGACTCATTCCATTCATTTAATCATCAAGTAGAAACAGACGAAGTGTACCGCAAAGCAATTATTGTTCCATCTAATTTGGCACTAATGCGGGAATTATATCGACCAAACCCTACTCTGAAGCAACCATCTCTAAGTTTTCCTTGTCTTCCTTATATCAAAAGGATGCTATTAAATAAAATGGCGAGTACAGGGAAGCTTGGTGTAATCAAGCACTTTGAACGACAGCTCAAGGTGATGATAAATTTGCTTCAAAACTTTAAAGAAAAAGTAATCTTACTTGGACCACAGCCTAGTTTGAATCCTTGCACACAATTGCTAAGAAATCTTGGGGAGGATATTCTTAAAGACGTTTGTAAAGCACAGGATTTCAATTGGTTTAAAACAATGGAGGTGATTGAACCTCACCCCTATTTTTTCTTGCACGATGGCAAGCACCTCAATGCGCTTGGACATCGAGTGTTGGCCAGTCAGATACTAAGACACTATCGTTTTGAAGTTCGTAAACATCAATATTATTTCCAGCTATGTGACAATTAGTCTTAGCTAAGAAGTCAAGCATTATAAAACTCACTAAATTTTATGAATAGTATGCTACGTTTCAACATCATCAAATTTATAACCGTAGTCAGTATTAGCCTGTTGGTGTTTACGGCATGTTCAAAAAAGGAAGACTCAACAGTTACTCCTACAGACAATACCCAGCAGATTAATCAGTGGATTTATGATACGATGTCAGACGCATATTATTGGTATGATCAGTTGCCAGCCATTAGTACGCTATCGTTAACGGATGCTTCTGATAGTTTCTTTGAAAAGCTGGTATATCAACGCAGCACCGTCGATAGATTCTCGATGGTAACAGACGATGTTGATGAACTCGAAAAAGAGTTCAATGGTGTGTCAAAAGTTTTTGGCATTCGCTATATGCTTGGTTATTTGGACAATACACAAACCAATGTGGGTCTTGTTTTAACTCAAGTAATTACAGGAAGCCCTGCTGCGGTAGTAGGACTAAACAGAGGTGATATTATTGTAAAAATCAATGGACAGAATATTACTAGTAGTAATTTTTCATCTTTGATGGGTAACGAAACGGTTACTTTTACTTTAGGAAGTATTACCAATGGCAGTATTGCGGCCACTTCGAATACTGTATCGGTTACCAAAACAGAGGTCACTGAAAATCCTGTAGCATTTTCAAGCATTGTTCAAAAAACCTCTGCTAATAAAACCATCGGGTATTTGGTTTACACACAATTTGTGCCAGGACTTGACAGTGGCGATACCTTGAAATACGATAACCAGTTGCGTAGCATTTTTGCAGATTTTAAAGCTGCTGGGGTCAACGAATTAGTATTGGATTTGAGGTTTAACCCAGGAGGGTATATCAGTAGCGCCACAACATTGGCATCACTGATTGTCAACAACTTAACAACGAATAAGGTTTTTTTTAAAGATCAATACAATAGTAAATATCAAACTTATTTTGCGAAACAATATGGAAGCAATATATTTAACAACTATTTTTCTATTGAAAAAAATAATATTGGCAATAATCTAAACCGAGTGTTCGTATTAACATCTAACGGAACAGCATCATCAAGCGAGCTGGTGATCAATGGATTAAAGCCATATATGCAAGTAATTACGATTGGGGAACATACCTATGGAAAAAACCTTTTTGGAACGCTGGTGGCTGACGACCAAAAGCGTTGGAAATGGGGAATTTACATGATGTTAGGTATTACTCAAAATGCCAATGGGGAATCAGACTATGGAAATATAAACGGAATTGCACCAACTTATGCTGTAGATGACAATGTATTGCCGTTACAGCCTCTGGGGAACGATTATGAACCGTTATTTAACAAAGCCTTAACTGTGATGGGCGTGTCGGTACCAAATACCAATGGCGCTCGTCAGAATGCAGGAATTTTATTAAATTACACCTCCCATGAAAATTATGCAGATAATCCGATGAGGAACGAGAAATTTATGATCAAAAACTATCTCCCCAAATTAATTAACAAATAATTATGAACGTATCAGAAAGTATGACACTTTGCACGGTTAAAACCCCGCAAAGACCTCATTACGATGAAATTGTACAAAAGCTTTCTCAGTGTTGTTATTGGTGCAAACAAACACTTGGGTTAAAACTTTTCAGAGGCTTTCAGATGGCTATTACGATTGCTAACCAAGAACTTACATTTGAATTAAAAGATTTATCGTCAGAAAAAAATCCGACTTATTTCTTTGACTTGGTAGAACAACATCCCCTAGCATAATATAGCCATAAGATTTCATCCATAGTTTTTATGGATGAAATCTTGAAACCAATCGTTCATCTTTCTGCTACAAACTTATTACCTGTGCCATCTTTACGTTTAGACTAACCATATATTTTAACAAAATCTTTCATCCAATGACACGTTATGAGTTCTTAAAATCGATGGGCTTTCAGGGAGGCGCATTAATGGCATTGCTTGCCTCTTGCCAATCTAATAATGACCCTACTCCCACTTCGACCACCAGTTCAAGTTCGTCATCAAGTAGTAGCAGCTCATCTAGTTCGGGGAGTACATCCGGCTCTACCTCAGGTACAGGCACATCGTCTGGCTCTTCTTCTGGCTCAACGCTTTTAGCTTCTGTAGACTTAACAGCTACTGCAAATGCGGCTCTAAAAAACAGTGGTGGTTATATTATCGTCAACAGTATTGTTGTAGCACGTACTGCTCAAAATACGTATGTGGCAGCCACACAAACTTGTAGTCATGAACCAAAGAAAAAAGTGACCTTTCTAAATGGTGAATTTTTCTGTTCAGAACATGGTGCCAGATATAGCACTACAGGTGTTGGACTTAACAGCTATGGAGCCAAAGGTTTAGCAGTATATACAGTGACCGTCAATGGTAATACATTAGAAATTTCATAAAATTGCTCATAATCATAAGTAATCGTGCAGAATAAGATTTAAGTTATGTGTTTAGGCACTAGGCGACAGGCACAAGGCACAGAGTGTTAAAATGTTTTTTATTACCCACAGCCATGCTTTTTCCAAAACCCACCGCCGAGAGCCCTTACCTGAAACCAAGCACAATCTTAAATTTTACCAGCATTAAGCTTTATGCTGTAGACTAAAAGTTGAAAAGAATTTCTCATGAAATAATTTAAGCTCTTTTGCCTAATGCCTATGACTTACAGCCTAAAGCGTATTAATGCAGTTTTATTTTGCATTAATACTTAAGTTCTGAATAAAGAGAAAAAGCCTTTAACAATTAATATAGAAGATTGTATATCAATCAATTACCTATATTAATTATTAAAACTCAAAACTCCTAATTCGACACTCAAAACTCAAATAAGTCCATTTACTAACCATATTAACAATGACACGTTACGAATTCTTAAAAAATGCAGGGTTTGGCGGAGCCGCCCTAATGACTCTTCTTACTGCATGTAGTAAAAGCTCTGATTTATCTCCTATTGCAACCCCAGGAAGTGTAGATTTTACACTTGACTTAACAACTTCAGCCAACGCTGCCTTAAAAAATAGCGGTGGTTATATTATCAATAGCAATGTTGTAGTAGCACGTACATCGCAAGGCACTTATGTGGCAGGTTCGCATATTTGTACACATGAAGCAAGAACAAAAGTGGTATTTCTAAACAATGAATTTTATTGTACAGAACACGGCGCTCGCTTTACTACAGCAGGAGTTGGACTAAATAGTTATGCAAGTGCAGGATTAAGTGTGTATAAAACCGAACTATCTGGAAATTCGTTACGTATTTATTCTTAGAACATAAGAGTAACGTCAACTTCGATGGCTATGTTTTCGGATAAAGCCATCTATAACTTAAAAAAAGATGAAAATACTAAGTGCTTTTGTTATTTCCTTTCTTTTGAGCCTAGCTCCCGAATGGAAAACCGACTTTGCTTCTGCAAAGCAAGAAGCTACACAATCTCACAAGTATATTTTGCTAAACTTTTCGGGCTCAGACTGGTGTGTACCTTGTATTAGATTGAAAAAGGATGTTTTTGAAACAGGTACTTTTCAAAACTTCGCTACTGAAAAACTGGTATTAGTTCGTGCGGATTTTCCTAGATTGTCTAAAAACAAGTTAAGCCCACAGCAAACCGAGCATAATGAAGCTTTAGCAGAAAAATATAATCCCGAAGGTAAATTCCCTTACACGTTATTGATTGATGCCAATGGTAAAGTCGTAAAAACGTGGGATGGCTATACCAACACGCCTCCTGAAGAATTTATCTCTCAAATTAACAAGATTACGAATGCCAAATAGCATGAGCCAAGTCGAAGTACATAAGCAAGGTCATCGCTTGATGGGTAATTATTTTGAAATTAGCGTAGTCAGCGATAATGCCGACTACGCTAATAGCTGTATCGACCAAGCCGTAGAAGAAATCAAGCGCATTGAACGCCTTCTGACTACCTTCAACGACCAAAGTCAAACGAATCAAGTCAATGCAATGGCAGGGATTGCTCCTGTTGAAGTGGATGCCGAAATGTTTGATTTGATTGCTCGTGCACAACGAATATCAGCTCTGACGCAAGGTGCATTTGATATTACTTATGGCTCGATTGACAAAAGCTTATGGAATTTTGATACCAGCATGACTGCTTTGCCAAGTAAAGAAATCGCCTTGGAGTCTGTTCGCTTGATTAATTATCAACATGTAATCTTGAATCCAGATCGTCGCACAGTTTTTTTGAAAGAAAAAGGAATGCGTATCGGATTTGGTGGTATCGGAAAAGGTTATGCCGCCGAAAAAGCTAAACAATTATTAAAATCGTTAGGTATAAAAAGCGGTATTGTCAACGCTGCTGGTGACCTCACTACTTGGGGCAATCAGCCCAATGGAAAACCTTGGACCATTGGCATTGCCAATCCACAAGCTGGCGAAAGTCCTTTTTCGTATTTGTCGATCAGCGATGTGGCTGTAGCTACGTCGGGCAATTATGAAAAATACGTGATGATTGATGGCAAAAAATATTCACATACCATCGACCCACAAACAGGCTTACCTGTGTCAGGCATACAAAGCGTAACTATTATAAGTCCCAACGCAGAACTATCTGATGCTATGGCTACTCCTGTGATGGTGATGGGTATCAGAGTAGGACTAGACTTAATCAACCAGATGCGACAGATAGCTTGTATTATTATTGATGACCAAAACAAAATTTATACCTCACGGAATATTAACATAAAGTAATAATGCAGTCCGAAAATCGATGATAACCAAATCGTAAAATTATATTTTGTCCGTTTTACAATTTTCAACTTTTCGCATATTGCCAAAGCTTTGTTGATATTTCACAAACAAATCGACTACTCAGTATGAAATCAACACGTTTTAACATAAAAATAGCAGCATTGCTATTGATGGGAGGCCTAGCCACAAGCGCTTGCCAAACTGTAAAGCCTTACCAAAAGGCGTATATTAATGATTCTGATATGGAATTGAGTTCTCGTAAGGTTGTCAAATTTGAACAAAACTTCCAACTGTATCGTGAAGGTGCTTCGGGTGCCAACGGCGGTAAAACAGGTGGCGGTTGCGGCTGTAACTAATTTATGATGAATTGCTTTTTAAGAATACTACTAATTGTCTTTTGTATAGGTTATTCCCCTCTACAAGCACAGACCAAACGAGCAAATTTTTCGGTATCTACTACCAAAAAATATCCGAAAAAAGGCGAGACGATTCAACTTGTACTCGAAGCACAAATTTTTCCTAACTGGAAATTATATGCTAGCGACGCACAGGTTGTACCAGGGCCTAAACCTGCTTATTTGGTGATTCAGCCCCATGCTAGTTTTAAACTTATTGGAGGGCTAAAATCTATTAATCCCCACAAAGAGAGGGACACATTCTGGAAAGGACAAGTAGTGTATTTTGAAAAAAAAGCACGATTTACACAAGCCATTCAAGTTCTCGAATCTCACACTCAAATTACAGGCAAAATCATTTACCAATTGTGTACGACCAACAATAGCTCTTGTGTTCAACATCAAGACTCTTTCCAGGTGCAGTTACACTAAATTCATTGAAACATGAAAAAGCTTACACTGGCGATAGGTTTATATATGGGTGTACTTCTTAGTGCATCTGCTCAAAAAACGGCTGATACTAGCAATTACCAAAGCCGTAAGTTAAAAGTAGAAGAAATTAATATTGTGTCTAGTTACTATCATCAAGATGGTAACAACTCGGCTGTAACGGGCGGTATTGGTACCGAAAAATTAACCGACTTTGGTAATACCTTTGATATTCGTTTCTCGAAATGGGATAGCAAAGCTCGTCAGCATTTTTTTACTTTTGAATTAGGCGTAGATGCTTATTCGTCGGCATCCTCAGACAAAATCGACCCATACACTATATCCTCTGCTTCCATGACTGATAAGCGTATCTATCCGTCGTTGGCATGGAGTGTGAATAATGCCAAAAAAGGAACAACTTTTGGTGCAGTAGCATCGTATTCGACCGAGTACGATTACAAATCTTATGGAACAGGGCTAAACTTTTCAAAAACCTCTAAAGATGGCAACCGTGAGTTTAGCGCCAAAGTAAATGCGTTTTTTGATACATGGAAAGTAATTCTACCATCCGAGCTTCGTACCATTTATCGAGCAGATGGCACTTACTACTTCTATGGCTCAGGTGGAGAGCATGATCCATATCCAGTCGATTACAAACCTCGTAATTCTTACAGCTCTTCGTTTTCTTTGGCACAAGTTGTCAACAAAAGAATGCAGGTTTTATTGACAGTTGACCCAGCCTATCAAGCAGGTTTGTTGGCTACCAAATACCAACGTGTATATTTTACTGATGGAACTGTAAAGTCAGAAGAACTTCCTGATACCCGTTTCAAATTACCTATTGGTGCTCGTTTGAATTACTTTGCAGGAAACAAAGTCGTAATTCGTACATTCTATCGTTATTATCAAGACAACTGGGGCGTAAAGGCTCATACATTTGAATTGGAAACGCCAATCAAAATGACGCCATTCCTAACCTTGAGTCCATACTATCGTTATTATACGCAAACTGCTGCGGACTACTTTGCCGCTTATGGTGTGCATAAGTTGAGTGACCAATATTATACAAGTGACTACGATTTATCAAAACTTAATAGCAATATGGTAGGCACGGGTATTCGTATTATGCCTCCTCATGGTGTATTTGGTATTCAAAGCTGGGCTTCGCTCGAGCTTCGCTATGGACACTATATGCGCTCGAATGGCTTGAATTCTAATACTATTACCCTCTACGCAAAATTCAAGTAGCAACGAAGGATTTCAAACAATTTCAGATTGGGGATTTCTGATTTCGGAAATAAAGTAAAAATACCTTTATTTTTTACAAAATATAGAAGCTTACACTTCCGAAATCCAACATCCGATATCCGAAATGAATGATTTTTAAATTCCTAATGCATCACTAACATTCAGGTTAGGATTTTTTCAAGAAAATTCTAACCTGAATGTTTATTTTGAACCTTATACTCAATTTCTTGTCTAACCAATGACATTTTAGGGTGACTATTAAAATATTATGCCGTTAAATTTGTTATAAAGATGTATATTTTCGATTTTTGGAAAGGTTTATGTACTCATTACAAGAAACTGTACTTCAAGAATAAAGGAAAATATATACCGCATTTACAGACATATTAAACAATCAATTTTATGAAAAAGATTAGCTTTATTTTTGGACTACTTTTTGCACTTATTCTACAGGTCCAAGCTCAAACTGCAGACGAAATTTTTGACAGATATTATGACGCAACTGGCGGCACAGAATTGTGGAAAGGTGTTAATAGTTATACCATCAAGCAGGCATTTGTAGCAAATGCTCCAACAGACTTTACCCAAGAAACTAAAGTTTCGGTAGCTAATCAAGGTATCTTAAAAACGAAAACTATCTTAAAAAGAGACTTTATTTACGGTGCTAATCCAACTGAAGCTTATTTCAGAGTGCCAACTGGTAGCCTTGACAAAAATGTTGTTTACGAAACCAAAGACCTTAGCGACAAAGACAAAGCTGGACTAAAGCGTGAAATGACAGATGGTTTGTTGCCATTTATCAATTATGCTAAAAAAGGATATATTGCAACCTATGTGGGCTTGAAAGCAGATAACGGGAAACCTGTTCATCAGATTGAATTGTCAGGTAAAGATGTAAAATACAACTTGTTTTTTGATGCTACGACTTATCTTTTGTCAAAACTAAAAACTAATTTGGCTTCAGGAGAAGAAATCACTCAGGAGTTTACAACCTATACAAAAACTCCATACGGCATCAGCTACCCAAGTGCATCGACTTACTATAGCACTGTTGAAAAACGTAATACTAAAGTAACAACAACGGTGACATTCAATGATAAAATTGAAGCCAGCGTATTCAAAAAATAGTTGTAATAACCTTACAACCCAAAGTGCTTTTTGATAGATAACATTATGAGTAGTTCTTTTATGATTCTGTGTCATAAAACACTACTCATAATGTTTTTTACCCTACTTATGAAGTCATATATCCGCATCATACTATTTTCAATTGCTATCATTTTCCTATTAGTCATAGGGGCTTTTGTCTATTTGCAAACACCACGTGGACAAGCACTAGTTACTACGGAAGTGACAAAATTTTTAGAAAACAAATTTGGCTCGAAAGTATCAGCCAAACGTATTGCCTATCATATCCCCGATTGGATAGAACTCGACGAGGTATTTGTTGCTGATAATAAAAAAGATACACTCGTAGCTGCCCAAAAACTGTATGTAGACTTGGATATGCTTGCTTTGCTCAAAAGCAAAGTGACCATCAATAAAATTGAACTGGAAGGTATTCGTGCCAAAATCAAAAGGACTTTACCTGATACTACCTTCAATTTTGACCATATTGTAAAAGCTTTCGCCTCTCCTAATGCGACTCCTACCAAAAATGATACAACACCTAGTAGTTTGTTGATGAACATTGGCAAGGTAAGTCTAAAAGATATTCATGTTACTTATCTAGATAACGTCATCGGTACTGATGCAGATGTAGCATTCAGGTCGTTTGAAACTTCTTTCAAGAAAATTGACCTTAATTCATCTACTTACCAACTAGCAACTACGAAGCTCAATGGTGCTAATTTGCTATTAAAAACCTATCCAGCATTAAAAGTATCGCCTCCAGATACAAATTCAAGTCCCGTAAATTTTGGTTTTGAAAAAGTTAATCTCGACGATATAGCCTTTGATATTAGCGACCAAGTAGGTGGACTTTCAACCAAAGGATACATTACCAAAGCCAGTGCCGAAGCAGATAAGTTTTCGATGGCAGAGCAACTGATTCATCTCAAAACCTTTTACCTCGACAATTCATCTGTTAAAGTCAATATCAAGCCAACGCCAAAATCTTCCCAAAAGCCAGTCCCTGCTCCTACTGTAGCACAATCTAAAACTCCAGAAAAAGGATGGACGTTTGGTGTTCAAAAGATTTTGATGAAAAACAACACCATTGCTTATGATGATTTGGGAAAACCTCGTCAAAGTAAAGGTCTAGACCCTGCACATATTGGCATCACGCCATTAAATATAGAAGCCGAAAGAATTCAATACTCGTCTAAAGGAGTAACAGGATGGCTTCAGAACATCTCGATGAAGGAAAAAAGCGGTTTTGTTTTACAAAAATTCCAAACCGACTTCGCTTATACTGATAAAAAAGCATTCCTTAAAAAACTTACTATTCAAACACCCAAAAGTATCATTCGTGATGAGGTAAGTCTAAGTTATAACTCTCTCGACCAGCTAAGTAAAAATATAGGAGCAACAAGAGTTTTAGTCAACCTTAAAGATAGCAAACTAGCCTTTTCTGACATACTCTTACTTGCGCCACAACTGGCTCAAACGCCTCCTCTCGCAGGAAATAGTCAGGAAGTATTGCGTTTTAAAGGCAAAGCTACAGGTACTGTAAATAATTTGAGTATCGCAGGTTTGACGATTCAAGGATTTGATCATAGCAAAATTCAGTTGCATGGCAATATCGTTGGCTTACCTTCTGTTGAAAAAACAAGTGTAAAAGTTGGTATCGATGAAGTATCCGTGACTAAAAGCGATATTCAGAAAATCGTACCAAAAGAAATGCTTCCAACGGCGATTGAACTGCCCGAAACAATTGTATTGAAAGGGATAATCGGAGGTAAAGTCAATAATCTAAATGTAAATACACAATTGATTTCTGACCTTGGCAAAGCACAATTTAAAGGTACACTTGTCAATATAACTGTTCCAAACAAACAGCAATACAACGGTCAGTTGTCACTCAATGAGTTTGATTTAGGCAAATTACTCAAACAGCCAGAGCAATATGGCAAAATGACTTTAGTAACGGATTTTCATGGAAAAGGGACAAATCCAAAAACTATGGATGCCGAAATAAAAGGCAAGATAGAACAAGCAGTTATCAAGGGGTATGACTACAAAGATTTGCAGTTTTCCACCACGATTCGTAATCAAGAAGCGCAGATTAATGCTCTTTTTGAAGACCCAAATGCAAATTTCAATCTACAAGCAAAAGCCAATCTAGCAAACGAATATCCAGCTATTCAGGGTACTTTAGCTATTAAACAGCTCAAGCTCAAAAATCTTCATCTTTACCCCGATGATATAGCTATCAAAGGACAAGTAAAAATGAATTTGACCAATACTAATCCTGCTAAGTTCAATGGCAGCATCTCGATTGATGAAGCCGTTGTGACGCAAGATGGTAAGCCAATACCTCTGGACGATATTAAGATTTTGGCGCAAAACAACAATGAGCGTAATGCTTTCAGTATTCAAGCGCCATTCCTGCAAGCCCAAATGTTTGGTCAATTTAATTATGTGCAGTTAGCTGACATTATCATTTCGGATATTAATCGTCATTTCAGAATCCCGAATCAAAATCCGAAACTTATCACCGAGCCTTACGACATTACCATCAAAGCCAAAGCGATTGGTCACCCTGCCATCAAAGCTTTTGTACCAGCTCTGACCAGACTAGACTCTACCACGTTCAACGCGACACTGAGTAACGAAGCGGGTCATACCATGCAAATGGATTTGAAAATACCTTTTGTTGAATATGATACCATTCGTGTGCAACAAATTGCCTTCGGCATGCGCTCTGATTCGAGCAAAATTACTTACCAAACGAGTTTAGAAAAATTGAGTTTTAATGCTTTCCAAATGCTGAAGACTAAACTCGATGGAGAAGTAAACGACGATATCGCACAATTTAACCTTGTTTTATTAGACTCTCTTCAAAAAGAGCATCATAGAGTGGCAGGGCAAGTCGCCAACTTTTCAGACCAATTCAGAATAAATCTTTTGCCAAATGGTTTGAAACTCAATTACGAGCCGTGGAAAGTTGCCGAGAATGGTTTCTTACAATACGGTGAGGCAGGACTGATTGTGAGTAATTTTTCTTTACAAAATCAAGAACAATTACTTCAGATTCATACCCCAGAGATGGCGCCCAATGCTCCGTTAGAGATTATTGCCCAAAAATTGGATTTACACAAAATGATTAAGCTCGTATATCCTGACTCCACAATTGCAGATGGAACCATCGACGGAAAAATCATTTTGGCAAACTACATGAAATCCCCCTCATTTACAGGTGATGTAACTGTACAAGGTTTTACCTTCCAAAATACACCCATTGGGGATTTGGTAGCACATGTGTATAACGAGACACCTGAGAAGATTTCGGTAAATACCACCTTAAAAAATGACCAAAATGATATAGCCTTAATCGGAAACTACATCTTGGGCGACAAAAAACCACTCAATTTCTCGCTGAATATCAACAAGTTGAGCACAAAAACTATTCAGGCGTTTAGTTTTGGACAAATGCGCCGAGCCAATGGTAGTCTCAACGGAAATATCACAATTAAAGGAGCAAACGAACAACCAGATATTGCAGGATTTATTGGTTTTGAAAAAGTGGCATTTGATGTTTCTCAATTAGGCACAAAACTCTTGATTGATAAACAAAAAATCTATTTCCAAAATCATGAAATGGAATTCAAAAACTTTACGCTCAGCGATACGCTCAACCAACCTTTGAGAGTCAACGGTAAAGTTATTTTCCAAAAACTACCTGAAGTAGAATATAAACTGGCGATTTCGACCAAAAACTTCATGGTGCTCAATTCAACGCGCAAAGACAATGATTTCTTCTATGGCAAAGCCTTTGTTGATGCCAACATGAATATCAGCGGCTCAACAAGTACAGCGGTTGTAGATGGCAATGTAAAGTTGATTGAGAAAAGTAGCATTTTCGTACTAATGCCCGACAATAGTGTAAGTGAAGAAGCCATCAACGATGTAGTAGTTTTTGTCGATAAAAATAAAAAAGCATTGACCAAAGACTCAACCAATAACACTCAGACCAAATACAATACTAGTTTTATCTCGGAAGTAAGTTTGTTATTGGAAGCCGACGAAAAGTCAGAAATGACTATTGTTGTAGATGAATTAAACGGCGATAACCTCAAAGTACGTGGCAAAGCTCAACTCAATGCAGGGATAAGCTCCAATGGTCAACCTTACATTTTGGGGATGTATTCACTTACAGAAGGGAGCTACGATTTGTCATTTGAACTCCTCAAAAAGCAGTTTAAAATCAAGCCCGGCAGTAATATCGTTTGGATGGGTGACCCTTTGAGCGGTAATATCGACATTACAGCGATTTACCAGACCATGGCCTCTCCTTCCGACCTGTTGAGTTCTACAGAATCACAATATCGTCAAAAAATGCCTTTTGATGTAAACCTAAATCTTAACGGTCCAATGAAAAAATTGGAAACGTCTTTTAGTATTACCTTAAATGACAAAACACAATTGGCCATAGACAATGACGTCAAAACGAAGATAAATGATAGATTAAAGTATCTGGCACAAACAGATATTGCGGAAAACAACAAACAGGTTTTTGCTTTATTGATTTTAAACAGATTTTTCTCAGAAAAATCATCCGACTTTTTCTCTACAATCAACCCCGAAGCCATTGCTCGTCAAAGTGTGAGTAAACTTCTTTCTGACCAGCTCGAAAGATTGGCTGCTGATGTGATTAAAGGGGTAAACTTGAGTGTAAACCTTAATTCTAGTCAAAGTAATATTGCAGGGCAGTCATCTGCCCGAACAGATTTGAACCTTGGACTCTCCAAAGCTTTTTTCAATGATAGATTGAAAGTTGAGGTTGGGAAAAACTTTGAACTTGAAAACACCAACGGTGTACAACGAAATCCAACTGAAGTATTTGATAACGTCGCTGTAAACTATAGTCTTACAGAAGATGGAAGGTATCGTTTTAGGGCATTCCGTAAAAATCAATTTCAAACAGTACTCGAAGGTTTTGTGGTAGAAACAGGCGTGAGTTTTGTCATTACCTTGGAATACCAATCTGTGAAAGAGTTTTTTCAAAAAAATAATAAGTAATAAGGTAAAATGAGATTGCATTATTAGGCTTTAGGCTGTAAGCCGTAGACGTTAGTCAAAAGCTTTTTATTGTTGCTTTTAACCTAGAGCTTAAAGCAGCAATTTATAATGTAAAAGTCATAGCTATCAGATGAAATAAAGCTCATCTTGTAGCAAAAACTATAATTTAAACTTATATATGATAGCTTGTAGCATAATGCTCAAAGCCTAAAATAGCCATTACAAACATGATTCAAAAGAGTGCACTATATATCGGCCTTATACTTCTACTAGCCAGCTGCTCAGTGACAAAAAAGCTCCCTGCTGGCGAAAGCCTATACACGGGTGCCGAAATTAAAGTCAAAGCCGATTCGAGCATCAAAAAATCAGAGATAGAACGTGTAAATGCTGAACTGGCCGAGTTTGTAAGACCCAAACCCAATACAGCTATTATGGGTTTTCCGTATCGAGTGTGGCTATATTATGTCATGGGCGAGCCACGCAAACCCAAAGGATTTAGATCATGGTTTCGCCGCAAATTTGGTGAGCCTCCTGTGCTAGCAAGTCGTGGCGTCATTAATGCCAATACCAAACAAATTAATGTCTTATTGAACAACCAAGGTTTTTTTAGAACCACCACTACAGGTGACCTTGTTGACCAAAAACGTCTAGCCAAAGCCGTTTATACCATCAATCTAAAACCGCAATATCTGCTCGATTCGATACATTTTGAAACAGATGGAGATACTAGTGTATTTGGAAAAGCGCTACTCAATACTCAGAAAAGAACGCTTTTGGTAAAGGGTAACCCGTATAATTATGAAACCTTAGTGGCAGAGCGCAATCGTATTGAACGCGAGCTAAAACAGCGTGGATTTTATTACTTCCGTCCCGATTATGTAATCTTCAAAGCAGATTCGATGAGTAAAAAAACAAAAGTGGATATTTCGGTCGAGATAAAACCCAATGTTGCTCAGGTAGCCAAAAAGATTTACTATATCAACGACATTCATGTGATTGCTGATTACGGAGATTTAAGAGTAGATACGACCAATATTAAACAAACGAACTATCAAGGAATTGATATTCAAGATCCCCTCAACAGATACCGTCCAAAAGTGTTTGCAGATGCGATTGGCTTCCGTCATGGTCGTAATTATTCTAGCCGTTTTCAGGACGTTTCTTTATCTCGTTTGATTAATCTCAAAAATTTCAAATTTGTCAAAAATAAGTTTGAATTAGTTTCTCGTTCAGACTCGGCATTGTTGGATGTGTACTATTATTTGACCCCACAAAAACACAAATCCTTACAGGCCGAATTGAGTGGTTCATCGAAATCAAACAACTTCAATGGTACAGATATTGCGGTAAATTGGCGTAATTTAAACTTGTTTAGAGGTGCTGAAATTTTTACCATTTCAGCCTCAACAGGTCTCCAGTTTCAAGTGGGTGGTGGAGCCAATGCCATCAATAACTCGACTTACAAAGTGGCAACCTCCCTTACACTTCCACGTTTTGCAGTACCATTTATCAAGTTCAATCCAACGCGTAATCAGTCCTTGCCTTCTACGACATTCAACGTCAATTACGAATATATCAATCGAGGTAATATGTATAGAACTACCTCTTTGAGTGGTTCTTTGGCCTATGACTGGAGTCAGAACTCAACACTAAGACATACGTTTACACCACTCTCAATCAGTTATGTACGAACATTTGATTTTTCATTTGATTATATCAATTACATGATTATGTTCGCGCCACAACAATTAGGTACTATTTTAGACCAAAACACGATTATACCAAGTTCTATTTATCAGTTTTTTTATAATCCAAGACCTACCAAAAGCTCAAGCTTTGCCCTGTCGGGAAGTTTTGAAATTGCGGGAAATTTAGCAAGTGTGCTTGCTAAATCAGCCAATTCAACGAATGAAGCCCAAACTTTATTTGGTGTAGGCTATGCTCGCTATATCCGAAGTGATTTGGATATGCGATATAGCAAAACTATCAATAGTAAAATCAAATGGGCGAATCGTGTCATGCTTGGCTTTGGTTTACCTTATGGCAACTCCAATTCCCTTCCATTTCCAAAACAATATATTGTGGGAGGTAGCAATAGTATCAGGGCATTTGTGGCACGTGGCATTGGTCCTGGAGCTTATTATGCCTCTGGTGATAACGCCACAACGTTCTTAGGAGCACAAGCTGGTGATATGAAATTAGAAATGAATACCGAGCTTAGAGCCAAAGTTAACGACTTTATACAAGGAGCATTATTTGTAGATGCAGGTAACGTTTGGATGTATAAAGATGAGGTTTTATATGGTGCAGATGGTGTATTTGGGAAGGATTTTTATAAGCAGCTTGCCGTTGGAGCTGGTGTTGGTTTACGTTTCGACTTTACTTATCTCTTACTTCGCTTTGATTTAGCAACGCCCCTTCGTAAGCCATACTTACCAGAGGCAGAGAGATGGGTTATTAAAGACATCGACTTTTCAAGCTCTGATTGGCGCAAAGAAAACCTAATTCTAAACATTGCGATAGGTTTGCCATTCTAAGAATAGTACAAGTTTGGGTAATTCTAAATGCTTGTAGAAGAACTGATATATCATATTTGCGAAAAAAGGTAGTTTAACTTTGCAAGAAACTTTTTTAATTAAAAAACTGGGGCTATTTTTGTAACCTAGTTTCTGATAACGAGTCAAATAAATACATAGCAATGAATCGCAAAAATATCTTAGCCATCGCAGCAGTAGCCATGTTAGCAGTAGCTTGTGACTACCAAAAAAACAATACTATCAAGCAAAAAGACCTACGCGCAGGAGATGAGTATGTGTACGGCGTTCACCCAGACAGTGCTGCACGTCAAACAAAAAATAAGTACACAGCTAAGCCAGAAAACGAAGTAAGAGCTGCAAAAATCCGTGAGAAATTGTACGGTCCTGCTGCTGAAATTACTCAAGGAAATTAATACTCTAAGATTTTAATCTTTTTTTATAGATGATAAAAAGCGTTGCGACTCTGTTTGTAACGCTTTTTAGTTAGAAGGGTACTAGGGCTTCAACCTATCCTTTTCTATTTAACCCCCTCTTTTTTATAATTATGAACATTGCATTAGTTACAGGCTCAGCTGGCCTTATTGGTAGTGAAGCAGTATCATTCTTTTCTGAAAAATTCGACCTTGTAATTGGTATTGATAATAATATGCGCCAATACTTCTTCGGTCAAGAAGCTTCAACTGCTTGGAATCGTAATCGCCTAGAAGAACAATTTGCTAATTATAAACACTATCAAGCTGATATTAGAGAAGTTTCTCAATTAGAAGTGATTTTCAAAGAATTTGGTGCAGACATCAAATTAATTTTACATACTGCAGCACAACCTTCTCACGACTGGGCAGCAAGAGAACCATTTACAGACTTTTCAGTGAATGCAAATGGTACACTCAACATGCTTGAAATGACTCGTTTGCACTGTCCTGAAGCTGTATTTATTTTTACATCTACAAACAAAGTTTACGGAGACAATCCAAACTTCTTACCATTAATCGAAACTGAAACTCGTTGGGAAATTGATACCAACCACCAGTATTTCGAAAATGGTATCGATGAAAACTTAAGTATTGACCATACTAAACACTCATTGTTTGGTGCCTCAAAAGTAGCAGCAGATATTTTGGTACAAGAATACGGTCGTTATTTCGGTATGAAAACAGGTATCTTCCGTGGCGGATGTTTGACTGGTCCAAATCACTCTGGTACGCAATTGCACGGCTTCTTGGCATACTTGATGAAATGTGCTATTACGGGTAATCACTATACTATTTTTGGTTATAAAGGAAAGCAGGTTCGTGACAATATTCACTCTTATGACTTGGTAAATATGTTCTGGCATTTCTACCAAAACCCACGTGTAGGTGAAGTATATAACGCTGGTGGTGGTCGTTTTGCTAACTGTTCAATGCTAGAAGGTATCACAATTTGTGAAGAAATTACTGGCAAGAAAATGAGTTATAGCTACTCAGAAACAAACCGTATTGGCGACCATATTTGGTATATTTCAGACCTTTCGAAGTTTAAAGAGCATTATCCAACTTGGAACTGGAAATATGGTTTGAACGAAACTCTCCAACAGATTCACGACGGTATCACTAGCCGATTGTAATATTTTTAAAGGACTTAGGACAAACTCTTAAGTCCTTTTTTATTCTTTCTATAGATAGTATTTACATTTCAAAAAGCTACATCTTATTTATTTCTACTACCCCGACTACTCCCTAAATCAAAAGATTTACGAACGACATAGCTAGTACTCGGACTAATTGATGTATTTTCAGGGTATTTAAGTGGGAGAAATACATAGGTTTGGGGTAAATTTGCATTAATTTTGTTTGATACAAACAACTTATTGGTATTACAATTAAAATATTATGCCCAATTCCATAAAAATCCTCATTCCTCTTTACAACGATTGGGATGCTTTAGAACTTCTACTTGAACGTATTAAACATACCGTTGAGGCTAGCTTTTTTGAGCAACTTTCTTTTGTAATTGTGGATGATTGCTCTTCTATTCCTTGTGATGTAAATCGTTTTGCGGCATATAAACTTGAAATTATCAGGCTTTGGCGTAATGTAAGTCATCAAAAAGCTATTGCACTAGGTCTTTCTTATTTGACAAAGGAACGCACTTTTGATTATCTTTTAGTAATGGATTCTGACGGAGAAGACCGCCCTGAAGACATGGAGCGCTTATATGATGCTTGTGTAAAAACGAAGCAAATTGTTTTTGCAAAACGTGCCAAGCGTAGTGAAGGACCTATCTTTCGAGTAGGGTATTTGATCTATAAAGCACTCTTCGGATTATTAACAGGAAAAGTTATTGAATTTGGAAATTTCAGTATACTTCCCTTTGAGCAAGCCAAGAAATTAGCTTACGTTTCAGAAATCTGGAATCATTTTCCTGGCGGAGTAATTCGTTCCAAACTGTCATACAACTCTGTTCCTATTATTAGAGGTACTCGTCTGGCGGGCAAATCTAAAATGAACTTTGTATCCTTGATTCTTCACGGGTTGAGTGCTATTTCAGTGTATCTTGACACCGTTGCTGTTCGAATCGTCATAAGTTCTCTGGTACTGGTTGTTTTGTCTATTTTAGTGGCATTGGTGGTATCCATTATTCGACTTACCACGCCTTATGCTTCACCAGGCTGGGCAACAACACTTGTTTCTACAGCAGTAATTGTGATACTACAAGCCTTTTTGAGTTCCCTTTTCTTAGTTTTTACTGTATTGAACTATCGAACTCAAAAGCATTTTATTCCAGCACTCGAATATCATGAATTAATACAACAAGTAGACTCGACAGAGCTCTGTAAGATTAACTAATATTATAGATCATTTGCCAAATAAATCAACATCATAAAATGAAATTAAGTGTAGTTATCCCTGCATACAACGAAGAGGAATCTATTCCTGAAACACTACGAACCCTGTATGCAACACTAAAAAAATACAATATTGACCACGAAATTTGTGTAACCAACGATAACTCAAAAGATCGTACTGAAGAGGTGTTGAAGTCGTTACAGTCTGAAATTCCAACCTTGGTATATTTTACCAACAAAGGTCCCAATGGTTTTGGGTACGCTGTACGCTATGGCTTAGAACGTTTTTCGGGCGATTGTGTAGCAGTTATGATGGCTGATATGTCTGACGACCCAGAAGACTTGGTGAAGTATTACAACACCATGGTTGAACAAAATGTAGATGCTGTTTTTGGAAGTCGTTTTATCAAAGGTGGAAAAGTATATGATTATCCTCGTTTGAAATTATTCATCAACCGCATCGCTAACTTCATCGTTAAACTTGCCACAGGTATCAAAACCAACGATACTACCAATGCCTTTAAATTGTACAAGCGTGAAACTATCGAGGGGATTAAACCCTTCATGTCTCCACACTTCAATCTAACGGTTGAACTACCTCTGAAGGCATACGTACGAGGTTATTCCTATGCGGTAGTACCAAACAGCTGGACTAACCGTAAGTACGGTGAATCAAAGCTTAAAATCAAAGAAATGGGTAGCCGTTATTTCTTTATTTTACTTTACTGTATGATTGAGAAGTTTTTCTCTAGAGGTGATTATATGAAGAAAAAATAATACAAATAAAAAGGATGAGGCTTATTGCCTCATCCTTTTTATTTGTGCAAAAGTAGCATTTGTAAAGTACTAAGCTGAAAAAGTGCATAAGTAAGTGTAATGCCCCAAAATACAGCAAAAATGGTCATTGTAACCAGAATTCTGAGCACAGGCACCCGAAAAGATAGTGCCAATAATGTGCCACCTATTGGTGTGAAAAACAAGGGCGTAAAGCATGATATTCCCCAAATACCAACTCTCTTCCACAATTTTACCGCAAATCTTGTACGGCGAGAAAATAGCTTTGCAGGAGTTTTTCTATATTTTTGTATCAAGCTACGAACACTTGTCCCTATTACCAAGACACTGATTACGGTAAGCATCATTCCCAAAATGGTACAAACAGCGGTCTCCCACCATGTCAATTCCAATAATAGTCCAGCAATAGGACCGTTAAAAAATTTGATTGCAGTAGCCACCATTACCGTAAAATATTTCCCTATGGCCATAGCAAAGTAGCAATTTTGATTCGTGACAAAGTTACAACTCTATCGTCATTTGTTATATATAAACCTTAATCTTGTTTCATGCAAGCCTTACTTATGTTCTCTAAACGCCTTCTTGGTATCATATTTCTTATTTTTACTGTCATTACTAGCCTCCAAGCTCAAAGTGTCTTTGTGCCTCTCAATGCTGACTATTATGACCTACTTGATCGCTATGAGATCAAATATGGGCGTTTCTCAAAAACTTTTCACACAGGTATAAAACCATACACCCGTAAGGATGTTGCCCAGTTTATCGAAGCTATCGACCAAGACACTAGCCTTCATGCTGATATGATTGACCAATTTAACTTCAATTATTTCAAAAACGATAACTGGGAATGGGTTTCCGAAGACTTTGGCGACAGCCATAAAGGAATAGGCAAATACTTTTATAAAAAACAGGCAGATGCATACTCCTTTCATAATGAGGATATCGACGTACACATTAACCCTGTAATGAATGTCCAAATTGGTTCGATAGCTGGAGGCAATCAATCCTACTATTCCTTAAATACACGTGGTATTGAGATTAGAGGAATAATCAACAATCGAATTGGTTTCTATACCTATATGACAGATAACATTTCTAGAGTACCAGATTATATCAAAGACTACGCTGATTCATTCAATCAAAATATACCAACATCTCCTATACCTATAGCAGGAATGCCAGGAGAAGGGTTAACTAAATATTTTAAACAAGATTTATTGACAACAGACTTCTTCTCGGCACGTGCCTATCTAACTTTCCAAGCTAGTAAAAATATAAGTATCCAATTTGGACACGATAAAAATATTATTGGTAATGGTTTTAGATCTATGATTCTTTCTGATAATTCAGCTCCATATTTATTTTTAAAATTAACCACTCAAATTGGCGCATTTCAATATCAAAATCTCTTTACAGAACTTATTAATCCAGGTCGTATTCCTCCTGATCAAATATTCCCCAAAAAATATATGGCAATGCATCACCTCAGTGTGAACCTCTCTTCAAAATTAAATATCGGATTTACAGAAAGTGTGATTTTTAAAAGAGATAGCACAAATGGCGTAGGGGGGTTTGAGTTAAACTATCTCAATCCTGTAATCTTTTATCGATTTGTAGAAAGTTTTCAAGGAAGTGGTGATAACGCCTTAGTCGGACTTGATTTTAAATACAATTTTGCCAAAAAGTTTTCTTTATATGGTCAATTCATGTTAGATGAATTTATTATAAAAGAGATTTTTTCCAATTCAGGCTCTTGGACTAATAAATATGGCGCTCAGGTTGGGGTTAAATATATTGATATACTGGGGATAAAACATTTAGATTTTCAAGGAGAATATAATATGGCTCGCCCTTACACTTATAGTCATAGTAAAACTGGTCTCAGCTACTCTCACTATAATCAAGCATTAGCCCATCCTTTAGGCGCAAATTTTTCAGAATTGACTAGTACATTGCGTGCTCAACCATTTTCAAAACTACAACTGGTTAGTAGAGCTATTTTTGCTAATTATGGGGAGGACAGTAATGGATCAAACTGGGGAAAAAATATACTTCTCGATTATAATACTCGTAGTCGTTTAGCATATTATAACGATAATAATGGCAATACTTTGGGACAGGGCGTAGCTTCACAACATTTGACTTTTGATATAAGAGCTTCATATCAGTTCAAACACAACTTCTTTGTAGATTTACACTATTTACGTAGGGATTTTAAAAGTCAGCAAAGTAATCTTAATAATGTCACTAATCTTCTTTCAATCGGTCTTCGTTGGAATACTGCCGATAGAGGACAGTATTATTAGGTAATAATAGTGAATTTTGAATTAGTAGTGTACGAAGGGTTTTGCAAATCATCTATTTCTGATATCGGATTGCGGAAGTGTAATCTACTATATTTTATAAAAAAAGAAGGTGTTTGTTTATGTTTCCGAAATCAGAAATCCCAAATCTGCAATAGTTGGGAATCCTCCGTACAGTACTCAACACTGTGTAGTTATCAAATATGATAAATTGACACTTGACAGGTCATTGCTATTTTAGTAATCCTCTTTTTTAGGCACGGTGCTATAGGGGATTTGAAATTAAATGACCTACATTTTGCTCAAGGTAACAAGCCAATCGTTAAATTATCGCGTATCCCCATAATTGACAACAACCATTGTGGGTGTTGACTCATTATGAAGACGGTCAAAAGAAGTGACGGCATATACATAGCCTCTGGCTCTTTCGGAAGTATAATCTAAAAAAGTAATATCTCTACCAACGTAAAGAATTTTATCAACTCTGTAAAGGTTAATCTTTTCTGCTTTTTCAAATCGATAAACGGCAAAATATACATTTTCGTTACCATCTGAAGCTTTCTCTCCTGGTTGCCAAACTAACTTATTCAGTCCATTATCTTTCAACGCAATAACCCTTTGAGGTGGTTTTGGGGCAATACTATCTTTCCATTTCATAGGAGGAATGATAGCAGGATAATGATATAACGATGCTCTTAGAGAATCTTGAACACCTCCATAATTCTCGGTTAGGCACTTTGAACTAAAAAACATACCTCCTTGAATATTGGCATTACTTCTGTCTAAGCGAATTTGACTTGTAGCCTCCACATTATTCCAGCCTGACTTGATTTTATAAATACCGTGACCGATATATAAATGACGTCCATAAGTATGTTGACTCCACCAGTCGGTCAGGACTTTGTAAGGCACTTTAGGGTGACTACGTTCAAAATACACCTGTGGTACTATATAGTCTACCCAACCTTTCTCTATCCATTTACGCGTATCAGCATAGAGTGTTTGATACGAGGTGGTGCCCGCCTGTGTTTTTGAGCCTACTTTAACAATAGGGCTATAGTTTTGCCAAACTCCAAATGGGCTAATACCATATTTTACATAAGGCTTTATGCGTTTGATTGCCTCACCTATTTGTTGAATCAAAATATCGGTATTACTTCTTCTCCAGTCCTCGATATTTCTATAGCCTGTGCCATATTTTCGAAAAGTTTCAACGTCATTTAATTGTTGCCCTTGCACAGGATATGGGTAAAAATAGTCATCAAAATGAATGCCATCAACATCGTAGTTTTTTACAATCTCAACCACTACTTGCACAATATAATCTCGTACTTCGGGGATGCCAAAATTCAACACTTTTTGTCCATCATACTGAATCATCCATTCGGGTTTGGTCATACTAATATGCTCAGGCATAATAGAGCCAGCCCTTTTGAAGGTCGCACGATTGAGGTTTAGCCATGCATGAAACTCCATGTTTCGAGCATGTGCCTCTTGAATCATAAAATCTAGGGGATCGTAAAATGGGGAAGGAAATTTGCCTTGAGTACCTGTCAAAAACTCAGACCAAGGCTCTAGTCCTTTGGCATAATAGGCATCGCAAGCATCACGAACCTGAACCATTACAGCATTCATATTTGAACGCTTATGCTCATCCAGAATTCTGATGAAATCTCTTTTTTGTTCCTCTGAATTATATTGCCCTTTTCTGGGCCAGTCTATATTGTCGACAGTAGCTATCCAAACGGCTCTAAATTCATATTTAGAAGTTAGCTCAGCCGTTCTGTTTTGTTGAGAATGACAACTAGAACATACTAAAACACAAAACAGACATACATGGAAAATAATCTTATACATACACATTCCAAAACACTTACTCGATGCCACGTAAGCAACTCTTTTTTTAGGATTTTAAATCAAAATAAGGATATACAGTTCTATTTCAGATAAAGAATTGTGGCAGGAATGCTTGCTGGGAGTTGGTGGCTTAGTTAGAAAAAAATCCTCAACAGCATTATTTTGCAAGTTATTCATAAAATGTCAGAATCTTATCCTTTCTTGATTCAATGGCTAAATTTATCCTATGTTGTAGGATTAAAATGAGTAAATGGCAACAAAAAAAGCCCTCCCGTTACGAGAGGACTTTTTTATATTTTTAATAGAAAATATTTCGTCAATATCTTATCTCATTAATTCTAAGCATCTACCGAAAACATATAACCAACACCTTTTAGCGTTTTGATATAATATTCAGGGATTTTTTCACGTAGTTTTCTAATGTGAACATCTACAGTTCTTTCTACCACGTAAACATCGCTACCCCAAACTTTTTCCAACAATTCATCACGACTAAATACTTTGTTGGGATGATGGGCAAGAAACGATAATAATTCAAATTCTTTTTTAGGCATTACTAAAGATTTACCATCGTTGAGTACAGTGTAGTTTACTCGGTTGATAAAAAGTGAGCCTATCTCCAATTTATCTTCAGCCTCTGACTGCTGCGAATCTCTTCTCAAAAGTGCTTTCAAACGACTTAGCAATGCACGAGGCTTGATAGGTTTTACAACGTAATCATCAGCACCCACATCAAACGCTGCTACTTCGGTGTATTCCTCTGCACGAGCTGTCAAAAACAAAATGTAGGTATCCTTAAATTCTGACAGCAATCTCAATTGACGAGCCGTTTCGATTCCATCCATTTTTGGCATCATCACGTCGAGCAAAATCAAATCTGGTTTAAATTTTTTTGCCACCTCCAAGGCTTGAAGCCCGTCTGTTGCCGAGGCTGTATCAAATCCTTCTTTAGTAAGGTTGTACTCTAATAGCTCAATAATATCTGGGTCGTCGTCGACCAAAAGGATTTTGGGAGTTGGTAGCGTATTGCTCATATATTTGATAATTAGTCGTTGAGCGAAAGTATCATTACTCAACAAAATCAACTCACTGGATGCAATTAATTAAAAATTAATCCAATATTACCCCAGCATTAAGTGTCATTAAGTAACGCGGCTAATAACTACTTGCACTCAAAAGCCAATACAAAATTAGTTATCTCAATATTAAGGAATTGTTAATTCTCACAGACCCTATATATTTCACCCTGTTCGTTGGTGATAATTACTACATTTTCATCTAAAAATGCTATAGATTCGGTCTGTTTATGGGGAAAATTTAAACAATAGAGCGGGTTCGAAAAGTCTATTTGGTGTTCTATAATTCTAAAATAATAAATCTTTCCATAACTTATTAACACAAATTTATTTTTCTGTGGATTAATGGCTGCCCCTGTTATTGGCGTCCTCAGATTGATATGCGATTTGAATTGTAAAGTATCAGCATTATCTCCTATTTTTCTCACAAATAAGTCTGTGCCTGATTTATCCAAATTCTTCGTAAAAACATAAATAGAACCCTGTGCAACAAACATAGCCTCTGCATCTGGAACAGTCTGTTTTTCAGGATAATGAATAGGGATTTTTTGTAAAACAGCATCTATCTTTTTGTTTACTTGATAAATACATAAATCCCGACGCTGATGCGAATTATTACCAATATCACCTATATAAAGATTCCCTTGCTCATCGGCAGATATATCTTCCCAATCAACATTTTTAGCCTGAGAAATAGGATAGGTATTCAGTAACTTTCCAGACAAATCTATTTGATAAATATAAGGGGCACCACCGCTATCATTATGTGTCAATAAGGTTGAATCCTGAGCTAAATATACCAATCCAGAGCTCTCATTGACTTGCTGAGGCAGGTATCCTATTCGTTCAACTTTTAAATGTTTTTTTCCTTTCTGAAAACCTAATTCATGAACTTCATGTCGGTAACTTGCCAACGATGCCTTTAGGTTAAATAAGAACCATAGAATTTTGTATTTGAGCATAAACTGTTTTGGGGTAATTTGTAGGTTCTCGATAATAAAACTAGCTATTTTCAGTTTTTTAAGTATTTTTGAAAATAAGGTTTATCTCTTTTTATTCTCAGGCATCGACAATACTATAATCCATTGCTATGTTATCAGAAATCAAGCTTCCTCCATCTATCAAATTACTCATTGGTCTTCTAACGGTATCGATTATCGTTTGGTGGATGTACCTATTACAAGAAATTCTCATTTTAGTCTCGTTTTCGGTGCTATTCTCGATGTTGCTCTATCCTTTGTGTCATCGACTTGAGAAATGGCATTTTCCACGAACCTTAGCCATCTTTGTATGTCTATTGGTTACGCTTGCCATCATGGCTGGGGTCATTAGCCTAATAGCACTGCAAATTGCCGATTTTTCAGATACCTTTCCTACTTTTCTGAAAAAAGGCGAAACATTCATTAATGAATTGCAATCTTGGGCGTCACACAACTTACATATTAGTCGTAAAAAACAAGTAACAGAGCTTCGCAATCAGTCGTTGACTTTGCTCAAAAATAGTGGCAATATCATTACTAACGCTCTGGGTACAACACTCAACTCGCTATCGTCGGCAATGTTGATTCCTATTTTTGTGTTTTTCTTTTTACTCTATCGCGACTTTTTCCGTCGCTTCTTTTATCTAGCTTTTGGTAGAGGAAATCGTAAAAAGATAGACCTCGTTTGTACCAGAATTTACACTGTAGTACAGAGTTATTTGCTAGGATTATTTACGGTAATTTTGATTGTGGCGGCACTCAATACATTGGGCTTGTGGTTGCTAGATATTGAATATGCTATTTTCTTTGGTACACTTGCAGCATTCTTGTTATTGATCCCCTACATTGGTATCATGATAGGCTCAATTTTACCTATGTTAATGGCGCTTATTACCAAAGATTCGCCAATGTATGCTGTGGGAGTGGCTGGCGTATTTTTGTTTGTGCAATTTTTAGAAGGGAACTTCATTACACCTCATATTGTAGGCTCAAAAGTAAGTATCAATCCACTAGCGGCTATGATTGCCCTGATTTTGGGAGGTCAACTTTGGGGGATTTCGGGTTTGGTATTGGCTTTGCCATTCATTGCAATACTCAAGGTAGTATTTGACAATATTGACTCACTAAAGCATTATGGTTACCTGCTAGGCGAAGCCGAAATTCATCATAAAGGTGGGGGAAGGATATTGGGATAGTAGGCAAAAAGCAGCAAAGTGACAAAGGCACAAAGTGGTTCTAGTAATACAGAAACCACTTTGTGCCTTTATTACTGTTGCCTTTATGCCTTATTACAAACTCAACAACTCTTTAAATCTAATAGCTTGACGGCGAGAAATTTCGATTTTGTCACCACTTTCACGAAGAGTTACTTGCAAACCTCCCGAAAACCAAGGCTCGATTTTTTGAATATATTTTAAGTTAATGATATGTTTACGATTGGCACGGAAAAACACTTTAGGATCAAGACGTTCTTCAAGGGCATTCAACGACTTAAGAACTAATGGTTTTTGGTCATCAAAATACAAACGAACGTAATTACCCATTGATTCGAACAAACGAACATTTCCTAGGCGAACAAACCAGCACTTTTCGCCATCCTTGACAAAAACTTGATCGTTTTCGCTCAAAACTGATGCTCCTTCTTTGGCAGTATCTGAAATTTGCTTTTGGCGTTCAAACTCCTCCTCTACTTTTTGGATAGCCTCACTTAAACGATGTAGTTCTATTGGTTTGAGAAGATAATCAAGCGCATTAAATTCGAATGCTTTAATGGCATATTCGTCGTAAGCTGTCGTAAAAATCACTTCTGGAACATTGCCGTCCAACTCAGCCAATAAGTCGAACCCTGTTTTGCCAGGCATTTGAATATCCAAAAATAGAAGGTCTGGGTGAAGTTCATCAATTAATTGAATCGCTTCGTCGGCATTGGGTGCCTCGCCTACAATATTGATTTTAGGAAAATTTTCTAGCAAACGTTTCAATTCATTACGTGCTAACCTTTCGTCATCAACTATAATTGCTTTCATTCGGTTTTGGAGTAATAGCGTTGGATATTAAAAAAGTATATTACTGAAGACTAATGCCTATTACCTATCCTCGCACGATATGCGTGATTTTAGCAAAAGGATTATCTTTATTTTCTACGACCTGACTCGGTATAGGAACGGTAATTTCAGCCGTCACTACATCTTTGGACGCTTGGTAAATTTTAAATTTGGCATCAGCACCAAATAATAACTCCAAACGATGTGCTGTATTTTCGAGCCCAAAACCTCCCGATTCTGTGGTCTCTAAAACGCCAGTATTACTAATTTCGATTACGACTTTGCTATCAACCATTTTGGTTTCGATACTCACAAATCCTCCCTTCACTGGCTTTGAAACGCCATGTTTGATAGCGTTTTCGACCAAAGTTTGTAACAGCATAGGTGGAATTTGACAAGTAAGTGTTTCGGGATAAACATTCTTACGTATCTGCAAACGGTCTTCGTAACGGATTTTTTCGAGCGCCAAATAGTCTTCAACTGTCCTCAATTCTTCAGAAAGAGAAACCGTCTTACGGCGGTCGGCCAGCAACGAACTTCTCAATATATTGGATAGCTGTGTCACTGCTTTTTGTGCTTTTTCGGGTTCTTCCAAAATCAAGGCGCGAATACTATTCAGAGCATTGAACATAAAATGCGGGTTCATTTGTGCTCGTAACACCTTTGACTCAGTTTCACGAATAGAAGATTCTAAACGAACTTTTTCGACCTCAATTTCTGATTTTCTTTCAAAATAATGAGACGCATAATAGAACAAAGTCCAAATCATCAATGGCTTCATAAAGCTGAAACTAAACTGTATGAAGAAAAATATCGACCAAAAGTCAGCATGCTCACGCTCGCGCAAGATGTAACCATCTAGCGGAATATTGATACTCGCCATCATCATCGACATCAACACCACTGAGCCCAAAATACGAGGTACTACCTGACGAATGGGCATCTCGACCCAGCCATATTTTTTGATAACTTTTCTGAAATTATGTGTCAAGAAAATGGCAAAAGCAATATTCAAGTCTGCCGAAATAAACCAGTCAATCGACCACCCAAAAGAGTTTACATAAATCAATGCTTCATTGGCTAGCCAAGCTAACCAACCAACAATCTGTAGAGTCCAATATAATTTGATTCTTGGCATTATTTCTTATCTAATTCGTCTGTATTAATAAAAATTTATGCTCGTATCAACAAGCAAATAATCGTTTTTGAATCATGCTAAAATGAGTTATCGACAATTTTCTATTACCTTCAAAATTTTATTTAGAGTAATAACTCATGTCTGCTTTGCTCAGGAGGATTCTTTTAAAATTACAGTTAAAATAAGCACATTTATCCCACAAAATCATTGAATGGCATCAGGAGATGATAAAAGGTTTGGATTTAGGGTAGAAAACTATTAGTAAATGTATTTTTCAATAGTTACCTCCCATAATCAGGCATAAAAAAAGAAGCCCGTGGCGATGGGCTTCAGTCATTCTATTTGTTCCTAAAGCGATAAAATTTCCTGTATTGACAATCCTGTGGATTGTGCTATAATTTCCAAGGCTACTCCAAGTTTTTTTAATTCACTTGCCACCTCTCTTTTTCCATCATCTTTAGCTGTTTTGACTACCTCTTTGACCTCAATGTAGGTAAGCAAACTTTCTTGATATTCGGCGTACTGCTCTGATGTCATATTGGCAATTTCGGCAACACCAAAGGCTTTTTCGAAAATAGGTTCTTTCAATATAGATGGTATTTCATCAAAGCTTTCTAACTTTTTCAAGAAGTAAATCCACTTGTCAAAATGACTCTCTAATTCGTTTTCTTGCTTATCAAAAAGAGGCATTTGTAAAAACTTAAAGTTTAGCTTATCGTAAAAAATTTCTCCGTATGGGTCTTTCAATTTTATACTTCTTAAAAACTTTTGTTTCTCCTCTTTTTCATCATATTGAAAATCTAAAATAGCAATCATATAAATAGGATTTAATCTAAAATCCCATTCTCCACGTTTAGATTGTTCTCTTATGGGAAAAGTTGAATAGAAAAGAGAACGGTCTTTGAAGTAATTAACCTTTGCCTTTTGCATCTCCACAATAATTCGCTCCCCACTTTGAGTTTGGCAATGTATGTCAAAAATTGCCTTTCGCTCATGCGAGAGTTCTGCAAAGCTCTCTACATTACGAAAATTCAATTCCGTAATCTGGTGTCGAGGTGGTAACAATTGATTCAGAAAATCAATCAACAACTCTTTGTTAGCTTCTTCGCCAAAAAGCTTTTTAAAACCAAAGTCGGTATATGGATTAATAAATCTTGACATCTTATTGAGATATAATTTACAGCAATTTACAGATTTTTCACTATTAAAATAAATCGTTCTTTGTGTGATTATTAATAAAAAAAGAAGCCCATGGGGATGGGCTTCTTAACTTATAGACTTCTCAAAACTAAAGACCAAACAAGTGCGTAGTATCGCATTCGAGTTCGGCAAAGAATGATTGTGTTTCGTAATCGTAAATCAGCTTGTACAGACATAAGTTCGAGTGCTCAAATGTATCCATTTCATGTAGAGGCTTATCGAGCAACATCGTCAGGATAATTCTCATGGCACGACCGTGCATGGCAACCAAAACAGTTTCTTCATGAGGACGAGACAAGATTGTCTCAATAGCTGGCTTTTGTCTTTCTAATACTTGCAAAGGACTTTCGCCTCCCTCTGCTGCCATATCAACGCCTCCTGTTACCCAACTTTCGATAAGAACTTTATAATATTCGTTATCTATATCATTTGGCACACGTCCTTCTCTGATACCCCAACTTATCTCATTTAATCCTGAATGTTGTTCCCAAGGGATACCTGATTCTATAAACTTATGAACAGACTGATGAGTTCTTTTAAGAGCAGATGTATAGACTTTGTCAAAATTGATATTTTTATAGCTTTGGAAAAATGCCTCTGCCTGTGCACGTCCAAGCTCATTCAAATCAGAATCTACACCACTTCCCTGCACGATACCTTGGCGGTTAAATTCTGTTTCACCGTGACGTATCAGGTAAATTGTTTTTTTAGTAGGAATATTGCTTTGGGTATTAGACATGCTATTTAGTTGATATGGAGTAATATAGAGCTATGAAAAATTGTCACAAAAATACATTTTTTAGGTGATTATGCTATCTCATGACTAAAAAAGAGATGATTTTTGACAGAAAAGTAAGTTTTTGTTAAAAAAATGATAATATAGCTCGCTATGTTAATAATGGATTTTTGACAGTTGGATTTAATCCAATAAATGAAAAATAGGTCAAATCTCTAACTAAGGTTTTCTATCTTTAGAAAAATTTAATTCACTTCACTATGTTTAATACTTCTTACAGCCTTGAGCAGTTAAATGCCATGGGGCAAAACAATATGCTCAATCATCTGGGCATCGAATTTGTAGAACTTACTGCCGACTACCTCGTTGCAAAAATGCCCGTCGATCATCGTACTAAGCAACCAATGGGTCTTCTACATGGCGGCGCCTCAGTAGTATTGGCTGAGTCATTGGGTAGTGTAGCTTCTTTTTTGAGCCTTCCCGACCCTACCAAACAAACCGCTGTTGGTGTTGAAATTAATGCGAATCACCTCAAATCTGCTAAATCGGGTTTTGTATATGGCAAATGTACTCCTATCAAAATTGGACGTAATATTCAGGTATGGGAAACCCAAATTACCAACGAAGCTGGCGACTTGATCTGTGTAAGCCGATTAACAACCATGGTGATTGATATAAAATAGGTAATAGCCAATTGGTTAGTGGAATTTTCTGTTTTTTTGAAACAAGTAAATTCTAAATTATGTTATATTTGAAAATGTAAAGATAGCTTACGGGATAATTTTACTCAACTATCTATTAAACAAATAGTTAACATATTTTTCAGACGTATATAAACATTTCAAAAATATGACTCCAACTTCGGAAACTCATATTTCGACGCAAGTGCCACAACTAGAATTTTTCTGGAAAACTGCAATTTCAGAAGGGCTACCTGTTGCCCTCTGGAGATTACCTAAATCCACTGAAAAACAATTACTTATAGATTTATCTGGACGTACTAGCCAAACGAAAATCGACTTAGAGGAGCTTCCTTCAGGCTTTGCGATGAGTCCTTTTATTGGCGAATCCTTGTTTCTAAAAGGAGATTTGTACTATCATTTTGATCAAGACAATCAATTGGTAGAAAACAATATTCATCCTAGTTCGGAACAAGCCCAAGAGTTTTTCAGAAAAGTTCAGCTCACCTACGACGAACAACACGAGGACACTCCCATTTCATCAGCCAATTTTACCGTAAATTATACCAAAAACTTTGAGTCGCCCACCGAATCATCGCTTTACAACGAGATTACTTATGCCGAAATGGTATCTGATGCCATTGATGCTATTCAGCGAGGTGACATGCAAAAGGTAGTGCTTTCGAGAACAAAGCAAATTACTTTACCAGAAAACTTTGAGGTCGTTGAGGCATTCAATAAGCTTTGTGTGGCATATCCAAATGCTTTTGTATCGTTGGTGTATTTACCACAGGAAAAGGCTTTATGGCTTGGTGCAACCCCCGAAACGCTTATTAGCATGGACAAAGAGGGTATTTTTAGAACCATGTCCTTGGCTGGTACGCAATCAGCTATTGGACCAAATGGAGAAAAATACCATCCTGCCGAAATTCGCTGGGCATCTAAAGAAATCGAAGAGCAAGCTTTTGTTAGCAGATATATCATTGAATGCTTTAAGAAAATTCGTCTTCGCGAATACTACGAAGTAGGTCCCAAAACTGTTCAGGCAGGAAATTTGATGCACCTCCGCACTGATTATAGTGTCAATACCCATGAGGTGAATTTTCCACAATTGGGCACAGTCATGATAGAGCTTTTGCATCCAACTTCAGCCGTATGTGGTATGCCCAAAGAACCAGCTTTGCGCTATATTGCCGAAAATGAATTGCATTCCAGAGAATATTACAGTGGTTTTTTAGGACCTGTAAATATTCATGACGAAAGCCATTTATTTGTCAACCTTCGTACGATGAAAATTCAAGGCAACCAAGCTACACTTTTTGCAGGTGGTGGTATTACTGAAGATTCTAACCCAGTGAAAGAATGGTATGAGACGGAAATGAAAAGCCAAACGCTTTTGAGAGTTATTTTATAAGATGTTTTTCATCGCAGATAAAGGAAAAGGGATAGTAACCGTTGGCTACTATCCCTTTTCCTTTATCTTTTAAATATTAATGCAGAATTGCGAGTTACAATATGTATTTTTTTAAAACTCTCCACTCAACCTCAATGCTTCATCGAAAAGCTTTCTGTTTTTCGCTCAATTTCTCCAATAATGGTCAATTTCACGGTATCAATACGAGCATCCATCATGGAAATAATTTGGAAATTGAACGGATGAGCAATAATCGTTTCGTTTACTTCTGGAATATCTTCATTAATACTGATAATCATACCTCCTAAGGTATCGTAATCACCTTCTGGGAGATTCCACTCATATTTTTCGTTGAGATAGTCAATTTCCAAACGAGCTGACAATAGATATACTTTATCTTCTAATCGCTTCTCTATCAAATCTTCGTTATCATCATATTCGTCCTCAATGTCTCCAAAAATTTGCTCCATTACGTCTTCCATACTTACCAAACCCGAAGTACTTCCAAATTCGTCTACAATCAAGGCCAAGGATTTGTGTTCTTTAGAAAAACGAAGCATTAAATCTTTGGCAGGCATTGCTTCTGGGACAATCAGAATAGGCTTCAAAATACTCTGAATGTCTTTAGGTTTCTTAAACAAAGCCACCGAATGACAATACCCAATTACATCTTCTAAGGTATCTTTATAGACCAGTACTTTTGAGTGACCACTCTCAACAAAAATTTTCTTTAGCTCTTCTATACCGTCCTCTAAGTCTATAGCTACAATTTCGGTACGTGGAATCATACAATCTCTCACTTTTACCTGCTTAAACTCAAGTGCATTGTTAAAGATTTTGGTATCTACTTCAGCTTCCTCCTCTGTCGAAATTTTACGATTAAGATTTTGCATATAATGGTTCAAATCTGTCAAACCAAAAGCAGGTTTTTCCTCCGAATATTCTAGACGAAGTACATTTTTGATAAACCAGCTTGAAAGTCCTACAATTGCCCATACCAAGGGATACATGAGCGTATAAATAATCCAGATTGGAATAGATAAAACCTCCAAAAAGCCATCTGGATTGAGTAGAAACACACTTTTGGGGGTAAACTCAGAAGTACCCAAAATAATAACAGTCCCTAAGATTGACGCAATTAGGCCAGGAACTAGACCTGTACCAAAAACGGGAAAATAGTGCTCAATCTGATGATGTAAATAGCCCTCCATAAAAATACCATAAGCTACTAAGGACAACGTATTGCCAATAAGTAGGGTGCCGATAAACTTAGAAGGATTTTTGATAAATCTAGAAATAATTTGTCCAGTGATTACACCTTGTTTGGCTTGTAGCTCAAAATATAACTTGTTAGCCGAAACAAATGCCATTTCAACACCTGAAAAGAATGCTGAAAAAACCATTGATAATATAACACCTATTGCTTGTTGGGAGTCCATCTGGGGTTGGTTTCAATTTTGAATTAGAAGACATAGATGTCGAATGCTTGATTGGTTAAATACATCTATATCTGTGAGTTAGACAACCGTATGTGATTTGATTAGCAACACAATACGAAGGTATGGTTTAGAAAAACTCACATTCTCTAAACATCAAATTGCATATTTTTGGTCAAATTTCAAAAAGAAAGAGCGATTTATCAAACCGCTCTCCCTAAAAATTTGACATCTGTGGGCTTTTTTACAAAATCTTAATGTTTAAATACTATGCCCAACAGCTGGATTTTACTTTTTCTTACCTTTTAACAAAGCCTGACGTTGCGACTTTTTGAGGTCTCCAACAGGCTCTTTTTTATCACTTTTGTTCGATTGTTCTTCTTTCTTCAAACGAATTTGTTTAGAGTACTGAAAGTAAAACAAACAACCTACAGACATCATCAGCCAGCTATAATGGTAAAAAATCTTTGTCCAAAAAGTATTTACCTCTGGCGGTGTTCCTGCACGAAGGTCAAGAACCCAAATTATCAAAAAGCCTAAAGCTGCTGACAGCAATAATATTTCTTTTCTGCTCATGAGTTTGTGCTTAATTAAAATCCTTTATCTCGCATCAGTTTGAATTCACGATAACGGCGGATTGTTGCCATCACGAAACCAATCGATAAGATAATTGTACCTATCCACAAGATATTCACCAAAGGTTTTTCGATAGCTTTCAAGATGATAAAGTCTCTTTGGGAGGTGTTAATATCAAAAGTGAATTTCCCTGTCTGAGGGTCTACACTCACAAATCTTGCTCGTACACCAGCCTCCGCATTTTCCACTGGTGGCATAGCTACCATACCATCACGAATCACAAAAACTGGCTTTATTTCATGTGGAATAGCCTCTTTTCCTGAAATCAAAATACGTGCTTGAACTGCTGCATCTTGTGGACCAAGAGGTTTTCCTTCAAACTCAGTTACACGTTTTACTTCGTCCAATACAGCCACATAATCATTCAAGAAAAAGGTATCTTTTACCGCAACCGTGAATTTCTCCGTTTTGCTCCACTCCTTCTCGTCCAAATTCGGTGCCAAAGCTACATAAGTATACAAATCACCCAATGCCGAGTGTTTCAAGTCTGGCGAGAAAGCATTCCCCATTTTCTTGTTGATTTGAGCACGAGGATATAACGTTGTCACTTTGCCATCTTTATCACGGAAATCTATTTCGTAATATTTATTTTCTGGAAAAACTGGCAAAGTATCGCCTTTGGCATAATACTTTTTACCTTGTTGCTCAATATCTTGAAGAGCCACAGCATGGAAATCGTTCTCAATTAATTCTACCAGCTCAGGACGAACATACTCAGGTAGCTCACGACCTTCTACTCGTACCCCTTTGTAAGTGAGCGTGTACTTGCCCATTTCTAAAGGTGTATTCAACCACAATACTACGTTTTCTTTATTTTCTTTATCGTTATTTTTGGTAAAAGCTTCGTCTTTATTCGAAATCGCAAAACCCGATGTATTAATCGAAACTACTTTAGAATAACCCGACGAATACAAAATACCGAATAGCATCATCGCAAAACCAATGTGCGTTACAGCACCACCTGATAGCTTGTAGTTGCCACGAGCGATATTAAACAAAATTGTTCCGTTGGTAACAAAAGCATAGATACACGCAAAAAGTAAAGCGATATAGGTTGGATTACTGAAAAAATCTCCCAACTCTAACTTGGTCGTTGCTAAAATACCTAAAGAAGTCAAAATCAAAGACACCAAAGCAGGTGTTAAGAAGTGCTGAGATACGTTTTCCTTTTTGATTTTTTTCCACCAAAAAAATTGCCCAGTACCTGTCAGAATAGCCACTGCGGCTGCAAACCACAACTGGAATTTTGAATAATACGTTGGCGCATCGGCAGGTGGTGCTAGTTTAGACACAAAGCCCAAGGCTTCTACTATTTTGTTATATACTGGCAAAGAGGTTGCCGCAATAATTTGGAAAGACGACAAACACAAAGCTGTAGCGCCAATAAATATCCAGAATTCACGACTATATACAGACGCCTCTTGTTCTTCTGTTGGGATATTTTTCCAACGATAAATCAACAAACCTACTGCACCTACCAAGAAGAACAATAGATATAACAACAACTGTCCTGAAAGACCCAAATCTGTAAATGAGTGAACAGATGCCTCGCCCAACACACCACTACGGTTCAAGAAAGTAGAGTATAAAACCAAAATAAAGGAAGTAATCACCAAAATGAATGAGATGCGCAATGCCGACTCATTGGTTTTATAAATAATCATGCAGTGGATTGCCGCAACCAATACCAACCATGGAACAAATGAAGCATTTTCTACGGGGTCCCAGTTCCAATATCCACCAAAGTTGAGGGTCTCATAAGCCCAATAAGCACCCATGATAATGCCTATGCCAAGTACTGCCGCCGAAAATAACGACCAAGGCAAAGCAGGACGAATCCATTCTTTGTACTCTCCACGCCACAAACCAGCAATCGCATAAGCAAATGGAATCAAGGTTGTAGCAAAGCCTAAGAATAAGGTTGGCGGGTGAATTACCATCCAATAGTTTTGAAGCAATGGGTTCAAACCACGTCCATCTTCTGGAACAAAGTTGGGATTCATTTTCCAAACTGGTAAATCAGGCATAGCCTCACGCATTAACAAGAATGGTGATGAACCAATTTTGAAGTCAATAAGTGGTAATACTATCCCCAAAATCATTGAACAAAGAAAAGCTTGAACAGTAGCAAAAACTACCATCAAAGGAGCTTCCCATTTGCGATTGGTTTTGATAAGAATCAAGCCCAAAAGTGCATGCCAGAAAATCCACAATAAGAAACTACCCTCTTGACCTTCCCAAAAACATGAAACAATATAATATACAGGAAGTGCAATCGACGAGTGTGACCAAGCATATTGATACTCGAAATAGTGGTTATAAATAATGGAATAAAGCGCCACAATTACTCCTACAATCGAAAGACCATGTAGGTAAAAAGAATAGCGAGAAAATTTCTTCCAAGACTCTTGTTCTTCGAGGTTTTTAATTTGAAGTGATTTGAAATAGCCAAATGCAGATATTACCGACGTCACAAACGAGATAATAATACACAAATGACCGACATTTCCGATAGTTGTATGTAACATCTTGATAAAATGGGTTTGGGGAGATAGACCCTAATTTTTGAATACCATTGAGGCATTTTTAAGACAAATACGACTCCTACACTCAATAAAAGAGTTTGGAAGTCGTATCTGTTGAAGTAAGCAGTAAGTCTGAATCAACTATATGGCAACAGCCAACTGCCGAATTATGATTTAGAAGCAGGTTTTTCCACTTCTTTGAAATCCACATTTCCATCTTGGTATTTAGAAGGACATTTCAAAAGGATTTTCTCACATTTAAAAACCTGACCTTCCATATTACCAATAATCACGACTTGCTCAGAACGATCCATATCTTGAGGTTTTGGAGCATCATATACAACTTTCTGTTCACGTCCTTTGTTATCAACCAATGTAAATTCAAAGTGATTGGCATCAAGTGCAGGATTATAACTCATTCCTGTAACATTACCCCCAGCATCTTTTTTAAGTTTACCCACTACGTGTACCTTCTCTGCACTACCGTCTTTAGCCATATTTTCGGCTACACCAAAGTCAACATAAGTACTAGCGTCGGTACCCGTTGACACCAAAATCACCACTGCAATGGCAATGATAATTAGTCCGAAGATGTGTGTTTTTTTCATGATTATTGATGCGTCTTTTTGAGATTTCGCTTATTTCGAATTGAGAGTTTTTTCGATTTTTGAAATTTTCTTATCCAATGTTATCAGATAAATTACAACACCCAAAAATATAGTAACCACCACAGCGACTACCGCGTAAATACGCCCATCTGCATATAATTTATCAGCCATTTCTGGCTCACCAGCAGCATTGTCTTGAGCAAAAGAAGCTAGCGAAACTAGCATTAATGTTAAAAATGATAATAACTTTTTCATTTTATCTATCGAGCCTTTAGTGATAAACTTGGGGCTTTTTATTTAGTAAAAGACTTTTATTAATGAGAAATAAGTAAACTCTTGTTTGGTACCGAATTGTAAGTAACAAATGATGAATCCAGCAAAACTCCTTATGCTCAACTCTCCATCCAAAACTTATCTAAGCTTCGTTCGCTTGTCTTTCAATTTTACGAATACGTAAACGAAGATTGGTAATCCAATAACCCAAACTAATCCATCCAATTACAGCAGGATAAAAGACAATGCGCATAGCACCTTGTGTATCCATTGGTTTAAAACCTGGGTTACCACCATTACCTGGGTGCAACGAATCGGTCATACGTGGCAAAATGATTAGTAAAGGAATCAATAATGCTATAGCAAAAATGTTATAAATCGCCGAAATACGTGCTTTTTGTTGTTCGTCTTCAAACGAGCCTCTCAAAATAGCATAAGCAAAGTAGATTAATAATCCGATAGCTGCGCCATTGAGTTTTACATCGTTGGTCCACCAAGTACCCCATGTATAACGTGCCCAGATACTTCCTGTTGCACAACCTACAACACCAAACAAAATCCCAGTATAGGCATAAGACTCCGCTTTGTCGTCGATAGCAGTAAGTGGATTTCTCAAATACTTAATCGAATTGATAACCGAAATTGTCAACATCACAAACATCGAAAACCACATCGGCACGTGGAAATACAAGTTACGAGCCGTTTCGTGCAATACAGGCTGACGAGGAATATGCCCCAAAAAGCCCCAAACCATTACATACGACAGCATCAATACTGCCAAATACTTATACCAATTCTGTTTCATTTTGTCATTTATTAACTCTATGTTGAATCATTGAGTTTTTTCTAAATTTTTACAAATGTCTAGTAATAACTATAAACCACTCAATTCTCTAACTTCTCCACAAAAAAGGGAAAAGTATCACCGACAATACCAATACGATAGCATCAATTGCCAAAAGAATCATTACTTCGTCTAGGCTTTCTCCTCTATCTAGTCCATCGAGTGCATTTTTTGATATTTTTATTAGCATCAACAACATCGGAATAATCACTGGGAAACTCAATACTGCCATCAATGTTGCACTGTTTTCGGCTTTTGATGCAATACCAGCAATCATCGTGAGTGTGCTTGCAAAACCAATTGCCCCCAGTATAAGCGCCACCAAATACAACCCTACATCACCTACTGGATTACCCATCACCAAACCATACACCCCAAATCCTACCAATGACAATACCAACATCAGGATAGAGTTGTAGATAATTTTCGAAACAATAATTCCAACTGGATTAGCTAAGGTATAATAATAGAGAAGACGCCCGTAACGCTCCTGCGTGAAGCTTTTGGCAATAGCATTAACTGCTGTGAAAAGAATGATAATCCAAAAAAGCGTGTTCCAAGTAATTTTATCGATATGGTTTGTCTTCAATCGAAACGACAAATAACACACATATACCGTACTCACAATATATAAAAGCATCCCATTGATAGCATATTTTTGCCTCAACTCCAATCGTATCTCTTTGTCAATTAATGCTTTTATTTCGTTTACCATGTCGAATAACTCTCTGAGGCTATATTTGGCATAATGTTGATGAGTCAAATTTGGATAGCCTTTTTCAAAATTTTCCGCAAAGTTACGACACAAACAAACTGCAAACTCAAAAAGGAAGTAATATTTTGAGACATTTGCCCAACAACTTTGTAGGGAGATTTTTAGAGGACAAATAGAATGCAAAAACTAATGTTTCAAAATGATTAAAATCATAATCAAAAAGAAAATTTGAGGTTTAGTTCGCAAATATTTCTTTAAACAAGGAACTCTTTGTTTATTTGCACTTGTTTTGAATAAGTCTAAATAAAGTGCAAATTCGTAATTTGTTAAGTCTTTAGAAATTTGTACTTTATATTACAACTACTATTAATCGAAAGCGTAATCATGAGAACAGTTGCGGATTTGAAAATCGGGGAAAAGGGCGTGATTGTGAGCTTTAGCGACGAACTTCTATCACTCAAATTGTTAGAAATGGGCTGCTTGCCCGGTACTCAAGTAACAATGACACATATTGCTCCCTTTGGTGACCCAATCGCCGTAAAGGTTTCTGGCTATGTTTTGTCAATGCGAAAAGATGAAGCCTCAACTATTGTTGTTGCTTAAATAATACCACTTTGGTTGGTCTTGGATTTATTCTATTTTCATAAAAGACTAATCAATAACAAAGTGAATAGATAGGAACAAACTATGCGTTTTTACGTTATTAGTTTGAAGCCAAAAATTGCTAATAGCCTTGAAGAAATCACCCAAAATAGCATTAATCGGTAATCCCAACGCTGGAAAATCATCTTTGTTCAATAGCCTTACGGGGCTACGCCAAAAGACAGGAAACTTTCCTGGCGTAACTATGGACAAGTTGATTGGGAAATGGAATTTGGAGACAGGCACTGAAGCCGAAATTCTAGATTTACCGGGGATTTATAGTATATATCCAAAATCAGTCGATGAGCAAGTTGTTATCAACATCCTTGCCAATCCACAACATCCTGACTATCCAGATATGGCCATAGTAGTAGCCGATGCGTCTAACCTTAAACGCAATCTATTACTATTTAGCCAAGTTCGTGACCTTGGTATTCCTACCGTTTTGGCGCTCAACATGATTGACGTTGCCGAAAACTCAGGTATCGTAATCAATTCTTTTAAGCTCGCCAAAGAGCTCAACGTAGAAGTTGCAGAAGTCAATGCCAAAAAAGGTATCGGACTCAATGGCTTACGCCTTGCAGTCAACAAGACGCTTGAGCAACGATTCAATTCTAACGATTCGTTACCTGTAGAATATTCTCCTGAATTGATTGATGAAATCAAAGAGAAATATGGTGATACCGACGATTACCACGCCTTGTTATGGCTTTCGGAACACGATAATTTGAAACAATTCAATACCGAGCAAAGAGTAGGTTTTGATAAACTTCAAGAAAAATATGGCTGGAATTCCAAAAAATTCCAAGCGCAAGAAACTGTTTCTCGTTATGCGGTACTCAACGAAATCGTAGATGGTTGTTTACATCAAATTCCTGTAGAAGACGAGCCTGTAAAAACTTGGACTGATCGTTTGGATAAAGTCTTTCTTCATCAGTTTTGGGGCTATTTTGTTTTCTTGGGCATTTTGTTTGTTATGTTCCAAGCAGTATTTACTTGGGCTGCTTATCCACAAGACTTGATTGATAATGGTGTAGCGTGGCTCAATCAATACCTCAAAGACACCCTTCCAGAAAGCCAGCTGGTGAATTTATTGACAGACGGATTGATTGCTGGTATTGGAGGTGTGGTCGTATTTGTACCTCAAATCGTATTCCTCTTCTTGTTTATTTCATTGTTGGAAGAAACAGGCTATATGTCCAGAGTGATGTTTATCATGGACAAATTGATGCGCCGATTTGGGTTGAATGGTAAATCCGTTGTGCCACTTATTTCAGGTGTAGCATGTGCTGTACCTGCCATTATGAGTACTCGTAGCATTGGTTCATGGAAAGACCGCTTGATTACTATTATGGTAACCCCATTGATGTCGTGTTCGGCACGTTTGCCAATTTATACGGTGCTTATTGCCCTAGTAGTTCCAGAAAAGAGCACCCTTTTTGGCATTTTCAGTTTGCAAGGAGTTGCCTTATTTGGTTTGTATTTACTAGGTTTTGGAATGGCGATTCTGTCGGCATGGATACTAAAAGTAGTATTAAAAGCCAAAGAAAGAAGTTATTTCATCATGGAGCTTCCTTCTTACAAAGGTCCTCGTTTCAAGCACATTATGATTTCTTTGCTTAATTCTACCAAAGCTTTCGTATTTGAAGCTGGTAAAATTATCGTTGCTATTTCGATTGTGCTTTGGGTAATGGCTAGCTATGGTCCAGGCAATGCAATGCAAGAAGCAGAACAAAAAGTGAAAACTGAAAATCCAACTTTAACAGGAGCGGATTTAGAAAATAAAATTGCTGCTCAAAAACTGGAATCATCGTATGCGGGTCATTTTGGTAAGGTTCTCGAACCTGCTATTAAGCCTTTAGGATATGACTGGAAAATCGGCATTGCCTTGTTAACTTCTTTTGCAGCACGTGAAGTGTTTGTAGGAACTATGTCCACAATTTATAGTTTAGGAGGCGAAGTAGACGACGAAAACACCACTGTCATGAATCGTATGCGTGCCGAAGTAAACCCTGAAACTGGCAAACCGATGTACGACGCAGCATTAGGCTTTTCACTCATGATATTTTATGCCTTTGCTATGCAATGTATGAGTACCTTGGCTACAACATATCGTGAAACAAAGTCATGGCGTTATCCTGCTATTCAGTTGGTTTATATGACTACGCTAGCATATTTATCGGCATTTATTGTGTATCAATTGTTGAAATAAGAATATGAGTAATCCCGAATTTTAGGATTGGAATTATTCTCCAAGTTTTCATCAAAAAAGGCGGTTGGGAAATATTTCCCAACCGCCTTTTTTGAGACTACCATGCTAGACATGACTCGGCTTTAGACGCAATCATTGCGTCTCTACTAGTAAAATTCCTATTAAAAAATCACTCATTCACAATTTCTTAAATCACTAAATTTGAAATGACTTACGTGTTTACCATCTCAATTTTTCAATAATATCACTTGGTAGCATTGCCATTTGTCCTCTTTCCTGTGCTGCCATATCTCCTGCTTCACCATGCTTAAATACACCAATAATCGCAGCCTCTTCCGACGAATACCCTTGGGCTATTAATGCTGTGATAATGCCTGTCAACACATCGCCGCTACCTCCTGTTGCCATTCCTGCATTACCTGTCGAGTTAAAATAAACTTCTTGATTGGGTAAAACTATAGCAGTGTACATCCCTTTTATCAACACAATACAATCATATTTTTGAGAGAACACTTTTACTTTTTCTAGTTTGTCAAAATCATTTTCCCAAGCTCCTATCAAACGTTGTAATTCTTTGGGATGCGGTGTTAAAATCGATTTTGGAGGAATCAATTCTAATAAATTTGACTCTTCTGCAATGATATTTAGAGCATCTGCATCGAGAACTATGGGGCTTTTTGCTTGTTGTAAAATCGCTTTCAGAAATGCTTTTGTTTTATTACTTTTCCCCAAACCACACCCTACGCCAATAACAGTGTATTTTTCAAGGTTGGGGCAAATACTTAATTCTTTTTCTGCTGGATCTGTTTGGCACATGGCTTCTGGAACAGACGCCTGCATAATTTGGTATCCACAAGAGGGTATATAGGTGGTTAGTAAACCCACTCCCGAACGCAAGCAAGCTTTTGCTGAAAGTACCGCCGCTCCTATCGAGCCATAACTTCCGACAGCCAGCAAAGCGTGCCCAAATGTACCTTTATGTGAAAATTTCGCCCTTTTTTTAAGCGACACCATATCTGTCCAAAAATAGGAAGTTATTGTATTTTGAGCATATTTACTCGAAAGACCAATAGGGACACATTCCCATTCACCCACATATTGTAGATTTTGAGGCATCAAAAAAGCTAGTTTTGGAGCTTCAAAAGTCAGGGTATAATCAGGGCAAATAATGGTATTGTCCCCAGCAATTGGCTGAGAAACATATAGTCCCGAGGCGATATCTACTGAAATAATAGGAAGCTTGCTTTGATTTATTTTCTGAATAACATCTTTCAAAATACCTTCTACTGGTCTATTCACACCAGACCCAAGAATCGCGTCTACCACAACAGAATTTTGCCCAATAACGGGAAAATCCTTCAAGCTACTAATGGTATGCACAGTGGTTATTTTAGCTAGTCGGTCGTAATTAATCAAAAAGTCAGCACTAGCTTGAGCACTATATTCTATGACATAAACCTCAACCTTTTTATTCATTGAGGCAAGTATTCTAGCAATAGCCAACCCATCTCCTCCATTATTACCTTTTCCACAAAAAATCGTAAAGTCGGTGTCTGAAAAAAGTGACAATAACCTATCCGTAAATGCTTCAGAGGCTCGCTCCATCAAATCAATGGAAGTAATCGGTTCCTGTGCAATAGTATAAGCATCCCAGTTACGAATCTGCTGGGCATCAAATATTTTTTTCATTGTATAAAAGCTAAAGATGTGTGCAAAAGTAAGTTAGTGGCAAAAGTAAAATAGTTTTATTCGCTTTTAGCTCTAGGCTTTATGCTGTAGGCTAAAAGTTAAATAGTATTTCTGATGAAAAATTGAAGCTTTTGTATCTAATGTTTAGAGCTTACAGCCAAATGCATCATAAAGCCTCCAAGTTTTTTCTAAAATCCTTAAGCAATTTATTGGTTTTACATATTTTTTTTCGGAACTTTGCACCCCCAAAGATTTAGTAATTATGTGATTGGGCAGTCAAACTACAATAATGTATTGTTTTTCAGACCTTTAATATCACCGCTAGTTATTAATCAAGTCAAAAAATTTAGGACTTAAACAATAAAAATCATTCAAGATGAACGATTTAATCAAATTGGTAGAAGCTGAAAACGCTGCACGCCGTGCAGAATTGCCCGAGTTCTCAGCAGGTGATACTTTGAACGTACACGTTAAAATCCGTGAAGGTAACAAAGAGCGTATTCAGGTATTCCAAGGTACTGTGATCCAACGTCGTAACAGCGGTGCTGGTGAGACTTTCACAGTTCGTAAAATTTCTAACGGTGTAGGTGTTGAAAGAATTTTCCCTTTGTTGTCACCAAACATCGACAAAATCGAAGTATTGCGTAAAGGTAGAGTACGTCGTGCAAGATTGTTCTATCTTCGTGGCAAACACGGTAGAGCTGCAAAAGTTAAAGAAGCTAAAAAGAAATAGTCTCTTGACAAAAGCAATATACAAAAAAGTCACTCTTTACAGAGTGACTTTTTTTATGCCCAATAGCTAAGTTATAGCACAAAAAAAGAGGTGAAAAACATCACCTCCTTTCTATTTACCTAAAAATCCCCTTCATAAATTTTAATCTAATAACTGTAAGCGAATTAAGTTAGTGGGCATTTTACCCGCTTTAAGCTCTAGGCTTTATGCTGTAAGCCTAAAGTTTAAAAGTATTTCTAATAATATTACGAATACAATTTTTACCTGCTAAAGACTTTAAATCTTTATATAAAAATATATCCGTTCTTTTGGATCGCAGCATCAGCCAATCTTCTTCTTGCATCCTTCAAATTAATTGGCTCGATTTTCGTAAAACGTTTCAAACCCATCAACATTACTCGTAATTCGTCGCCCTCAGCAAATGAAGTAATTGCTACTTTTCCTGCAGAATTCAACTTATCAATAGCAGAATGTAAATACACCAAAGCAGCATCTTTTTCCAAAGCACAAGCCTCTTCGCCACGAAGTGTAATTAATTTTTCAACACGCAACAGCACCGATTCAGCCACATAAGTTTCAATCAACATATCGGCAAGATTCATGATGATTTCTTGTTCCTCCTCAAACTTCATCATAAACTTCTGAAGCGATGCACCAGCAATCATCAAAATGGCTTTTTTCATGTTTTTGAGTGCTTTTTTCTCAGGAATAAATAAGCCATCTTCCTCTTCTGCACCAAAATCAGGAATTGATAAAATTTCTTTCCCAACTGCCATAGCCGCAGGCATCAAATTCAACTCACCTTTCATAGCACGTTTTACGATAGTACCTACAGACAACAAACGGTTGATTTCGTTGGTACCTTCAAAGATTCTGTTGATTCTTGAGTCACGATAAGCGCGATCCATTGGTGCTTCAGCCGAAAAGCCCATACCTCCGTAAATCTGCACCCCTTCGTCTACAACATAATCCAATACCTCCGAACCATGAACTTTTAACATAGCACATTCAATCGCAAATTGCTCTACGCCTTTGAGCTTTGCCTGTCCACTCTCCATACCCGATGCTAGCAAAGTATCAATAGCATCATCGATATTTTGTCCTGCACGATAGCAAGCCGACTCAGAAGCAAAAACTTTAGCAATCATATCGCCAATTTTATGCTTGATTGCTCCAAAGCTAGAGATACTAGTACCAAACTGCTTACGTTCGTTGGCATAGTTTACAGCGGTAGAAATAACTCCTTTGCTTGCCCCTACTACGGCAGCAGCCAATTTGATACGACCAATATTCAAAATATTTACAGCAATCTTAAAACCTCCCTCACGTGTGTACAATTGGTTTTCGACTGGCACTTTACAATCATTAAAGAATACCTGACGTGTTGAAGAACCTTTGATACCCATTTTACGCTCTTCTTCGTTCATGGTAATACCGCCAAACGACTTTTCCACGATAAATGCCGTCAATGACTTATCATTATCAATTTTAGCAAAAACAATGAACAAGTCAGCAAAACCACCATTGGTGATCCACATCTTTTGCCCGTTGATGATATAGTGTTTGCCATCTTCAGACAATACTGCTTTTGTTTTTCCTGAATTAGCATCCGATCCAGAATCTGGCTCTGTCAAACAGTACGCCGCTTTCCATTCGCCTGTTGCTAATTTGGGTAAATATTTGGCTTTTTGTTCTTCTGTTCCATAATACAAAATAGGCAAGGTTCCAATACCTGTATGTGCCGAAAGCGCTACCGAAAACGAATGTCCACCACCACAAGCTTCTGTTACAAGCATTGAAGTATTGAAGTTCATGCCAAAACCACCAAACTCCTCAGGAATAGCAGTTCCTAATAATCCCAATTCTCCAGCCTTATCCAATAACTCGACCATTAGGTTGGTATCTTTTGCATAATCAATAGCATCGAGTTTCGGATGTACTTCTGTACGCAAAAAATCTACACAGGTCTGAGCAATCATTTGTTGCTCTTCATTGAATTCTTCAGGAATGAAAATTTGAGAAGCATCAATGTCTTTTATCAAGAACTCTCCTCCTTTAATGGATGATTTGCTATCTGTAAGTACCATATTTTGAATATTTTACGATTCGAAAATTTTCTAAAAGCTAGACTATCGTATGCAAGCATACTAATTTTCTGTAAATATAATAAATAAAAAAAATGTTATGCAAGCATAACATTTAAAATATTTTCTAAAAAAGTAAAAATAGTATTATTTCTAGAAGCAAAAATAGTAAAGACGCATCAACCACTCTTCTGTTGGTATCTACATAGAGTGCTTATTTATTACAAAAACTCTTCAATATTCTCCGCCTTATAATTGGCAGCTTCAGAGTCGACAACCTCACTGATTTGCTCCATCACCTCAAAAAATGTCTGTAGTTTTTCCTCTCCAATTTTTTCATAAATTAGGTTATTAAACATAATTACACCATTACGAGCTTTGTCACGTTTACGTTTACCTTCTTCGGTCAAATAAACTTTTACAACACGGCGGTCGTCCTCGTCGGTTTCACGACGAATCCACTTTTTATCTTCAAGCGATTTGAGCATACGCGTCAAGCTACGAGGCTCAAGCCCTAGTGCGGGAGCTATTTTAGTGGCAGGAGTTCCGTTTTTGTCGATATTCAACAAAACATATCCTATAGCCATGGTCATATCAAACTGTGCTGCATAAGAATTATACATTCTACTGATTGCATGCCATCCTGCCTTAATGTGATAATCTACGGTTTTGTCAGCTTTCATATTTCTTCAAGATTTTCATTATTGGGACATAAATCATCTAAGCTAGCGTACAAAATGAAGAGTGATAGTTTCTGAGATTAAGCATTTTAAGATCATAACTCACAGTTCTGCATTAGTACTTACTATAGGGCGAGAGGCAAGAATCTAACTGTAAAATTGTCGCGGATACGAGTGAATAGAGTTTAAGTGGTTTATATATCTTAGGCTATTACTACAGTTAGTAAAAGGTATGCTAAGCATACTAATATAAATGTAAATTTGTGCAAGAATATATTATTATGCAAGCATAACAATATATTTATTTATAAAAAAAGGATAATCGTTTTGACTATCCTTTTTTACTGAATTTATTTAGGGTTAGTTGATATTAAAACATCTTGTCTGGTTTGGCTACAAGTAATCTGAATTTTCGTTCGCCTTTTGTTGTGCGCAAACGTACGCTATATTCGCCATTAGATAATTCGTAACTAGGCCATAAAATTGCTTCAGAGCTACTTTTTACTATTACTTGGCATGGTACACCCATCCCTGAAGCTGTACTTACTAAAATTTCGGCTGTATCAACATCATCTTGTTTTACTCGAATCATATCTGATTGCTCGTCACTATGAATTGTTACACCTTTAAAATCAGGACGATAGATAGCCATAGGGGCATATACTTGGATATTTTTATCTGATTTTACGGCAAGAATACGATAAAACTTAGCAGCTTCCTGTGAGTGAATCTCATCTGTATAAGTAAGTAATTCATTATTTTTCCCTCCCTTAATTTCAGCAATATCTACATAAGACTCCAAATCAGAGCTTGATTGAAGGATATATCGCTTTACTTCGTTGGTTTCGGCAGTCCAAGTAAACTTTACTTGGTCATTTTCCAGAATAGTCTTAAGGTTAATAAGTTCATTAGAAAGACCTACAGCTCTACCTCGTAATGATGACTTAGGGACGTTATTATCATCGTGAGATTTTAAGAGAAATACAACTTCTTTGTCATAGACCAGTTGCTTCACTTTATTTTTGGGATGATATGGTAATGGAGCAACAAAAGATAGATTAATCACAGCGCTTGTCAAAACGCATAAATTGAGCCAAAATGTATATTTCATACAAGTTTATAAATGATTAGTTGGTTTACGGCGGATATCTTATTTGAATCAAATTTCACGCCACTTACCTCCTGAAAATCAAAAAAATACTATATTTTACATTACTGAGTCTTTCAATGGTTAAGTGCTCTATTTCAATGGATAAAAAAAAAGAGGCTCTTTCGAAGCCTCTTTTTTTGTGAACTGAAATCACAATTTATTTTACACGGACACCTTTCATGTGTCTTTCTTTCACTTTCAAATTAGTTAATACACTCTTAGAAAGAAGTAATCTTACACGAGTTGGAAATATCACTAAATACATGTTTCCTTCGTAATCAATTCTTGAAAAACTTGGACTTCCCTTCTGGTCAATCAACTGATAAAAATATTCACCTTTTTCTCCAGGAACAGCTCCAAAACGCAACCAGTTTTCTCCATCAGAAGTTTGTTCGAATGTAATTAACAAAGAACCATTTTCTTCGCGCTGAACCATCCCTGGTGTATTTTTATCCAAAGATATGCGATTGATATATCGCCCATTTTTGAAGAATACCTTACCAGATTTGATATTGGCGTTAGAAGAAGGCACCTCTCTCTCCAAAACTAATGGATTATCATTGTAGAATTGTATTTTAGCTAAATCCAGTTCGTTTTCTTGTAAGGTGTGCATCAAGCTTCCTGTTAAATAAACAGTCTTTTGACAACTAGTTAAAGAAAATACCAGTACTACGAAGAGAAATATTTTTTTCATTGTTTTTTGTGTTAATTCTTGACGGTAAAAATACAAAAAAGAGCCTGCTTATCAAACTGAATAGGTATTCTATCTCTTTGACTAGCCGACGTTTAAAGAACTATTACTTCTTGACTTTCACAAAAGTGCTATAATCTGAGCACTCACGAATTAAGGACTTCTGGAACTTAGTATTCTTATATTTTTCTTTTAAAAGCGTAAAATAGTGTTCGTAATCACGAGCCTTATCTTTAGCAATTCTGGCTTCAAATACGGTGTAATCTTCTTCACCAGACTGGCTATTGGCATGGACAAAGAAAGCTGCATTTTCACATTTGGCAGCACCGAATGCTGCCTTAGCTGCAAGCTCAGCATCAGGGCTTTTTAAGGCTGTTTCAAAATAACTTTTTGCTTTAGTTGCCAAATAATAATCGGTCTCATAATCTTTCTGCACATATCCATTAACTTCGCCTGTACTCCATTCGCGACGTAATAGCACCCACGAGTTACCTTGATACGACATACTGTATGCTCCGCAACCCAATAAATAAGCAGCTTCAAAATCGTTAGGGTTATCTGCCAAACGACTAGCCAACTCTTGCATTTTTTGTGCAAAAGCTACTGGAGTGTAAGTACTACGTTTTTCTTTATTAGTTGTAGTCATAAAGAATGGATCTTCGTTGAAATAGCTCTTCCAAGGCTCCTGACGCCATACCTCTGGCGCTACTTTTTCAAATGCCTTAGTTGCTTTGGCATAATCATGCTCCGACAAGGCACGGCGACCCAACAATACATATAAATGATCTTGGCTAAAACCTGTCATTGATTGAAGCAAAGAATCATAAGCTGATTTTTTTGACTCTTGAAAATAGGCAATTACTTGTTCAATGGTTTTGGATTCGGTGGTGTCTTCGATGGCATACATATCGGTTTGCGACATATATCCTCCATACTCATGACCAGAATTTGTTTGGTAGCTGGTCAATGCAGCCAACAAATATGCCTTGGCTTTGGGATAAGGAATCGTAACCTTTTCGGGTTCGCTTTTCTTATTCATACAACTAGCCAACCAGCCTTGTTTTTCTTCCTTCTCGTGTGGCAAACGACCATAATAGCGTGCTATCAATTGCTTTGAAGCTTCTGCTAAAGCATTGCTCATGCGAAAATCTTTCGGCTTGCCAAATGATGCCAATACTGGTGTAATTTCATCTTCTAATTCTGGGGTAATTTTAGGTGATTTATTACTTAGCAACAACAATTCTTGGATTTCCAATTGCTTACTCAAACCAGTATTTGGCTTAACCACTAATTTTGCTTCAGCCAAATATTCAGCAGACTTATCAAAATTCTTTTCTATATATTCCAAATAAGATAAGGCTCCCAACCAAAAACCTGTCTTAGGAACTTGTGGATTAGTAGAACAAGCTGTGGCAAAATCTTTTAGTTTTTGCCAATATGGAATAGCCTTATCGTGATTTTCTTTTTCTTTATTAGCATCAGGTTCGCCCATCCAATAGTCTACTTGCTTGTAGTAAAGCGCTTCATTCTTGTTGATTTCTCGTGACATCACGAGCTCTATCAAAGGATGCGTTGGGTCTAAATCAACCATTTTTTCTAAAAACTTCAACCCTTCTTCACTAGGTTTGATTGCTGCGAAAGCATACACTGCTGCTTTTTCATGACTATTTTTACACAAGGCAACAGCCCCTTCCTGAAATCCTATTCCTCTTGAGCGAATACTTAAGTCTGCCGCATGGCGACGACTTGGACAGCGGTCAAATACTTGAGCAAAATCGTAATACGCCTGTACCGAATCACCCAAGGCAATAAGTGCTCCTGCCTTACGAGACAATGCCCAGTCGGAGATATAGGTCTTTTTCTTCAAAGGTTTTATTGCTGCATCATATACTTGTAAGGCCTCTTGCGGTTGGTCGTTCATCATTGCCAACTTGATTGTTTGGAAGGCATAACGTTCTTTCACAAACTCATCTTTCAACTGAGGCAATGCGGCTTTGGCATTTGTAAATAACTCAACCAAAGCAACTGTATCTACTTTAGTTTCTGTAAAGTAATCAACCGTTTCACGCTTATACGCTTGGTCAATACCACGCACAAATGTAATATAATCGGCAGCTTCAGCTTTTTGATGACTTGCCAACCAATCTTGTAATGCTGAAGAAGTGCCGTAAAGTGATTGTTCAATTTGTTTTTTAGATATCTTCCCTCCTACGTATTTACTCCAAGCTGAGATATTGAGCGGTTTTTCGTGGTCAATAGTATCTTCATTGCCGACGTTATAATCGTCATAATCATTATAAAAAAACTGAGACGAATACGCATATTTTAAATCACCCCCTTTTACGGTAGCAGATTCAGGCATGAAAAAACTCATAAATTCATCGTAATCTGCCATGCCAGGACCACAGGCCAAAATGGTAAAAATCACAAGTGAGGCAACAGACTTTTTACTCAGGTTGATATAGTTCTTTAATTTGTTCATGTGTGTAAGTTTTGAGACTTTCGGAATCTAAATGATATAGGGCAAATGTAAGTTTTTGATTTGATATTTTCTTCTTTATCAATCGACAACCTTTTGAGAGGTCATCATAAGCCACTTCTTCGGTTCGGAACACGTCTCCTTTACGAATTCCAATACCCCATAAAGTGATATCTCGCTGTGCGATAAACCGATTTTTGTCTTGTTCAAATAGAGATATACTGCTAAAATCCTTGGAACTGACGGCATTCAAAAAATACTGAAATTGATGATTTCGATACCCTACAGTCCAATGAAAGGCAGGCATTACTAAATCCAAAGGCAAAGGATATTCTGACAATTCGCCGATGTATTGGCTTAGAACATCGGGCGTAAAAATTGAATTTGCCGTTTTTTCATTTTTCCAATCTGCCATATTATAGCACATCAACATACCTCGTTCGACAGGAGGTACGCCTGTTTTTTCTGAAAATTTAACTTGATGCAACCTAATCGTAACGCTGATATGAGGATACTTCTTACGAAGAATCGTTAATAGAGTAAAATATTTTTTCTTGGTAGATAAAGTCCAGTCGCAATCTATTTGAATTTCATTATTCCCGACAGATTCGCCTATCCAACCCTGATGAATAACCTCTATTTTATCTATTATTTTTTCAGTAAAATCTTCCAAATATCGAGGTTCAAGCCATTTCAAGGTTTGATTAGTCAGATATACCACGGGTACAACACTCATTCCTTGAGGTACTTTTTGCTTGGGTATCAATACGGCTTTGAAAGTCGGCTTTGCGGTACGCTCATCCAAATCCACATCAAAATACTTGACATATAACTTTTGAATATGATTATCTGTAAGGATTTGCGCTTCATCATTGGACAACTTAAAAACGGTTTTCCAATAATAAAAAGCTGGTGTGATCTGCTTGGGAGGCTCCGAAGAGTTACAAGCCCAAACAAATGTTAGTAATAACAAAAAGCAATAGAAGGGGAATTTCATTTTTCTCAAAACACAGGTATTTCTATCTTATACATACTCCTGTTTTATGATAGGATAACAGCAAAAAATCTTTGAGTAAAAGTAAGTGACTTCATATTAAAACGCTGTCAATTACTTCTACCCAAAGAATACTTCGCCAAAAATACAGGCTTGTTTTGAGAGTTAACGATATAGGTACGAAAAACTTATCGAGTGGTATTATTCGGTCGTGTATAGGTCAATTGCATTACATGAATATTACGGCTGGCAAAGGCAGCCTCGCAATAATTCAGATAATAACTCCACTTACGAATAAACGTATCATCAAAGCCTAGCGCCTTGACTTGTTGAATATTTTGATGAAACTGGTCATACCACAATTTCAAAGTATAGGCATAATCCAAGCCCATATCTTTGAGGTTGACCAATGTAAAATCACTAGTTTTGTTGATAGCCTGATTAATAGCTCCTACCGAAGGCAACAACGAACCAGGGAATATATATTTCTGAATCCAATCCACGCCTTTTCTTAAAGATTCATAGCGAGAATCAGGACTAGTAATTACTTGAAAAGCCAGAATACCATCTTTTTTGAGAAGTTCGTTGCATTTAGCAAAATAGACTGGCAAAAATTCATGTCCTACTGCTTCTAGCATTTCAATAGAAACAATCTTATCGAATTTCCCTGTAATCAGGCGGTAATCTTTCAACAAAATCTCGACTCTATCGCTCAAGCCCTCGGCTTTTACTCGCTCAGTTGCCAGCTTGTGTTGCTCTTCCGAGATAGTTACAGAAGTAACTCTACAACCATAATTTTTGGCCATGTAGATAGCATTAGCGCCCCAACCACTTCCAATTTCGAGTACATGGTCAGTAGATTTGAGATGCAACTGACGGCACAAACGTTCATACTTTTCGAGTTGAGCCTCTTCTAATGACAAGCCTTTTTCTTTAAAATAAGCACTTGAATAGGTCATAGAAGGGTCAAGAAACAGCGCAAAAAAATCATTATTCAAATCATAATGTTCGGATATATTCTTTCTAGAGCCATCCAAGCTATTCGCACGCCCAATATGATAGATTTTATTACTCAACTTGAGTAGGTTCAAAAGCCAGTTTTGGGTTTTATTACCAGAAATAACAGGGACATTTTCGAGGTTATCCAAAAACCAACGAATTACCTGCGTAATATTATTGGTATCCCAAAAGCCCATTACGTAGGCTTCGCCAAAACCAATATCTCCGTAAAGCATGATATGCTTAAAAAATCGTTCGTCTTTAATCTCAATTTTAGCTGTTGGAAAGACCTGCGTGTTTCCAAAAAACAACACTTCTCCACTTGGTAATGTCACTTGTAATTTACCCAAGGTCATTTTTTGCAAAACATCCAAAATCGCTTTTTGATAAAAACTAGGTTTGGTACGCTGTGTATTTTTCAAAGTTGTTGTCATAACAAAATAAGGATTTATGGTTAGTGAGAAAGAGGTCTATATATGTCTCTTTGAAGCTCTGGATGCGATTTTTTGGCATAAAACGGAAGCCGTTTCAGCCACAGTACAAAAGCATTCCAATGAATGAGCCACATAATACGAAGGGTAATCATCGGAAATCGAATCGCATACCAAGCGACATTGGCATTGTTTAGTGGCTTTTTTTTACCCCAAAGCGTACTTTTGAAAAAGGATTTGTCACCTTTAAAATCATCTATCTTGATATGCAACGACTCATTGGGTATACGAAGTTTGAAGTCAAATTCGGCATCCATATCAATAAAAGGCGACACATAAAAATGCTTGACTTCTCGATGCTCAAAGCGTTCTTCCTTTTCCAGAAAAGACTGAATCAAATAGGGCTTCATTTCTCTGAATGTATTACTCACCTCCGCAACTACACATACAGGGTGTTTTTTTTCATCAAAACAGTAATAAAATGATACAGGATTGAACTGATATCCCCATGTAGTAAGGTGGGTCAAAAGCATGATTTTTCCACCTTTCAAATCTATTCCTTTAGCATGCAAGTACGTCAAGATTTGCTCCTTCACATCTTTATTGGTTTCAGGCTTTTCTTTTGGGTACTGCAAATGGTTTTTATCAAAAAAACTAAATACATTCCAACGATTTCGACTAATCCATTTCACATGTTTTGGAATGATATCAAGTTCATCTAAATCAAGGTAAAACATAAACAGCTTATACGTGAATCCATGTTTGATGGGCTCACTTCGCTGGTGCATTACCTTACATTCATAGATACAGGATTTCATGAGCCATAAATATTTTTGCCCGTAAGCGTTCTACATAAGTTCACCGCAGAAGTAAAAGCATCTTCATGGAAGCCATATTTGAAATAACTTCCACAGAAATAAATACCTCCTTCGGTATTCAGCAAATGCAATTGTTGTTGTGCTTGCATAGCTGGAACATCAAACAGTGGGTGCTCATATTCTATCACTTTCAATATCTTGGAAGGATCGATATTAGGCTGAGCGTTAATCGAAACAAAGTAGTTTTTCTTCTTAGAAACGCCCTGCAACTGATTCATCCAATAAATAATTGAAGGCTGCAAACCTTTTTCGGTTGACTCAATCCGATAATTCCAACTACTCCAAGTCAAGCGATTTTGAGGCATAATAGACTCGTCGGTATGTAGCGTTGCAATATTTTTCTGGTACTTAAATTTGGATAACAATTTATCTTGTAAAACAGAGGGCTCTTCGAGCAAGCCCAACGCTTGGTCGCCATGAGTGGCAATGATGACTTTATCAAAAAGCTCAGTTGTGCCATCGCTAAGTAACACGCTCACACCATTTGCTTCTTTCTTTACACTTACCGCAGCACACCCTATCTGTATTTTTTCTTGAAAAGGTTTTATCAAAATATCTCGATACATACGGCTTCCACCATCGAGCGTGTACCACTGATGTTGCGTGTTGAGTCCCAGAAAACCATGATTATAAAAGAATCGAATCAGAGAAACAGCTGGGAAATCGAGCATCAATTCCATAGGTGTCGACCACACCGCCGAGCTCATAGGCACAAGGTATTTCCAAAGCATATCCTCGCCAAAACCAAACTCACGGATATATTCTCCCAGGGTATGATTCTGATATTTGGGGTCGTCCAAAATCTTGACAGATTGTTCATTGAAACGACCGATTTGCAAAAGCATTTTCCAGTGTTTCAACGAAAAAAGCTGTTTTCTCTGCGCAAACAAGCCATTTAATCCTGAGCCGCAATATTCTAGCTGAGATGGCAAATGTTGTACACTAAAAGACATATCTGTCTTTTTGATAGGAGCTTTTATTTCCTCAAAAAGTTTACACAAATTTGGATAGGTCTGAAAGTTAAAGACCATAAATCCTGTGTCGATATGTACAGGAGTACCTTCCTCATCGACGGTCATGGTATTTGTATGCCCGCCGATATAGTTATTTTGTTCAAAAAGAGAAATATCATAATCCTGATGGAGAAAATGACCGCATCCCATCCCAGCAATGCCAGTCCCTATGATTGCTATTTTTTCCATCTAGTTTTTCTTAAATAAATAATGACTAATCATCCACTCATTACCGCCGTTGTAGGCAAACAATTCGGCGCAAGCCAAATAGAACAAACGCCAATATACCCACCATTTCACTGCTTGGTCTTTCCCATAGGTTTGCTCAAACAAAGGCATAATTTGCGCTTTGTGAGCATCCATTTTTTGTAGCCATGCTTCTGATGTTTTGCCATAATGCGTACCATTCACATGCCAATGCTTATCTACCGAAAGATGGTCATTGAAGTAAAATAACAAATGGTCGCTTGGCATAATACCTCCTGTGAAGAAGTATTTACTCATCCAGTCGGACTCGTCAATTACTTCAAACTTATAGGCATATTCTTTATGCGTAAAAATGTGAACAAAGAGCTTTCCTGAAGGCTTCAAGAATGACGATATTTTCTGTAGTAAAAGTCTGTAGTTACGCATGTGTTCAAACATTTCGACAGATACTACACGGTCATAATGTTCCTTATGAGTATCGAACACATTGATATCTGAGGTTACTACTTGAAGGTTTACAATACCTCTTTGACGCGCTTGTTCGTCGATATGAGCCTTTTGTGTCTTGGAGTTTGATACTACTGTAAAACGGCTTGCAGGATATTTAGCAGCCATATACAATGACAGTGAGCCCCATCCACATCCCAATTCGAGCACATCCTGTCCATTGGCTAATTCGGCACGCTGACAAGTGAGTTCAAGCATATCGGCTTCGGAAGTATCCAAATCTGTTACCCCTTCTTTCCAATAACCACAAGAATATTTGAGATGCTTCCCTAAGCAATATTGATAGAATTGGGTTGGCACTTCATAGTGCTGTTCGTTTGCTTCTGCTGTATTGATAGCAATAGGCGAGTTACGAAGCTCCTCAAGGAGATTCAGTAAATGTTGATGTTGCAATTCTGTTTCGCCTTTATTTTCATCTTTCAAACGCTGTTCGACCAATTGTCGAATACCATATCGAATTAAAAAATCGGGCAATAGATCTTTTTCGAGCAATGAATTATACCACATAAAACAAAATAAGGTTAGTAAATAAGGACAATAAAGTATCAGGGTGAATGCAAAGGAGCATCACCAATATTTTTACAATAAAGGATTCAAATTTTAAGAACTAAGAATGGTTTTCTTAACAGGAGTAAAAGCCTCAAAACAACAACAGCACGCTAAGACTCCAGATAAAAATTAACTAAAAGCTTGAGATATAGTAATCATTTATCCATGGATTGGTTACTTCCATACGGCAAAAAAGATTAAATGAATAGTATATCTGCGGCAGATTTTGGTAGTATTCTTCAGATGATTATGAAAGCATTCTAAAATAACTAATACACTAATAACAGCTAACTTCTTTTACTTATCTGAAGTGTTCTGAAAATATCTACGAAGAAAAAGTGAGTTTAGATTTGGGGAGAAATAAATAACTGTAGAAACATATAAAAAACAAAAAGCGACACAGTCAGACTGTATCGCTTTTGAAGAAGGCATTGTAAAGCAAATTACAAAACAGCTTCGGCCAAAACTAGCACTTTGTTGTTAACTACTTCAACCACTCCGCCGTCGATTGTAAATTCTTGCTTATCAGCCATCAAAGTGCCTTTACCCAACGTAGAAACGATTGGGGCGTGGTCTTTCAAAATTTGGAAAGAACCATTAGTTCCAGGCAAGGTTACCACTGATACTTCACCAGAGAAAACCGTCTTATCCGGAGTAATAATTTGTAAGTTCATTTCTATAAGAATTTGAAAATTTGAGAACCTGAAAATTTGAAAAGAATTCAAATCAAAAATGTGTCAATTCTGTTCAAACTGACACATTTTCAAATTTCCAAATTATTTAGCTGCGTCTGCCAACAATTTCTCACCTTTAGCAACTGCATCTTCGATAGTACCTACCAAGTTGAATGCAGCTTCTGGCAAGTGGTCATACAAACCATCAATGATTTCGTTGAAACCTTTGATAGTATCGTTGATGTCTACCAACGCACCCTTCAAGCCTGTAAATTGTTCAGCTACGAAGAATGGTTGAGACAAGAAACGTTGCACACGACGAGCACGAGATACAACCAATCTATCTTCTTCAGACAATTCGTCCAAACCAAGGATAGCGATGATATCTTGTAATTCTTTGTAACGTTGTAAGATTTCTTTCACACGTTGAGCAGTATTGTAGTGTTTGTCACCCAATACGTCAGCAGAAAGAATACGAGAAGTAGAATCCAATGGGTCTACTGCAGGATAGATACCTAACTCAGCAATTTTACGAGATAATACCGTAGTAGCATCTAAGTGGGTAAATGTTGTTGCAGGAGCAGGGTCAGTTAAGTCATCGGCAGGTACATATACCGCTTGTACTGAAGTAATTGAACCACGTTTTGTTGAAGCAATACGCTCTTGCATCGCACCCATTTCAGTTGCCAATGTTGGTTGGTAACCTACGGCTGAAGGCATACGACCCAAAAGGGCAGATACCTCAGAACCCGCCTGAGTAAAACGGAAGATGTTGTCGATAAAGAAAAGGATATCACGTCCTTTGCCTTCGCCATCACCATCACGGAAGTATTCAGCAACTGTCAAACCTGACAAAGCAACACGAGCACGTGCACCTGGAGGTTCGTTCATTTGACCGAAGATAAAGGTTGCTTGTGATTCTTTCAAAGCTTCTTCATCTACTTTGCTCAAATCCCATCCGCCTTCTTCCATAGAGTGTTTGAATGCTTCACCGTATTTCACGATACCTGATTCAATCATCTCACGCAACAAGTCGTTACCCTCACGAGTACGCTCACCTACACCAGCAAATACAGAAAGACCTTCGTAAGCTTTTGCGATGTTGTTGATAAGTTCTTGGATCAATACAGTTTTACCTACACCTGCACCACCGAACAAACCGATTTTACCACCTTTTACATAAGGAGCAAGCAAGTCAATTACCTTGATACCTGTAAATAAAACCTCAGTAGAAGTTGCTAATTCTTCAAACTTAGGAGCATGACGGTGGATAGGCAATCTTGTAGCAGATGATGGTTGAGCAATACCATCGATTGCTTCACCTACTACGTTAAACAAACGTCCTTTGATAGCATCGCCCGTAGGAACAGAAATAGCTTGACCTAAGTCAAATACTTCTTGACCTCTTTGAAGACCATCTGTACCTTCCATTGCGATTGTACGTACACGGTCTTCACCTAAGTGTTGTTGTACTTCAAGGATAACTTTTGTGCCGTTGGCTTTCTGAACCTCCAAGGCATTCAAGATTGCAGGAAGCTTAGAGCCTTCGCCTTCGAAGCTTACGTCTACAACCGGACCGATTACTTGCGTAACCTTTCCTTTATTGACTGCATTTGCCATTTTGTATTGTGATTTTGTTATCTGATTATCAAGTGATTAAGCAAAGTGTGAATTTGCTATACCGTTTCGGAGCGCAAAATTACTCTGTAAATCTCAGATAACCAATTGTTGTTTTTGGATTTTTACCAGTTTTTTTGCTGAAAAGGTATAGGTTTTGTTGAATCTTATTTAGTTTGGCTCTTATTGCCATCCTGCTTTTTCTACAGCACACTCTTGCTTTTGCCATATTTTTCCTTTTCAATGTTCCAAAAAAAATCTATTTGTTTTAGATAATTCGTTTTTTTCAGAATTTGACAAAAAAAATTAAGGCAAATTTTCATCTTTTCGAAATGAGATTTTTTTTCGAAATTTTCCTAAAAAAAAATTCAGCTAACAATTCAAATTCAACTTACTCGTTTATTGAATTTGACTAAATAGCTCAATTTTTCAGGTATACGTTCTAAAGAATTCGTTGTATTATTGCGCTACTAATTCGACCAGTAGTGGTTTAGCATCATCTTATTCCCTCAAATTCATGAATCATTCTTTCGCTTTTTGGAAACATTGGCAAAAAAATACTCAGTGGCTTTTTCTCTCTGCACTAGCTCTTCTACTGACTAGCTTGGTTGGTTTGGCCTATTACTATGTCAATTATCTAGAAAATGTCATTCATTGGGATATTCTAAGCGAACTCGACGACATTACTATCAGTCTCGACCCTGCCCAAAGTGCTGATGGAATGTTACATATTCCAAGCAAAGCATATATTATTCGTGAACAATTTCTGGCTTCGACGATGCGTATCAACGTCGAAGCTTCTTGGATTTTTACTATTTTAGCTATTGTCGCACTTTCGCTCATTTATACTGGCATTACCTTTATTTCTCGTACTTGGTATCTCATCTTTACAGGTATATGTGTCTTTTTACTTATGACCTTGCAATGGGATTTGTTTCTCAATCGTACAGGAAATTGGGTAGGATTCGGTATAATTATTGGTTTTGTAGGCTTGAGTTACTTTTTTCATGCCTTCAAACGTGATGCCTCTACGGTAATAAGGTTTCTGACTTTTTTAGTCTATTGGTTAATTGTTGGAGGCGCTATAATCAAGACATCTTCTTACTTAAGTGCAATTACCCATTTTTCTACTCAACTCATTCCTCAAGTTTTTATCTTAGGCACTCTTTTTGTATTTGGGATTGCTTATGAAGTACCTAAATGGTTTGTTTTTATCAGTACTCGTGCTCAAGGCTCTCAAAATTTACTCAATTTTGTAGTACTTACACTTATTTACTGGATCAATGTGCTATTGATTTTCCTACACAACAACAAAGTAATCGATTGGGATATGCTTTATCTCAATCCATTTTTGCTATTTGGAGCATCCACGATATTAGGGATTTGGAGTATCACAGACCGAATGATTTTAGCTGCCAAAGTACTCAATCATGAGTTTGCTACAGCCTTGATATATATTGGTTTAGCAATTTTGAGTACATCTGGAATTTTTTATGCTTTCGCCACTGCCAATGACCCAATGATTGAAGTTTGGGAGGATATTATCACTTATTCCAATCTAGTGATGGGCCTATTATTCTTATTGTATGTGCTATCCAATTTTTATGGACTTTTCCAACAAGGATTGCCTGTTTCGAAGGTACTATACAAGCCTCTAAGTCTGCCTATCTATGTATTTCGTATCATGGCATTAATTATTTTGGTGGCATTATTTTCGATGAAATCCTTCTACACACTCAATCAGGCAATAGCATCGTATTATAATTCATTGGGTGACCATCAGGTAGCAAATCAAGACTATCGTTTTGCTGAAGTGGCCTATAAACAAGCCATAGGAGCCGAATTTCGCAACCATAAAACCAACTATGCTTTGGCTAGCTTAGCACTCTTACAAAACGATAATGAAACAGCAGCTGTCTATTTTAAAAGAGCTTTAGCCAAAAATCCATCTCCGTATGCTTACGAAGGGCTGGCACGTTCTTTCTCTGATCGTGATCGCTTTTTTGACGCTATGTTTACCCTTAAAGAAGCAAGTAAGCAATTTCCTCAAAACACTGAAATTCTTACAAACTTAGCGTATCTCTATAACAGAGCAAAACAACTAGATTCCAGTTTGATTTATTTAGAAAAAGCTCAGGAATTTTCTAATAATTCCCCTATTACTGCTAGTAATTTGGTAGCATTTTGGGCAAAAAATGGCAAACTAGCTACTCAAAAGGAATATACGCAACAGCTCAAAGCAATTGATTATCCAAGCTATCAGGCCAACGCACTTGCTCTTAAGCTAAGTACGCAAGCGCAGTCTGAAGTGATCGAGATTTCAGCAAACCAACAAAAAGCCTTGGATGTATCTACTTTTGCTTTGATTTACAATGCGGCTTTATTCCAGAAAAATCTTGGCGCTGTAATTCCTTTACGTGACTTCGCTCAAAAAGCCGAAAATGACCAATATTCAGAAGACTTAGAATTTGCCCATGCTATGCAACAATTCTACAAAGGTGACAAACAGCTTACTTTTGAACAATTACAAGCTTGGGCAAGCTCAGATACCAGTTCAAGCAAAACACAGTATTACCAAGTGCTGTTAAATACCTTGGTCAAAAAAGAGAGCACCAGCGACACCTTTTCCGAAAATATTGTAGATGCTAAAGCTGCTCAATTAGCCATATATCAGCATCCTCTCAATGAAAAAGTCTTGGAAAAAGTGAGTGTTTTTTATAACAATAATAAAAAACCGGAAGAAGCTTATCGCATTTTGAATAATGCGTTAAAATGGCGAAAAGATAATCCTGCCATTTGGCAAATGTATATATTACAAAGCCTTTCGATTGGAATGGAACCTTATGCCAAAGATGCTTTGATAGATCTTCAAAAACGCTTCCCTACCGATTATCAGCGTTTTCTGCCTCAATATCAAGCTAAAATCGCTCTTATCGAAAAACAAAGTGCAGGTTTTCAATAAATAAGTATGTTTGTTTTAGGAAAAAAGCTCAAGTCTCCTTTTGCCCATTGCATAGGAAGTTTACTTTCACTTTAACCATTCAAACATTCATGAAAATTATTGAAACTACCAATATTTCAAAGCGCTATATCATGGGCGAAGAGGTAATCGACGCACTCAAATCGATTTCTATTTCTGTCAACAAAGGTGAATATGTAGCATTTATGGGGCCTTCAGGTTCGGGTAAATCTACCTTGATGAACATTGTTGGCTGTTTGGACACACCTACTTCGGGACAATATATTTTGAATGAACAAGATGTGAGTAAAATGAGCGATGATGCTTTGGCTACAGTTCGTAATAAGGAAATTGGTTTCGTATTTCAAACCTTTAACCTATTGCCACGTCAGTCCTCGCTTGAAAATGTAGCTTTACCATTAATCTATGCAGGCTATTCCAAAGCCGACCGTATAGAAAAAGCGATGCTCGCTCTCAAAGGAGTTGGTTTAGAAAACCGTGCAGGTCACAAGCCTAATGAGCTTTCAGGCGGTCAGCGCCAGCGTGTGGCTATCGCCAGAGCCTTGGTCAACGACCCTTCTATCCTACTCGCCGATGAGCCAACAGGTAACCTTGATAGTAAAACCTCTTACGAAATCATGGACTTGTTTGACCAATTACACTCAAAAGGCAATACGATTGTAATGGTAACTCACGAAGATGATATTGCTCAATACGCGCACCGAATTTTGCGTTTGAGAGATGGCTTAGTAGAAAGTGACAAGATAAACCCAGATGTTCGCAAGGCAAAAGGGATGTTCTAAAAGCTGATCTTTGCTCATTTTCATGATACACATTTATATAAAAGTCAAAAAAGTAGGTTTTCAAGGAAGCCTACTTTTTTGACTTTTATGAAATATAGAGATACGCACACCATTTTTCTTGAAAATTTTTACATTTTCAAGGCACTGAAATACAAGTAATTACAAATTATTTTCAAAAATTTTAAAAATTTCTTTCTCAATAATTTGCATTTAACACTCCAACTCCCTAATTTTGCAACCCAGTAACAAACACAACAACACCGCAGGATGGAGCAGTAGGTAGCTCGTTGGGCTCATAACCCAAAGGTCGCAGGTTCGAGTCCTGCTCCTGCTACAAGGCAAAGACGAGCTGAAAAGGCTCGTCTTTTTATTTTTTAATAATTTATCGTTGTCATTCCATAGGGAGCTGTATCGCCCGATACGGTAACTCCCGAGCATCATCAAAACACTCATCTTTAGAGAATTTAGAAAACGGTGGCAAAGCCATCCTAAATCCTAGATAGAGTTTTCTCATCTTGTACGGGACTCCATTAACATGGCAAGGGTAATCGTGGACTAGTTCATGGAACAAATCAATCACAAAGCTGGCTTTGTCAGTATTATTGGCAAACCCAACGTAGGAAAATCTACCTTAATGAATGTTTTGGTAGGTGAGCGTCTATCTATCATCACTTCCAAAGCTCAAACTACTCGCCATCGTATTATGGGGATTTTGAATGGGCAACACAATGGTGTAGATTTTCAATTAGTTTATTCTGACACTCCAGGCATTATTTTGCCTAAATATGAGCTTCACAAATCCATGATGAGTTTTGTGCATAGCTCTTTAGAAGATGCAGACATTATTTTGTTTGTTACGGATATTTTCGAAAAATATGACGAAGATGATGTAATCAACAAATTAGCACGCATCAATCATGTTCCTGTGCTTTTGTTGATCAATAAAATTGATTTAGCTACAGAAGAACAAGTGCAAGAAAAAATCGCTCACTGGCGTGAACGTTTCCCTACGCAAGCAATTATTCCAATCTCAGCACTTGGGCAAAAGAATATAGGCTCTATTTTCGACACTATTGTCAATAGTCTCCCTAATCATCCTCCTTATTTTGAAAAGGATGAGCTAACAGATAAGCCTGAACGCTTCTTTGCTTCGGAAATTATTCGTGAGAAAATTTTCAAAAACTACAAAAAAGAAATCCCCTACTCTTGTGAAGTAGCTATTACGGCATTTAAAGAGGAAGATAATATCATCAGAATTTCATCAGAAATCTACGTCGAGCGTGTAACCCAACGTGCCATTATTATTGGTCACAAAGGAGAATCTATCAAAAAAGTAGGTATTCAAGCTCGTGAAGAACTAGAGAAATTCTTTGGAAAAAAAGTGTTCTTAGAACAATTTGTGAAAGTCGAACCAGAGTGGCGTTCGAAAGCACAAAAACTCAAGCAGTTTGGTTATAGCCAAGATTAATGAGTAAAAGCAGTCGTGCTACTCTCCTATTAGCTCTTGAAGCATTAAGCTAAGCCTAGTAGGACTTTATTGGCACTTGTGTCATAGTTTATCTTTAACCAGAGGTGCTCCATTTCTAATCACCTTCTTGCGATGACAAGCTCGACAGGATGAATTGGAGAAACAGCTCAAACAAACAAATCAATGTCAAACATTTTAGCGATTGTAGGTCGCCCAAACGTGGGTAAATCTACATTATTCAACCGCCTTATCGAGCAAAAGAAGGCGATTATGGACAACGTATCTGGTGTTACTCGTGACCGTCACTATGGTTTTGGCGAGTGGACAGGTAAATACTTTACCGTTATTGATACAGGTGGATACGTGCACGGGTCAGAGGATACATTTGAAGGTGCTATTCGTGAGCAAGTAGAATTAGCTATCGAAGAAGCAGATGTGTTATTATTTGTAGTAGATTGTCACACAGGTATTACCGACTTAGACAAAGACTTTGCTAATGTACTACGTCGTTCAAAAAAGCCTGTATATGTTGCAGCCAACAAAGCTGATACCTTCGAAAAAGGTCTAATGGCTGCTGAATTTTATGAATTAGGTTTAAGTGAGCCATTTGCTATTTCGGCAGAAAACGGTTCGGGTACAGGTGACTTGCTTGATGGGATTGTAAGTCATTTTCCAGAAGAAGGTATTGAAAATCCTCACCAAGACATTCCTAAAATTGCTATTGTAGGAAAACCAAACGTAGGAAAATCTTCTTTCTTGAATGCTCTATTAGGTAAACAAAGAAGTATTGTAACTGATATCGCAGGAACAACGCGCGATGCCATTGATAATCACTATACTTTGTATGGAAAAGAGTTTATCATTACAGATACTGCAGGTATTCGTCGCAAGGCAAAAATCGACGATAACTTAGAATACTATTCGATTCTTCGTTCATTGAAAGCAATGGAAGAGTGTGATGTTGCCGTTGTGGTTATTGATGCGACTACTATCGACCCTCTTACTGGTTTGCAGGCACAAGATATGAACATTATTTCGATGGCACACCGTGCAAAAAAAGGAATTGTGTTGATGATCAACAAGTGGGATTTGGTTGAAAAGGATTCAATGACCTCAAAACGCCTTGAGGATGCAATCCGTCAACGTATGGCTCCGCTCAACTATATGCCAATGATTTTTACTTCGGTAAAGGATAAAATACGTATTTTCCAAGCAGTTGAAAAGGTATTGGAGGTTTACGAAAATAAAACAAAACGTATTCCTACTTCTAAGTTGAATGAAGTAATGCTACAGGTAATTGAAAACTATCCTCCTCCAGCATGGAAAGGTAAGTATATCAAAATTAAATATTTGACTCAATTACCAACAAAAGCACCATCTTTTGTATTATTTTGTAACTTACCTCAATATATCAGAGAAAGTTATGAACGCTACTTAGAAAACAAAATGCGTGAGCACTTTGACTTCACTGGTGTACCAATTCAATTATTCTTTAGAAAAAAATAAGGAATTGCCAATCAGCTAAAAATGATTGCTCCTTTAATAAATATGAATATCAATCGTACTATTATCTCGACACTCTGGCTCAACAGTTTTCTGTTGTAGGAAGGTTTGTCATGGGTAAAAGGTACTACTCAAAAGAGTCTTTCTGCATAAGGAAGGCTCTTTTTTGTTTTGCGATAAGCGTAGGAGTCTTTCTTCCATAATTAACCAAATCTCTTATCGCACAAAGCCCTCAAACTCGATGAAAACAAAATCAACCAACAAGTCTAGTTATTTCGCAGGAGTTATTCTTGTCTTTGTAGGTGCGGTAGCTTTTGCTGGCAAAGCCGTATTGGTACGATATAACTATCTACACTATCACGTAGATACTATTTCGCTACTTGCACTTCGAATGCTTTTTTCAGCGCCATTTTATGTAGGCATTCTGGTGTTCAAAAATATAAAAGATACTACAAAGCCAACGCTCAGTAGCAAAGAGTGGCTAACAATGGTTTTGATTGGTATTGTTGGGTATTATTTGGCGGCTCTGTTCGATTTTTGGGGGCTAAATTATGTAACAGCTAGTGTTGAGAGATTAATTCTGTTTTTATATCCAACAATTGTAGTAATTGTTTCAGCCATTTTCTTGAAAAAGAAAATCACTAGAATTCAATATTTGGCACTTGTTGTGACATATCTAGGCGTATTTTTTTCCTTTATCCCTGATCTCAAAATTGGGATGCAGAAGGATTTATTATTAGGCTCGTTTTTAGTATTTCTGAGTGCCTTTACTTATGCTTTATATTTGATTGGCAGTGGTGAAATGATTCCTAAAATAGGCTCTTTGCGATTTACATGTTATGCCATGTTGATTTCAACAGTGATTGTGATGGGACATTTCTTTTTAACGAATCATGCAAGTTTGTTCTCCTATCCCAAAGAAGCTTATTTACTTTCTTTTGTGATGGCTTTGTTCACTACCGTGATTCCATCGTTTATGATTTCGGATGGCATTAAGAAAATAGGCTCAGGAAATGCTTCTATTATTGGGAGTATTGGCCCTGTTGCCACGATTATCATGGCAAACATATTTCTTAATGAACCCATCAGTATTTGGCAAATAGGCGGCACGATAATAGTCTTAATAGGAGTATTGATGATTTCTGTAAAAGGTAAGTGATAACTTATAATGATAAAGGAACAAAGTAGTAGAGTTCATATTGATCAAATACGAAGCTTTATACTTTGTCCCTTTATTATTAAGTACCCTGATTTTACTTATCTACTTTAAAAAATCTGTATTCAAGCGTGCAATCATTCCTTTTCCTCCTACTGCCCACACGCTATTTCCAACAATACTGATAGCATGAAATGGAGTTTTATCAATCATAATCCAACTTTTCCCAAAGTCTTTCGAATAGCTTGTGCCTGAAGGTCCAACAGCAATAAGGATTTTCTTTTGAAAAATAGCGACTCCCTCCTTCAAACCAGCAGGATTGGTATTAGCTTCCAACTGCCAAGTTTTGCCTGCATCAGCAGTAACCAATACATTGGGTAAGTCTTTTTCAACTTCCAAATAGTCACCGCCTACGGCCACACCGTGTTTGTTATCCCAAAATCTCATTCCGAATAGACCTGATGCTTTACCTGCAGGTACAGGAGTATCAATTGCTTCCCATGTTTTTCCTTGGTTTAATGTTCTAAATACTCTTGCAATCTCAGCTCCACCAGTACAGATATAAGCTTGTTTTTTTCCTACTGTAACCATACTGGTGCCTGAAGCTGCAAATGCCGCCTCTGTACCTCTATTGGCTGGCAAATCTATTGTGGTTAATTTTTGCCAAGTTTTCCCTGCATCAATTGTTTTGAGTAAATACCAATGTCCGTCAATAGGATCGGAGAATACTAATCCTGTTTTTTTATCCCAAAAGTCTATTCCATCAAAGAACACACCCTTTTCTTCTGTTTGGAAAACCAAATTCCAAGTTTGTCCAGCATCCTCAGTACGATAAATTTTTGCGGCGCCTTCTGAGGCTTCTCCTGCACTTACAATAATTGCCTCTCTTTCATTAAAGGCATAAATGTCTCTAAAGTCTAATTTCTCTGCATTAGGCACATTAATTACGTGCCAATTTTGCCCACCATCAATAGTTCTCAACACAGTGCCTTTACTCCCACTGACCCATACGTTTTTATCAGATACAACGTGTACAGTTCTAAAGCTTGCTGTTGTATTGATATTCTGGCGCAACCATTGTGCTTTTGATGATAGATGCAAAAAGGAAAGTAATAGAAAAGTTAGGAATATCTTTCTCATACGGTTTGTTGATTAATGAAGGTTTCTATAAAAAGAAAAGCCCCATCATTATATCAAATGACGGGGCTTTTCTGGAAATATTTTGATTATCTATTTACAACAAGACGTTTTGTTAATTCAAAGCCATCTGCTTGGAAACGGAACAAATAAGGTCCTTCTGGTTGGTTTCTCAAGTCTACTACCACTTTACCTGTAATAGTTGGAATTGAGCCTGTATAAATCAAACGACCAATCATGTCGTAGATTGAGAAACTTACTTTGTTGTAGTTTTCTAACGTTTCTACTGTAACTAGACCATTACTTGGGTTTGGATAGATTGCTAAACCTTTCAACTCTGGCTCTTCTTTGAAGGTATAAGCCTTAGAATAATCGGTATAACAAACTAAAGTGTTTAATGGAGCAGGTACTGAGTAAACCACTTTTCTACGAGCTGAATAGTCACCATAACGGTTAGCTTTGATGCTTTCCTCTACAAATGTTAACACTTCTGAGCCGTATTTCCATTGATAATCTGTACCGTCTGGGAAGTTAGTAGCTTTCAATGTAAATGCACCATCTTTTACGATACTTGCAGCAGAAGCACTAGGGCTTTCTTTAACTGTAACAGTAATAACATTTGAGCGAGCAGAAACACAACCATTTGCATCTTTAGCTGTTGCAGAATATTGTCCTGATAGTTTTACTGCGTCAAGAACTTTACTTACCAAACCTGTATTCCATGTAACGTCATTTGAGCTAGAAGCTGTCAATCTTACGCTATTTTCTTTTGTGTAATCTGTAACATCTCTTGAGCAAAAAGTAATTGTACCTTCGGCTGTAACCACTGGAGCGGCAGGAAGTGGTAATACTGTAACTGCTACAGTATCTGATAACGGTGATACACAACCTCTTGGATCAACTACTCTAACAGCAGCTTTCGTAGTTACTTTTACTGTTACCGAGCGGGTTGTATCATTCGTTGTCCATCTAAATCTTGTTGTTTCTCCTGAAGCTAACACCGACGACTCTAATACGATACTTCTATCAGCACAAACTTTTACCAATCCATCACCTTTAACCGTAATTGTTGGTTTAGCAGGCAAAGCGTACACTGTTACACGAATTGCGTCAGAAGTTGGAGACAAACAATTGTTAGTATCGCGAACAGCTACTGTGTAAGAGCCAGCCTTAGTTACTTTGATAGACTTAGTTATTTCTCCAGAACTCCAAGCGTATTTACTTTGAGTTGATGATGTTAAATTAACACTAAAACCATCACAAAACGCTAATGGTCCATCAGACGAAATTGTAGGTTTTGCAGGAATAGCATAAACTTTTACAATCGTAGTATCTGACGTCGGCGACACGCAACCACTTGTGTCTATTACTTGAACTGCATATTTACCTACGGCATTGATACCTTTCAAGCTAGCTGTTGTTGCACCTGTATTCCATTTGTATTTATAACCTAAGCTAGAAGTCAATGTTAATGTATCACCATTACAAATTCCTGCATTCTTTTTAGATGGAGTAATTGTTGGCTTAGCAGGAACATTAAGTGCTTTCAAGCTGATTGGGTTCGACAATTTTGAGTAACAAGCCTGACGATTTTCGATCGTTTGTACTTGAATTTTTGCAGTCTTATTGAACTTAATTGAACTTTTGTTACCTAGTGAGTCTTGATAGACACCGTTTACATACCATTTATAGTAAGCAACGTGAGTTGCGCTATCCGACTTCAGAGAAACCACTTTACCTTGGCAAAACAATGAGTCCCCCGTAATAACTGGTTGCTTTTGAATCTCAATAAATAAAACAGTAACGTAGTTACTAGAATATTGAACACCAGCAGGTGTAGGGCAATTACGAGAAATTGCCTTTACATTATAAGTCCCACCCAAGTCTATTTCTATCTGTGGTGTGCCCTGACCTTGAGTATTAGCAGAAGTAACCCCATTAGCACCATTTCTATCCCAGATATAATCAAAGCTAGGGTCAGTTATAGTAGATGCTAAACGAACTGGTTCCTTAGCTTGACCTTGACATGTCTCGTAATAAGAAAAACTTCCTGTATTAACAGAATACACTTGTGGTCTAGGAGGAATTTTAGCATAAGGAATATTTACTGCTGCTGAAGGTAAGCTGTACACAGAACTCTCTTCACACTTAGCATAATAACTAGTATTGGAGGTAATACGATTTTCAAGGTATGCACCTGTACCAATTTCCGAGTTATTTGAACTATTATACCAGTGAACGGTTCCTGAGTTACAGTTCTCCGCAATTAAGCCTACATAAAGACCTTCATCACTTGGACTAAGCTCGTACCCACATTTGAGTACCTTGTAAGTTGCATAAGGAGCAACAGGCGCTGCTTCCACCAATGCTTTTGGCTTCTTATTGGACAAGACTCCGCCTTCTGTCAATGGCTTAGCCCATGAGGTCACAGAACCTACCACTAATAATGCTAAAGCTAAAAAACTGTTGCGAGTAAGGGTGCTCATAAGTTAACAAGTATTTAAGAAACGATATTAGGTTAAGATTACTCATTGCATGCGAATCGAATTCAAATGAGTAGTGTTTGAATATTCACAAAGTTGCAATTAAATAGTTAAACACTAAGTAAATTTAAGGGATGGGTGATGATATACCATAGAAAAAAAGGTAAACTTTTTAAACGGTATAATGGCTATTTTCTTCTTTTTCAAGAAGTTTCCCTTCATATTTTCTCAACTGTTTAGCGCTACTCAATTATCTACTGACTGCATAAAAAAAGTATCCCAACCCTTTACACAATGCTTTTAAGTTGATTATGAAATATTTAAGATTTTATTGAAATAATAATCGGCTTCTTTTTTTTGATTTTTACTTAGCTCTTAGGCGCGATGCAATAGATTGGTTTTCGAAATATATCGAATTTTCGACAAACATATAAGAAATAATCAACATTTAATAGTTTAATTTTTCGATAAGCTCCTTTTCAAAGGCAAAAATGATTCATATCATTCTTGCTTATTTCTACTATTACTTAATTCTGCGTAGCTAATTTATTCTTCTAAGGATTCATTTTTTTTGTAGCTGTTAATTCAAATAGTTTTGTATCTTTGAAATAAACATTAACCATTTTATATTTTTTATAAATATTTTAAGTAAAAATGCTTAATTCTATGAAATTATGAAAATTAAGAAACTTCCAGTTGCTTCTCAGGCATTTGACTATCCGTTGTTGATCAAAAGTATTTTGGCTTACTCTACAAAGCTTGAACCTAATCGAGAAATAGTATATCGTGACCTCGTTCGATATAATTATATCACACTCAACCAACGTGTAGCGCAACTAGCAAATGTACTTTCTTCGGCAGGAATGGATGGTGCTACAACTGTAGCTGTTTTGGACTATGACTCACACCGATATTTGGAGTGTTTTTTTGGCATTCCGATGACAGGAAATGTACTACATACTATCAACTGGCGATTGTCTGCCGCCCAAATCTTGTACACTATTAATCATGCTGAAGATGCTCTTATTATTTGTCATCTTGACTTTTTACCTTTGTTAGAATCTTTAGCTTCTGAGCTTACAACAGTAAAGGGGGTGATTGTATGTACTGATGGTCAAATGATGCCACAGAGTGATAAATTGCCTATTTTGGGTGAATATGAGACCTTACTATTGCAGGCATCTACTGATTTTCAATTTCAAGATTTCGATGAAAATGCTGTAGCAACTACATTTTATACCACTGGCACAACGGGCAATCCTAAAGGCGTATTTTTTACACATCGCCAACTTGTATTGCATACGCTTGCTTTGTGTTTTACCTTTGGAACTGTAGATGGCACGTGCAGATTCAATAGCTCCGATGTTTATATGCCTTTGACGCCTATGTTTCATGTGCATGCATGGGGCTTTCCTTATGTTGCAACTATGGCTGGAGCCAAACAAGTATATATTGGGAAATTTGAACCAGAGGTTGTCTTAAAATGCATTGTGAAAGAACAACCTACTTTTTCGCATTGTGTACCTACTATCTTACAAATGTTTGTGGCGCACCCAGCCACCCAACAAATTGACTTATCTAAATGGAAAGTAGTGATTGGGGGCTCTGCTCTACCAAAAGCCCTAGCAAAAGCAGCACTACAACGGGGTGTGGATGTTATTACAGGATATGGAATGTCTGAAACTTGCCCAATTTTGTCTACTGTTTATCTGAATGCTGTAGATAAGATGAACCCAGATTTAGATTTTCAAGTAGAGGCACGTACCCGTACTGGCACTCCTTCTGTATTAGTCGATTTAAGACTTATAGACTCAGAGGGGCAAATTATAGAATCCAATGGTGAAGATATTGGAGAGATTACGGTACGAACGCCGTGGCTGACGCAAGGATATTATAAAGATACTGAAAAATCTGAGGAGCTCTGGCGAGATGGTTGGTTACATACAGGTGATGTGGCTTCTCTTAATGAAAATTATTCACTCAAAATCAGTGATCGCATCAAGGATGTGATTAAGTCTGGTGGAGAATGGGTTAGCTCTATAGATTTAGAAAATATGATTGGTACGCTGGAGGCTGTTCAAGAAGTAGCCGTGGTGGGTATCCCAGACGAAAAATGGGGAGAAAGACCTTATGCGCTCATTGTTCTAAAAGAAGGAAAAAGTCTCAGTAAAGAAGAGCTTAAATCACACATGAAGCAATTTGTTGAGGCTGGTAAAATAACTCCTTGGACGATTCCTGACGCCATTAATTTTACGACAATGATTCCAAAAACCTCTGTGGGGAAAATCGATAAAAAAGCCATTCGTGCAACGGTTGATACGATTTTGACCTAAATTGGTTCAAAAATGTTTTATATAAATGCTTGATTACGTAAACCTTGTTGGGCTTCCCGACGAGGTTTTTTGTTTGTTTTCAGACAGATTTCAAACATTTTTATAGAACTTCGTCTTACCAAGAGACAATCACTCCAAAATTATGACACAAAACGACTTATTTCCTATTTTCTTAAAACTTAATACGCTCGACGTACTGTTGGTTGGCGGCGGCAATGTTGGCCTTGAAAAGATTTCGGCTATGTTACAAAATAGCCCCGAAGCCCGCATCACCGTTGTGGCGCCTATGATATTGGATAGCTTGAGGGAGTATATCCACAATTTTGAACAGGTTCAAATTATTGAAAGAGAATTTCAAGAACAAGACCTAGACGACAAGGATTTGGTAATTCTAGCAACCGACAATCCACAGCTACACGCCAATATAAAGATGATCACGAAACAAAGAAGAATCTTATGTAATGTGGCTGATACCCCGCATTTGTGTGATTTCTATCTTGGCTCTATTGTTCAAAAAGGAGATTTGAAAATTGCTATTTCTACTAATGGAAAATCTCCAACTATGGCCAAGCGCATTCGAGAGTTTTTGGATGACATTATCCCTGATAATATTCAAAACTTGCTAGATAATCTTCGTGAAATACGAAAATCAATACAAGGAGATTTTCAGGAAAAAATCCGAGTGCTCAACGAAGTGACTGCATCGCTAGTCGAGAAGAAAAAATAATTTTAGAGAAAATCAAAATAACGCATAAAGTCGTCTTTGTAATTTCGACCTAAAGGAATCGTATGTTTTCCCATGATGATTTCATGGTCGTTAAAAGACTCTATTTGATCGATATTGATAGCAAACGAGCGATGCGTGCGAACTAGTTTGTCGAAATTTATACGTTCTAAAACACCATTTAAAGTCAAACGTAAGGTGTATTTCTTTGAACTTGTAATAATATGTACATAGTTGTTGTCTGATTCTAGGTACAAAATTTCACTCAGTTTGACTTTATTAAACTGATAGCTTTGTTTGATAAAGATGAAATTATCGATTTGTAAAATCGACTCACGTGTCGCATTAGGCTCTTTCGTGACTATATTCAAAGCCTTCACATTTGAAGTCTCATCTTTTGCTTTAGCAAAATTATGAATAGCTAAATCTATTGAAATTCGCAAAGCGACATTGCTAATGGGTTTGGTCAAATAAGCAGAGGGAGAGGTTTCTTTGGCTCTCTCTAGGGTTTCATCATCTGTCTGGCCCGACAAGTAGATAAAGGGAACTAACTTAATTTGTTTCAAATGTTGTGCCGTAACAATGCCATCCCAACTACCTTTTAATTGAATATCGAGTAAAACCAAATCCACTTCATTGGCTTTAAATAAAGCTAATGCGTCTTTTCCGTTATCAGCTACCTCTAGTACATCATATCCTTCGGCATCAAGTCTGGCAGCGAGGTCCATTCCTACAATAGCTTCATCCTCTACGATTAAAATGGTCATAATTCTTAATTTCTATAGTATTTCGGTATGTTTAGTAGGTAACAAAATTGATTGCATTAATTGATAAAACAAAAGCCGTTCAATAAATCCTATTGAACGGCTTCGAACTTATGTTATATTGTATGACTACAAGTACTTGTTAACATCTACAGAGTTAAGATCTTCGAATGCCAATTTCAAGCGGCTAACGAAAGTTTCTTCTCCTTTACGCAACCATACACGTGGGTCATAGTATTTTTTGTTTGGAGAATCTTCACCTGTTGGGTTACCAATTTGTCCTTGCAAGTATCCTTCTTTCTCTTTGTAGAAGTTCAAGATACCTTCCCAGAATGCCCATTGCAAGTCTGTATCGATATTCATTTTGATAGCACCGTAAGAGATTGCTTCACGGATTTCTTCACGAGAAGAACCAGAACCACCGTGGAATACAAAGTTGATTGGCTTCTCAGCTTCCAAACCGTATTTCTCTTTGATAAACTCTTGAGAGTTGTGTAAGATTACTGGAGATAATTTCACGTTACCTGGCTTATATACACCATGTACGTTACCAAATGCAGCAGCAATAGTGAAACGGTGAGAAATTTTGCTCAATTCTTCGTAAGCATAAGCTACTTCAGAAGGTTGAGTATATAATTTAGATGAATCAACGTCTGAGTTGTCAACGCCATCTTCTTCGCCACCAGTTACGCCCAACTCAATTTCAAGAGTCATACCTAACTTAGCCATTCTTTCAAGATATTTTGCACAGATTTCGATGTTTTCGTGCAAAGGCTCTTCAGAAAGGTCAATCATGTGTGAAGAGAAAAGTGGCTTACCATATTGTGCATAGAATTTTTCACCTGCATCCAAAAGACCGTCTAACCAAGGCAACAATTTTTTTGCACAGTGGTCTGTGTGTAAGATTACTTGCACGCCATACGCTTCGGCCAATTGGTGTACGTGATGAGCTCCAGAGATTGCACCAGCAATAGATGCTTCTTGTTTGCCATTTGGTAAAGATTTACCAGCATAGAACTGAGCACCACCGTTTGAGAACTGGATGATTACAGGAGAATTAACAGCTTTTGCAGCTTCTAATACACCATTAACAGTGTCTGTACCTGTTACGTTAACAGCTGGTAATGCAAATTGATGTTTTTTGGCAACTTCGAAGAGTTCTTGCACTGCATCTCCATGCAATACACCTTTTTGAGTAGCTAAACTTGACATAGTGAAATTTTTTCTTGTTAAAAACGTACCATACCTAATTTTTCAATCAGATAGTAGTCAAAATTAATAATTTTTCCTTGCTTTTTGACAAAAACACAAAATATAATTTGGCAACAACAATAAAGTAGCTAATTTAAACATATAGCTATTGGAGCGTTTCTAAAAATGATTCCCACCCCAGTAACTAGCTGTATTTCAACAACAAACTCATCCTATACTAGCCAATTATTAGGAAGCTTTTTATAACAAGCGTTTATTTGTCAATCGAAGATTTAGGAACTTATCTTCTTGAGATTATTTCACAAAAATACGAATCTATTTGGCATTATTATCGTTAAAATAACATTGATATTTGAATGACCTGACACATTTTACTATTCCATCTAATGGATTTATTCTTAGAATGTCCTAAGGCAGTAAAGCAATAACCAAGTTTATTAGTAGGATATTCGTTAGTCTAGGTGCAATTACCTAATTTTGTCTCATAATTTCTCAATGATTAATAGACGTTTACCAAACGTTCAGCTTACATGTTACCAAAAGACTTTTTAGAGGCATTAAGCCAAAAACATACAAAATCCAATACCTTCCCTTCTACGTCGGCGGTCAAAGAGTTGTTTACCGATATAATGCTCACGCTTTTCCCAGAGCAAACCCAAAGACATTATGGTTGTTTGGATGAACTTCAAGAAGCTTTTGACCAAATTGAGCTACGACTTACACGTTTATTGCGCTCTATGCAAAAGCATCTTGACGAAGATGCTCGTATTTTGGCGTCTAACTACATTCAAAATCTTCCAGAAATTTATCGGGTTCTACTAACAGATATTCAGGCTACTTTGCTAGGTGATCCAGCCGCTCAAAGTGAATACGAAGTAATTAGAGCTTATCCAGGCTTTTATGCAATTGCTTTTTATCGTTTGGCGCATGCACTTTACGAAATGAATGTGCCTATGCTTCCTCGTATTTTAACAGAGTACGCGCATTCTAAAACAGGGATTGACATTCACCCTGGCGCTGATATCGACGAATATTTTATGATAGATCATGGCACTGGTGTGGTGGTTGGCGAAACAACAACTATCGGAAAACACGTCAAATTGTATCAAGGCGTCACTTTAGGAGCACTGTCTGTCAGTAAAGAAATGGCATCGCTCAAACGCCATCCGACAATCGAAGACCATGTTGTGATTTATTCGGGAGCGACTATCTTAGGTGGTGAAACAGTCGTAGGTGCTCATTCGATTATTGGGGGTAATGTATGGCTCACCAGAAGCGTACCTCCACAAACAAAAATTTACCATCAAGAACAAGTAAAGATATTGAATTAAGCATATAGGCTACGAGCTGTAGACATACAGAAACTCTTCTTGTCTTTTAAAATAACCTTTCTGTCAAGTACTTAGAAACTATTCAAATTGCTACTCTAATAGTTTTGCTTATCCTAGCATATTAGAATCACCTAGCAATTGGCTCATATAAAATACAAATTATGGCAACACTTTTGGATTTGCTGGGAAACACCCCGCTGGTTGAACTGAACCGTATTAATCCTAATCCTAATGTAAAAATCTTAGGAAAATTAGAAGGAAACAATCCCGGAGGATCTGTCAAAGACCGTGCGGCTTATGGTATGATTAAAGGTGCTTTGGAAAGAGGAGAAATCACACCGGGTATTAAACTCATCGAAGCTACTTCTGGTAACACTGGTATTGCACTAGCAATGATTGCTCGTCTTTTTGACATTGACATAGAGTTGGTAATGCCCGAAAACTCTACTCGTGAGCGAGTATTGACGATGGAAGCATTTGGGGCGAAGGTCACACTTACACCAGCATCAGAGGGTATCGAAGGTTCTCGCGACTATGCAGAAGCACAGGTAGCTAAAGGAGGCTTTTTGATGTTGAATCAATTTGCCAACCCAGACAATTACATGGCGCATTATCACAGTACTGGTCCTGAAATCTGGCGTGATACCAACCAAACTGTAACGCATTTTGTAAGCTCAATGGGGACGACTGGTACGATTATGGGTACTTCTAAATTTTTGAAGGAAGTAAATCCTGCTATCCAAATTGTGGGCTGTCAACCTACAGAAGGCTCAAAAATCCCGGGCATACGTCGTTGGCCTGAAGAGTATCTCCCTAAAATTTATGACCCAAGTCGTGTAGACCGTGTGATGGATATTTCAGAAGATGAAGCTCGTGCGATGGCCAATACTTTAGCAAAAGTGGAAGGTGTTTTTGGAGGAATGAGTAGCGGTGGCGCAGCTTCAGCAGCAGTACGCTTGGCACAAGAACTTGAATCAGGCGTAATTGTATGTATTATCTGTGACCGTGGCGACAGATATTTGTCGAGTGACCTTTTTGGTGCGTAAAACCAGAATTTAATTGAGTGATTTAGTGGTTGAGTGAATTAGTGACTATGTTATCTATAGAGATGCAAAGCATTGCGTCTAAAGATATAGCATCATAGATTTTAGTATTAAAATATTCTTACTATTTCATCAAAAAAGCGGTCGGAAATTGTTTTTCGACCGCTTTTTTGATCTGACTTGGCTTGAGACGTAAAATATTACGTCTCTACTGTTGGCATCAACTATTATTTACGTAAACCTTCCGCTTTTAGCATCTCTCCTATTTGGTTTACCATAGCAATTGATGCTTCGATTTCTTCTTTACGAATTGCTACACTTTCAATATTAAAACCTACTGGTACTCCTAGCTGAACACCGTATTTAATGAGTTCTTCAGCAATCGTAATACATACTTCTACTGATCTATCTAATATATTTTCTGAAGTCTTAAATTCTTCTTTTAGTTCCTCGGGAATATGTATGCCGAGCCATTCCATAAAATGGAGTGTTTTTACCGAGCCACAAGCAGTCAATGTAAATATAATTGTTGGAATCTCTTGGTTTTTTGCTTCGCACGCTTGAACCAAAGCATCTAACATCGCTTTGGCATAATCTACATTAAATACACATTGTGATATAAAATAGCTTACGCCCGACGATACTTTATCTAAAATACGTTGGTCTTCATCCTTCAATACCGCATGACGTTCAGGAATCGTTACGGCACCAATGACCGATTGGTCTTGATATTGTCTCCAAACACTATAAGCTTCTGGTAAACTGGTAACAGGTACAAAATCTGGAGAAGGCACTCCTACAAACACAGGTGAAAAACCATGAGCTACTACATCACTCAGCCAAACATTTAATTCTTCTTTGGTAAATTTCCCTGCTGGGCGATAAATGATTTTGGGTACTTGTAGAGAGGATAAATGATTTTTGGCAAACTCAAAAGGGTCATGAGCACTAATAAATGGAAATGGGCGCTCTTCGCTTGTACGAGCCGACTCATCCTGTACATCATATACCACCAAGGCATCAATATCAAGATTATGTAATCGAGCTAACGTCTTTTCAGCAATTTCTACTACTTTTTCTGGACCAACCTGCGCTTTGGGAGGCGTAATTCCATACAATAAGATACCAGACTCTTTTGATTTGATTTTATCTAAAAACATAAATTTTTTACGAGATTGTGTAATCGGTTAACAGGATTACGTGGTAAGGGATAAGCATTTAGCGAATCGGGCTACAAAGGTAGCAGGAAGATTTGTGATTATAGAATCAAAACGTAAGGTTTTCTTGAGAATTGATAATGAATGAAATATACACTCTATGATTCTTTATCCTTTCCAAACTCCTAAAAAATTCGGAACTTTGTGGTTTCATACAAAAATACAATCACATGAGAATACATCGCCCTTTGGCAGATGCCGTTGTTGGGACTTTACAAGAAATCTTTTTGAATAAACGTCAAGCAGACCGTGCTATAGAATATGTACTAAAATCAAACCGTAAATGGGGAAGCCGTGACCGTGGGTTCATTGCCGAAAATACTTACGAAATCGTTCGCTGGTGGCGTATGCTCCATTTTGTGATTGAAGCACCAGAATCACTAAATAAATATCACTTCTGGCAAGCATTTGGGGCTTGGCAATTGCTCAAAGCCAAACATGCTAATTCTGATGAGGCACTCTTCAGATTACCTGATTGGGTTGAGTTTTCGAAAGTAAATACTAACCGTATTTTTAGTCGCTACGAAGAAGCAAAAAATATTCGTAAAATAATCGAATCTGTTCCGGATTGGTTAGATGCCCTTGGTGAAGCAGAACTAGGCACTGAGAAATGGAATAAAGAGATTCACGCACTAAATCAGCAAGCGCCTGTTATTTTACGTGTTAATTCTCTTAAGTCAAATCGTGAACATGTAGCAGATTTGTTGGGTGATGAGGATATTAATGCAGATTACAACAATGAATTACCCGATGGACTTATCCTTGAAGGTCGCCCAAGTGTATTCAAAACATCTATGTTTAAGGATGGTTTTTTTGAAGTACAAGATGCTGCCTCACAATTGGTAGCACCTATGTTGGACGTAAAAGCTGGTATGCGTGTGATTGACGCATGCGCTGGAGCAGGTGGTAAAACCTTGCATATCGCAGCTTTAATGGAAAACAAAGGGCGTATTATTGCGATGGATGTAGAAGAGCGTAAACTTCAAGAACTACAAAAACGTGCCCGTCGTGCTGGTGCCATGAATCTTGAAACACGTTTGATCGAGCCTAAAACAATCAAGCGTTTACAGGAAAGTGCAGACCGTTTGTTGCTCGATGTTCCATGTTCGGGCTTAGGTGTGATTCGTCGTAACCCAGATGCTAAATGGAAACTCACTCCAGAATTTATCGAGAACCTCCGCACGATTCAATATACTATCTTGACGCAATATTCGTCTATGTTGAAAAAGGGTGGAAAAATGGTTTTTGCTACATGTAGTTTATTACCTTCTGAAAGTGAAGACCATGTACGTCGTTTCTTAGCAGAACAAGGCGAACAATGGGAATTATTAGAAGAACGTCGTACTTCTCCTGCTGAGGATGGATACGATGGTTTTTATATGGCTTGTTTGCAGAGAAAATAGTAACATCCCAAAAAATATGAGTCATCCCGAATTTTAAAACCAAGATGATTCTGTAAACTTCATTAAAAAAGCGGTTGAAAAACAATTTTCAACCGCTTTTTTAATACCACTATGTTATCTCTGACTCCGTTTCAGAGGTAAAGTGTTATCTCTACTGCTAGAATGCAAATTTTATAAAAATCACTCATGCCCTCAAACGCAACTCACTAAATCTGAGATAATTTATGCTTATTCAGATTGCGCTTTATCTTCCCACTCCTATCTCCCTCAAATCTTCTGCTAGCTTTGCAGAAAAAACCTCTGCTCCTTTTTTATTGAGATGTTGAGAATTGTAAAACCATTTTTTCTCAAAACATAAAGAATCGTTGGTGTAATCTAAGAAAACACAACCGTATTTATTGACAGCATTCTGACAAAGTGCATTAAATGCTTTTTTGTTTTTGTAAAAAGGCTGTACTTCATAGTATTCTGGGGCATATACCAGAATAACTTTTATCCCCTTCTTCTGACAAAACTGTAGGTATTCTTCAAAACTTGCCTTTACATCCTTTTCGATGATATAATTGATGCCCTTAGGATATTTTTTCTTAAACTTCTCAAACTGATTATCCCAAGGAATATCATTTCCTTGGAAGCCTTTGTATTTGTTGGTATGTGCTACATTTTTAGAGCCTGTATAACACTTAAAACCTTCCCAAGCTAAGTCCCAATCGTTGGCATACTTATACATAGGCATGTATTTCTGAAAACCATTAAACTCTCCTTTTATGCCTGTTAGATTATTGAGTAAAAGTGGCTCGTTGAGATAGGGCAAAAACTGTTGATAATCTACTAGATTTTTACGTTTAGCAAAACCATACAAATCCACATTATGCACAATGTATTTGGGTGCTTTATTATGTTCTAAATATAATTTAAAACGTGTCCATTGCATATCGAATCGCCATGCAGACATACCCAAATTATATGAATTGAGGTGTAAAGTGGTATCCAGAATATAAGGAGAAATATGAAAAGCTGCTCGTGAAGAACCCAATACCAACAAATCAGCATTGATTTTGGCATTGAAAAGCGCATTCCAATCGGCTAATACAGTATGGTCTGATTTTCGTAATCCCGAATCGACCATATAAGCCATTAGACTTAGTGCCAGTAATGGAACTGTGATAATCAAAGCTAGCTTAAGCCAAAACTTTTGTAACATACTAGAAAAATTGAAGATTGGATTTTACTGAATAGTTGCTTTGATTTGGTAAGCTTTCTTCTCACCAAAAACTAATTGTTGAAATCCATCTATTTCATAATGTTTCAATTGATTTTGCTCAAAATCTGCTTTAATTTCCTTTCGGGTTTTGTACAAATAATTTTCATCCGACAACAAAGCATATACTTGTTGAAGCTTCCCATTTATCAGAATCAACTTTATTTGCTTCACCAATTGTGTTTCAGTAGGCTTGAGCGTATAGGTCACCAAAGAGTCATTTTGTGTAACTTGATAACTATTCACAAAAGCAGGCTTGTTTAAATCTGCTTGAATAAAAAAGTCTAATTCTTTCTCCCAATCCTGAATCACCTTTGTTTGTGTATCGGCAGTAGCGCCTACCTTTACTGATTTTTGAACAGCAGGTTTGCGTTGTGAAAGCTCTTTGATTTGCGATTCGAAAGTACCTTTTAAGTCAAAATATTTAAGACTGCTTTGCTCTACTTGCTGATTACAAGCCATTACAGAAAGCATTAAAAATAAACTAGCTAGAATGTTTTTCATGATACAAAATTAACACAAAAGCCTTTTATGTCGTTCCTTCTTCTCAGGTAATAATTCTTTGTCTGAATTATTACAACCATAAAAGATTTGGCACCAATAAAATTTCTTCGTATTTGCACTAACGATTCAGCATATTACCTATCAGAAATATCTTGGCATTTAGGTATATTGAGAGATAATCCCTAAACAAATGACATCTCAAAATCGACTTGCCTCTGCGGACATCTACCGTGGATTTGTCATGCTACTCATGATGGCCGAAGTACTACATTTCGGCGACGTTTCAAAAGCACTTCCTAATAGCTCTTTCTGGGCTTTTCTGGGACATCACCAAGACCATGTCGAATGGGTTGGTTGTGCTTTACATGATTTGATCCAGCCTTCTTTTTCATTTCTTGTTGGTGTGGTATTGCCATATTCTGTAGCAAACCGACTCAGCAAAGGAGGCTCTTTTAGTCAAGCGCTTTGGCATACCATCAAACGCTCACTCATCTTAATTGCTCTTGGTATCTTTTTGCGTTCCCAATACAAAACACAAACGTATTTCACCTTTGAAGATACCCTTAGTCAAATTGGCTTGGGATACACCTTTTTATTTATACTTGCTTTTCGTTCACAGAAAGTACAAATAGTAGCACTCATTACTATTCTGATAGGATATTGGTTAGCGTTTGCGCTCTATCCCTTACCTGACGCCAACTTCAATTATACCGATGCGGGTGTTACGAAAGATTGGGAATATAACCTATCTGGATTTGCTGCCCATTGGAATAAGAATACCAATTTGGCATGGGCTTTTGACCGTTGGTTTCTTAATCTTTTTCCAAGAGAAAAACCATTCTTATTTAATGGAGGTGGTTATGCGACCTTAAACTTTATTCCAACCTTGGGAACGATGATATTGGGTTTATTGGCTGGTAATATCTTTCTGTCGAGTAGCTCATCTCAAGAAAAGTTGAAGCGTTTTTTAATCTTGGGAATATCGGGTATAATCTTGGGATTAGTATTAGATGCTTTGGGAGTATGTCCAAACGTAAAACGTATCTGGACACCTACTTGGGTAGTTTTTAGTGGTGGTTGGTGCTTTTTGCTATTGGCATTTTTTTATTGGGTCATCGATATGAAGCAATCTACAGATGCCTATTTTTTAAAGGTTATTGGAATGAACTCTATAGCAGCCTATTGTATTGCTGATGCCTTAGGCGTTTATATCTCAAAATCACTGAAGATTCATCTAGGTGAAAATTACGCCAGTATTCTAGGAGATTCGTACCAGACCTTAATTCATGGAGGATTAATGTTATTGATCTATTGGCTGATACTACATTGGCTGTTTAAGAAGAAGATATTTATAAGGATATAGATTTCCCATAAATAACAAATCCCCGTGTAAATCTTATCTACACGGGGATTTGACAATATATTTTCAAGAAATTACAACAAGCTTACTCCTGTCATTTCTTTTGGTTGAGCTACGCCAATCAACTCCAAAATGGTTGGAGCAATATCGCCCAATTTACCATCTTTGATTGGATTGCTGTATTCGTTATCTACCAAAATACATGGCACCAAGTTAGTTGAGTGCGCTGTGTTTGGCGAACCATCTTCGTTAATCATGAAGTCTGCGTTACCGTGGTCAGCAATAATGATAAAAGAGTAGCCATGTTTCAAACCAGCTTCTACAACCGCTTGAGCACATTGATCTACAGTTTCGACAGCTTTAACTACTGCTGAGAAAACGCCAGTATGACCTACCATGTCAGGGTTCGCAAAGTTCAAACATACGAAGTCTACCTCTTCTTTTTCCAATTCAGGAATCAAAGCATCACGTAATTCAAGAGCAGACATCTCAGGAGCTAAATCATAAGTTGCTACCTTTGGAGAAGCACGTAAGATATTAGTTTGTCCTACGAAAGGCTCTTCGCGACCGCCAGAGAAGAAGAAAGTAACGTGTGGATACTTTTCTGTCTCCGCCATACGGATTTGTTTTTTGCCTGCATTTTGCAATACCTCACCCAATGTCATTGGAATATTGCTATCGTCAAACACTACTTTTACACCTTCAAATGACTTATCGTATTCAGTCATTGTCAAGTAGTACAAAGATAGTTTTTGCATATCTTGCTCAGGGAAATCACGTTGCGTCAGGGCTTGCGTAATTTCACGACCACGGTCAGTACGGAAATTGAAACAAAGTACCACGTCTCCTTCAGCAATAGTTGCCACAGGAGCGCCATTTTCTTCTATGATAATTGGCTTGATGAACTCATCTGTTACACCAGCCTCATACGAAGCGGCAATAGCATCAATTAAACCAGAAGCCGCTACTTTTTCACCAGTACCTTTTACCATGGCATCATACGCCAACTTCACACGCTCCCAACGGTTGTCGCGGTCCATTGCATAATAACGTCCTGTTACCGATGCGATTTTTGTACCTGTAGTAGCAATATGCGCTTGCAACTCAGTCAAGAAAGCTATACCCGATTTCGGGTCAGTATCACGACCATCTGTGAAAGCATGAATATAGGTCTCTGCTACTCCAGCTGTGTTAGCCGCAGTACAAAGCGCCTTTAGGTGATTGATATGAGAGTGAACACCACCGTTTGACACCAAACCGATTAAGTGTACTTTCTTACCATTTGATTTTGCATATTCAAAAGCCTCTGCCAATACTGGCTCTTGAGCCAATGTACCTTCGTCAACTGCTTTATTAATTCTTACTAAGTTTTGGTAAACTACACGACCTGCACCCAAGTTCATGTGACCTACCTCTGAGTTACCCATCTGACCAGCTGGCAAACCTACAGCCAAACCTGAGGCTTCCAATTTAGAATGTGGATACTTTGTATATAAAGAATCCATGAATGGCGTTTTAGCGGCTTCAATCGCCGATACTTCTGGCTTAGTACCGATACCCCAGCCATCCAAAATCATTAATACGACCTTCTTGTTCACGTAATTTTTTGGTTAATTGGTTATTATTATTTATTCAAGTCGAACTTTGTGAAGTACGACCTTCAAAAGGGATTTTTATGCAAGTTAATCCTTTTTAGGGAAAATAGTCTTCGACTTACACTCAACTACCCTATCATTGCTCACTGGAATTAGTGATTATTGCTCTTTTCTTTTAAAAACAATTTTTCGCCTGCTTCTATTCGAATAGACAGATGATTTTCCTTAGGAGGAATCGGGCAGCTATATCCTTCACTAAAAGCACAATAAGGATTGTAAAGTTTATTGAAATCCAACGCTATTTTTCCCTCCTTAATATCCTTTATGCTTACATCTAAATACCGCCCAGCACCATAGGTTTCCTTACCAGAAGTTTGATCTTTTAAAGGCACAAACAAGTAATCTCGATACTTTGGTATTTGCATTAGGGCCAAACTACGGTAGATATTCAGCTTTAAAGCTTTACCGTTAATAGCAAAACTTACTTCTCCATATTTGATGTATTCCTTAATTTTTCCATTAGAAGTAGGAAACTTGAATATAGTCCCATCACTTATTTTGGAAAAACGCCCTTCGACTTGGTAAAGTGAGTCGGGCTGGTAAAACTGGAGATACTGTAAATCATCTGCTTTGAGAGGACTATTGGCTTCTTCTAGAAACGCTTTTTTATATTTTTCACGAAAAACTTCCACCGAATCCTTCCATGCTTGTGCATGAGTATGAGTAGCAAGGCATAAACCTACGAATAAAAGACAGAGTTGCTTCACCATAAATTTCGGTTTTTAGACATTACATGAAACGTCTCAATTTTTCTATATTCCAATAACTTATTGCAATCCATGTGTTCTAACCAAAAAGTCTAAAAACTCCTCCGCACAACGACTCACAATTTGATAGACATTTTCAAAATCTTCATTTTGTCCATAATAGGGATCTGGAACTTCTGGAATTTTATATTCAGAGGAATCTATTAGAAAATCTCTGTTCGGAATAGCAACCTCTGGATCGAAACGACGGTACATAAAGCAAATATCGTCAGGTTGATGCATCCCTGTAGCTCGGTATGAGATAGACTGAATGTTGTCCATGTTGTAGTCATCCATACCAACGATATAATCAAATACGGAGAAATCTTCTCCAGTCAGTTTACGACAACGATGAAGTAATTCGATGTCATGACTACTAGCATTTTTACGAGTGCGATGATCAGGCAATTCGCCAATGTGATAGCTATGCGTAGCCGCTGAATCGCATTGGATTACTCTTTGTAAATTTCTGTTTTTTACAGCACGTCTGAATGTTTCCTCCGCAATCGGCGAACGACAAATATTTCCAGTACAAACAAACAGGACTTTAATCATATAGTTCAAAAAGGGTAATAATATTGAGGGGTTGTGATTCTACTCCGTTTTGTTTCAGAGATATATTACTTCTCAACAGGCTGATTTTCATCATCTACTAAGATGTATATTTCTTCTTTAGGTTTTTTCATTAAATATTTTTCTCTAGCGTATTTCTCTATCAACTTTGGATTACCCAACACCTCTTCACGCTCACGCTGAACATCCTTGAGTTTTTCTTGATAATAAATTTTTTCATCTTCCAAACGACCCAATTCTCCTCGTCTTTTGAACTGTGTCCAAATATCATTATCGTCAAAAACTAGCATCCACCCTGTCAAAGCGAGAAAGCTTAATGTGTAAAATCGGTATTTTGTGAACAACAAACGTATCATAGGATTATATAGATTATTCAATCATGTAAAATTATCATATTTATTTGGCTATCAGTAAACCGAATCAGAGAAATTACGCTTGTTGGCAGGCTACTATCAGGCTACGACCTAAAAACTTAAGAAGTCGACGATAGAGCTAACTTTGTTGAGGTAAAAAAAAAGACCAGCAAATTGCTTTGCCAGTCTTTTTGTAAATATGGTTTTTCCAATTAGAATTTCAAACCTGGGAAGTAAGCGTTAGCGCCTAATTCTTCCTCGATACGAAGCAATTGGTTGTATTTAGCCATACGGTCAGAACGAGAAGCCGAACCAGTTTTGATTTGACCTGTGTTCAATGCTACTGCCAAGTCAGCAATTGTAGCATCTTCAGTTTCACCAGAACGGTGAGACATGATGTTTTTGTATGAGTTACGTTTAGCCAAGTTGATTGTATCGATAGTTTCAGTCAAAGAACCGATTTGGTTTACTTTCACCAATACAGCGTTAGCTACACCTTGCTCGATACCCATTTGCAAACGTTTTACGTTAGTTACAAATAAGTCATCACCTACTAACTGGCATTTGCTACCAATTAATCTAGTTTGCTCAGCCCAACCAGCCCAGTCATCTTCAGCCATACCGTCTTCGATAGAGATGATTGGATATTTGTCAACCCAAGTTTTCCAGTAAGCAGCCATTTCCATGTTGTTCAATTGCTTGCCATCAGACTTTTTGAATGTATAAAGACCAGTTTCTTCGTTATAGAATTCAGAAGAAGCAGCATCCATTGCGATGAAGATTTCTTCACCTGGTTTGTAGCCAGCTTTTTCGATTGATTGCAATACGATTTCGATAGCCTCCTCGTTTGATTTGATGTTTGGAGCAAAACCACCTTCGTCACCTACGTTTGTAGAATAACCTTTAGATTTCAATACACCTTTCAAAGCGTGGAAAACTTCAGTACCCATACGCAAAGCGTGAGAGAAAGACTCAGCTTTTGCAGGCATTACCATAAACTCTTGGAAGTCGATTGAGTTATCAGCGTGTGAACCACCGTTCAAGATGTTCATCATTGGTACTGGCAAAGTATTTGCGTTTGTACCACCTACATAACGATAAAGAGATAAACCAGACTCTTGTGCTGCTGCTTTAGCTACTGCCAAAGATACACCCAAGATTGCGTTTGCACCCAACTTGCCTTTGTTAGCAGTTCCGTCGAGTTCAATCATCAATTTGTCAATAAGGTTTTGCTCTGTTACTTCAATGCCTAGAATTTCCGCAGCAATAGCCTCATTTACGTTTTCTACGGCTTTCAATACACCTTTTCCAACATAAACTGATTTATCTTCATCGCGTAACTCAACAGCTTCGTGAATACCTGTAGATGCACCTGATGGAACAGCTGCACGACCAAAAGCACCAGCTTCTGTGCGAATATCTACTTCTACTGTTGGATTACCACGTGAATCCAAGATTTGTCTAGCATGAACATACTGAATAGCACTCATCTTTTGTAATTTTTGTTTTTGGTTAAAAACTTGTGAATTTAGGGGAAATGATTCTTGAGATGTATCTCTAAATGAATTTGACTGTAAGTTCGTCAAATTTTCCTCTATCAACCCAGTAAAAAGGAATAATTTTCTCACAAAAATAAGTGTTTTTTCAAGATTCCTTGTACTTTTCCAATTGTTTCATAATCTATTAATGTCAATGCACAAAAAAATGAAAAATATTATTTCTAAAATTATATTATTTTCAATCGTTTATTTGGGATTTTATAGTTTTTCCAATGCACAAGTTTTGTCTGTAGAGGATTTTGAAAAAAAATATTCTGAATCTACTGGAGCTCAATTAATTGATGTACGTACTTCAGGCGAATATGGAGGGGGGCATTTACCCAAAGCAACCAACATTGATTATCGTGGAGCTGATTTTCAGGAAAAAATCAAAACTCTCGACAAAACTAAACCTGTCTTTGTCTATTGCTTATCAGGAGGACGAAGTGCCGCTGCTACAGAAGCGCTTCGTAAAAGCGGTTTTTCGCAAGTATATGACTTACAAGGTGGATATTTGAAATGGACTACCAAAATGAAACCAGTGGAAGGTATCAGTGCTACCAAGGATGTAAAAGCTATCACTGATGCAGAACTAGAAGCAATATTGGCGCAGCATTCGATAGTAATTTTAGATTTTTTTGCGCCATGGTGTGGTCCTTGTATCAAAATGATGCCAGCCGTAGAAAAGCTTTCTGAAGAATACAAAGGAAAGGTATTAATCGTAAAAGTCGATGCCGATGCCAATCGTGCTATTTTAACAAAATATCATATTGACGAAATTCCAACGTTTTTAATCTTCAAAGATAGTACACAAAAAATGCGTGCGATTGGATATCAGGAAGAATCTGCTTTAAAAAAACTGTTTACGCAATATTTGTAAAAAGTAGATAATTTGCCATAAACATGAGTCATCTCTAATTTAGAGATTGAGCGGATGAGTGATTATGTTAAAATTTGTATTCTAGTAGTAGAGACGCAATGATTGCGTCTTGAGCTGAATAAAATCTAGTGTAGTAGCATCAAAAAAGCGGTCGAAAACTATTTTTCGACCGCTTTTTTGATGAAAATTTGGAGAATAACCCTAATCTTAAAATTCGGGATGACTCATGTTTATTTTTACTTACAAACAAACATACTCACATAATTAGGAGAGCTTGATGTTATTTGTTTCAGCTTAAATTCTACACCATCGTCTTGTAAAACATTCTCAGCGATACTTTTGAGTTTTCCCGCAATTTTTGATTCCTGTAACTCATGTCGAATCTGACAACTAGTTATTTTGAGAGAGCTTTTTTTAGTAGTTGACAATGCCGACACTTTCACCTCGTAGGATGTTTTATCTTTCAATACATCCGCCAAATCTTCTGCTAAAGCCTTTTTAGGATTTTCATAAAAAATCTCTACCGTATATTCATCGTTCGATGATGTCAATGAATTATGTGAAACGATTTTCTTCGGACTTGTCTTTTTAGGCTTAGACACCACAGTTGTATCCTCAGCGGTATCAGGTTTCAAGATAGAAGATACCCCTGATACCACACCAAGTATAACTGTAACCCACATAAACAAGCGAATTGTCTTGATAATTTCAGGTCTGGGTTTTGGGCGACTACTTTCTCTAAATAACAAGAAGTAGGAAAGAATAAATGCAATAGCACTTAAACCTGTTACTCCGTATTTGAGGAAAGAACCTAATTCTGTAACATTTATCTGCAATAACATGGCTAGGAATGATTGGTTATTCAAAGGGTCCGTTGAAATTATTAGAAATGTTCGTAACCAGGAGAAGTTAATTTCACCAAATTACCTGATTTCATCATGATATGCGCGCCTTCTACTTCGTTAGTGATATAACCTATTGGCGTGATTTCACTTACCTGCTCGATTTTCTGATAATCTTCTTGACTTACTGTAAATAATAATTCGTAGTCTTCTCCCCCATTCAAGGCGGCTGTCATTGGGCTGAAATTCAATTCTGTGCCAGTCAAGTATGTTTGGTCATCGATTGGCATTTTATCTTCAAAAATCACCCCTCCAATACCAGAATTTTTACAGATATGAAGTAACTCGGCAGCTAAACCATCCGACACATCAATCATTGCAGTAGGAATTACATCTAAAGCCCTCAATTCGTGAATCACATCCATACGAGCAGTAGGCTTCAGTTGGCGTTCTACAACATAATCTTTATCGCTCAACTCTGGTTGCATATCGGGATTTGCCATGAAAACCTGCTTTTCTCTTTCCAATACCTGTAAGCCCATGAATGCAGCGCCAAGGTCACCTGTTACACAAACAATATCCCCTTTTTGGGCAGTATTACGGTACACGATTTGATGCTCATCCGCAGTGCCAAGAACAGTAATAGAGATAGCCAAGCCGCCTCTTGAAGAAGAAGTATCTCCGCCAATCAAATCGATATTGTATTCTTCGCAAGCAATTTTGATTCCTTCGTATAATTCTTCAATGGCTTCTACTGAAAAACGATTGCTCAAACCCAAGCTTACGGTTATCTGATTAGGAATCCCATTCATGGCAGCAATATCCGAAACATTTACGGCTACTGCCTTATAACCCAAATGTCGCAAAGGAGTGTAAGCCAAGTCAAAATGAACACCCTCCATCAACAAATCCGTTGAAATCAATAATTTTTTGCCCTCTGTGTCTACTACAGCGGCGTCGTCTCCAATACCTTTGATAGAGCCAGATTGCACTATCGGAAATTTTTCGGCGATTCTTTTAATTAATCCGAATTCGCCAATTGTACTCAATTCAGTTCTTGTTTCCATACTGCAAAGTTAATCAGTCTTTTAGTGCCGAGCAATTTTGTACTATATCAAAAAAAAAGCCGTTCAAACTAGTCGAACGGCTCAATGATATGTATTGAGTTTGATTTAAGGATTGGTCAATTGATAATTTGCAATTGTATTACTTGCCTTAATATATGCTGTTGCAGTTTCGAGTGTTACAGCTGAGGTAGTTGGTGTACCTACGATTTTGTAAGTCAATGTACCATTTGTACCAGTAGGAACGCCCGACGAGCTTGTCAAGCCAGAAATAGTCAAAGTTGTGTTATCTGTTGAAATAGACCATGTTCCTGTAAATGTCACTCCGTCTTTTTCCGTTAATTTAGCAGCTGTTTTGCTGGTAAGGTCTAGTTTGTAATTGGCATAACCAGGGATTTTATTACTTGAAGCCGTTTTATCATAAACAATATCCGAACCTTCTTTTACAACTTTTGCAGTCCAAATACGTGTTAATTTTGCTTCTACAGTAGGTTCAGCCTCTGTACCTTTGCAACCCAAAAGTACTCCAGAGATTAATACAATTAAAGGCAATAGGGTCAATATTTTTTTCATAACAATTAAAATTTTTAATTTTTTTGATAAAAATAGATAAAATTAGTTGAATTCAACAAAGAGATAATGAATTTTTGCACCCAAAATTCTTCGACATTTACTGTATTATGCTACCAACCTTTACCAAATCACAACTCGCTTTACGCAACGGCCAAGACCGTGAAGAAATTTGGATTGCCTACAAAGGAGTCATTTATGATGTTGGCAAATCTCGTCTTTGGAAAAATGGTAAGCACTACGAGCATTGGGCTGGCCAAGACCTAACCTCTGAACTGGCTGATGCTCCACACAATGACGCCGTCTTCGAGAAGTTTACTGTAGTTGGTCAACTTACTTAGTCTGCATTTATTATGACTATTTTTTACTAGAAAAGGTTGTATGGAAGTTGATTTTCACTTCAAAATAAACTAAAAAACTATGATTCTAATCGCAGACAGTGGGTCTAGCAAAACAGATTGGCGTCTTGTGGCATCCGATGCCAGCATTCAGCAAGTCAAAACTATTGGATTCAATCCATATTATCAAGATAGCACCTCTATTGCTGAGGAACTAAAACTTCAACTTTTACCTAAAGTTCAAGAATCCATAACACAAATTTATTATTACGGCACTGGTATTACCAATCTTGAAAAGTCTCAGGTCTTAATTGACGCCTTCAAAACTGTTTTTCCTGATTGTGACAGCATTCATGTTCACAACGATATGTTGGGAGCAGCAAGAGCCTTAGCTGGGCATCACAGTGGTATTGTGTGTATTCTGGGTACGGGGTCTAATTCATGTTTTTATGATGGAGAGCAAATTGCACATCAAGTTCCTCCATTAGGCTTCTGGCTTGGCGATGAAGGTAGCGGTGGGCATCTGGGCAAACAATTGGTACTCGCATATCTGCACAAGGATCTGCCTATGGACCTGCGTGACAAGTTTGAGAAAAGATATGGCGCCAAAGACCGTTTGGAGATTCTGGATAATGCCTATCATAAGCCTTTTCCAAATCGTTATTTTGCCTCGTTTTCAAAGTTTTTGTTTGACAATCGCCAGCACCCATTTGTATATCGCTTATTGTTCGACGCATTTACTGATTTCTTTGAGAAATACCTACTTAAATATCCAGAAGTTAGTCAATATAAAATTCATTTTACAGGCTCTGTAGCCTTTTACTACTCTGATATTCTACGCCAAGTAGCTGCTAGTAAGGATTGTACCGTTGGTATTATTGCCGAAACACCCATTGCAGGACTCACGTTGTACCATCAACAAACTAATTAAGAAGGAGTTATGTTGTTTAAATATGACAATTCCTACACTATGTTAACCCAGTTTTTTGATTTCTAATTGGATTTTAATTCTGTTTTGATTTTCTGAAGATTTTTTGAATTAAAATTGTATCTTTTCAAGAAAATAGTTTAAAACTAGGGTTATTTATATAAATTAGTAGAGAATTTAGGTTATCTTTATACAACCAGTCACCGCAAACTATCAACTGTTAATGATTACTTACGATAAAAATTTAGGCACAAAACAAAAGGCTCTACGTATCAACTTAGACCGTCGCATTTACGGTTCTTTTGCTGAGATTGGAGCTGGTCAAGATGTGGCAGCCAACTTTTTTAAAGCTGGTGGTGCCTCTGGTACGATTGCCAAAACTATTTCGGCATACGATATGGCATTTTCGGATGCAATTTATGGCGAAGAAGCTTCGGGTAGATATGTGTGTGAACCGCGCTTGGTGAAGATGCTCAATCGTGAGTACAAACTCCTCAATGTTCGTCTTACAGAAAGTGCTTCAGAAAAAATGTTCTTTGCTTTTGCTGATACAGTGGCAGCCTTGAACTATCAAAAAACGAATGACCCTCATGGCTGGATTGGTCTACGCTTTCAGCTTCGTCCTGATTCTGAACCCAACGATGTCATTATCCACGTTCGAATGAAGGATAATGACAACATTCTTCAGCAACAGGCTTTAGGCGTTATTGGAGTCAATTTGGTGTATGGTTGTTTCTTTTACCATGAGCAACCTGAAATCCTTTTACAGTCGTTGATGGACGACCTCCATACCGACCGTATCGAGATTGATATGATTCGTTTTGCGGGTCCTGACTTTGCTGATGTTGATAACCGTTTGATGTCTTTATATCTTGTAAAGAAAGGTTTTACAAATGCTGCATTATTTGGGCCTGATGGCAACGTAATGAACCCTTCGGAAGCATTCTACAAAAAACATATTTTGGCAGTTCGCGGACGTTTCCGTCCTGTAACCAATGTATTTGTGGATATGTTGAAAAAAGGTCAAATGCAGTTCGAAAATGAGCCTGATGTTGATGATGATAAGGTAGTTGTGTTATCAGAACTTACCTTACGAAGCTTACAAAGTGGTGATGAGGAAATTAATGAAAAAGACTTCCTCGACCGTGTAGATATTTTGTGTTCGCTTGGACAAACCGTATTGATTTCGAATTTTCATGAGTACTATAAGCTCATTTCATATCTAAACAGATTCACCCAGAAACGTATGGCATTGATTATGGGTATGCCTAACCTTGCCTATATTTTCGAAGAAAAACACTATCAAAACCTAACAGGAGGTATTTTAGCGGCTTTCGCTACGCTCTTTGGTCCTAAAATAAAGTTGTATTTATATCCAACGGCAGACACAGATGGAAATGTGGTTACCTCTAGAGAATTTAGTCCCCCTGCTCATCTTAGAGGATTGTTTCAGTATATGCTCGACAATGACAAATTTGAAGATGTATTGAATTACGACAAAAACCTTTTGAGTATTCACACCGATAGCATTTTAAAAATGATTCAGTCAGGTGAAAGTGGTTGGGAAGATTATGTTCCTAAAAGTGTTGCAAAAATGATTAAAGAAAACTGTTTATTCGGCTTTCCTTGTCAATTAGTATAACCATAAGAGCGAGCTACCTAGGTAGCTCGCTCTTATATTTTAATAGCTTTTAAGACCTCTCTCTTGCCACGTGGTCCTTGATGTTTCTCTACAATAAATCCAGCAGCTATCAATGCCTTTCTTACGACCGTTTTTGAGCAATAAGTCGTCAAAACTCCCCCTTCATTCATAGCTTCATAAATTTTTCGAAAAACCTCTTCAGTCCACAACTCAGGCTGCGTATTGGGTGAATAAGCGTCGAAATACACTAAATCTACTTTTTGAGTAAACTGATATTTTAGTAAATCATCTTGAATCTTCGTCAAAGAAAAGTTTTTCATTACCTCGTGCTGCTGATTCCACGAAAGCTGATGCAATCGTTGTAACACGTCCGAACCCAATAATGAGTCATAGTTCAGAGCGCTATACTTTTCGACTGATAAGGGAAATGCCTCTAAGGTGGTATAATCAACATGATAATCATGTTTTTGTGCCTCAATGAATGTTAGTAATACATTTAACCCTGTTCCAAAGCCCATTTCGAAAACTCTTATCTCTTTACCAGCTTGAGCTTTTTCCCACAAACCTAATTCAATGTAAATTCTTGTTGACTCCTGCAATGCTCCATTTACAGAGTGATGCCACACTCCTAACTCTGAGTCATATAATGTATGTGAACCATCTTTGGTAAGTATTAACTCTATCATAATTTGCAAATAGAATGTACTTGTATCTATTATTTTGTCATTCACTCAATGATTGACAAAACTAGCCTTTGATAAGAATAAACTAGGATATAGCCAGAATGTTGAATATCACTCCAGCTACTTTATAAAAAAAGCGGTTCGAAATTCGAACCGCTTGCAATTTTATAACATTTCCACAAAAGAATCAAATAAGTATCTTGAATCGTGTGGGCCAGGAGAAGCTTCAGGGTGGTGTTGTACCGAAAATGCTGGTTTATCAACACGACGTAAACCTTCAACTGTTTTATCATTAAGGTTGATATGAGTCAATTCAACTGATGGATTAGCCTCTAATTCTTCCATTTTAACTGCAAAACCGTGGTTTTGAGAAGTAATTTCCGACAAACCTGTAATCAAGTTCTTTACAGGGTGGTTTAAGCCACGGTGTCCATTTTTCATTTTATAAGTAGACAAACCAGATGCTTGCGCTAAAATTTGGTGTCCTAAACAGATTCCAAAAGTTGGTTTTTCGTTCTCTACAATCTCTTTTACTGTTGCTACAGCATAAGGCATTACCGCTGGATCACCAGGACCATTTGAGATAAAGTACCCATCTGGAGCCCATGCTTCCATTTCAGCAAAGCTAGTTTTTGCAGGGAATACTTTCAAATAACAACCTCTATCTGTCAAGTTAGACAAAATACTTTTCTTTACACCAAGGTCAAGAACTGCTACTTTTTTCTCAGCGCTTTCTTCGCCCAAGAAATAAGGCTCTTGCGTACATACTTGAGAAGATAACTCTAATCCTTCCATTGGAGGAACTTTAGCTAGTTCAGCTTTAAGCGCTTCAATCTCTAAAATTTCAGATGAAATGATACAGTTCATTACACCTTTTTCGCGGATATGTCTCACAATTTGACGAGTGTCAACGCCCGAAATACCTACGATACCCGCCTTTTCAAAATACTCTTGCAATGACCCATCAGCAGTCTTGCGTGAGTGAATTGGCGAAAATTCATTACAAACCATCCCTGCAATCTTCACTGAAGCTGATTCTTCTTCAAGCTCATTGACTACACCATAGTTACCTATGTGAGAGGTTGTGTTTACAATTACCTGTCCAAAGTACGAAGGGTCGGTATAAATTTCTTGATACCCAGTCATCCCCGTATTGAAGCAGATTTCGCCGCCACTAGTCCCGATTTTTCCGAGGGCATTGCCTCTAAAAACTGTGCCGTCTTCCAACAACAAAATCGCTGGTTGGCTTTGTGTTACTTTCATTGGTTGCTCTTTGGTTAAAAAATTATGCAAAGTTAAGCGAAAATGAATAAAAATGAAGAGATTTTGTAATCAACTCCTTGTATATCATGACAATTTCAAATTTGAAAAATGAGATTTATCATTTTCCCATTGAAATTTAGAATTATTAAAAGTTTGAGTAGAACTGCTCATCAGAGGGCGCAAAAAAAAGCCTCAATCAAAAACGATTGAGGCTTTTATGTCAGGACTACATCATGACTATTCTTCTGATTTTTCTTCAGCAGCTGGAGCTTCAGGAGCTTCTTCAACAGCTGGAGTTTCAGCAACAACTTCTGCAGCAGGTGCATCAGCTTTCTTAGTCGAACGACGGCTACGACGAGTCTTAGCAGATTTCTCAGTAACAGCAGCCAATAAAGTTTCGTTGAAGTCAACTAACTCAATTAAACAAATATCAGCGTTGTCACCAAGACGATTTCCTAACTTGATAATTCTTGTGTATCCACCTGGGCGGTTAGCAACTTTCTCAGAGATTGTACCGAAAAGTTCTTTAACAGCTTCTTTGCTTTGCAAGTAAGAGAATACAACACGACGGCTGTTAGTATCGTCAGTCTTTGATTTTGTGATCAAAGGCTCAACATACTTTCTTAATTCTTTAGCTTTTGCAACAGTAGTTTGAATTCTTTTGTGAAGAATCAAAGAAGAAGCCATGTTTGATAACAAAGCGGCTCTGTGAGAGGCAGTTCTGCCTAAGTGGTTGAATTTTTTTCCGTGTCTCATTATTGTTCGTAAGTTAAAAGCGAAATCGAGTTTCGCTGCGGTTAGATAACCTTGGGGGCATCCACCTATTACTACTGGTTAAAATTGGAGTGCAAAGTTATACAATGTGTAATGACTTACCAAGTATAACTTTGCATTTCCTATTATTAATCTTCATCCAAGCGGTAGCGAGCTACGTCCATACCGAAGTGAAGACCTTTTTCTTCTACTAATTGTTCCAATTCAGTTAATGACTTCTTACCGAAGTTGCGGAATTTCATCATATCAGAAATTTCCAATTTAACTAAATCGCCTAAAGTTCTAACGTCTGCTGATTTCAAACAGTTGTAAGCACGAACTGACAAATCAAGATCTGCCAATGGTGTCTTCAACAGTTTTCTCATGTGAAGCATTTCTTCGTCCACTACATTTTCATCTTCAGCCTTCATAGCTTCAAATGTCATTGTTTGGTCAGAGAACAACATGAAATGCTGAATCAATATATACGCTGCACCTTTCAAAGCATCCTCTGGGTGAATCGAACCATCAGTTTCGATATCCAAGATTAACTTTTCGTAGTCAGTTTTTTGTTCTACACGTGTGTTTTCTACACTAAACTTCACGTTTTTAATTGGAGTGTAGATAGCATCGATTGGGATATGACCAAATGGAGGCTCTACATTACGAGGCTCGTCAGCAGGAACATAACCACGACCTTTTTCAACGATTATCTCCATTTCAAACTCCTTCGACTCATCCAAGTTGCAGATTACTAAATCTGGGTTAAGGATTTCGAAATAGTTTGTAAATTTGTTAATGTCTCCAGCAGTCAACGTAGTCTGGCCCTTTACTCTTACATTGATTTTGTTTTCAAGAATTTCCTGAGTTTTCTTAAAACGAACTTTTTTCAAGTTCAAGATAATCTCAGTCATATCCTCAATAACACCCTCAATAGCAGAGAACTCGTGTAATACTCCACCTACTTTCACGCTAGTAATAGCGTAGCCTTCAAGTGAAGACAACAAGATTCTACGAAGTGCGTTACCGATTGTAACGCCATAGCCTTTTTCGAGAGGCTTAAACTCAAATAACCCGTGAAAGTCGTCAGCTTTCTCCATAACGACTTTGTCGGGCATTTGGAATGCTAATATTGACATATTTCGTAGCTTAATTTATCTTAGATTTTATAAGAATAGAGTAACCGAGCGTAATATACTAAATAACTTCGTGAGTTTTAGGAATTTGTGGAGTATTTTTTGAGAAAAATCTTGACAAAATTGTTTTTTTTTATTATAATACAATTTTCAAAGCAAGAATTATAACTGCAATTACTCTACTGCGTTTTATAAAATATCGAATACCAAGTAAATTGATATTCGATATTTTACAACTAACAAAGTTTTTCGTATTTACAACTAACAAAACAAGTAGATAAATAGTTTTGTTAAAGCTACGATTACTTCGAGTAAAGCTCGACGATTGCCTGCTCGTTGAAATTTTCAGGAATGTCACTTCTCTCTGGGTAAGAAAGGAATTTACCTGTCAAAGTAGATGCTTCCCACTCCAACCAGTTAAAACGCTTAATTGCTCTTCCAGCAAGAGAGTTAGTGATAACTTCTAATGACTTCGATTTTTCACGAACACCAACTAATTGTCCTGGCTTTAATGAATATGATGGGATGTTAACAATTTCTCCGTCAACAAGGATATGCTTGTGGATAACCAACTGACGTGCAGCACGACGAGTTGGAGCAATACCTAAACGGTAAACTGTATTGTCAAGACGTGCTTCACAAAGTTTCAAAAGGTTTTCACCTTTGATACCTTCTCTTACGGCAGCTTTATGGAAAAGATTTTCGAATTGTTTCTCAAGAATACCGTAAGTGTATTTCACTTTTTGTTTTTCTTTCAACTGCAAAGCATATTCTGATTGCTTAGCACGTTTTCCTTTTCCGTGTTGACCTGGACCGTAGTTTTTGCGTGATAACGCTTTGCTTGGACCTAAGATTGGCTCACCGAAACGACGAGCAATTTTTGATTTTGGACCTGTGTATCTTGCCATTATTATTAAGAAATTGAGTCAATGAGCCTCTTTTGCTCAATGAAGTAATTAAGTTATTGGAAACATGAAAACGAAGGGTAATAATTACTAATTACCCTTCGCAATGCTTTTATAAAAGTGTTACAAAATGTAACGACTTCAAACTATACTCTACGACGTTTTGGAGGACGACAACCGTTGTGAGGTAGTGGAGTAATATCTTTGATAGAAAGAACTTCAATACCAGCATTTGCTACAGTTCTGATAGCTGATTCACGACCAGCACCAGGACCTTTAACAAAAACTTCAGCTTTCTTCATACCAGCTTCAACAGCTACAGCAGCACAGTTGCTAGCCGCTGTTTGAGCAGCGTATGGAGTGTTTTTCTTAGAGCCTTTGAAGCCCATTTTACCAGCTGAAGCCCAAGAGATAACTTGTCCTTGGCTATTAGTGATAGAGATAATGATATTGTTAAAAGAAGCTTTGATGTGTACTTGGCCTACTGCCTCTACAATCACAACTCTCTTTTTTGCTTTATCTTTTCTTTTAGCTTGTGCCATTTTAAGAGTTTGGTTAATAATGCGCTATACCGAGTTTTTCAAACTAAATTGAATCTTGGGTACATCCTGCTACATTATATTAATTATTACTTAGTAGCTTTTTTCTTGTTAGCAACTGTCTTACGTTTACCCTTACGAGTACGAGAGTTATTTTTAGTTCTTTGACCACGCAAAGGAAGACCTTTACGGTGACGAAGACCACGGTAACAACCAATATCCATCAAACGTTTGATGTTCAACTGGATTTCAGAACGAAGTTGACCTTCTGTTTTGAATTCAGCTGCAATGATGTTACGGATGGCACTAGCTTCCTCATCGTTCCACTCACCAGCTTTCTTATCTAAAGAAATACCAGCTTGAGCTAAAATTTTCTGAGCAGTGCTACGACCGATACCGAAGATATAGGTCAAAGCGATTTCGCCTCTTTTTTTATCGGGAATATCAACCCCTGCAATACGAGCCATATTGTTCTAAAGCTTTTTTAGTTTTTTAGGGAATTTAAGGAAAGTAATTTCGCAACTACTGCCTCAAATACTATTACCCTTGTCTTTGTTTGAACTTTGGATTTTTTTTGTTAATAACGTAAAGTTTACCGTTACGACGGATTACTTTACATTCAGCACTACGCTTTTTGATAGACGCTTTAACTTTCATTGTAGTATTGTCTTATAAGTTATCAATTCATTCTGACAGTGCCAAAGTATTAGCTTTTGCAAACTGCCCAGCTAACTAACAACTGTCTTTTTATTTGTAACGGTACACGATTCTTGCTTTTGACAAGTCGTAAGGTGACATTTCTAGCTTCACCTTATCTCCTGGTAAAATTTTGATGTAATTCATTCTCATTTTACCAGAAATATGGGCAATCACTTGGTGAGTATTTTCAAGTTCAACTCTAAACATAGCGTTTGAAAGTGCTTCAATGATAATACCATCAACTTCAATGGATGATTGTTTTGCCATAAAATTGTTTTATTTGTTAGTCGTAATTCGCGTGATAAATGAATTTGTACGAGTCAACGATTAACAACTACCTTCAAAGAGTTTTAGATTTCAGCTAAGTATTCGTTACTTTTTAAAACATCTTCGATGTATTCAAACGTTGTCAATATACCTGCTTGGTCTTTGCTAACAGCAACTGTGTGTTCAAAATGTGCTGAAGGTTTACGATCTTGGGTTCTAATAGTCCAGTAATCGTTTTCTTGATGAATTGCTCTTTTTCCAAGATTAATCATTGGTTCAATTGCAATTACCATTCCTTCTTTTAGTTTTGGGCCATCACCTCTTCTTCCGTAGTTGGCTACTTCTGGGCCTTCGTGAAGTGATTTACCTACACCATGCCCAACAAGTTCTCGCACAACTGTAAATCCTGCTTTCTCGCAATATGACTGAATAGCAAATCCAATATCCCCAATTCTCTTGCCAGCTACAGCTTGCGAAATACCTAAGTATAGCGACTCTTTAGTGACACGTAAGAGTTGAAGCGTTTCTTCTTTGACATTGCCTACTGCATAAGTATATGCACTGTCTGCGTGAAAGCCATTCTTATAAACTCCGCAATCAATCGAAATAATGTCTCCGTCCTTTAGTTCGTAATTATTAGGAATCCCATGTACGACAACGTCATTTACCGAAATGCATAAAGATGCTGGGTATTTATGACCACCTACATTATAATTCAAGAATGAAGGATGAGCTTCATTATCTTTAATATACTCGTAGGCTACTTTATCGAGTTCTTTAGTAGTAATGCCAGGTTTAATAACCTTAGCTACTTCAGCGTGAGTTTTCCCTAGAATAACACCGTTAGTACGGATAATTTCTAACTCTGAAGATGTTTTTAAATAAATCATCTGATATTACTGAGCGATTGCTTCAGTTCTACCTTTTACACGACCCGACTGCATCAACCCTTCATATTTACGCATCAAAAGATAACTTTCAATTTGTTGAAGAGTATCAAGCACAACACCAACCAAAATCAAAAGAGAAGTACCTCCGAAGAAGGAAGCAAATCCACGAGTGATTCCGAAGATGCTTGCAACTGCTGGTAAAATCGCAATGATTGCCAACATAAATGCACCAGGAAGCGTAATTCTATCAAGAATATCAGCGATGAAAGATGAAGTAGCTTCGCCTGGTTTAACACCTGGAACAAAACCACCACCACGTTTCATATCATCTGAAATTTGTGTTGGGTTGATAGAAATAGCAGTGTAAAAGAATGTAAATACAATAATTAAAAATGCAAATAACAAATTGTACTGCCAAGTAGTAAAATCACCAAACGCTTGAGCGATTGATTGAGCTACTTCACTCTTATCAGCTAATGATTGAGCAACAAGGCCTGGAACAAACATCAATGCTTGAGCAAAAATGATTGGCATTACACCAGCAGCATTCAACTTAAGAGGAATATACTGACGTTCACCACTCATTGAAACTCTATTTCCTACTACTTGCTTCGCGTATTGTACTGGAATACGACGTACAGCTTGAGTTACCATCACAGCGCCCATTACTACAAAGAACAAGGCAACAACCTCGATAATGAATAATAAAGCACCAGACATACCTCTTGATTGAGCTTCACCTAATAAAGAAGCTGGAAAACGAGACACAATACCAATCATAATTAGCATTGAAATACCGTTACCAATACCTTTGTCAGTGATTTTCTCACCAAGCCACATACAGAACATAGTTCCAGCAACCAAGATGATTACTGAGTACAAACGGAATGACCAAGGAGAAACTAGAATAGCTTCAGCAGGGATAGTTACTTGCAAATATGTAAAGGCTTGTGCAGCTGTCACAAAAATTGTTAGAACACGAGTGATTTGGTTTAACTTTTTGCGACCAGACTCACCATCCTTCTGCATCTTTTGGAAATATGGCAATGCAATTGTAAGAAGTTGGATTGCAATAGAAGCAGAGATATATGGCATGATGCCTAAGGCAAAAATAGAGGCGTTATTAAACGCTCCACCTGAGAACATATTCAACAAACCTAATAAACCGCCTTCACCCTTCTGCGCTAACTTCGTGGCATCTACACCTGGTAAAACAACGTAAGATCCAAGGCGAAAAAAGGTGATAAACAACAGGGTGTTAAGAATACGAGTTCTTAACTCCTCTATTGAGATAATGTTTTTGATAGTGCTAATAAACTTGTTCATGCTATCTGTTTAAGTAATCGTTATAGAATATAACTCGAAAGATGTTCAACTTTTTCGTTATTTACAAATCCGTTGCCAGATTTTACAATGATTACTCAATTATTTCTGTTGTCTATCGATTTTTCAATTGAAAATTAAGCTACAACTGCCTTACCTCCTGCAGCTTCAATAGCAGCTTTAGCAGAAGCAGAGAAACCTTTAACCTGTACCTCTACAGCAGACTTGATTTCGCCACGTGACAAGATTTTCACCAAGTCATTTTTAGAAACCAAACCATTTTGGTACAATACATCGTGAGTGATTACAGTTACACCTGTAGTGTCAACCAAAGCTTGGATTGTATCCAAGTTGATTGCTTTGTATTCAACACGGTTGATATTTTTAAAGCCGAATTTAGGAATACGACGTTGAAGAGGCATTTGACCACCTTCAAAACCAGATTTACGAGAGTAACCTGAACGTGATTGAGCACCTTTGTGACCACGAGCAGAAGTACCACCTAAACCAGAACCTGCACCACGACCAACTCTTTTTCTTACCTTAGTAGAGCCCACTGCGGGCTTTAATGACGATAAATTCATTTTTTTTGAAATTAAATAATTGCTAAACGCCATCTCACCGTGAGATGACTCGCTTAATCAAACCTTATGGTTCAGATTAAAGATTTTCAACTACAATCAAGTGTTGAACCGCACGAATCATACCTGCGATAGCTGGGTTCAATTCTTTCTCTACGCTTTTGTTCAATTTACCCAAACCTAAAGCTTGAATAGTACGTTTTTGAACTTCTGGACGCTTGATTGTACTCTTAACTTGAGTAATTTTTACCTTTGACATGGTCTTATATTTTGGAGTCTCAGTATAGGGCTTGAAGTAGTGCTACAAGCCCTATTACATCAACTAAAATAAATTATCCGTTAAATACTTTTGCTAAAGATACTCCTCTTTGGAAGGCTACTGTATGAGGGTTTCTCATTTTAACTAGCGCATCAACTGTTGCTTTTACCACGTTGTGTGGGTTAGAAGAACCTTTTGATTTAGCTAATACGTCATGAACACCTGCAGCTTCCAATACAGCACGCATTGCACCACCTGCAATTACCCCAGTACCTGGAGCTGCTGGCTTCAACAATACGAAACCTCCTGAGAACTTACCGATTTGTTCGTGAGGTACAGTTGCTTTCAAAAGAGCAACTTGGAATAAGTTTTTCTTAGCGTCTTCGATACCTTTAGAGATAGCGTCAGTTACTTCGTTTGCTTTACCCAAACCGAAGCCAACTACACCTTTGCCATCACCAACTACTACGATTGCAGAGAAGCTGAAACGACGTCCACCTTTTACTACTTTCGCTACGCGGTTGATAGCAACAACTCTTTCTTTTAGTTCGCCTTCGTTAACCTTGATAGGTTTTGATATTAATTGCGACATTTTTTTCTAATTTGAAAATTGTTGAATTTGAAAATTTGAAATCTGTGCTTTAACATCAAAAACTTTCATTTTGGAACGGCGGATATCCGCATTGCACAAATTCAAATTGACTAATTAAAATTTAAGACCTCCTTCTCTTGCACCTTCAGCAACTGCTTTAACACGACCATGGTACAAGTAACCGTTACGGTCAAAAACAACTGTTGAAACACCTGCAGCCAAAGCTTTCTCTGCAATTTTAGCACCTACTAATTTTGCACTTTCAACATTACCATTCTTCAAACCTAATTCCTTAGATGAAGCAGCAGCCAATGTAGAGCCTTTTGTATCGTCGATCAACTGAGCATAGATACCCGAGTTTGAACGGAACACTGACAATCTTGGCTTTTCAGCTGTACCAGAGATTTTAGCTCTGATAGACAACTTAATACGAAGTCTTCTTGATTCTTTTTGCGAAGCCATTAATTTATATAGTTTTGTGGATTACCGACCCACGATGATTAAATTCTATTTCTTACCACCAGCTTTACCAGCTTTTCTACGAATTTGCTCACCCACGAAGCGAATACCTTTACCTTTGTAAGGCTCAACTTTACGAAGAGAACGAATTTTAGCTGCAACTTGGCCGATTAATTCTTTGTCGATACCTTCTAAAGTAACCTTAGGGTTTTGACCTTTTTCCATTGCAGTTGTAACTTTCAACTCAGATGGGATTTGCATGAAGATTGCGTGAGAGTAACCTAACGCTAATTCAAGAAGGTTTCCTTGGTTAGAAGCTTTGTAACCTACACCGACAATTTCCATTTCTTTTTTGAAACCATCGTTTACGCCAACAACCATGTTGTTAATCAAAGCGCGGTATAGACCGTGAAGAGCTTTGTGACGTTTTTGATCTGTAGGACGTTGTACACGTAATTCGCTACCTTCGATTTCTACAGTAATATCTGGATCGATTGAACGAGAAAGAGTACCTTTTGCGCCTTTTACAGTTACTGTGCTTTTTTCTACTGTTACAGTAACACCGGCAGGAAGTGTGATAACTTTATTACCAACGCGTGACATGACTTGTGTGTTTTTGCTTAAATGGAGGAGAGACTCCTCTTTCAGCGTTATTTGAAAATAAGTTAGGGAACAAACCTGTATAAGACTTATTCCCCAAATGTAAGATTAGTATACGTAGCAAAGAACTTCGCCACCTACATTAAGTGTGCGAGCCTCTTTGTCAGTAATAACACCTTTTGATGTTGAAAGGATAGCTACACCTAAACCATTCAATACGCGAGGCAATTCATCTGCTCCTTTGTATTTACGCAAACCTGGTTTAGAAATTCTCTCCAATTTAACGATTGCAGGTTGTTTAGTAACTGGGTTGTATTTCAAAGCGATTTTGATTGTACCCTGTACTGATGAATCGTCAAACTTGTAGTTTTGAATGTATCCTTTATCAAAAAGCACTTTAGTGATTTCCTTTTTGATGTTAGAAGCAGGAATTTCAACGATTCTGTGACGTGCCTTGATGGCATTTCTCAATCGTGTTAAGTAGTCTGCTATTGGATCTGTCATTGTTTTCGATATTTGAAACGAACTTTTCTTTGGGAAAAGGCTCGCAAAATTACGGAATTGGATTTAAAAAAACAACCATAAGTGGCTGATTTTAATAAAGATTACGACAAATTTTTATCGTAAGAGTATTACCAGCTTGATTTTGTCACACCTGGAATCAATCCTGCTGAAGCCATTTCACGGAAAGTCACACGGTTGATGCCGAATTTACGCATATAACCTCTTGGACGTCCTGTAAGCTTACAACGGTTGTGCAAACGTACTGGTGAAGCGTTTTTAGGCAATTTATCCAAACCTAAGTAGTCGCCAGCAGCTTTTAAAGCAGCACGCTTAGCAGCGTATTTAGCAACTGTTGCTTCTTTTTTTCTTTCTCTTGCTTTAACTGATTCTTTTGCCATGTTGGTTGAATCTTTTTATCAGTTGTCTGTTATCTGTTATTCGTTATCCGCATAGCGTTTTCGAAGTCGGGACGACGAATAACGGATAACATAGTTTATTACTTCTTCGAATTAGCGAAAGGCATACCCATTTGTTGTAACAAAGCGTAAGCTTCAGCATCTGTATTTGCAGTCGTAACGAAAGTGATATCCATACCAGAGATTTTGCTCACTTTGTCGATAGAAATCTCTGGGAAAATGATTTGTTCTTTCACACCCAAAGTATAGTTACCACGACCATCGAAACCTTTGTCTGAGATACCTTTGAAGTCACGTACACGTGGAAGAGCCACTGTCGTCAAACGATCAAGGAATTCGTACATTTTATCTCCTCTCAAAGTTACTTTCACACCGATTGGCATGTTTTCACGTAACTTAAAGTTTGAGATAGCTTTTTTAGACATTGTAGCTACTGCTTTTTGACCAGCAATAAGAGTTAGTTCTTCAACACCTGTGTCGATCAATTTCTTGTCAGCTACAGCAGCACCGATACCTTTGTTGATTACAATTTTAGTAATCTTAGGAACTTGCATTACTGATTTGAATTGAAATTTCTCTTTTAGAGCAGGAACGATTTCGCTAACGTATTTGTCCTTTAATCTTGTTGTAGTTGCCATTATTATGAAAACTTTATGTGGATTTCCGACCCACTTTTCACGGTATCATATAGTAGACACCGCTTCATTGAATTATTAGATAAATTTACCTGTTGCTTTAGAATATCTTTGCAACTTACCATTCTCGTTCAATTTACGACCTGTACGAACAGCTTTACCGTTCTCAGAAACTGCAATATTAGAGATATGGATAGTACCTTCTGTTTTAACGATACCACCTTGAGGGTTAGCAGCGCTAGGCTTAACGTGTTTTGTGATAAAGTTTACGCCTTCTACGATAGCACGTTGCTTATCAACTAAAACTTTTTTAACTACGCCTGTTTGACCCTTAGCGTTCCCAGCGATAACCACAACAGTATCACCAGTTTTGATGTGCAACTTAGGTTGCTTATTAAACTTTCTTTCCATGATGATTACAAATTATGATTAAAGTACTTCTGGAGCTAATGAAACAATTTTCATGAAACCTGCGTCACGCAATTCACGTGCAACTGGTCCAAAAATACGAGTACCACGTGGCTCGTCATTGTTGTTTAAAAGAACTGCTGCATTGTCTTCGAAACGGATATATGATCCATCCTTACGACGAATTTCTTTTTTAGTTCTTACAACTACGGCTTTAGAAACCGTACCTTTCTTCATGCTTGATGACGACAAAGCAGACTTCACTGTTACTACAATTTTGTCACCAATAGAAGCATATCTTTTTCCTGTACCGCCCAACACGCGGATAACCAGTACCTCTTTTGCACCTGAGTTATCAGCAACGCCGAGTCTTGATTCTTGCTGTACCATTGTTTGTTTGGTATATTAAAGATTGCGAAAAAATTAAATTTAACGATACACCACTAACTGAATAGGGAAGTGATGTTGAACGTTGGATAAAAACTGGAGTAGTGAATTATTTCGCTTTCTCGATAATTTCAACTAATCTCCAACGCTTGTTCTTTGACAAAGGACGGGTTTCCATAACCTTCACTGTGTCACCGATTCCACATTCGTTATTTTCATCGTGAGCCATCAATTTGGAAGTTTTCAACATAAACTTACCATAAAGAGGGTGCTTAACTTTTCTGTCTACGGCGACGGTGATAGATTTATCCATCTTGTTGCTCACCACACGCCCAATCCTTACTTTTCTTAGATTTCTTTCCATCGTTGGATTTGGTTGTTTTAGATTGACCTCAAGCGGTATGTTGATGAGGTCTGTTCAGTTTAAATAAAATGATAGGAAATTCCTATTATTTAGAAGCTGCTGTAATAGCAGTTTCCAAACGAGCGATCAATTTGCGAGATTCACGCAAGCGCAAAGGGTTCTCGATTGGAGAAATAGCGTGAGCAAACTTCAAACGTGCCAAAGCATCTTTTTCTGAAGCTAGAGTTGCTTTCAACTCATCTAGGCTCAATTTTTGGATTTCTGCGTTCTTCATTATTTTATCAGTCATGGAGTCGTTAGAAGTTTTGAGGCTTCCAACGACATGATATACTATTCTTGATAATCTCTACGAACTACGAATTTAGTACGAAGTGGCAATTTTTGAGCCGCCAAACGAAGTGACTCTTGTGCCAATTCCAAAGGTACCCCAGCAGATTCGAATAAGATAGTTCCTGGTTTGATATTAGCTACCCAGTATTCTGGAGCACCTTTACCTTTACCCATACGAACTTCGGCTGGTTTCTTAGTGATTGGTTTGTCAGGGAAGATACGAATCCAAACCTGACCTTCACGTTTCATTGCACGAGTTACTGAGATACGAGCTGCTTCGATCTGACGAGCAGTGATACGTCCTGGCTCCAGAGCTTTGATAGCGAATGTACCGAAGTCAATTTCATGACCGCGAGTAGCCAAACCTTTCACTCTACCTTTCTGTTGCTTACGGAACTTGGTTCTTCTTGGTTGTAACATTGTCTTATGAAGTCTTGCAGTTTTAAGTCGTAAGTCTTAAAGTACTTTGGAGTAGCTTTAGGACTTGCGACTTGAAACTAAGATTAAAAATTATCTCTTACCGCCTCCTCTGTTGTTGGTATTTCCTCCTTTACCACCACCACGGTTGTTGTTATTGTTGTTGTTACGACGCTGATCGCCACCACGGCCACCACGGTTGTCGCGTCCACGACGTCCGTTATCGTCATCACGACCACCACGATTGTGGTTACCACCGCGAGAATCGCCACCAGCTTGTTGAGCTGACATACCAGCGTTTGGAGAAAGATCACGTTTTCCGTACACTTCGCCTTTACATACCCAAACTTTGATACCAATTTTACCATAAACTGTCAAAGCTTCAGATACTGCATAGTCGATATCGGCACGCAAAGTATGAAGAGGAATACGTCCTTCTTTGTATCCTTCTGAGCGAGCCATTTCAGCACCACCCAAACGGCCAGAAAGTTTCAATTTGATACCTTGAGCACCTACTCTCATCGCAGAAGCAATAGCTTGCTTCATAGCACGACGGAAAGAAATACGTGCTTCTAATTGTTGAGCGATAGTTTCGCCAATCAATTTAGCATCAATCTCAGGACGTTTAATTTCAAAGATGTTAATTTGAACATCTTTGCCTGTGATTTTCTTTAATTCTTCTTTGATTTTATCTACTTCTTGACCACCCTTACCGATTACTACGCCTGGGCGAGCAGTATTGATAGTCAAAGTAATACGTTTCAAAGTACGCTCAATAATTACCTTAGAGATTGCACCCTTTGGAATACGAGCGGCTACGTATTTACGGATTTTTTCATCCTCAACTAACTTGTCGGCAAAATTTTTACCGCCGTACCAGTTAGAATCCCAACCTCTGACGATACCAAGTCTAAGACCAACGGGGTTAACTTTCTGTCCCATTTTATGATATTTAGATGTTTTCTCTAATTATTCTTCTGATGTTACGATTGATGGAGCACTTGCAGAAGCAACCACTAATGTAATGTGGTTTGAGCGCTTCAAGATTCTGTACCCACGACCTTGTGGAGCTGGACGCAAACGCTTCAAAGAGCTACCGCCATCTACCGTAACGGTTTTAACGTATAAGTCAGCATCTTCCAACTTAACGTCTTCGTGCTTGTTTTGCCAGTTAGCAATTGCTGAGAGTAACAATTTCTCAACAAATCTAGCACCAACTTTAGGCTCATATTTCAAGATACCTAAAGCCTTGTTAACTTTCTGACCTCTAATCATGTCTACCACGATTCTCATTTTCTGAGGTGAAGTCGGAACATTGTTTAATTTAGCTATTGCTTCCATTTCTATAATTTCGGATTTAGGTTCTGGGATTTTGGATTATCAGGATTGAATCTTACAATCCGCAATCCTCATTCCACTATCCCCTATTATCTTTTGCCTTTATCTTTTTTAGCGATGTGACCACGGAAATTGCGTGTTGGAGCAAATTCACCAAGTTTATGTCCTACCATGTTTTCTGTTACATATACTGGGATAAACTTGTTACCGTTGTGCACTGCGAAAGTGTGTCCAACGAAATCAGGAGAAATCATTGAACGTCTTGACCAAGTTTTGATAACTGACTTTTTACCTGACTCATTCATAGCAATTACTTTGTTGTCAAGGCGGTAGTCAATATAAGGTCCTTTTTTTAATGAACGTGCCATCTATGTATTATTTCTTTCTACTGATGATTAGACGATTTGAATGCTTTTTCTTGTCGCGAGTTTTCTTACCTTTCGCTAACAAGCCGTTACGTGAACGTGGGTGACCTCCTGAAGAGCGACCCTCACCACCACCCATTGGGTGATCAACTGGGTTCATTACTACACCACGAACTCTTGGACGGCGGCCTAACCAACGGTGACGACCAGCTTTACCCAAGTTTGTGTTCATGTGGTCAGCATTAGATACTGAACCAATTGTAGCCAAACAGTTAACTAACACCATACGCATTTCGCCTGAAGGCAACTTCAATGTAGCATATTTGCTATCACGAGCCAACAATTGAGCATAAGTACCTGCAGAACGAGCTAATTCAGCACCACCACGAGGACGAAGCTCGATAGCGTGTACAATTGTACCTACTGGAATGCTTGACAATGGCATTGTGTTACCAACTTCAGGAGCTACTACTGTACCAGACATTACTGTCTGACCAACTTTCAAACCTGAAGGAGCAATGATGTATGATTTTTCACCATCTGTGTACTCGATCAATGCGATACGAGCTGTACGGTTTGGATCGTATTCAATTGTTAATACTGTTGCTTCTACGTCAAATTTATCACGATAGAAGTCAATCAAACGATAACGACGCTTGTGACCACCACCAATATAGCGCATTGCGCGGTGACCAAAGGCGTTACGACCACCTGTTTTCTTAATTGGAGCCAACAACGGTTTATACGGTTTCGAAGCTGTGATTTCTTCGAAAGTTGGAGCGATACGTTGACGTTGACCCGGAGACGTTGGTTTTAATTTTCTAACTGCCATTTCTCTAGTTTGTTCAAATTATCGGGGTGAACACCCATAAATTGTTTGAAAGCTTTCGCTTTCTCACTGGTCTTAGATACCTTCGTAGAAATCGATTACTTCGCCTTTAGCTACTGTAATAACTGCTTTCTTGAAAGTAGAAGTATAACCAGTTGTGATTTTAGATTTTGTACTTCTTGATTTTTTCTTACCAAATTGACGAAGTGTATTTACAGATTCTACGTCAACTCCGTACATTTTCTTGATTTCTTTCGCAATTTCAATCTTGTTTGATTTTACTGCTACTTCGAAAACGTACTGACCGCCTTTCTGCAACTCCTGAGTTTTTTCAGTAAGAATTGGTCTTTTGATGATGCTCATTTCTTTATGACGTTAATTGTCACCAGCTTAAATACTGATAACTATTTGCTGAAAGATGATTCGATTTTTGCAACAGCATCTTCTAAGATAACAAGACGAGTTGCATTTACTAAGTCATACGTGTTTACTTGCGCTGCTGAAATAACTTTAGTTTTTGGCAAGTTACGACCCGACAAGTAGATGTTTTGGTTATCTTCTGGCAAAATCACCAAAGTCTTAGTATCTGTCAATGCCAATGCATTCAAGATAGCCAAGAAGCCTTTAGTTTTTGGAGTTTCCAAAGAGAAGTTCTCTAATACAGAAACCTCACCTGCTTGTGCTTTTGCAGCAAATGCAGACTGACGAGCCAAAGTTTTAACCTTTTTATTCAATTTGAAAGAGTAGTCACGTGGAACTGGACCGAAAATACGACCACCACCTTTGAACAATGGTGACTTCATTGAACCTGCACGAGCACCACCTGTACCTTTTTGACGCTTCAACTTACGAGTTGAACGAGCAACTTCAGCTCTTTCTTTTGCTTTGTGCGTTCCTTGACGCTGGTTAGCCAAGAATTGCTTTACATCTAACCAAACAACGTGCTCGTTTGGCTCGATACCAAAGATTTCGTCAGAAAGTACTACTTTCTTACCTGAATCTTTGCCTTGTATATTTAATACTGATAATTCCATTTTTCAATTTGAAAATTTGTGAATTTGAAAATTTGAAAATCTTTATTCTTGATGGCCGAACCTACAATTGTGTGAAAGGCTAGCATCCTTTCAAATCTTCAAATTGATTATTTTTCAAGAATAACATAAGAGTTTTTCGCTCCTGGTACTGAACCTGACACTACGATAAGGTTTTTCTCAGCATAAACTTTCAATACTTGTAAGTTTTGAACTTTTACGCGGTTACCACCTGTACGACCTGCCATGCGAAGACCTTTGAATACGCGAGATGGGAATGAACATGCACCAATTGAACCTGGGTGACGTCCGCGGTTGTGTTGACCGTGTGTTTGACCACCTACACCACCAAATCCATGGCGCTTAACAACACCTTGGAAACCTTTACCTTTTGAAGTACCGATTGCGTCAACGAAATCGCCTTCTACAAAAAGCTCAGTTGTGATAACTGCACCTAATTCAAGTGATTGTTCGAAAGACTTGAACTCAACCAATTTCTTCTTTGGAGTAGTTCCAGCTTTTTTGAAGTGACCCAATAATGGTCTAGAAGTGTGCTTCTCTTTCTTCTCGCCGTAGCCTAACTGAATAGCGCTATAGCCTTCTTTTTCTACTGTTTTTACTTGCGTTACAACACAAGGGCCGGCTTCGATTAGCGTACAAGGAACAGCAGTGCCATCCGCGTTGTAGAGGCTAGTCATACCGATTTTTTTTCCGATAATTCCAGACATTTTATTATTGAATAAAACGTTAAAAAATAAAATAAAAAACTTATTTACAACGAGTTACGTTTTTGAGCTATTGGCTCGACGCAAAACGGACTGCAAAGGTCGGGATTTTATTTGGCACTAACAAAAAAGTACACAAAAAAATCTCAAAACTATTTGAGTGACAGAAAATTGAGGAAAAAAGCGACAAGAAAAGTGCGGACGAGGCTATGCTCGTGAGACGAGTCCTGTGTAGCTTAATACTCAACTTTGCAAACTGGGCATTCAGTAAAGCAAGCCAGTATCAGTTCTGACACTAATCAACCACTGTAGTTCTTTGCGGGCTGCGTGGTTGTACTTTCCAAAGAAGTTTGCCGTTTGATTCGTATTCTCTAATTTCTTACTGAGTTCTGCCAACCCTTTGTAAGACACAGCGAATCGTGGCGCCCTAATTGGACTGCAAAATTAGAGAATAGTTTTTGAAATACAATGAGTTACACTAAAAAAAAATATTTTTTTTTAGTTTTTTTTTACCCTTAAAAAAAAGGAGGAAATGCCTATGCATATTCCTCCTTTTGACCTACTTATCTCCGTTGTATAAATCGACTATAAATTGCCTTTTTTCAATTCTTTTACTGCAAAGTCTGCTGCTCTCGCCGATAATGCCATATACGTAAGCGATGGATTCACATTAGATGATGACGTCATGCAAGCGCCATCGGTTACAAAGACGTTTGAACATCCCCAAACTTGATTATGTGAGTTCAAAACTGATGTTTTGGGGTCGCGCCCCATCCGTGCAGTACCCATCTCATGAATACTCAAACCAAAGCCTGGTTCATAATCATACGTTTCTATATGTTTAAAACCTGAAGCTTCGAGCATTTCGGCCGCATCATTTTTCATATCGATTCGCATTTTACGTTCGTTCTCGCCAAATGCTGCTGACATAACCATTTGTGGCTGTCCCCACTTATCTTTTTGGTCTTTGCTCAATCTGACATGATTTTTATAATCTGGCAATGTTTCTGCAAATCCCATAATATCTAAATTCCACTCTCCGAGTGGCTGTGTAATTTGTGTTTTAAAATCAGCGCCAAACTCTTCTTGCGACTCTCCTCTATCTTTTGAACTACCTCCTTCATAGCCAAATCCACGTAAGTAATCACGCTTATCGCTTCCAATGTTCCGATAACGAGGAATATAAATCGCATTGGGACGTCGCCCTAGGTAATACTTATCATTATAACCATCATGCTTTCCTCGTGCACCAATCCCAAAATGATGATCCATCAAATAGTGTCCCAGCGCACCACTGTCATTACCTAATCCATTCGGGAAGCGATTGGAAGTAGAATTCATCAAAATATAGGTTGAACCTAATGCTGAAGCATTCAAGAAAATCACCTTTGCATAAAACTCCGTCCACTCATGGGTATTTTCATCAATAACTCTTACACCTGTTGCTTTCCCTTTTTTCTCATCGTATATAATGGAGTTGACAATTGAGTGTGGACGAATAGTAAGATTACCCGTTTTGCGTGCTGCAGGAAAAGTGGCAGACTGCGAACTAAAATAGGCACCAAACGGACATCCTCGCATACACATATCTCGAAGTTGGCACTTAGCACGCCCCAATGCCAATTGTTCAGGTGTTGGCTGAGTAAGGTTTGCGGTACGTGAGTGAATCACATGACGATTAGGAAATTTTGTTTTGAGCTCTTTCCCGAAATGCTCTTCAACACAAGTCATGGGAATGGGTGGCTGGTAAACACCATCAGGCAAATGAGGAATACCATCACGATTGCCTGCAATACCTGCAAACTTTTCGGCATGGGCATACCAAGGAGCAAGGTCTTTGTAACGAATAGGCCAATCCACTCCTATACCTTCTTTGGCATTAGCCTCCAAGTCCATATCGCTCAAGCGCAGAGAAACTCTCCCCCAAGTAATAGACTTTCCTCCAACCTGCCAACTTCGAATCCAATCAAAGCGTTTTTCTTCGACATAAGGAAAATCTATGTCTTTGGCAAAGTGATGTTTGGTTGATTCGGTAATCGTAAATCCTGTACGTTGATGAATAGGATAATTCTTCATTTCCTCAAGCGGCACTTGTCCCCCATGTGGAAACTCCCAAGGGTTCATCAATGCTGTATGATAGTCTTTTACGTGTTCAATCATTCGACCACGTTCGAGCACCAAAACTTTCAGTCCTCTTTCGGTAAGTTCTTTGGCTGACCATCCGCCACTTACACCCGAGCCCACCACAATGGCATCGTAAGTATTCTTTTCTTTATTTGGTAAAATATACATAAGTCTTTGAAAATTGGGACTTGAATAACTCGTTTCAAAAATCTCAAGTTACTCCTTTTTTTCTACAACTCAATCCAGAGTTGACTGGCATTTGTTTTATTTTTTATCAATAAAATCAAATATGTTTTTCTATTATCCATAGCTGATTTGATAGAAGATTAAATGTATTTATTTCATATCGTAAATATTTAGAGCTTCAAAGAATAGTTATCCTTCATAAACCAATGGTCTTCTTTATCTTTGTAAAATATTAATACCTTGATTTATGAAAATAACCATTATTACTGTCTCTTTTAATAGTGAAGCAACTATCAAACAAACGATTGATAGCGTTTTGGCACAAGACTATCCCAATGTTGAATATATCGTTGTGGATGGAGCATCAAAAGATGGGACAGCGGATATATTAAAATCGTATGGCGACCGCATTAAGTATATTTCAGAAAAAGATAAAGGAATCTATGATGCGCTAAACAAAGGACTAAAGCTGGCTACTGGCGATGTTGTTGGCACAATTGGTTCAGATGATTTTTTACCTAATTCCAGCGTATTGGGTCATGTAGCAGAGGCCTTTATCCAAACGGGAAAAGATGTTATTTACGGAGATTTACAATACATCAATCCTGATAACGAAGAAAAAATTGTTAGGTATTGGAGTTCGGGAGAATATAAGATTGAAAATTGGCTGAAAGGTTGGATGCCACCACATCTTTCATGCTATATCAAAAGAGAGGCTTTTGTGAAATACGGTAACTATATCACGGACTTCACTTGTTCTGGAGATTATGAGCTTATGCTTCGCATGATGTACAAACATAAGCTATCTGCGGGTTACCTTCCTAAGGTATTGATGACGATGAGAAATGGTGGTACGAGTACAGCATCGTGGAAACACCGCTACCGTGCCAATATGGAAGACCGTCGTGCTTGGGAGCTCAATCAATTGCAACCAAAATGGTATACTCTTTGGATGAAACCTCTTTCGAAGATTAGTCAGTTATTTACTTAATTTTAAAATGTTTGGCAATCAGCCAGAATATGTGATTGCCAAACATCTTTGATTATACATCTGCGATTTTAAAGAGCTTGATTTCTACTTTTTCCCAAACCTTCATTGTTATGTAAGGGTCGTTGTTATACCAATTATACAATGCCTCTTCTGTTTCGAATTGTACTAGCATCGTCGAGCCAATCATATTGCCTGCTTCGTTGAGAATAGCCCCTCCAACAATAAAATTACCATTAGCTTTGAGTTGCTTTACCACAACTAGATGATGTGGACGGGCAGCCATTCTACGTTCAAGGGCTTGTTCGTCGGTGCCATCATAGGCATAAATTACATACTGTTGCATTTTACAAATGAGTTGTTTATCAATGGTTAATTATTCTTTTACTTAGTAGAATACTTCCTTTAAAAAGATTTATTCCTTTCTCTGGCAGATAATATTCTACAATGTCTTAAATACTTCTTCCAAATACTTATATTTAAAAATCGAAACTTAAATTGACGATTACGCTAATAACCTATCAATAAGCATTGATACTTATTCAAAGTTAATCTCTTCTAACAAGATTTTACTTTATGAAACCCAATATGATTGCATTTGTGAGACGCTTTGTAGATTTTACTGATGAAGAAATCGCAGCCGCTCATAGCCTCTTTGAAGAAAAGTTTATTAAAAAAGGAGAATATCTCATCAAGTCTGGTGAATATAATACCGCTATTGGTTTTATCAACAAGGGCTTAATGAGGACTTTTTTTGTGCAAAATAACCAAGAAACCACTTTTCAATTAGCCTTAGAAAACCAGTTTGTAACCAGTATGACTTGTTATGTACTCAATCAACCGAGTAATGATTACATTCAGGCTATAGAGGATACTGATATTTGTGTTATCTCGAAAGAAACTCTTGAAAAGTTATGTAGCCAATATCATAACTGGGATAAATTTGGGAGACTGACTTACGAGCAGGTAGCCCTCGAGCAAGAAATTAGATTGCGTTCGTTTATATCAGAAACAGCACAAGAGCGTTACGAAAAGATTCTCAAATTCCAACCTGAGCTAATCAATCGAGTGCCACAAGTATATCTTTCTAATTTTTTAGGCATTACACCTCAATCATTGAGTCGATTACGAAGAAATATAAGGGGGTAAAGAAAAAGCTCGGTTAATTATAACCGAGCTTTTTTTATCTTTTCAGAGAATGAGAAAGTGTTTCGACTAACTCACCTCTTGCTAACTTTTCGGCTTTTTCGAAGCTTCTTAATGCTTTCTGAAAAGTTTCGTCAGTGGTACTCATTACTTGATAATATTCATTATTCAAGCCGTTATTGATTGTTTTCTTTGACCAAACATTCCTAGCGATATAGGCCTTTATTTGAGCTTTTATATAAGGAAGTGAACGTTGATATTCCTTTTCATTATGTTTTACCTTTGTTTGCTTTGCCAAATCCTTAAGAGTAGCTAACATCTCATCAGAAACCATAAATTGCTTGTTAAAATCTTTAAATGACTGTTTGCTAAGTTCATTTTGATGGCTATTGGCATAGTCGAGGGCTATTTCACGAATGATATTTTTACCCCATAGGTCTGAAATATATTTTGTGTAATAGGTTGTATCACGACCTACGAATACATCTGGCGTAATACCACCACCTCCATATACAATTCTACCGCCTGTGGTACGATATTTTAGCTTCTCGTTAAATTTGATGCTATCCGAATTAAATAACTCTCCTCGTTTAATACGGTCATCATAATCCTTATCGTACTCCTCTTCATGTCCTAATAAATACGGTTTCTGAATACTTCGTCCGCTTGGAGTATAATATCTAGAAATCGTTAATCGTAGTTCAGAGCCATCTGATAAACTCACTGGCATTTGGACTAATCCTTTACCAAAGGAACGACGCCCAACAATCAAGGCACGGTCGTTGTCTTGTAAAGCCCCAGCCACGATTTCCGATGCCGAAGCACTATTTTCATCAATGAGTACCATGACAGCACCTTTCTCAAAGATACCATCAAACTTCGTCATGGTTTTGGAATCATACTGTGTTCCTTTACCATCGGTGTACACAATCATTTTGTCACCACCCAGTAGCTCATCAACTATTTTTTCAGCTCTATCTTTATATCCACCAGGATTTCCACGCAAATCTAACATAAGACGCTTGGCACCTTGGTTTTTAAGTATGGTCAAAATATTGCGAAACTCTTGATAAGTAGACTCCATGAATCGATCTATCTTGATATATGCCGTTTGATTATCGACCATGTATCCTGCACTTACCGAAAAAGTAGGAATTCTGTCACGTGTAACCGTATAAGTATGTGGAGATGACTCTCCATGACGCAAAATTTCTACTTTTACTTCCGTACCTCTTTTTCCTCGAAGTTTATTGAAAATAACATTTGAGTTGACCTTGGGACCCACTAAAGAAGCTCCGTCGGCTGCCACGAGCATATCACCACTGCGAATACCCACTAGCTCAGCAGGGCCACCTGGCATCGCACTCATTACATACACCGTATCATTGAAAAGATTGTATTCGATACCAATACCATCAAATCCTGACTCTAATTGCGTACGAGCCATAGCAGCCTCTTCCGTTCCAAAATAGGCTGTGTGTGGATCTAGTTTTTCGAGCATTTTTTTGATAGAAAAATCTACCAATGTATCGGTATTGACAGAGTCAACATAACTCGTTTCGACAAGTGAAAGGATTTCTCTGAATTTGTTTACTCCACGAGAAATATTACTCATTTTGGATTGTCCTCCAAAAAAGTTGGCTCCAATAAGCATTCCTCCTACGACCGAAATAGCCACAATAATGGGAAGTTTGACGACAAGTGAACTATTAACTGGCTGCTTATCCTTCATCATGCTAATTTAATTAATCTTCATACTTTCAAATCTATATAAAGTTACAAAAAACTACTACCTGACCAATCATTTTGACGTAACTTTGTTAAAACTAACTTAAAATCAATGGGACGTGTACTTGCAGTAGATTATGGAACCAAGCGTGTCGGGCTAGCTGTGACTGACCCGCTCAAAATTATTGCATCGGCTTTGGATACAGTGCATTCAAAAGATGTCATTCAATATTTGATAGATTATTCAAAGAAAGAGGAAGTTGAATGCTTTGTGGTAGGAATGCCAGTGCATTTGGACGGCTCAGACACCAACAATACGGTACATGTAAAAACTTTTGTGAAACATCTACAAAAAGCTTTTCCTGAAAAGCCAATTCATTTACACGATGAGCGTTTTACGTCACGTATGGCTTTACAGTCTATGATACTTGGAGGCGCTTCTAAAAAAGACAGAAGTCAGAAAGGAAATATAGATAAGGTATCTGCCACCATTATTTTGCAATCCTTTATGGAGAAAATGTCGTTTGGTGGTCTATAAAATTTAGTGAATTAGGATTAAGCGAATGAGTAATTATTTTACCCTACATTTCACCAGTAGAAACGCAATGCTTTGCTTCTGAAGATGTATCATTAATCAAAAAAGCGGTCGAAAATTGTTTTTCGACCGCTTTTTTGATGCTTGGAGAATAATCCTAATTTGAACATTAGGAATAACTCCTGCTTACTTATTTCTGAACCACTTTTGCAAATCTGTGGTAGAAAGGAGTTTTACTATTAGAATCTTTTGGCATGTATTTACCAGTAATAATTGGCACATACATTACACGACGACGAGAAGCTTCACCAAAGTTTGGAGATACTTCTACGCGATGCCATAAACGACCATCGTGTACAGTTAAGTCTCCAGCATTGATATCAAAACCTACTTCTCGAGCATCTGGTGTATGATCGATAAATTGTTTTTTACCGAACAACAACTTCAACACACTTTGGTTTTGAGTACCAGGCAATACTCTCAATCCTCCATTTGACATTGGGCAGTCATCCAAGTGAATCCCTACGTTGAGCATAGGAAGGATTTTCTGTCCCAAGAACAAATCACGAGGGCTGTCTGTATGCCATCCCATTTGCGAGAATTTCGAGTTTTGAGCGTTGATATAATGGTTAAATACAAGACCATCTTTTTCATTCTCACTGATACGTCCATCGTAAGGTGCTAACAATTCGATCAGCAATTGCAAACGAGGATCTTTAACTAATTCGCCCAATACTTTACTGTACTTGTTAGTAAAGCACATACGCTGAATCATCTTGTCCCCATTTTCATTCTTCCCGAACTTCAGCGGAATACCATTGATTTTTTCAACACCTTCATCAAGCCATTGCTTTTCGATTTTTTGCAACTCGCTGATGAAAAGTTTTATTGTATCTTGATTTATGAAGTTTTTGAACTGAATAATTCCATATTTGCGGAAATACTCCTTTTGTTCATCGGTTAACTTCTCACCGAGGGTGAAGGTTTTATTCTCAAACTTTACCATTTCTAAAATTGTACAAAATAAAGTTTAACGTTTTGATCTCATGGTTAGCGTGTGCGGTTGGGCAGAACTACAAACGCAATTTTTTAAGTGGTTATTTTAGCGTAAATGTATTTGCTAAAACATTGCAAATTAAAAGAATGTAATGAAACTTTAAACGTTTTGTAATATTTTTATTATTATAGCCAGAAAAAATTACATTAATTTAGAGAAATATCTAATTCGCTAGTAACTATCTCTGTACTTGGTGGATTAGTAAAACAAATATAAGTTATATTATCAAATAAAAATATCAAAGGTATTAAGAATGGTAACTATACTGGATTATTGGATTTAAGTAATTTTTTAGGCATTACTATTCCAAATTAATAGACTTATTCTTAAAAACGTTTCAATGCCATTTCAGATACCGTTTGCCCAATCGATAAGGACGAGGTTGCAGCTGGCGATGGAGCATTTAAGATATTGATCACTTTTGTATCTTCGATAATCGAGAAATCATCAAGTAGACCTCCTTCGCGATCACAAGCTTGTGCTCTAACTCCTGCCCCACCTTCAATCAAATCACTTTCTTGAATATCTGGAATAAGCTCTTGGAGTGCTTTGGTAAAGGCTGCTTTTGAGAAACTACGGTACATTTCGCCCAAACCTGTCTCCCAATATTTCATTGCTACCTTCTGGAAGCCTGGCCAAGTAAGCGTTTCATAAAGTTCTTTCGCATTAATATCCATTTTCTTATATCCTTCACGACGGAATGCTAATACAGCATTTGGACCAGCCTCGATACCACCACGCATCATACGAGTAAAGTGAACGCCCAAGAAAGGGAAATTAGGATCTGGTACTGGATAGATGAGGTTTTTTACCAAATAGTGTTTTTCAGGACGAATCTTGTAATACTCACCACGGAATGGAATAATACGAACGTTGATGGGATTTTCTTGTGACATTTGAGCTACTTTGTCAGAATACAAACCACCACAATTTATCACTAATTTGGTCTCGTAAGTATTTCGTTCGGTTTTAACGATAGACAAAGAATGTCCTTTTGTTATTCCGATTACCTTTTCTCCAAAATTCAACTCTGCACCATAACTACGAAGTTTTTCTGCATATTTTTCACTTACCACCTTATAGTCTACAATACCCGTTTGAGGTACCCACATACCTTCTACACTCGTTACATAAGGTTCGTATTCTTTTACTTCTTGTGCCGAAATCTTACGTAGCCCTTCCAAGCCATTTTGCTGACCACGCACATAAAGGTTATTCAATAAAGGTCGTTGCTCCTCATTTGTTGCTACTACTACCTTGCCTGTAATCTCGAATGGTATTTCTTCTTTTTCACAAAAATCAATCAGCATATTATAGCCACGAATACAATTAGTAGCCTTTAGTGACCCTGGTTTATAATACAAACCTGAGTGAATTACACCCGAGTTGTTACCTGTTTGATGTTTGGCTACTTCGGTCTCTTTTTCTAATACCAACACTTTCAACTCAGGTCGTTGTTCTTTTATTTTGAGTGCCGTTGCCAAACCAACGATTCCGCCACCAATTACTATAATATCTTGTTGCATTGTCAATATCTTATGATTTTTTTTAACAGACCACAAAGATACAAAAAGACCCGTAAGGTTTTTATTCTTACGGGCTTATATCATACGCATTCGAGCGATATATCTTAAATTTTCAGCTTCAATTTACTTGAACTGGATTCGATTTCTAACTCATCACTCGTTAGAGTCTCTATAGCATACGTAATCGGTGAGCCAACGCCAATTTGAGTACTAATGGCATTTCCATCTGAACTAAGCTCCCATTTTCCTTGAAGAGAGGTATTAGCAGACGACAACACAAAGGTACCATCAGACTTAAAGGTATAAGTAAACTTTGCATAGTCGGAAGAAAGTCCTATACCATCTTTTACAGAATAATTTGTAAAAGTAGAGCCATCGGGATTTTTGGTCACGTATAAATAAAACTTCCAAGTTTTATCTACTAATAGCTTCTTTCTTGCGTTTATTAACTGAAGCGAAGCTATCATTTCGGCATTGGGACTGATTGCTTCGTCACAACTCTGCGCCGATAGCATTCCTAAGAATATTGATAGTGATAAATATAGCTTTTTCATCCTATGTTCTCTCAAAAGATTGAAATAGTTAAACTAGTTTGCAAATAGAAAACGTAAAATAAGCATTTTGAAATATATTTTTCATTAAAATTGCCCAACTTCTATTAAACATTATTTTAAATCATGAAAAACACACTCCTCAAAATCTCCCTTATGGGTTTGTTCTGCCTTGTTTCAACGTTCATTTTTTCGCAAGGAATGAAAGAACCTGCCAAAAAATATCAAGTTAAAATAAGGGTATATGACAAAGAAACACAAGAGGAACTCACAGGCGCATATCTTAAATTAATCAACTTAACAAAAAACAAGCTAGCGGACTCGACAGTAGTACTCGATGGATATGCCACTTTTATGCTTGAAAGAGGTTTTGATTATGATATTGTTGGACAGCGAACAAGGTATTTAACCAAAAGAGCTAATTTCAACGCAGCTTGTTATTTACAAGACCCTCAAAAAGTATTTTGTATTGCAGGTATTGAAATTGAAAATATGTCGAGAATGGGTGGTGGAACAGACCTCATCGAAGGAGCGATCGGAATGAAGCGTATCAAATTGAACGATATATTCAAAGTCGAAAACATTCTTTACGACTTTAACAAGGCAAATATCAGACCTGATGCTGCAAAAGAATTAGATAAGTTGATCCAATTATTAACTGATAATGCTGGGATAAGTGTGGAACTTGGCTCACACACCGACAGTCGAGCTGGTGCTGATTATAATTTAAGTCTTTCACAAAAAAGAGCCGAAGCTGCTGTGGAATATATTGTAAATCATGGAAAAATAGCGAAGACTCGTATTTCTGCAAAAGGGTATGGTGAAAGCCAATTAATCAACAAATGTGCTGATGGGATAAATTGTAGTGAAGTAGAACACGCAGCGAATCGTCGCACAGAGATTAAAATTACTGGATATGCCGTTAATGGTGTTCCTATTGATATCAAGTAGGAACATTCTTTAGTATCAGGATTACAGAAGATGTTGATTCGCTTCAAAAGAAAGCACCGTAAGTGCGACCTTACCCAACATTGTGGGGTTATTGTCACACCTACGGTGCTTTTACTATATAAAGTGAGTTGCGCTTAAGCATATTTAATGCTTAACACTTTCAACTCTTCAATATTAAAGCGTACGCTTAACCTCTTTCATTTCGTAACATTCGATGATATCACCTTCTTGAATATCGTTGAAGTTTTTGATAGAAAGACCACATTCGTATCCAAATTTCACTTCAGCTACATCATCTTTGAAACGTTTCAAAGCAGAGATTTCACCTTCATGAACTACTACGAAGTCACGTACTACGCGGATTTTGTTATTACGTTTAACGTTACCGTCCAATACGTAACATCCTGCCACAGTACCAACTTTAGAGATTTTGAATACATCACGAACCTCGATATTAGCAGTAACTGATTCTTCGAACGTAGGAGCCAATAAACCTTCCATTGCATCACGAATTTCGTCGATTGCTTGGTAGATTACTGAGTAAGTACGGATTTCGATTTGTTCAGTTTCAGCTAAGCGACGAGCGTTTGTACTTGGACGTACTTGGAATGCCACGATAACGGCATCGGCAGCAGAAGCCAACAATACGTCTGACTCGGATACTTGACCAACACCTTTGTGGATAATACGTACTTGTACTTCTTCTGTCGAAAGCTTCAATAATGAATCTGATAACGCTTCTACTGAACCGTCCACGTCACCTTTAACAATAACGTTAAGTTCTTTAAATGTACCGATTGCTTTACGACGACCGATTTCTTCGAGTGTAATGTGCTTACGAGTACGCAATGATTGTTCACGGATAATTTGCTCACGTTTGTTTGCAATTTCACGTGCATCACGCTCATTTTCCATTACGTTCAACTTATCACCAGCAGCTGGGGCACCACTCAAGCCTAGTACTTGTACTGGAGTAGCTGGACCAGCTTCTTTCAATTTCTTACCACGATAGTCAAACATTGCTTTTACACGACCGTAGTGTGCACCAGCCAACATCATATCACCAACACGAAGCGTACCTGCTTGAACCAAGATATTGGCTACATAACCACGACCTTTGTCCAAAGATGCTTCGACAACCGTACCAACGGCACGTTTGTTTGGATTGGCTTTCAATTCTAGTAATTCTGCTTCTAATAATACTTTTTCAAGTAATTCGTTGACACCCATACCTGATTTAGAAGAGATTTCTTGAGATTGGTATTTACCACCCCATTCTTCCACCAAGATATTACGGGCAGCTAATTGCTCACGAACTCTATCTGTATTGGCACCAGGCTTATCTACTTTAGAGAATGCAAATACAATTGGTACACCTGCTACCATTGCGTGGTTGATAGCTTCTTCCGTTTGAGGCATCACGGCATCATCGGCAGCAATCACAATAATAGCAACGTCGGTTACTTTAGCACCACGAGCACGCATCGCTGTAAAGGCTTCGTGACCAGGAGTATCTAAGAATGTAATACGACGACCATCTTCTTGTTTTACAGAGTAAGCACCAATGTGCTGAGTAATACCACCTGCTTCACCAGCGGCAACTTTAGCACGACGAATGTAGTCAAGCAAGGAAGTTTTACCGTGGTCAACGTGGCCCATAATCGTTACGATTGGAGCACGCATTTCTAAAGTTTCAGGAGCATCTGCTTCTTCTTGAAGAGCAGCTTCAACTTCTTCTTCTGCTGATACAAATTGTACTTCAAAATCAAACTCTTCAGCAATAATCGCAATAATATCTGCTTCAAGGCGCTGGTTGATTGAAACGAACATACCTAAACTCATACAAGTAGAGATTACTTCGTTTACAGAAACATCCATTAATGACGCTAACTCGCTAGCAGAAATAAATTCAGTAACTTTAAGGATTTTTGCTTCTTCCTCTTCACGCATTTGGCGTTTTTCTTCACGCTCGGCACGAACTTTACGTTTTTCACGGCGTTCTTTTGCACCAAAGTTTGCTTTTGAGGTTTGTCCTTGAAGACGAGCCATTGTCGCTTTGATTTGTTCCTGAATTTGTTTGTCAGAAACTTCCTCTTTTTCGTCCTTTTTAGGCTTCTTCTTGTTGTTATTATTGTTACTGTTGTTATTATTATTGTTATTGTGGTTATGGTTGTTATTTCCACCTCCAGAATTTGGTCCTTGAGGTTTTTTGTTACCATCTCCAGGTTTGTTAGGTTCGTCTTTCTTAGGACGAGGTGCACCTTTTTCGTTACGGATTTCTGCTTCAGTAACCTTTTCAGCAGGCTTAATACGTTTACGTTTCTTCTTGTTTTTGTTATTAGAAGAACGAGGCTGTTCTACTGGTAATTCAATTTTACCTAATACAGTTAAGCCTTTTAAGGTTTCTCCTTTAGCTTCGATAAGCTCGATATTTCTATCTGTAGGAACCTCATCATAACGCTTTGGCTGTGGCTTAGGCTGTTGTGGCTGTTGCACAGGATTTTGCAGTTTGTTTTGATTTGACTGATTATTGTTAGGCTTTTGGCCTTGATGATTCTGTTGGTTGTTGCGCTGTTGATTCGCTTGCTGATTATGTTGTTGCGGGCGATTGCCTTGATGCCCTTGAGCATGAGGTTGTGCCTTTACTTCAGCAGCAGTAGGCGTTTCTGTTTTAGCTACAGGTTGTGGCTGTGGCTCTGGCTGTTTTTTCTCTTCTACCACTGGAGCAGGTTCAGCTTTAACTGTTGGTTTTTCTTCTGCAATTACTTTTTTACTTTCAACAACTACCTCCTCTTTAGGAGTATTCTCATTCTGTGTCGGCGCTACTGTTACTGGTAACTCAGCTTTAGGTTCAGCAGTAATCGGAGTTGGTGCTACTGGAGCTGGCGTTTCTGTAGGAGTCGCTGTTGCTTGTGGTGCTTCAGGCGCTTTGGTTTCGACTACAGGCGTTTCAACAATGACACTTTCAACTTTAGGCTCTGGCTTGGGTTCAACAGGTGGTGTTACTGGCTTTGGTGGCACAGGATTTCCTTTTCCGTCTAATTCAATTTTTCCTAATACTTTGAAAGTTACCTCTGCACGAGCTGAGATTTTCTCAGGCTCAGTCGAAGTTACTACCTCTTTGGGTTTATCTTCTGCTTTTCCTGCATCACTTGCTCCTTCACGGAAGTACAGAGGCATACCATCATCCTGTTTTTTAGGACTTGGTGCTGGTGCTTCCTCTACTGCTTTTGGTACAACTGGTGCTGCTGGTTGCATACCTTCGAGTAAGCTATCATTGCGATATTCTTTCGCCAATAATTTTAGCTGCTCAAAATTCAACTTGGTGTTGGGGTTGTTATCAACCTTATGACCTTTGGCAGAGAGATACTGAACAATGGTTGAGATACCCACGTTAATCTGCTTTGCCACAAGGCTCAAACGCATCATTTTATCTTCTGCCATACTTTTGCTTATCTCCTTTTCTATAATACTAATTGATTAATGTTATGAATGTTTCTGTTTTGTCTGCATTTTCATCAAATAGAAGCCTATTTGAGAAAACCTGTTGACCGGACTGAATGATAGAATAGTTTTGAATTGAGTAAATGATATGCTCAAGCCTAAGCTCGAAATTTTCGAACAACTATTCTATCATTCTATCATTCACTCAATCAATCTTATTCAAACTCAGAACGTAAAATAGACAGTACTTCGTTCACTGTCTCTTCTTCCAATTCAGTACGACGAACAAGTTCTTCGCTACTCAATTTAAGTACTTGCTTGGCTGTATCTAGACCAATACGGTGAAGCTCTTCCAAGATCCAGTCTTCGATTTCGTCTGAGAATTCTGTCAAATCCACATCCTCATCATCAACTTCTTCTTGTTTGATGTCACGGTACACATCTAGTTCGTAGCCTACTAATTTACCAGCAAGCTTAATGTTTTGTCCACCTTTACCAATTGCCAAAGACACTTGATCTGGTTGTAAATACACCGCAATACGTTTACGCTCTTTATCAATGTTCATCGAGCTTACTTTAGCTGGGCTAAGAGCACGCGCTACCAACAACTCAAGGTTTTCGGTATAGTTGATAACATCGATATTTTCATTTTGTAATTCACGAACAATTCCATGAATACGAGAACCTTTCATACCCACGCAAGCTCCTACTGGATCAATGCGATCATCATACGATTCAACAGCTACTTTAGCACGCTCGCCTGGCTCACGTACAATTCTGCGAATCATGATTTGACCATCATAGATTTCAGGGATTTCTTGTTCGAATAATCTTTCCAAAAATACAGGAGAAGTACGAGACAAAATGATTTTTGGCGTACCATTATTCATTTCTACACGGTGGATAACCGCACGTACTGGCTCACCTTTTTTGTAGCGATCTTTAGAAATCATTTCTGCTTTAGGCAAAATCAATTCATTCTTTTCTGCATCAGAAATGATTAATTCTTTACCAACAATTTGGTAAACATCGCCAGAAACCATCTCACCTACCAAGTCTTTATATTTGTCGTAAAGACTTTCTTTTTCAAGGTCCTTAACCTTTTGGATTAGGGTTTGACGAGCCGTTTGAACAATACGGCGACCAAAGTCTTCTAGCTTTACCAATTCAGCCACTTCTTCGCCAATTTCGAAGTCAGGCTGAATTTTACGAGCTTCTTCCAATGGAATTTTGTCATAGTCCCAAATATCTTCTGAGTTGTCATCGACAATCTCGCGGGTACGCCACATTTCTAAGTCCCCGCTTTCCGGGTTGATGATTACATCGAAGTTGGCGTCTGTTCCGTATTTTTTACGAATCATTGTACGAAACACCTCTTCCAACACCTTAATCATCGTCGGGCGGTCAACGCTTTTCTCTTTGGCAAAATCCGCAAACGACGCTATTAACTCTGCACTATTCATTGGTTCATAATTTTTAATGATTGAATAACTTGACAGAAAAGACTCTGGAGTTTTGAATTATGACTAATTCGCTCAACAAGTTCTACGCCAAGTAACGCAGCCACTATTTAAACGATATTTGTACCTTTGCTTTTTCTATATTCAAAAATGGAATAAATTCTGGCTCGATTACTTCACCTTTTTTCAATTTCTTCTTAGGTTCTTCTAACAGAATGATTCCATCTTCTTTTACTTCTTGCAACACGCCTACCTTCTCAGCTCCATCTTTAAATTGAACTTTGAGAGTACGATCAATATTTTTGATGTACTGGCGAGTCAATACTAAAGGCTGGTCGATACCTGGAGAAGACACTTCAAGGTTATAAGCTGTTGGAATGAGTTCTTGTGCTTCGATACCATTAGCTAATTTTCGGCTAATCTTGGCACATTCCTCAATTTTGATGCCCTCATCAGAATCCACTAAAATCGTGATATTGATACGTGTTTTTAGGACATTGACTTGTAAATCCACCACGAAAAACAATCCGTTTTCGAGAAGTGGTTCAAGCATTTCTGCAATTTTATCTTTTAACATACTTGTTTTTGAAGCCTACAGGAAAGAAAAAAGAAAGCATGAAGATGAAAAACTCTAGAAAACCACCACTTCACCCTCCTCTATGACTTTCTGGTCTGAATGTGTAATACAAAATAAAAAAGAGGGATTTCCGACCCCTCTTCCTAATTTTTCTGGTACAAAATTAGTACTTTTTTTATAAAAAAACAAAAAGATATTATTTTTTCCTCTTTAGAGAAGCGTAGGAACAAGAAAACTAAAGCCGTGTTTATCAAAGCCTAAGGATTCATAAAAAGCGTGCGCTTCTACCCTCTTTTGGTTGCTTGAAAGAACTAGTTTGTAACAACCAGCTTCGCCACAAACTTGCATGGCATATTGCATCATTTGCTTGCCAATTCCTTTTCCTTTCAAACTTGCTTGTACTGCTACATCTTCGACTATTCCTGATGGCGTACCTTGATGTGCCAGATTATCCATAATGAGTAACGCAAAAGTACCTACAACTTGATTATCTAGCTCTGCCACATACACTTTGTAATTGGGATAGTTGGACATTTTCAGGAACAACGCTTCTGCTTCTGGTACAGATAATACCTTCCCCTTGTCTAGCACGTCTGCATATAACTGAAGAATTGAGGGCAAATCGCTTGTGGACGCTTGACGAATTAACATGAATTGAATGATTAGAGATTGAGCAAATAAGTAATCCGATTTTCTAAAGTAATTATTTTTTACAAAAAATAACTACTGCGACCTGATAATCAGAAGCCAATATGTCACTTTACACATTCTCTTCGTTCTTGTTTCGTCTTCATTTTTTTACAAAATACTAACCTTCTGTTACGGATTAACTCAACGGCGTTGATTACCTTTGCAGACTTAAATTTATAACAGGACTATTTCAAAAATAATGCAACTCTTAAAAGTCACTCAGACAGCCATATTCACCTTTGTAGTATCTCTGTCATTATTCGTTAATCACTCAGAAAGCTTTGCGCAAAAGAATAAGCATAATACTCCCGCATCAGTCGAACAGTTTCCTATTCCAGCCGATGGGCCAAATCGCCTTTTTTATATTCAGCGTAGCTCCAATATCAACACTATCCTCTATGACGCTAATGTATTGCCTAACAATAAATTAGACCACAAAAATCCTGTCCACACTTATTGGATTAGATATACAGAAGGTGGTAAAAAGCAGGAGTTGTCAAATATTCAAAGAACGTTGGCGTATGGCTTACATACTAGCGCTCTGGAAGGTGAAGCCAATGCTTATGAAGGTCACTTTTTGGCATATCGTAAAAGAAGATTTATTGTAAAATTAGATAGCCATGGCGAGCCAATTGCATTGTTTCCTATTAACGGAAAAATGCAAGTCTTAAAAAAAGTATTTGTGAGTGTAGATGAGAGCGGTTTGATGCCATCAGTTAACTATATCGAGCTTTGGGGCAAGGACGCAGCAACAGGCAAAGAAGTATATGAAAAATTCAAGCCATAAGATATGCTTTAGCCTACTGGCTTACGACATTGAGGAATAATAAACAAAATGCCTGCAAGAAAATTTTCTTGCAGGCATTTTGTTTATTTAGCTAACTCTCCATACAAATCAAACTCTTCAGCTGAAGTGATTTTTACATCAGCAAAATCACCTAAACGAACATATTGACTGGCTGGAATTAATACTTCGTTGTCTACTTCTGGTGAGTCAAATTCGGTTCTACCAATGAAATACCCTCCTTCTTTGCGGTCAAACAACACTTTGTAAGTATTACCAATTTTTGCTTGATTCAATTCCAAAGAGATTTCTTGTTGCAATGCCATAATTTCGTCGGCACGTTCTTGTTTTACGTCTTCTGGAATATCGTCTTCGAAAGTATGTGAATGTGTATTTTCTTCGTGCGAGTAGGTAAATACCCCAAGACGGTCAAAACGCATTTTTTCAACAAATTGATACGTTTCTTCAAAATCTTCTTCCGTTTCGCCAGGGTGACCAGAAATTAACGTAGTACGCAAAGCAATGTTAGGCACTTTGTCGCGAATCGCATTGATAAGGTCTTCTGTTTTTTCACGAGTGATACCACGACGCATTTTCTTCAATACCTCTGTCGAGCCACTTTGTAAAGGCATATCCAAATAATTACAGATATTTGGTTTGGCTGCCATTACATCTAATACGTCCATTGGAAAACCTGCTGGGTAAGCATATTGCAAACGGATCCAATCCATACCTTCGATGTCTGATAGACGATCAAGTAATTCGGAAAGGTTGCGTTTTTTGTAAATATCTAATCCGTAATACGTAAGATCTTGCGCAATTAGGATAAGCTCTTTTGTTCCTCTCTTTACCAATGATTTCGCTTCTGTCACAAGTTCGTCAATCGGACGAGAAATGTGACCTCCACGCATTAATGGAATTGCACAAAACGAACAAGGGCGATCGCAACCTTCCGCAATTTTTAGATAGGCATAATGTGCTGGAGTTGTCAACAAGCGCTCTCCAATCAATTCATGTTTGTAATCTGCCTTGAGGGTTTTGAGCAAACGAGGTAATTCATTTGTACCAAAAAAAGCATCAACCGTTGGGATTTCTTTTTCTAAATCATCTTTGTAACGATGCGACAAACAGCCTGTTACGTAAAGTTTGTCGATAACTCCTGCTTCTTTGGCATCTACATATCTTAAAATTGTATCAATAGATTCTTGTTTGGCATTATCGATAAAGCCACAAGTGTTTACGATAACAATGTTTGAATCGTCTTTTTTAGACTCATGACTTACATTCATACCGTTGCCTTTGAGCTGGGTATAAATTACTTCAGAATCTACCACGTTTTTGCTACAGCCTAATGTAACTATATTTACTTTATTCTTTTTTAACGTTTTCGTTTTCATTCAATTAGTTGCTTGAAAGTCGTTTTCTAGCTTAATAAAATTTGTAATTGCGAGAATCTGATGTTGAATTTATGATATATATCTTGTTCGAGGAAAGAATAAGGTTGTTATAGCTATAGTCTGACCTCCATCTTAAGGTGATTAAAAATTCCATTCGGTATTTATCAAACAAAATTCCTACTCGACACCCTTACTTTTCTTGTCTTGACACAAGAAAAGTAACAAAAGAAAGTCAAGAAATCCTAAACTCGCCTACGGCTCAAACAATAGGATTTCACAAAACTCAACACGCAAGCTATTAAGCACTCATTTTTAATACTTTATGAAAATCATATATGTTCTAAGCAACACCTAAACTTGGGTTCGTCACTTGTCATAAATTCTCCATTTTAATTAAGTCTGCAAAGTTACAACAAAAAACTTAGAAATGAGGATTTTGGCAAACTTGGGTCGAGCATCGAGGCTATAATTTACCGAAAAAGGCTGTGCGAAACCTTTATCGTTTCTCACAGCCTTTTTTTACAATTCTTCTACTTCGGTACTTACGCCCAATTCCGCAAATAGCCTTTCCCAATATGCCGAAACGGCTGGATTGTTTACACGAGTTGAGGCAGTTGGTTCAAAAGGTTTGGCGACAAATACCTGTATAGAAGTCAGGTTATTGAGGCTTGCTTTTAAATTACTGGCATCTTCTCTGGCCCAACCTACTGCGGCAGCATCATCGACAGGAGGGTTTTTGTGAAAATCGCGACGATGTTCGCCTTTCATGCTTTCGACCATGTCGGACAGATAATACACTTTTACATCATACCCTCTGGCAGCTTCCTTGTCAATTAGTTCTAGAGAGGCAAGAATATCTGTATTCTCATTGCTACTAGAGGCATTACGAGCATTGAGCTGTTTTACCACTAATTGTTTAAAAATACTTTTTTCACGACTCAAATCGAGGGAAAATTCTGTTTTGAGTGCTTCCGAGTCATTGGCATTAGCGCCATCAGTTTCGTCCATTTCGGTACGACTGATTACTTCTGCCACTTTGGCTTTTGCGGTGTTTTCATGAATAAAATACACAATTAACTTATCGCCTTTTCCTCTGATATTCTTTTCTACTAAGTCATTGATAATTTTTGTGTATTTCTCATTCGCAAAACCTTTATCCACATTTACGCTCACTGATTTGTCAATAAATATCATGGAACAAATCTTGGTTTCGGGTAATGTGTTTTCTTGTTTTTTGTCTTGTCCAGAACAAGCCCAAAGTAATATGCCCACCATTAAACAGAGGCTAAAACCTGTAAGCTTACTCGAAACGTTAAATCCGAGAAATTTCATGTTTGTTGTTTAACATTATATATGAGGATGATAAAATTACAATTCAAAATCCAAGAAGGTTCATCATTTTGACCAATCTATTGTGCAAACACATAAACGGACGTTTTGTCTTATGAATTGTAAAGTTAGCGTTGTGCCTTACCTCTGCTTATTTTAGGGCTACCTGCTTAGATTGAACTAAGCGAGCCTTCATAGTATTGACTTTGCCATTTTGCTCGAAAGAACTCTCCCAATTCAAAATTTTATAGGGAAATTGGGCTTCGAATTGAATACTAACTTTACGATGCTTTTCTGGATATTCTATGATATAATTCTTTAAAACTTGCTTACTCAAAGAATCTGTTTTCTCTTCAAGAGTAGCTTTGCATGAAATAGCCTCCACTTTTTGATTCGTACCATGAAGGTACTCAAGACTGGGAATCATCTCAATTTCGCCATCTGGTAAAGTTTGTGGACTAAGGCGTACTCTATTCCAGATTTCGTCCTCGAGCCATGCCGTTTTTACACTAGTATCTTGTTGAGCTTTTGGTTGGAAATCACTTTTCCCTTTATACAAAAATGTTTGCCCCTGCCAATCCACTTGGGTGTATTCCTGACCTTGTGTATTTTGTTTAGCATATTCTACCTTTAAGGCATGAGGAAATACCACATAATTTGTGGGCGTAAAAGTAGAGTTCATCAAAGAATATTCATATACTCCTGTATCTATTTTCTGTATTAAATTTTGTTTGAGTACAGTTGTAGACTCAGATTTGTTCGATGAAGTAGCTTGACCGTGTTTTTTAGTATCAAAATCTACTATCCTAAAAATCAGTTGTGCTTGTCGAGTCTTTTGGCTTGTATCAATCGTTTGTGTTACTTCGTAAGTATTAACCTCTGACAATCCTGTATTCCAATACTGTTGAAAAGCTTGATCTTTGGCGAGCGGGTTATCCTCCAAGGGTGCGGTAGTATTGGTGGGGTTTTCTATTTGAAAAATAGTCGCTTTTTTAAACACAGCAAAGAGGCAAGCCAAGATAATACAGAGAAAAAGGAAATTCCCTCGAATCCATTTGTCGAGTATTTGTAGATTCATATCTAAGAAGTTTGTTGAATTGTTCCACAGCAAGTTACACATTTTAGTCAAATTCACTAACTTGTGTAAGGATGGTTATGCGCATTTGTTTCCCACTTACCTTTTCCTATGACAAAAAGCCTGATCATCTCTCATTCCTCATCAACCTTTATATAGCTCATGCACAAAATTTTACGCATCAAACTTTTACTCCTGACACTATGCGCAGGCATAACTGCCATTGCCCAAATTCCGAAAGCACCTACTCGCGTAGAAGGCGAAGGTCAGTTTAATCGCATGATTATTCGGGGAGTTAACGTCATCAATGGAACGGGGTCTCCTATGCAGGGTCCTTGTGATATTGTTATCGAGAAAAACAAAATCACTCAAATCAAGGTAGTTGGCTACCCTGGCGTACCCATTGACCCTAAGGACAGACCCAAAGCTGACAAAGGCGACAAAGAACTAGACTGTACTGGCATGTATGTTCTCCCAGGCTTTGTGGATATGCACGGACATATTGGTGGTCGCTCGCAAGGTACGCCAGCCGAGTATGTTTTCAAGCTTTGGCTAGCACATGGTATCACTACGATTCGCGACCCATCGGCAGGAAACGGTTTGGATTGGGTATTAGACCAAAAACAAAAGTCTGAAAAAAACGAAATCACAGCTCCTCGTATCTTGGCATATACAGCCTTTGGAATGGGTTCGAAGGAAAGCATCACTACAGCAGACCAAGCTCGCGCTTGGGTAGAAGAAAATGCTAAAAAAGGCGCAGATGGTATTAAGTTTTTTGGAGCCAGACCTGAGGTTATGGATGCTGCGCTACGTCGTAATAAAGAATTAGGACTTCGTTCGGCTTGCCACCATGCACAAGTCGATGTGGCTCGTTGGAACGTACTCAACTCCGCCAGAGCTGGCTTGACTTCTATGGAGCACTGGTATGGTTTGCCAGAAGCATTGTTCGATAGTCAAACGATTCAGGACTATCCAGCAGACTACAATTATGGCAACGAGCAAAATCGTTTTGAAGAAGCTGGTAAACTCTGGAAACAGGCTGCCAAGCCTGGCTCAAAACGTTGGAATGAGGTTATGGATGAATTATTGAAACTTGATTTTACGATTGACCCAACTTTCAATATCTATGAAGCTAATCGTGAATTAATGTTGGCTCGTCGTGCCGAATGGCATGAAGAATATACTCTGCCTCAATTATGGCGTTTTTATCAACCATCTCGTATATCACATGGCTCATATTGGCAAGATTGGGGTACAGAACAAGAGGTAGCTTGGAAAGAAAATTATCGTTTGTGGATGAACTTTATCAATGAGTACAAAAACCGTGGGGGACGTGTTACTGCGGGATCGGATTCTGGCTTTATTTTCCAACTTTATGGCTTTGCGTATATCCGTGAGCTTGAGTTGTTGAGAGAGGCAGGTTTTCATCCACTTGAAGTCATTCGTGCGGCAACTCTCAAAGGTGCTGAGGCTATTGGTATGCAAGATAAAATCGGTAGTGTAGAAACTGGCAAGCTAGCGGATTTGGTAATTTTGGAAGAAAATCCCCTCAAAAACCTCAAAGTGTTATATGGCACAGGCGCTATCCGTTTGACAGAAGGTAACGAAGTAAAACGAGTAGGTGGCGTAAAATATACGATCAAAGACGGAGTGGTTTATGATGCAAAAAAGCTTTTGGAAGATGTTCGCAAAATAGTAGCAGAGGCAAAAAAGACTGAAAATTTTGAAATTTTCCAGCCAGGGCTAAAAAAGAAATAATCAATTAATTTTCAGATAGATAAGCCCCATTAAACTTTTCTTTCACACGTAGTTCCTTGAAAAAACCAAGGAGCTACGTGTTTTTTTATAGTGTAATGGTATGTTTTTTGACCTAATAGGGTTAACTAAAATCACTGAGTAAGGTGACAGTGCTTATTTATCAAATATTTTATTGATAAAAAGGCTTTTTTTATCTTACTTTACTAAAGTCAAAAAAGGATAATTCCTTCTTATCCAAACCCGTAAAACCCATTCTCCTATGCTAAATCGTGTGTTATCCCCACTCAAAACATGGTCAAGTGTGTGGCTATGCTTATTTGTTATTAGCATGAGTAGTATGTCTGTACTTTCTGCCGTAAGTAGTAAACTCCAACAAAAACCTGCAACTAGTACAAAAGCTAAACCAAGCCCAAGTACTAAAACAACCACTAGTAGTAAATCAGCTACTAAGAGTAAAAAGAAAAAAGGTAATAAGAGTAAACGAGTTGCTAAAGTAGATACAACAGACCTTGATCCTACTCAAGTAAAAGTTCCTTTATATCAAAATCCCTAGCCACAGGTCGGGACTGTTCGAAGGATTTTAAGCATCATCTATTTCGGATATCGGATGTTGGATTGCGGAAGCACTACCTGCTTTTTGGACTCTTATTGTAGAAGAAGCTAAGTAGTATGCCCCTATTTCTGAAATCAGAAATCCCTAATCAGCAATAGTTTGAAGCCCATCGTACATTTCTAGCCACAAGTCGCTCAGTGTCATTTCTAACACTCAACAGGGTAAGGTTCGTTCTCACTCCAACATTCTCTCCTTACTTCTTGAATTAGATAATATGTATTCAATCACAACGACTGATTTAATAAAATTCTTTTAACATGAAAAAACTCATTTTTACTCTTTTTTTGCTCCTTAGTAGTATTATTGTAACCACAGCCCAAGATGTAAATACTGCATTACGTTACCTTAAAATTGCTAACACCCTTCGCGAAGTAAAACAATTTGATCAGTCTGAAGAATATCTCAATAAAGCATTGGGAATGGTTCGTGGACGAAACGAATATTGGGAAGCCGCTATTTATGAAAACCTTGGCTTTTTGTATCGTGATCAAGAAAACGTGTTGGAAGCCTCACGTAACTTCTCCAAAGCGATTGATATTTATAAGAAATTGAAAATGGGTATGAGCGAAAAAGCTATTTCGCAATTACTCGATGGCTTGAAAGAAGCTGAAGAACTTTACGCTGGTATTGATATTGGCTCAAAAGGCGTTAAATTAAGTATTATTGGGGTAACCGTTTCGCCGAAAAAGGGAGTTACTTACAACCTCAAAAAGAGTATGTCAATCAACACTGAGCCAAGTGCTTTGACTCCTCAAGCTATCAAAGAAACCGCAACTGCTATCAAAGACTTAGTAGATACAGCTACAGTTCGTAACAACGTATTGTCTGACCGTATGTTTATTGTAATGAGTAGCGGATTGAAACAAGCTACCGACAAACAACCAGGCAAAGAAGCAGAAGTAATTGCTGCCATCCGTGAAGCGTTGAAAAATCCTAATCAGAAAATTGATATTATCTCGGCTGAAGACGAAGCTAAATACGGTGCACTATCAATGGTTGCTCCTGAATTACACTTGTCATCATCTGTAATGGATATTGGTGGTGGTAATATCAAAGGTGGTTATTTATTGAGCCGTACCAAATTTGAAGCAGTAAACTTCCCTTATGGTACAAAGGCTTTTGTAAAAATTGTGAAGAAAAAACTCCCAGATGCTAATTTGGAAGAATATACCAAGGGAGTAAACGACGAGGTAAAAGTAGTTGGCGAAGAGTTGGCGCTTGAACTTAACCGTAAAGTAGGTTTGAAAAACCGCAAAAACGTATTTTTATTGGGAGGTATCGTGTTTGTAATGAATTCATTCTTACACCCAGAACGCGCTGCGATTATCGGTCGTCCAGTAGAAGTAAGTTTGGAAGATATTCGTAAATTTCGTCAAATGAGTGCTAGTAGCTACGAGGAGTTGATTAACCCAGATTTCTCTCGTGTGACAGACCCAGCAGTTCGTGCTATTGCAGAAGAAGACGTAAAGAATATCACTACGAAAATCTATAACCAACAAGATATTATTGCTGGTGCGGCATTGTTAGAAACTTTGATTAAAGAAATGAACCGTGATGGCGTTCAAAAACGCTTCTATTTCATCAAAGGTGGTGACGTAGCATGGATTAGCGGTTATGTGTTCAAATTAATTTCTGACGAATACCAAGCTCGTAAAGAATAGACGAATTGTGAGTTATGAATTGTGAATTACTCATTCTTAATTCACAATTCACAACTCACAATTCACTAAATCACAATTCACTCAATCTCATTAGGCAGCATAGTGCAATTTATGTTGATTGACATGTAATAAGTTTTCGATTTTATGTACTGCTATCGAATACGTTGCTTTTAGTGCTCCTACTGATGTGCCTGTTATTCTGGCAATTTCTTCATAGCGCATTTCATCAAAATAGCGCATATTAAATACTAAACGTTGTTTATCGGGCAAAGTCATGATAGCATTTTGTAGCGCCAACTGAATATCATCACCCGAAATTAGTACGTCACGGTTATTATCTGATACAAATACTTCTGAAAAATCTTCGATTTCACAAAATTGCATTTTACGTTTATTTCTCAGAAAATTGAGACATTCGTTGGTTGCAATACGGTATATCCAAGTAAATAATTGAGAATCGCCTCTAAAATTATCAAGTCCTTGCCATACCTTCAAAAATACCTCCTGCGTCAAATCGTCTGCATCGTCGTGTGAGACAACCATTTTACGCACATGCCAATAAATCTTACGCTGATATTTTTGTATTAACCAATTGAATAGAGATAGTTTATCTTGGGATGGCTTCATAACACAAGGGAATAGATTTTGTATATGACAAATTTGCCCTTAAAAGCAAAAATGCTTTATGATGGTATTCATAAAGCATTCATGATTGTGGTCAGCCTTTTGGCAACTATAAGCTTTTCACTTCTCCTCCCAAATTAGATTTGATACTCTTCTGACTAGGATTTCCCTTATATGTCAAAGAGCCTCCTGTACCCGCAGAGGCATCGAGCGATTGTGACGTTGCAACTTCTGCCATTCCTCCTGTATTAACTTTGGCATCGGTTTGTTCTGCTTTCAAATCAAAAGCGTGCAATTGTCCTCCTGTATTTACACGGACTGACTGGTATTTTGCTTTTCCTTCTAGATTTACAATAGCTCCTTGCAAACTTGCTACTTCGAGTGTATTGAGGTCTAAATCGGCTTTAATGATTGCCCCAGAGCTGCCTTCTAAAATCAAATGGTTGCCTGCCAAAACATTGCCAAATTGTAATTCGGCACCACGACCACCTTTGATACTACTCAAATCGGCGCTATACACTACTTTGACTTCATAGTAGCTCCCTGCATTTGCTTTTTTATCTTTTTCGGTAAGTTGTTTAAAGATTTTTGTTTTTACCGACAACTCACCCCCTGAAACAGAAATCGTCAAATCATCCAAGCTAAGATTGCCATGGGCTTCAGCTGTAACTTTATTGGTGTTTCCTTTTACGATTTCTACTTTCATGATTCCTTGAAAGTCTACTTTAGTAAAAGCCTGAACAGTCATTTCTTGAGAATTTTGTGCCCAAGCACTTACACTTACTAAGAGTATTGCTATACTCGCCATCAATATTTTTCTCATTTCTACACAAACTTTAGGTTAAACATTACATCCTAGATGTAAAAACTAACGAAGAAGTTGCATCGATAGTGTCAAAATTTAGTAAGTATCCATTTGTGGGTCTATTTCGTAAGCCCAAGCATTGATTCCTCCTGTGAGGTTATAAAGATTATCGAATTGATGATTTTGCTCCAAAAACTGAATAACCGAAGCCGAACGCATTCCATGATGACAATATACCACTACAGGTTTGTCACGTGGGATATGCTTGATATTATTAGGAATATGATTCATCGGAATCAATACCGAATTGTCTAAATTACAAATTTCATACTCATTAGGATTACGGACATCTAGGAGAAATAAATCTTCTTGAGCCTCGATTTTCTCTTGTAATTCCTCCACTGAAAGTGTTTTCATAATATTCGTTTTACAGGCAATTTCTTCTTGTTCTTGTGTCTCAGAGTGGCGAGCAAGTTGTTCGGCGTCTGGACGGCGTTTTACTTTTATTTTTCTAGAAGTATTTTCTAATAAATCAATCATCAAAAACTCACCACTCAATACTTTGCCTATGCCTGTTACCATTTTTACGACTTCGTTGGCTTGGTACATACCTAGCGTGCCAGGCAAAATACCCAATACGCCAATAGTAGCACAGTTAGGAATTTCTAGTTCTGAAGGTTGTTCGGGAAACAAACAACGGTATGTAGGTCCTTGTTGACCATTGGCATCAGTGTAATTAAATACCGAAACTTGCCCTTCAAACTGGTGGATTGCTCCGTAGACAAAAGGCTTATTGAGCTTGACACAAATATCATTGATCAAATAACGAGTTGTGAAGTTGTCGGTACAGTCAACTACAATATCATATTGCTGAATATACTGAAGAGCGTTTTCTTTTTTGAGTCTATGTAAAATGGCTTCGACTTCGATGCTATCATTCATCGCCAAAAGACGCTTGGTAGCCACTAATGCTTTGGGATTGCCGATATCTTCCACTTTGTATAAAACCTGACGTTGAAGATTGGTCAAGTCTACAGCATCATTGTCGATAATTCCAATTTTGCCGATACCTGCTGCGGCTAGGTAAAGAAGCACTGGACAACCCAAACCACCAGCTCCCACCACAAGCACTTTGGTAGATTTGAGCTTCTCTTGTCCTTCAATGCCTATTTGAGGAAGTAGTAAATGTTTTTGATAACGAGTTTTTTCAGAAGATGTCAGCATAGTATATTGAGGTATTAAGTTGTCAGGAGTTAATCATATCACTGACAAGCAATAACTAAACGGTTATCGAGCGCTATTTTGTTTCATAAATTTAAAATAAAATAGAGCATTGGTTGTGAATATATTGGAGTGCTGAGGTTAAAAACATGATTTTACTTATATTTCACATATTCCCATTTTTCCATGTCAAAATAACCCCGTGTAAAATACTTTTTGTCTAATAGTTTATCGTCTAGGTAATAATGTATATCCTCTAACTCATTCAAAATACCACTTGGCGGGACTTCTATAATGATTTTGTTCCATGGTTCCCAAAACTCTTTCATGATTCCATGCGTGACATTGTATTGATCTAAGATACCCTCCTTAAGAACTGTCAACACATTTTCAACATTATCTCTGTACGATTGACTAGTATTATCCATAAAATCAAACACAGGTTTTATTTGATTTCTACCATTTCTATAGCGTAAATCAACAGCTGGTTCCCCTGCTCTAATTTCGAGAGTCATTATAATTTTAGCATATTTCTTCTTAAAGTTGATATCAGGTAAATCATAATCTAATAGATCAGCTGCAACATGATGAGGATATCTTTGTGAAAGCATTGCAGCATCTTTAAATTCCTCATTGTAAAGTCGTTCTTCATCAAACCAATAATTAAACTGATAACTTCCATCAGGATATAATGTGATTAGTACATCACTATATATTTCACCATGATTAGCTTTGTAAATTAGTAGCTCTTTTAATCCATCATAGTATTCCGAAATAAATTCTTTCTTTCGAACCAAAATATTAGAAAGTGACTCATCATAAAAATATGTACCAATAGAGGTACGGACATTCTTTACATCCCTTCCAGTTTGACAAGATACTTTAATCACTTGATTTTGGTTCTCTTCTAATAAGTCTTTACGACAGAACTCTGCAATTTGGCGTTCTTTGATAGATGTATCCATTTTTTGAAATAGGGCTATGGTTCATTCTTTAGTTTTGCTCTAGAACAACAGCTTGATAAGCCACAAACTCCAGACAAAACAAAAGCCTCTTCGCAATATAATTACGAAGAGGCTTTAAAATTGTCGGAGACAAGTATAACTAAACGTTCAATGTTCCTTTGCGAGCAGCGTCAATCAAAGAAGCTTCCAAACCTTTCTTGTTGATTGTACGGATTGCTTTCGCTGAAACTTTCAAAGTTACCCATACACCTTCAGACTCTAAAAAGAATTTTTTAGTGTGCAAGTTTGGATAAAACTTTCTTTTAGTTTTGTTATTAGCGTGAGAAACGTTGTTACCCACTTGAGTTTTCTTTCCTGTTAATTGACAAACCTTCGCCATGATAAAAATGCGTTAATTGTTTATGTGTTAATCGCCTCACTATCAAAAAATTCTTTACTATATTTAGTCTTTTTACTGATAATAAATCATTTTCATCAAAAGACTTTATGATAATTCAGAATTAAACTTAATACTATATTCGGCGATGTAATAGACTTGATAATCAGTGTTTTCTGAAATTGGAACGCAAAAGTATGAATTATTTTGTAAACTCGCAATTTATTATGAAAAGATTTATGCTATCATATCAAGTTTTCGCAAATTCTATCGTTTTTGAAAGAAAACCTGCCAAATTTGTATATCAAATAATACCTTATGATAAAAAAGATTGCCACTTCTTTGCTTTGGCTCAGCAGTTTACCGCTGTGTATGTACACTTTGTTCGCGTACTTTTTGGGCTATACCATTGTATGGGAACATTGGTTCGCAGGGTTTGTGATGATGTCCATTCCTATAGCCCAAGGAGCTTGTTTAATTCTGGGGCTAATCTGGCTATATATTCGTCCATCTAGAGCTTGGGTATTTTTGATTATTTGGTTTATGGGATGGCCATTTACGGTACGCACAATTCAGTTTTCGCCTACTCATGAAACTACCAACGACGAACTAAGCGTTTTGAGCTACAATGTCTTCAGTTTTCAAGGACTAAAGCCATCCGATAAAGAATCCTTGTTTGACTATGTGGAACACTTCGATGCAGATATTAAATGCTTTCAGGAGTTTAGCAAAACCTCTAATGAAGACGGAAGATTTGCCGCAGATTTACTCAAAAAAGAATATCCATACAGAGCCATAAATGCTGATCCAAAGGGATATTACTCTACGTTGGTAATTTATTCGAAGTATCCTATCATCAACAAAAAAGGTAAAGCTTTTCCTGGCAATAGTACAAGTAATGGGTATTTATTGGCTGATATAATTTTCAGAAAAGATACTGTTCGTATTATCAACCTTCAGCTACAATCAATGGGTATTCGTGTGGGGAAGGTAGCCAAAGCGTTCAATAATAAAGATGAAGCCATGGTAAAAACCGAAGGAAAAGATATTCTATCATCTTTGAAAAAAGGCTTTATTGACCATGCTCGCGAAATTAAGTCTATCGAAAAACTCATTGATGAAAGCCCCTACCCTGTTATAGTTTGTGGTGATTTCAACGAAGTGCCTTATGGACTAGCTTATGGTCATGTAAGAGATAGACTTGAAAATGCTTTTGAAAAAGCTGGTAATGGGTTTGGTTTCACCTTGAATCGAAGCCCTAAGTTTGTAAGAATTGACAATCAATTTTTTAGTGATAAAATCAAAATACATTCTTTTACTACACACAGCGAAATAAAATACTCCGACCATTATCCTATTTCGGCATCCTATACATTGCCATAGGCTAACGATTGTAAGGAGTCAGCATTGGCTATTTCTACCTCAAAACTTACAACTTTTATCTCTATGGACATTATTCTGACGATTCTTGCGATTGGCTTATTACTTGGTGGTTTAGCTGGGGCTGTACTTCCTATCCCAGGTCCACCCTTGAGTTTGGCGGGAATGTTTTGTTTACACTATACCCGCTTTGTCGAGTTCAACAAAAGTACTTTGGTGGTCTTCACTGTACTGACAGTAGCAATGGCTATTTTTGATTACTATGCACCAGTTTGGGGAACCAAAAAGTTTGGAGGAAGCAAATACGGAGCCATTGGGTCTACGATAGGTTTATTGGTTGGTATGTTTTTTATTCCAGCAGTAGGGATGTTATTAGGTGCATTTTTAGGCGCTTTGATTGGCGAACTTATCAATGGCGCTGATTTTTCAAAAGCTTTGAAAGCTGCCATAGGTTCGTTTATAGGACTTATTACGGGCATGGTTGGAAAAATTGCTTTATGCCTTGCCATGTTACTCTGGTCAGGCTTTGCCCTTGGTGAATATATTATGATTATGTTTTTTTGAGAAAACGTAACGATTGTGGATTTGGGAGATATGATAGCATGTTTGAAAATTTTATTTGGCATTTATTAAAAAACAAAATTTCCTATCGACACTCCTTACTTTTCTTGTCTTGACACAAGAAAAGTAACAAAAGAAAGTCAAGAAATCCTAAACTCGCCTGCGGCTCAAACAACAGGATTTCAGAAAAATAAATACACTTTTTTGTTTTTAATGATAAACATGCTCTGAGACTCATTTATAACTCCGCAATACATTCCTGTTACGTCTCTACAAAGTCCATTTCAGTAGCCATTTCACCAAAGCTCTTGGTTCGCAAATGGACCATGAATGAGGATTTCGCATCTTTTGTTGACGTCGCCAGCCTTGGTCTTTAGTCACAATCAATTCAGATTGAGTTGCTCCCAAAATTTTCAAGGTATTAATCATCGCTACACAGTCGATAGCATTAATATCATATAAATCCCTATTTCTTTCCTGCATTTGCCATTCAATCGCTATTTCGGTATATAGTCTCAGAGGGATTTTCTTTAACCAATCTAGTTGATTGAGGTCTTTTGATTGGTATGAAAAGCATGATAAGTCCTGATATTTTTGTGGATTATTTTCGGGAGTACCTTCAAACTCCGTTTTGAGTCTTTCTACCAAATATTTCGCCTCCTCGCTCGCAATAGCCGATTGACTGAGCCAGATGGTTCGTTCGATAGATTGATAAAAACGAGCAAAATCGAGTGGTGGATCTATTCCAAAAATAGCTTTTGGAATGGGACTATTGTGTTCAACTAAGCGCTTTGCTAACCTGATTGCACCGCTTCCACCTAATGAAAATCCTCCTAAAAAGAAAGGCGTTTTATGGAGCTTTAATCTTTCGGAAGTTTTATTTACAATAGATTCAAGGGCTTTTTGAGAAAGCTCATCTATGTAAAATGACGGAGGACTGGCATTCAAAAAAGGAATAATTACCAACAAACCATTTTGTGCGGCTACCACTGGAATATCCGATTCTTTCAAGACGGATTCGGGCGTTTCTCCAAAACCTGGCAATAACAGCACCCAGCCTTTAGGAGTTTGAGCAGGGTGTATTTCGAGCTGATATTTGACTAAAACCTCATCTGAATACTGATAAGTTTGGCGTTTTTGAGCCAGCCCTGTCCACGTCAAAAATAAGAAAGCTATTAGTAATTTAATCTTCATGGATAAAAGAAGTTATTAGTTAATAGTATATCAGTTATTGGATTGCACTCATCATCAGAAGGATACTATTCAAGTAATTCTAACTATTGCAGATTGGGGATTTCTGATTTCGGAAATAAAGTAAAACACCTTTATTTTTTACAAAATAGAAAAGCTTACACTTCCGAAATCCAACATCCGATATCCGAAATAAATGGTTTTAGTAATCCTTCGTACAGCCCAAATTCTCAACTCGTAATGAAGCACTCATACTTATTCTATCAAAAAAATGCCATCAGCTTTCACCGATGGCATTCTGATTGGATAAGTTAGTATGCAAAATAAACTTAAATTTTTAAGCCTTTGGCTTTCAGATATCGGCATTCTGCAAAACCATAGCTATCTTTACTAAAAAAATATTTAACACTCTTTGCCTTGTGCCTGTTGCCTGTTCCCTAAAACATATAAATCTAATTTTGCAGTAATACTTAATTCTATCAAATACTTTTATTCTACTACTACACGTTTAACGGTACCATCTTCATTCTGTGTAACTGTAACGAACAAAGTACCTTTTGTGTTTTTCTTCAAATCTACTTGACCCATAAATTCGCCTTCAAAGTCTTTTACTACCTGATGACCCACTTCTTTACCATTTACATCAGTAACCGAAATAGTCACATTTCCCTTTTGTGGAGCGTCAAAACGAAGGTTTAGTTTAGCATCAAAAGGTTTGTTAGGATATACTCTCAAACCATGAATCGTTTTGGACTCGCTCATGCCTGGGAAAGTGCCATTTCCATCAAAAAAGAAAAGGTTTTTAGCGCCATTTTGCAGGCTTTTCAAACGTGGTTGAGCTTTCGCTATCCATTCGTCTGTATTAAAGTCCTTGAATCTTTTCTGCATGTCTTTATCCAGACCTTTAAAATCGAAATTAAAGTTGAAGTTTTCATCATTGCCATCCAACTCACGTTCAATCGTTTGACCATCTTTTTTGATGATAATACGACGTTTCATATTTTTGCCAGGACGAGCCATAGCAAGAGAGTCCCCATCATTAAGTGAGAATGACTGGATTTCAACATCGTTATTTTTTTGAGCATCCTTATCAGCAAAAATTTTCATTTTAATTTTTGCTTTTGGTCCATCCGCCTTAGCCATTAGAGAATCCGTAATACCAGAAACTAATTTTTCTTTAGCTTCGCTACTCAAACCCTCCACGTTATAATTACGCTCAAAAACTTCCTTTTTGCCATTTTCGGTCGTTTCGACATGTACTTTCAATTTCCCGTCTTTCTCTTGAACCGTTTGAGAAATACTCTTGCTTTGGGCAAAAGATGATACGCTTGCCAAGCACAAAATAGCTACGCTAAATGATTTAAAAGTAACCTTCATAGTTTTGTAAATTTTAATGGAACAACGTACAAGTTATCGTTTCCAAACGCTAGTGGTAAATGCGTTTTTGTTATCAAGAACAAACATAATGAACCAATTCAATATCAAAGCGTTGAACTCTGTTAAAAGATGTTAAAAGGGCTTTATGATAATACTATTCCTTCTAATTTTGCGATATACCTTTTGAATTGATTCACGCTACCAATGCGTTTGAACATTTCAAAGAAACCACTTTAAACAAAATGTTGCATCAATACCTTGAATTTGATGTAATTAGCAAAGCACTAATTGGCTTGACATTCGCATGACAAAACGTAAGATTCAATATATTATCGCCCTGATGGCATTTGGCTCGCTAGGGCTAATCATCTTCCAATTTTACTGGTTGGGCTTTACGCTTCGTGCCAAAAACGAACAATTTGGTAGCGATGTCCGTGATGCCATGCAGCGAGTAGTAAGACGATTGGGACAACAAGAGTTTTTTTATTTGGCAAAACAAAAAATGGAGATTGAAGAAAAGCAAAAGCAATTAGTTGCCATTGCGAATCCTACTCCCCAAAAAGCCAAAGAAACTCATAAAGTACCCGTTGCTACTAAAACTTATCCTAATTTGCCCGCAGGAATCGAAGCCCTCGCCAAAAGCTCATTGCCTTCTGATATTTTGGTATCTAAAAGCACCGAAATTTTACCCAATGGCGAAGTTCGCGAATATGAGGAATGGTCGGTGAATATGGACATGGAGGAAGTACAAAAAAGACTCAATGAAAATAAGCGTTTGGATGAGATTTTGGCAGAAGCATTAAATAACCACGCTACAGTCGCTAAATACAAACAAGATTCGGCCAAGAAAGCTCAAAAAATAGCCGAAAAACGTAAACAAGAACAAAAAGTCAGAGAACAGCAAAAAGATCATCTTATTGCCCGAGAACATACGGATATCGATTCGCAAGGGCAAATGGCCAAAGAGGTTTTGAGTGATTTCTTATTTAAAAAGCGTAAAATTACCGAACGCATCAATTTTGTCATTCTGGATTCTTTGTTGAAACAAGAAATTAAAAATAAGGGTATCTCACTGCCATTTGAATACGGAATTAGTACAAAAGAAGCTCCAGTATTACATTACGCCTCTTCGTTGAAATACAAAGAAAATGGCTTAAAAAGCGATAAAGACACTTATATTGTCAACCTTTTCCCCAATGACTTAAATGCCTCTGAAAGCTATTTAAGACTATATTTCCCCAACCAAGACCGCTACATCATACGTACCATGTGGGTCATGTACGCAAGCTCACTGATGTTGATTTTGGTTATGTTGGGGTGTTTTTATATTGCTGTCAATACGATTGTGAAACAAAAGCATTTGGCCGATATTAAAAACGATTTTATCAACAATATGACCCATGAGTTCAAAACGCCTATTTCGACCATTTCGTTGGCTACTCAGATGTTACAAGACAACGATGTGGCAGCCAGCAAAACGATGTTTAGTCGCTATTTGAATATCATCAAGGAAGAGAATAAACGGCTAGGGTCGCAGGTGGAAAAAGTGCTACAAACTGCCCAAATGGAACGTGGAGAGTTGAAACTCAAACTAGGTTTGGTAAATGTGCATCAGGTCATAGAACATGTTCTCGAAAATATGAGTCCACAAATCGAGCTACGTGAAGGTGATTTGAGCTTTGATTTTAAAGCAGATAATCCCGAAATTGAAGCCGATGAAGTGCATCTTACCAATATAATTTTTAACTTGCTCGACAACGCCAATAAATATTCACCCGAAAAACCTCAGATATCTATCCAAACAGAAGATACTCCCGAAGGGATTGCCATTAGGGTAAGTGACAATGGAATTGGTATGACAAAAGAATCGATCAAAAACATTTTTGAGAAATTTTATCGTGTACCTACTGGTAACCTTCACGATGTCAAGGGTTTTGGATTAGGCTTGAGCTATGTCAAAAAAATCGTAGAAGAACATAAAGGTAAAATCCGTGTGCAAAGCAAACTAGGCGAAGGTAGTACCTTCGAGATTATTTTACCAATTGCCAAAAGTTAATTAAAGTAAAGGGTTTCTGATAAAATGAAGGAAACATTTTTGTCTAATATCTATCGCCTTTTGCCTACTGCACGATAAAGGAACGCACTTTTACTACATTGGAATCCTTACCTATTCCATCGACAACACGTATAACGCTTACACATTATGAATAAAATCTTATTAGCCGAAGACGACCCAAATTTAGGACAGCTTTTGCAAGAATATCTTACCATCAAAGGTTTTGAAGCCACCTTAGCCAAAGATGGTGACGATGCGCTCTCTAAGTTTGTATTGACAGATTATGATTTATGCATCTTCGATGTAATGATGCCTAAAAAAGATGGGTTTACTTTGGCAAAAGAGGTACGAATGTCTGATAAAGATACACCTATCATATTTCTGACAGCAAAGGCCATGAAAGAAGATACTTTGCAAGGTTTTAAAGTTGGAGCTGATGACTATATGACAAAACCTTTTTCGATGGAAGAACTCTTGGCTCGTATCCAAGCAATCTTGAGAAGAAGTCAAAAGCAAGCTACAGAAAATGCTGTCAAAAGTAATACTTTCGTGATAGGCGCTTATGAGTTTGATTCCGAAAAACAACTATTATTTCATGCCTCAGGTCAGCAAAAATTAACTTCTAAAGAAAGTGAATTGCTAAAATTGCTCTGCGAAAATATCGGCAAACCCGTAAGCCGTAGCTTTGCCCTGAAAATGGTTTGGGGTGATGATACTTATTTCAATGCCCGTAGTATGGACGTATATATCACCAAACTGCGTAAGTTTTTTAAAGAAGAACCAACTATTCAAATCATCAACCTTCACGGTGAAGGATTTAAGTTGATGAGCTAATACTTAGTCATAAATTGAGTGATTTGTGATTGAGTGCATGAGTGATTATGTTAAAAATTATCTTCTTGCAGTAGAGACGCAACGCTTTGCGTCTAAGGCGGTAGGATTCTGAAATTTTCATCAAAAAAGGCGTTCGAAATGAATTTTTCGAACGCCTTTTTTAATGAAAATTTGGAGAATAATCTCAATACTATTTTTTCTCTGGTAAAAGAATAACTTTAATAAAGTCTTTACCTAAGTATTGATTGGCAGCTTTTTTAGTACTTTCTACCGTTACTTGTTTCATCAAAGCCTCTTCTTTCAATACATCTTTCAAGTCTTCTTTGTATTGGTATTGTCCTTGAAGATAGCCCAACCAGAAACCGTTTTCACGTAATTGTACTTCTGTTTGACGTTTTGATTCAGCTTTGAATTTATCGATGTCTGTTTGTTCAGCACCTTTGGTTTGTACAGCAGTAATTTCGGCTAAAGTACGAGTAACCAATTTTTCAACATTTTCAGGAGCACAAGCAAAACCAATTCTGAAGCTATAACGCGCCGAAGGGATTTTTGAGGCCGAACCTCCTACTTGAACACCATACACACCTGCTTCTTCTTCACGTAATTTTTCAATCAACTTGATTTCTAATACTTCCGAAAGTGCTTCGATTTGTTTATCAGTTTCGGCATTGTACACCAACGGCCCCGACCATACCATTGTTACTCTTGCTTTTGGTTCTGTGCCCTTGTAAACCGTTTTTTCAACCTTACCTTTTGGCGGATAAATACCCAAGTCTTTGGCAATTTCTTTACGTTTTAATGAAGGTAAAGCACCCAAATACTTTTCAAATAATGGTTGTGATTCTTTCAAATTGATATTACCCACAAAGAAGAATGTGAAATCTGAAGCATCAGCAAAACGCTCTTTGTAAATAGCAAAAGCTTTGTTTGCATCAATTTTCTCAATACGTTCAGCAGTAATAGGCATACTACGTGGGTGATAGCTCGACAATACTGCAGTCAATGAATCGCTATATACTTTTTCTGGTGTCAAAGTTTTTTGTTGACTCAACAACCCATCACGCTGATTGCTCAAAAATCCTTTTACAACCTCAGCATCTAAACGTGGTTGCATGAAATAGCTGTAAATCAACTCTAATGCTGTTTCAAAATCCTTTGGAGTCGCTGAGCCACTAATACCTTCGGTAGTAGCGCCAATATATGGTGCAATTCTCACCGTTTTACCTGTCAATAACTTGCGTAAATTGATGGTATTGAAATCACCCACGCCCGAAATAGATGCAATTGTTGAAGCTAGTTTTGCATTATCAGCATCTTTATCAGCATACAAGTTTGAACCACCAACACTATAGCCACTGATTAAGATCTCGTCATTTTTAAAGTCTGTCGGTTTTACTACTACTTTTACTCCATTACCCAAAGTCAACTCCGTTACGCCAATTTCAGGAATTTGTTTTGTAGCAACAACTTTACTTCCTTTCTGTAATTTTTCAATCAATGGTTTTTGTACAGATTGGTCAACGTAAGCTGTTACATCTTTACCTGTATTATTCAACAATTCTTTGATTTTTTCGGCAGAAGGCAACTTGTCTTTATCTTTTTCTGGCGCCATCAAAACAACCGCACGGTTATCGTCTGTAATCAGCGCTTTAGCTGCAGCATTGATATCCTCAAGCTTGATTGTTTCGATATACTTTTTCGTAAAATCATAACCAAACTCAATAGAAGTAAGTACTTCATCTTCTAAAAATGCACTTACCAAACCATCTACCAAGTCCTCTGAGCTAGTCTTATCCTTTTCTTTAAAAGCATTTTCTTGACTTACTAAATACATTTTTTTCGCACGCTCAAATTCGCTTGCATTAAAACCAAATTTTTTCGCACGAGCAGTTTCTTCCAAAATAGCTTTCAAACCGCCTTCGATATTGTCGCCTTTGGCTACTACAATCGAGCTAAAGCCGTCTAGATTACTCAAGAAACCGCTGTAACCTGCTTGTCCATACAAAAATGGAGGATCAGCCTTTTGCGTTAGTTCCTGAATACGAGAAGAAAGCATGATATTGAACAATGAACGAACGATGCCATCACGACGGTCTTGATAAGTTACGTCTTTTTTCTTTGGTTGTTTCGAGATTACCTGAATCACCGTATTAGGTTGTTCTGGGTCTGTAACGATAGCAACGTCTGTTCCGCCAGTCAACGGAATATCATATTTTACTCTTGGTTTTGGATTGGCTACCGCAGGAATTGCGCCGAATTTTTCTTTAATCATTTTTTCGACCATGTCCACATCCACATCACCTACTACCGCCACAGCTTGTAAGTCGGGGCGATACCAATCTTGATGAAATTGTTTTAAAACATCATATTTGAAGTTTTTCAAAATATCATCTTTCCCGATAGGCAAACGCTTAGCATATTGCGAGTTATTCAAAATCAAAGGAAAATACTTGTCACGCATACGAGCTTGAGCACCTTTCCCCAAACGAGATTCTTCTAATACGACACCACGTTCCTTGTCGATTTCGCTAGGTTCGAGTGTTGCGTTATGTGCCCAGTCTTCCAGAATTTGGATACCTTTTTTGAAAACCTCGATAGAGTCTGTTGGTACAGGAAGCATATACACCGTTTCGTCGAAACCAGTATAAGCATTTAAGTCAGCACCAAAACGAACCCCTGATTTTTGAAGAAAATTGACCAATTCATTTTTCGGAAAGTTTTTAGTACCGTTAAAGTTCATGTGCTCCATGAAGTGTGCTAAGCCTTGTTGCTCGTCGGTTTCGAGTACAGAGCCAGCTTTTACCATTAGGCGCAACTGAGCACGGTTTTTAGGTTCAGCATTTTTCTGGATAAAATATTTCATTCCATTGGGCAATACGCCCACACGCACCGACGGATCCATAGGTAATTTTTGGCTCAAATCGGTTTGTCCATAGCCTACAAAGCTCAAAGAGATTCCTAAAGCAACTGTAGCAATTAGGTGAACAACTTTTTTCATGAAAGTTTTAAAGTTATGAGATTTAAAAAGTATTGATTCATACGATAAGACACGCTTACCGTATCTTCCAAATTTAATGAATGTTTTGATTTCACTCTATTATTCAGTGGAAATTAAAAACAGAAACCTGTGCGTTTTATTATTGAGTGAGTTGAGATTGAGTGAATGAGTGATTATTTAAAAAAGAAATTTACCAGTAGAGACGCAATGATTGCGTCTGAAAGATGTGTAATCCTGCATTTAAGTATCAAAAAAGGCACTCGAAAATTGTTTTCCGAGCGCCTTTTTTGATGAAACCATGCTAGATTTTACTCCGCTTAAGACGCAATCATTGCGTCTCTACTTCTAGAATACAAATTTTAACAGAATCACTCATTCGTTCATTCACTAAATTAGGGATGATAATTTGAGCATTGCCAATAAAATAAAATTGGTGTAGTGGCAACTCTTGCAGTTGCCGCCTTCAAAATGGAAACTGCAAGAGTTGCTACTACACCAAAAAATATGTTACTTGTTCAGGACCTAACTCATTTGTTTGAATCTTTTTTTCAAAATCAGTAAGGCAATATGTAACGCTACGGTAATACTTACGATTTTGACACCATTAGCCTCCTCCCAAAAATTAGGATCTTGATACACTTTAAAAGCAATAATTGCCAATATCAGAGTAAGCACTATTTGGAAAAAACTCATTATGCCAATCATCACTTGTACAATGAGCTGGCGAAGGCCATCAAAACCGCGTTTTTCGTTTACCATAATCTTAGAAGAAAAAGCCTCCTACTCGGATAACGATAGGGCTACCATAAGGAGATGTTAGATTATTGGACGAATAACTAAAGTTATATAATGCTGAAATCTGGAAACCTCCATATCCTAGACCAACACCTGCCAAAAATTGAGGGTCATAATTGAGTTTATAGGTTCCTGCACTGCCATAATACTGTTGAACCTCTCCTTGTGCAAATGCTTTAGACAAGATAGACTCTAGGAAACGAAGACGATATTGCGTAAAAAGTCTAGGCCCATATAGATTATAAGCCGTTGCACCAGTGTATTTGGTGTATTGATAATCTACCGCCAGACCAACTGTCATTTCGTTGGTAAGCAAATACCCAGCCATTGGCGACACAGAGATAAGCGTTGGGTTACCGAACTGCAAACCACCGATACCGCCCCCAAATTTCAATCTTTCGCGGAAGGATAAATCTCTTACGTCTGGTTCTTCGTTTTCCTCGGCGTCGAGGTCACCCGTTGCGCCATCTTGTTTAATTACAACCGGCTCCTGCGCCCAGCTTTTTGTTATGTTACCTGCGGTTAGTAAGCAGAGAATAAGAAGTATTTTTTTCATGGTTTGAAAATTAATCTATTGTGTTTCAATAAGCTATAGATGTTTCATCTATCAACAAAAAGACGTTATCCTCGAACAAAAAGTCTTCGTTGTGAATCCTAGTTGCTTTTTTGTCTTTATAAATAGTCATCCTTTATTCATAAAGACACATTTTACACATCATTTCGTTGCAATCACTTGTATCAAACCCTTAAATTAATGGAAAGTTTGCTACATTCTTGCGTACATACGAAACAATCTTGTCTAGTTTTTTGTCTAACTTTGAGAGGACAACAAACCTATGACAATTCAAGGTTTGTTCATCCTTATTTTGCCTGTAATTGTTTTGGACAAAATTTGGCAACACTCAATCATTCTCATATTGCCAAAATTCAACTATCCGACATTTTGATGAATACTGCCGAAATCACGCTGAACCAACAGTCTTCCATAGAAAACCTCGACCCTAAAAAGAATATCATTATTAAAGGGGCAAGAGTCAACAACCTCAAAAATATTGATGTCGCTATTCCTCGTAACCAGCTTGTGGTTATTACGGGCTTATCTGGCTCAGGAAAGTCATCTTTGGCTTTTGACACACTGTTTGCCGAAGGGCAACGTATGTATGTCGAAAGCTTAAGTTCGTATGCCCGTCAGTTTTTGGGAAGAATGGAAAAGCCTGATGTAGACTATATCAAAGGCGTATCGCCAGCGATTGCGATTGAGCAGAAGGTTTCTACTAAAAACCCTCGTTCGACGGTTGGTACGACTACCGAGATTTATGATTATCTCAAATTATTATTTGCTCGCACAGGAATTACGTATTCGCCTCTTTCTGGAAATATTGTCAGAAAAGATACCGTTACTGATGTGGTCAACTGGTTGTTCGAACAAGAATCAGGGCAAAGAGTCTTAATTCTGGCGCCCTTATTTTTGAGAGAAGGACGTAGTTTGCAAGCCGAAATACAGGTATTGATGCAAAAAGGCTATACCCGTATTGTGGTGGATGAGGAGACTTTATTTCTGGAAGAACTATTAGAAAATCCAACGCGAATAGAAGAGCTCCCTCCTATTGACTTGGTCAAAAACAACTTCAGAATATTAATAGACCGATTAGTTATCAAAAAAGAAGACGACGGTCAGCCAGATGAAGAAACACAGTTTCGTGCATCAGACTCAGTACAAACGGCATTTTTTGAAGGAAGTGGCACTTGTTACATTGAGCTTGTAGGACAAGAAACTCGTGTTTTCTCAGATAGATTTGAATCTGACGGTATCGTTTTTGAAGAACCTTCACTCAACCTTTTTAGCTTTAATAACCCTTATGGCGCTTGTAAGCGTTGTGAAGGTTTTGGTAAAGTATTAGGCTTGGACCACGACCTTATTTTCCCAGACCATAATTTATCAGTCTATGAAGGGGCTATTGCGCCATGGCGTACCGAAAAAATGGGCGAATGGCTTATTCCGCTGTTACGCAATGGTATCAAATTCGACTTTCCTATTCATAGAGCCTATAAAGATTTGACAGAACAGGAAAAAGCATTATTGTGGACAGGAAACGAATATTTTTCTGGTCTCAATGCCTTTTTCCAAATGCTCGAAACCGAGACGCACAAAATCCAATTTAGAGTTTTGCTTTCTCGCTACCGTGGTCGTACTACTTGCCCAGATTGCCAAGGTTCACGCTTGCGTAAAGATGCAGGATATGTCAAAATTAACGGTAAGTCTATTATCGACCTGGTATTGATGCCTATCTCAGAAGTAACAGAGTTTTTTGAAAAACTAGAACTTCCTGATTATCAAATGGAATTATCGAAGCGTATTGTACAAGAAATCCAAAATCGACTAGATTTTATGAGTCGTGTAGGTTTGGGATATCTTACACTCAATCGTCTTACTTCAACTTTATCAGGTGGTGAATTTCAGCGTATCAAGCTAGCAACTTCGTTGGGAAGTGCGCTTGTTGGGTCAATGTATATCCTAGATGAGCCTTCGATTGGCTTGCACCCACGTGACACACAACGTTTGGTTTCGGTATTAGAATCGTTGAGAGATTTGGGCAATACCGTTATTGTGGTTGAACACGAAGAAGAGGTAATGCGAGTGGCCAACCAAATCATTGATATTGGTCCTGATGCGGGAAGTCATGGTGGGCAGCTTGTATTTCAAGGGAATTACGAACAATTGAGCGACGCACAAGTCACCGAAATACAAAGTCATACGATTAATTTCTTAACTGGAAAAGATAGTATTCCTGTACCAAAGTTTCGTAGAAAATCCACTGCTTTCATAGACATCAAAGGTGCAAGAGAAAATAATCTTAAAAACTTAGATGTCAAATTTCCACTTGGAGTACTCACAGTGGTGACGGGGGTAAGTGGTTCTGGAAAATCAACACTTATTCGTAAAGTGTTATTTCCTGCACTAGGAAGACATTTGGGGACATTCACTGATGAAACAGGGAAATTTACAGAATTAAGTGGCAGTCTTAATCGAATTGAGGCTGTTGAAATGATTGACCAAAATCCCATAGGAAAGTCATCACGCTCAAACCCCGTTACCTATATCAAGGCGTATGATCAAATTCGCTTGTTGTATTCAGAACAAGCTATTTCAAAAAATCGTGGCTATAAACCTGCGCATTTCTCGTTCAACGTAGACGGTGGTCGTTGTGAAACCTGCCAAGGCGAGGGTGAAGTTACCATTGAGATGCAGTTTATGGCAGACGTGCGCCTCAAATGCGAGTCATGCGGTGGAAAGCGTTTTAAACAAGAAATCTTAGACGTAAAATACCAAGAAAAGGATATTGCTGAAATCTTGGATATGACCGTTGATGAAGCGATTATACTTTTCTCAAAAGAAGACCCTAAACTGGCTGACAAACTAATTCCGTTACAAGAAGTTGGTTTGGGTTATATCAAACTGGGTCAGTCTTCAAGCTCTTTGTCGGGTGGCGAAGCACAGCGTGTCAAATTGGCTAGTTTCTTAGGAAAGGGGAATTCAAGTAAAGGGAAGACCCTCTTTATTTTTGACGAACCTACAACAGGTTTACACTTCCACGATATTAAAAAACTATTGAAAGCCATCAACGCACTCGTTGAGCAAGGCGATTCAGTGATTATTATCGAGCATAACATGGAAGTCATCAAATCGGCAGATTATATCATTGATCTTGGTCCAGAGGGCGGCAATCAAGGAGGCTATATCACTTTTGCGGGAACACCCGAAGACATGGTAAAAGAAGGAAATAGCTTTACTGCTACTTTTTTGAAAGAGAAATTATAAGCTACAGCGTCTCACTCAGATGTCAGCCACGCATACCTTGTGTGGCTGACATCTGAATTTTTAAAGTCATAACAATTCATCTACTATAGCTCAAACTGCTACAATAGTACTGAAAAGTTGATACAAAGTTTTAAAAGGATTATATAAAGTCAGGAAGGATTAAGGAGCTTATTTTTTACACCTTATGGCGGTAAGGAAAACGCTAAGCTACATCAGATTGAGCAGGCTCAAATCTCGACGTTTGTTTATTTGAGTACAAAATTTCTTGATAAGAAAGGGTTTTCAACATGCCTATTTTGATTCTTTTACGCACTGCTTGCGTTTCAGATTTATAAGTATTTTGCCCTCTCAATAATTCCTCTGCAATATTCGCAACAAGAAGCTCTACAGATTCTGGCGTTAAAATTACTGGCGAGTCTTTCATAACACTATTCTTTTGGTGGGTTGTGTGGTTAAAACAATCTTTTACACGGAACAGGAGAGAAACAATTGTTATTCAACTAGTTAACAACAAAGTTACAAAATTCGTTGCTTGACCGTTAACCAAAGATAGATTTTTTTAGAAATGCACCCAAAAATCATACCAAATCAATCATCGATATTTCCAATTTTATGAGGGGCTAAATTGAATAAAAATTCGCTTCAATCTCAAACTAAAAATATGTTTTTCAAACCTTTATATATTTACAAAAATGCATTTGGCGGACTTCCCAAATCGGTTTGGTTGCTATCAGCAATCATGTTTGTCAACCGTAGCGGGACGATGGTTTTGCCATTTTTAACCTTATATCTTACTCAAAAACTTCACTTCTCGGTGGCAGACGCAGGGATTGTCATGGCATTTTATGGCTCAGGAGCGTTATTTGGCACTTTTTTAGGTGGAAAACTAACTGATAAAATAGGTTTTTACCCTATCCAATTTTACAGTTTATTATTGTCAGGCATTGCATTATTGGTTTTGATGCAATTAACCTCCCTCTACAGTATTTGTGCAGGAGTATTTATTTTTACAACGCTTGGTGATACGTTTCGCCCTGCCAATGGCGCCTCTATTGCTTATTATAGCACGCCTGCAAACCGCACTCGCTCGTACACACTCAATCGTTTGGCTATCAATTTAGGCTGGTCGATTGGTGGCGGTATGGGAGGTATTTTGGCAGAGATGGATTACAACTATCTGTTTTGGGGCGACGGAGTAACTTGTATTGTAGCTGCTATTTTATTAAGGATTTTAATAAAACCTCCAGTGCTTGATACGACCTCCTCAAAGTCTGCTGAAACTCATGTGAGTAATTTACCCAATTCGGCGTACAAGGATAAATTTTACTGGGTATTTTTGGCATTGGTGGTCATGTATGCGATACCGTTCTTCCAGTTATTTTCTTTGGAACCTTTATATTTTAGAACAGTCATAAAGCTTTCAGAGTCTCGAATTGGTGCTTTTATGGTTTTCAATGGTTTGTTAATTGCTACCACCGAAATGATATTTGTTCATACGGTCGAAAAACGCCTACCACGCCCTATATTGATCGCTATAGGTTTGTTACTTACAGCTTGTTCGTTTTTTGTGCTGAATGTATCCACGGCTATAATGTTTATTTGGTTTTCGATTGCCTTTAATACCATTGGCGAAATGTTTGCGATGCCTTTCATGCAAACTTTAGTCGTAGATAGAGCTAATGAAAAAAATAGAGGTCAATATCTAGCGCTCTATTCAATGTGTTATTCTATTGCTCAAATCAGCGCTCCCACCATCGGTGCACAGATTATTCAACGATGGAATTTTGCGGAACTTTGGTATGTCATGGGAGGATTATGTTTGACTTCGATGCTAGGGTTTTTATTATTACGCCATCATTTTGTGAAACACAAAGTGTAATGCTAAGTCGCAGGTGATAATTTTTCGCACACAATCCCTAACTTAGCGCTGTCAAATACTCACTCTCAAATCATTCGACTGATTGATTTTATTTCATGGAACTACTTATCATATTTTTATTAATTCTGCTCAATGGCATTTTTTCAATGTCAGAAATAGCACTTGTGTCTGCACGAAAGGCGCGATTGGAATCTTCTGCCAAAAAAGGCGATACCAATGCCAAAATAGCTTTAAATATTGCCAACGAACCTAACCGTTTTTTTTCAACAGTCCAGATTGGTATTACCTTAATTGGAATTTTAACAGGTATTTTTTCAGGAGAAAAAATGACCAATGATATAAAAGCTTTTTACGGACAATTTGAATTGTTTGCTCCTTACCAACATACTTTGGCGGTCACAACAGTGGTTTTGTTGATTACTTATCTTTCGTTGGTATTTGGAGAACTTGTACCAAAGCGTATTGGACTCACCAATCCCGAATTTATTGCCAAAACGGTAGCTCGTCCGATGAATATGCTATCGACGCTTACAGCTCCTTTTGTTTGGCTTTTGACATTTTCTTCGGATTTACTAATCAAAATTCTCAACATCAAACCTTCTACCGACAGTAAAGTAACCGAAGAAGAAATCAAGGCAATTGTGCAAGAAGGTACCGAAAGTGGTGAGGTTCATGAAATAGAACAAGATATTGTGGGTAGGGTGTTTAGTCTGGGCGATAGAAATGTATCGTCGTTGATGACGCACCGCAACGATGTGGTATTTTTAAAATCTAGCTATTCTTCTGACCGAATCAGAGAAGTGATTCATGAAGAATTACACTCGCTATATCCTGTTTACGAAAAAGACAAAGACCATATTATCGGCGTAGTGCGCCTGAAAGATTTGTTTTTGCCTCTGAGTCAAACAGACTTTGACTTGAGCTTATATCTTTCTCCTCCACAATTTATTCTAGAAAATGCTTCGGCTTACCAAGCTTTGCAGCGTTTTAAGGATAGTAAAATTCATTACGGAATTGTCATTGATGAGTATGGTCAAACACAAGGTATTGTTACGCTCAATGATTTGCTAGAAGCATTGGTAGGAAACGTATCAGATTTTGACCATGATGGTTATCGTTTAGACAAGCGAGAAGATGATTCTTGGTTGATTGATGGGCAGTATCCACTGGTAGATTTTTTACAATTCTTTGATTTGCCTAATCATTTTCAAGAATACTCTTTCAATACAGTCGCTGGGTTAATTCTGAATGAATTGACGGATTTACCACAACAAGGTGATACGATTATTTGGCAAAATATGAGCTTCGAAATTATTGATATGGATGGCGCAAAAGTCGATAAACTTTTAATTAAAATCTTAAATACAGAGGGATAATTTGAAAATTAGGATGATTTGAAGATTTGAAAATTGATTTATTACAAATTGAAAAGTTTATGATTAATGTCTAATAACTTAGCTATAACCCAAAGCTGATACCCATCGCCTACAAACATAAAAAACCCCAAACGAATTATCGTTTGGGGTTTTTTATGTTTGTAGGAATATGTTTAAATTTTATAAGCCAATAAAAATGGTGACCATACTGTTTTGAGTATTCGATTTTTATGAAATCCTACTGTTTGAGCCGCAGGCGAGTTTAGGATTTCTTGACTTTCTTTTGCGGCCGCCGCTGCGGGTACTTTTCTTGTGTCAAGACAAGAAAAGTAAGCAGTGGCAAATGGAAACTTTGTTCTTTTTACAAATACCAGATAAAATATTCAACCATATTCTAAGAAATAAAACCTTTATCTCTCAAGATTTTATCCATCAATTTTTTATCGTTATCGCTTGAGAAAATATTGAATGGCAAATAAATAAACTGATATTGACCTAAATCCAACACATAAGCTTCTTTTTCTTTTCTAGCAGTTTTAATCATATCCCATTTGATAACACCACCTTGCTCGTCTGTAATTTTCATCAAAATTTGACGGCTATCGATTTCGTAGCGATATTTTTCAAAAAGTTGTTTGTATTGATCCAACTGCGTTACACCCGTAAATTGAATTGCCCAGAAAGCAACATAACCAATCGCCCCAATAAGCGTCAATACATAAATCCAGTAGTTATGATAAATACCTGTAATATTGAGCACCGCGTTCACAGCGATAAGTCCAAGTGGTACAAAACCCCAATACCATTGATTTTTGACCATTTGGCTCATATTGAGAGTAATAAACTTGTTTTTATCAAGCGCATACTTTTTTGTTTTGATAGCCAGTGGATTTACTGGCATTTGCACCATTCGTCTTTGCTGACCCTGTGCATATCCTTTTGCCATGTCGTTGTTCTTTATGCTTTATTGTAAATTATGCTATTGTTCGCAAACAGACTGCAAATGTACAAAAAATAAGCGTAGCTAAGTATTTTCACTTGCTACGCTGTCAATATTTCTTAACAAATCTAAATTATGAGAGGAATTACACCAAGTTATTTGCGCTAACCTCTACATCTCCAACACATTCCAAACCATTACTTTTCTTTTCTAAACTGAATACTTTCGACTAAAAACTTATCCTGATTTCTTTTGAGCAGGATATACACCGCATAATTCCCCCGATTTGTCTTATACAGACCTCTGTAATACTGAGACAAAGAATTGGCACCTTGATGAACTAACTGAAAATCTTGAGGTGGCCAACGTTTAAAGAACGACTTTAGGATGATTTCGGCGTGCGTTTGTGAAATCTCACTAAAATCAATTTGCTCAGCATCAATCAATAAATCCACATTCTCGTCAAACATCGAAGCTAGCTCACTTGCTTGACCTTGTTTGAGTGACGTAAGTAATTTTCCAACCGCAAAACTTTGTGGGTCAGCACCGCCCCACGAAGTCCAAAATATTAAAGTAAGAATAAATGAAAGTAGTATTTTCATGTTGTGTGTCAATATAACTGGATGAAGTTATATGACAGTGAATCCGCACAAATTGTGCCAGCCCTCTTGAAAGCTTTTTTTTTTGAATATTATTTATCCAATTATCTAAAAATTTATCTTTCAAGTCTTAATATTGCGACTTGCAATTAGAGTCGTCTCTATAATTGCTAAGAAAGAGCTATAGAGGTCAATAAAGTTTTAATATCTTCGCAGCATGGAACTAACAGATAATCAAATACTAAACCAAACGCAGGTACTCCAAAAAATTAAACGTATTGCGTTTGAGATATACGAAAACAATTTCGAAGAATCAGAAATTATCATTGCTGGTATCAAGGGTCAAGGGTATTCATTTGCCAAATTACTTGCCGAAATGATTGGGAATATTTCCTCTATCAAGGCTATTGCAGTACTTATTGACATGGACAAGGAAGTGCCTAATCCAAGTATCACTTTTGATTGCGAGGATAGCCTACTCGAGCAAAAAGCCATTATCGTAGTAGACGACGTATTGAATACTGGTCGTACTTTTGCTTATGGCTTATCGCCATTTTTGCGTTTGCATGTAAAGCGTCTTCAAACAGCCGTTATCGTAGACCGTGGCTACCATCGTTTCCCAATTGCCGCAAATTATATCGGGTACGAATTGTCTACAACGATTAACGAGCACGTAAAAGTTATCCTAGATAACCCTGATGAAGTTGGCGTTTATTTAAGCTAGAGATATTGAGTGATTGAGTGGTTTGTGATTGAGTGATTATTGAAATACTCAACCATTCTGTAGAGATGTATGGTTTTGCATCTCTACAGAATAAATTTTTCTTAAAATCACTCAATTTCACTTAATCCTTTCCCCACTTTGTGCCTCTGTGCCTTTGCACCTTCTCCACTATTAAAAGCTTTCTTCTAAAACCTTCATAAATTTTGGTAACTTTACTAAGGCAATTAATGTTATCCAATTAACGGCTTGGTGAATTACCCCTTTGCCTTTGCATTCAATTATATTCCTTATTTCATGTCCAACCTCACAGACAACACAGGCTATGAGCATATCGAAGTGCTCGGAGCAAGAGAACATAACCTAAAGAATATTGACCTCACTATTCCTCGCAACAAACTTGTCGTTATTACTGGCATCAGTGGTTCGGGGAAATCTTCATTAGCATTTGATACCATTTATGCTGAAGGACAGCGTCGTTATATGGAAAGCTTTTCGGCCTATGCCCGAAGCTTTATCGGTGGAATGGAGCGCCCCAATGTGGATAAAATCAATGGGCTTTCGCCTGTAATTTCGATTGAGCAAAAGACCACTTCCAAAAACCCTCGCTCGACCGTAGGTACTGTTACCGAAATCTATGACTTTATGCGTTTGTTCTATGCTCGTGCAGGAGAAGCATTTAGTTATTTGTCGGGTGAAAAAATGATTAAACAGTCTGTCGATCAAATCATTGATGTAATTCTCAATGATTATGACAATCAAAAACTAATCATTTTGGCTCCGATTGTCAAAGGTCGTAAAGGACATTACCGTGAGCTTTTTGTGCAGATTGCCAAATTGGGTTATACCAAAGTACGTGTCGATGGCGTGGTGATGGACATTCAGCCCAAAATGCAGCTCGACCGTTTCAAAATCCACGATATAGAGATTGTCATTGACCGTATTGTGGTAAAAACTGAAGACCGCTTCCGCTTATCGCAGTCTGTTCAAACAGCCTTGAACCAAGGAAAAGGTTTGATGATGATTCGTGACGAAAAAGGTGAAGTCCGTAATTTTTCAAAATTCTTGATGGATCCTAAAACTGGGATTTCTTACGACGAGCCTGCGCCTAATACCTTTTCATTTAACTCTCCTTATGGCTGGTGTCCTTGTTGTCAAGGTTTGGGAGTGGTTGAGGAAATTACAGAAGAAGCTATCCTTCCCGACAAAAGCCTCAGTATTAGCCGTGGAGCCATTGCTCCTATCGGTGAATACCGTGAAATGTGGATTTTCAAACAATTAGAGGTATTACTCAAACCTTTTAAAGTGAGTTTGACCACTCCGCTCGATAAATTTCCTAAAGAAGCTGTCGAAATCATGTTGTATGGTTCTGACGAGCCTGTTCCAGTTCCTTCTAAAAAATATGAAGGTACCGAATGGAATACCAAATATGAGGGAATTATCAATTTCTTGAAAAGACAACAAGAAAGTGGCTCTGATAAAATTCAAGAGTGGCTCAAGGATTTTATGATGATTCGCACCTGCCCAGATTGCAATGGGGCACGTCTGAAAAAAGAAGCGCTTTTCTTCAAAATAGATAACAAAAATATTGCGGAATTAGCCCAATTAGATGTCTCGGACTTAGCCAAATGGTTTGAGGGACTCGAAGAGCGCATGTCTGAACGCCAAAATGTAATCGGTCGTGAGGTACTCAAAGAAATCCGCAAACGTATCGGTTTCTTGACGGGTATCGGCTTAGAATATCTTACGCTCAATCGCCCACTCAAAACGCTTTCGGGTGGCGAGGCACAACGTATTCGTTTGGCAACCCAAATTGGTACACAACTGACCAATGTCTTGTATATCATGGACGAGCCAAGTATTGGCTTGCACCAACGTGACAACGTAAAATTGATTCAAGCACTCAAAGATTTGCGTGATTTGGGTAACTCTATCTTGGTAGTAGAACACGACAAAGATATGATGCTCGAATCTGACTATATCGTGGATATTGGTCCTGGTGCTGGTCGTCATGGTGGCTCGATTGTGGGTCAGGGAACACCAGAGGAGTTTTTGAAAAATAATTCGACTACTGCTAAGTTTTTGAGTGGCGATACCAATATTGAAGTTCCCAAACAACGTCGTAAAGGCAATGGCAATACTTTAGTAATCAAAGGTGCTAATGGCAATAACCTCAAAAATGTTACGCTAAAACTTCCTTTGGGCAAAATGATTGCGATTTCTGGTGTGAGTGGTTCAGGCAAATCTACCTTGATTCACGAAACACTTTTCCCGATTCTCAATCGCCATTTCTTCAATAGCAAACGTGAACCTATGCCATTTAAGGCTGTAGAAGGTTTGGAGTTTTTGGATAAAGTAATTGAAGTGGATCAGTCACCGATTGGTCGTACGCCACGCTCCAACCCTGCCACTTACACGGGAATGTTCTCGGATATTCGTTCGCTTTTTTGTGAGTTGCCAGAATCTAAAATTCGTGGTTACAAAGCAGGACGTTTTAGTTTTAACGTAAAAGGCGGTCGTTGCGAAGATTGTGAAGGCGCAGGGATGAAAAAAATCGAAATGGAGTTCCTACCTGATGTACATATCGCTTGTGAAACTTGTAAAGGCAAACGCTTTAACCGAGAAACATTAGAAGTTCGATTTAAAGGAAAATCCATTGCCGATGTGTTGGATATGACGGTGGAACAGGCGGTGAGCTTTTTTGAAAATCAACCTAAAATTCAGCGTAAAGTTCAAACCTTACATGAGGTTGGCTTGGGCTATCTGACTTTAGGGCAGCAAGCTACGACCCTTTCGGGTGGCGAAGCTCAACGAGTAAAACTAGCAGAGGAACTTTCGAAAAGAGATACAGGAAAAACAATTTATATCCTCGACGAGCCAACGACTGGTCTTCATTTTCAAGATATTAAAGCCTTGATGGAAGTTTTACAAAAACTTGTCGATAAAGGAAATACCGTTTTGATTATCGAGCACAATCTGGATGTCATTAAAGTATCCGATCATGTGATTGACTTGGGTCCAGACGGTGGTCGCAACGGTGGACAAATCATCGCTGAAGGTACGCCAGAACAAGTAGCCAAGGTAAAAGGTAGTTTTACAGCACATTTCTTGAAAGAGGAGCTTTTTTGATTTTGGAATTACGATTTGGGATTGCAGATTTGGCTTTCGAGCGAATAGAGTATATTTAGAAAAATAATTGACAGGATATGATACAAAATATTTCAATAGAGAATTTTAGATGTTTTGATAAAACCGAAATAAAAGGTTTTTCAAGGATAAATGTCATTACTGGAAAGAACAACTCTGGAAAAACTTGTTTGTTGGAGGCTTTGTATTTTGGTTTGAGTCAGGATACTAAAGGAACGATTGATACTCGTAGTTACGAAGGAACAGAAAACACAGGTTACTCTTTAATGAAAAACCAAGATATAGGAGCCATAAATTTCAAATTTACTGTAAATAATGAAGAGTTTGGTTTTAAATATCAGCCTGAATTTTCGTTTAAAGATGATAAAACAGGAGAAAACTTTACTCACAATAATGATGTACAATTAATTCTTGATAAGAACAGAAAATATCCACAATTATCAACACTTAATCTTAATGAGCCTAAAAAGATAAACGAAAAAAATAATAGCTCAATAAATTTAGTTCAGCTATTTGACCAAGCTCAAATCACAGGTTTAGATAAAGAAATATTAGATAGTGTAAAAATCATCGACAGTACAATTACAGAGATTAGAACATTCGGAAGTTATCCAAATACGCTATTTCTAAAAAAGGAAGGAACTATATTTCAGCCTATTAGTTATCATGGTGATGCCTTAGGTAAGGTTATACTTTATATTGGTATTATATTGAATTATAAAAAATCCATTTATAACTATCTCCTCATAGACGAAATAGAAAACGGCATCCACTACACCGCCCAAAAAGAAGTTTGGCAAATGCTTTTTAAATTATGCAAACATCATAATATTCAATTATTTGCCACAACTCATAGCCATGAAATGATTACCGCCTTTGAAGAAGTTTGTGAAGAATTTAAAGGAGAAGGAGCCTATTTTGAAATGGCTCGTCACGCTAAAACCAATCAAATTATTGGTATAAAACATGACATCGATACCCTTGAATATGAATTAGCAACCAATACACCTATCAGAGGAGAATAATGAAAAATATCATTTTAGTAGAAGGAAAAGACGACAAAGCTTTCATCGAATATTTAATACAAGGTGTTGATGTTAAAGAGTTTTCAGTTAATATTTTAGAAGGTTTAAGTAAAGATGCTTTGACAAAACGTTTAGCTAGTTTAAAGACTGGTTTCCTCAAAAATCCTTTTGAAAAACTGGGTATTATCATCGACCAAGATTCATTTACAAGGGAAGAAAGATTAGCGTTTATAAATGAATGTTTACAAGAAAGTTTTGATATATAATTGTCAGATAGTCAAACATTTGTAGATTTAACAATTGATAAAATTCCTCTACAAATTGCTTGCTATTTCATGAATGTCGGTGGAAAAGGAGAGTTAGAAACAATTTTACGATTAATAAAAAACCATCCATCAAGCAATGCTGATTGCTTAGAACAATGGCAAAATTGTTTATCAGAAAAGGTAAGCCAAAAGGAATTTGATAAACTTTGGGTTCATTATTACCTCAAATATGATACCGCCACTCATCAAGAAAGACAACATGTAGGGAGATACTGTACTTTGGAATATAGTCTTCAAAATAAAACCCATATCTGGGATTTAGATTCTCCTGTTTTGGCAGAATTGAAGAGATTTTTGGCTTTGTTCGATTGAAATAACTCAAATAGTCTCCACAACAGCAAGCTAAACATAAATTATCCCCAATATTGAGACTAGGAGGATTTTATGAAATTCATTAAAAAGCGGTCGAAAAACAATTTTCGACCGCTTTTTTGCTATCAGCATCCTATGGCTAACTTGGCTCAAGACGTAAAGTATTACGTCTCTACTGCTAGCATACAAATTTTACCATAATCACTCATTGGCTCAATCACCAATTCACTCAATAGATAATGCCCTCCTATCATTATCTATATGCCTTCCATTTCTATTCAATGGTTTATGTTACAAAATTTTAACTAATTTTAGCATCGTTGTCTCCCCGACAATGACAAATAGTTGTGTGAACCATTTAACCAAAAACAATACTACCATGCAAAAACTCATTACAAAATTACCTTTGATAATTCTGTGTATTTTATGCTCAACATTGGTCGTTACGGCTCAAAGTGTAGAAGGACGTTGGGATATTACCATTACGAAAGGAAATAAAAAATTCCCGTCTTGGTTGGAAATTAACCACTCTGGGGTAAAATACTTCAATGGGCGTTTTGTAGGTAGTGGCGGTAGTGCTAGACCTATCTCTAGAGTCTATTTTAAGGATAATAAAATGTCTTTTTCCATTCCGCCACAGTGGGACAGAGAAGATAAAGATCTTGTGGTAGAGGCTGAATTGAAAGATGGAAAATTAGAAGGAACGATGAATCAGCCTAATGGCGAAGTGCTGAATTGGGTGGGTGTAAAAGCTCCAAAATTGATCAAGTCTAGTGAGCCTATTTTCGCAAAACCAATGCCTATTTTCAATGGTAAAAACTTAGACGGATGGGAAATTATTGGAAGAGAAGACCGTCCTGCCGCAGGCGAAAATCAATGGATTGTTGAGAATGGTGTTTTGAAAAGTCCAAAATCAGGTGCCAATATCAGAACGACAAAAACCTTTGGCGATTTCAAATTACATGTTGAATTCCGTGTGCCAGAAGGTAGCAATAGCGGTGTATATCTTCGTGGACGTTATGAAGTACAGATTACAGACGGCTTCGGCATTGAACCATCTGCTATTGAACTGGGAGGAATTTATGGTTTTGTGAAGCCTTTAGAAATGCCTGCTAAAAAAGCGGGAGAATGGCAAAGTTATGATATTACTTTAGTTGGAAGAGTTGTGACTGTAATGCTAAATGGCAAAACAACCATCTACAAAGCTGAGATACCAGGCATTACAGGTGGTGCTATTGATAGCAATGAGGCAGAAGCAGGACCAATTATGTTCCAAGGTGATCACGGCCCAATTGAGTTTAGAAACATCACCATTGCAGTAGCGAAGTAATTACTTGAATAGTATTCTTGATAGTATTTTTGGTAAATCCTTTATTTGTTACACACAGATAAAGGATTTATTATTTAAAACAGTTTTGGGGTAAAAAACAAAACCTCACGTTGATACACTAAATACATTCCAACTTCGTAAATTTGAAAATCATCAACAAAAATCGACCTCATGAACAAAAACCTTCAATCTCTTTATCAAATTGCCCAAAAACCTTCTCGTAAAATTATTGGTTTGATGTCGGGAACGTCAATGGATGGACTTGATGTGGCTCTTTGCGAGATTTCGGGTGCGGGCGAAAGCACGGAAGTCAAATTGTTAGATTTTGACACCATTCCTTACACCGAAGATATTAAAGAAGAAATTCGACAGGTTTTTGCCAAAGAAACCATCAACTTTCCTCATTTGGCGATGCTCAACGAGTGGATTGGGGTATTGCATGCCAATATGATTTTGGAATGCCTTCAAAAATGGAACATTTCACCCGAGGACGTTGACCTTATTGCCTCACATGGACAAACGGTGATGCACGCACCAAAAATTTTGCATGGTATCGAAAAATTCCCAAATGCAACGCTTCAAATTGGAGATGGCGACCATATAGCAGTCAATACAGGTATTATCACCATAGCTGACTTTAGACAAAAGCACGTAGCCGCAGGTGGCGAAGGTGCGCCATTAGCTGTATATGGAGACTATTTTATTTTTGGTAAGAAAGGCGAAAATCGTATTATGCTCAATATGGGCGGCATTGCCAACTTTACCTATTTACCTGCCAATATGAACCCTGAAGAGGTTTTTGTGACCGATACAGGCACAGGTAATACCTTGCTCGATGCTTTTACCAGAACCTTCTATCCTGATATGGCTTACGACAAAGATGCCCTTTTGGCAAAACAAGGTATTGTCAATCAAGCCTTATTGGAGGCGTTGAAGCAAGATGAGTTTTTCAAAAAGCCTTTTCCAAAAACTACAGGACCCGAATTATTTAGCAAAGCTTATGTATATCGTGCTCAAGAAGTCAGTGACACGCTACATATTCCGAGTCATGATTTATTGGCAACACTCACACGATTTAGTGCTGAGACGATTGCCGAAGCTGTGCATTCGCTCAATTTATCCAATCTTTCTGATTTTACGGTGTACACTTCGGGTGGAGGGATGCACAATCCTTTGCTAATGGAATGGCTTCAAGAACTTATTCCCGCCAAATTTGCAAGAACCAATGAACTGGGTATCAATGGCGATGCGAAAGAAGCCGTATTGTTTGCCATTTTAGCAAACGAAACCGTAGCGGGTGGCGAGTCTGATTTTGGTACTCGTAGAGGAATTCCTTCGGTAACCATGGGAAAAATTTCTTTTCCTTCTTAAATTCTTAGAGAATAATCTTTTGTAGATGCAACCTTTAGTTTAAGCCTTGCATCTAATAGACATAAAATATACTGTCATCAAATAAAGGTTTTACTATGAAAAAGATTCTTTTCCTCGTTTCTATTGTATTGATTTCGTGCGTTACTGTCATTCAAGCACAGGTAGTAACACAAAAACGTAATGTGGGTTCATTTAAAGGTATTCAAATTTCGGGCGGAATCGATTTGTACCTCACACAAGGCTCTAGCGAATCTGTTAGTATTAGTGCCGCTGAAGATCGCCAAGATGATATTAAAGTAGATAACAATGGCGGCGTAATCCGCATATATATCGAAAACTCAAAATGGGGCTGGTTCAAATGGAACAATAAACCCGTAAAAGCCTACGTGACGGTGAAAGACCTCAATTCTATTTCGGCAACAGGCGGTTCGGATGTATATTCTGAAAAGAAACTCGAATTGATTAAACTTACGATTCGTGCAACGGGTGGTTCGGATATTAAACTAGAAATAGACGCCGACGAAATTGACTGTAGTACAACAGGAGGATCGGATGTTACGCTCATTGGTAATACAACCGTTTTGAAGGCAAGCTCAACTGGCGGTAGTGACTTAAAGGCCAACAAACTACGTTCAAGTTTTTGTAGTGTATCCGCAACAGGTGGTTCGGATGCGTATGTTTGGGCTGAAAAAGAAATTAGTATCTCTGCTACAGGTGGTTCAGATGTATATATTTCGGGCAATGCCAGAGTTGTGAAAAAGAGCGTAACAGGTGGCTCGGATGTTCACTAGGATATTGAGAGAATGGAGATTGAGTGTTTTTATTAAATGCCTCTGTCGTAGAGACGCAATGCTTGCGTCTAAAGAAAATATAGTATCAAAAATGCGGTCGAAATTATTTTTTCGACCGCATTTTTGTTTTTTATCAACAGAAACATCTTGCCTAATGCCTACAGCTCATAGTCTAAAGCTTCTTTAATATTTCAAGTGTTGTATTTTCAATAAATCTAGGATAATTACTTTTCCTGACGTTATTTCTATTAATCCTTCTTGTTTAAAATCAGAAAGCGTTCTAATCAGCGACTCTGTAGCCGTACCTGCTATCGACGCCAAATCTTCTCTTGAGAGCTGAACAATAATGTCAACGGTTTGATCAGGATGAATATGTTTGGCATAAAACACCAAAGACTCTGCCACACGTTTTCTCAAAGAATTATAAGCCAATCCCAACAGATACTTTTCTTGTTGGATAATTTCTTGCGCCATCCATTGAATCAACCCATTGGCCATAGCACGATTTTGGTGAATCGCCTGTAAAAACAAATCCTTTGGAACATACAGCAATTCTGTTTCTTCTAATGCAACAGCAGTTTCTACATAAGCGCTACCGCTCAAGAGTGCTTGTATTCCGACAAAATCACCTACTTTATACAAACCTGTCACCAATTCTTTGCCTTCATTATTTTGCAAAATCACCTTTACTTTTCCTGACTGTACATAATACAAACGGATGGCGTCATCGCCTTCGGCATATATTACCGATTTCTTTTTGTAATGATGCGGACGCTTATCTTCTAAGAGTTGCTGTAACCCTTCAGTCAGATATGCATAGTTAAAATTAGCACTCACATGCGCTTCTTCTACCACATTAGTTTGAGGAGTGACACTATGCTGTTGATGTTCGACTTTACTCAAGCGAGTTTCAATTGCTGAAATCAGTTCTACTTCATCAAAAGGCTTAGTCAGGTAATCATCTGCGCCAAGTTCCATTCCTTTTCTAAAATCCCCTCTTTCTGATTTGGCGGTTAATAAAATTACAGGTATTGTATTCAAAACAGGATTTTTGTGTAAAACCTTCAGTACACCATAGCCGTCCAATACAGGCATCATCAAATCACAAATCACTAAATCGGGTTGACATTGCAGGGCTTTTTCAACTCCAATTTTTCCATTTTCGGCGGTGTACACCTCATAGTTGGACAACTCGAGTATTTCGGCGGTATTTCTCCGCAACTGGTCATCGTCTTCTATGAGCAATATTTTTTGCATATTCTTGGTGATTGTTTTGTATTTATTGGGGTAAAAGCATTAACACTTTACCGAAAAGACATCATCAGCTCATGATCAATTATCCTAGCTATCGTTCATTTGTTGCATCACTTTGGAAAGATAAAAATTTAAAGGCCGTTCGATGGCGTTATCATCCAATCTTCCCATGCTCAATGATTCTTCTAAAAGTGCTGTGAGCGTTTTTACATTTTCCAAAATCGTTTGGATATGTTCTTCTTGCTTCTGTACGTTCCCGATTTTGTTGTATTTACTTAGAAGATTCGCCGAAGATGATATAATCCCCAGTGGTGTTCTAAACTCGTGTGAGGCGTAAGTAATAAACTGAGATTTTAGCCCATTGAGTCGATGCTCGCGGTGCAATGCTTCCGATAATTCATGTTGCGAATGCTCTAATTTCGTAAGCGTTTCGAGCAACGCTGAAGTGCGATACGAAATCATTTGGTCGATTTGATTTTTAAAATATTCACGACCCTTGATACCGTTTTCTTTTTCAAATTGTAAAAGTTTCTCCAAATTAATAATACGGGTAATTAAATACGTTTGAGAATCACATTGAAATGCATCAATATTGATAATAGCCCAAAAAGTAGTACCATCATGCACTTTACATTGTACTTCTTCCGACCATTTACCACTTTCGTCTAGGCTTTTCCTAAGTTTGGCATTTTGCTCGCTTGTAATGGGCATTTCTCGCACTTCAACTCCGTATTTCTCAGCAAACTCTTTCTCGTCTCGAACCTTAAATAACTCTAAACCAGAGTCATTTACTAGAACTACCTCATTGGTTTCATAGTTATAGATACTCACAAAAACATTTAAGTGTGTGAGCAAAGCATCGAGTATAGCATCTTTTAGTGTGGGGTTAAGCATGAATTTAGGACTGGATATTAATTTATATGTGAATCGTTTTGGTTTACTTTTATGAGCACTAATATCTATGCTCGGATGTTTTTCAAACGCACGAATTCTCCCAAAATAACACCCGATACCACAACACAATTTGACTAATATACAAAGAGATTTCTACAAAATTCAGATTCTCAATCTTGATAAATACTGACGACTATCATAATTAAACCTTGAATCTGGTCAAGGTTTAAGAAGTGCCGAAATACGAACTTTGTGTCATCAAGTGGTAGATTTACTTCATACTTGTAGGTTTAGAGGTTAAAAAAGAAAGCAGTCTTGATGTTCAGGACTGCTTTTTTGTGTTAAATTTGGTCAAAAATAATCCAATTCAATCCCGCTTGTATTTTGAAAGAGTTAATTGGGTTTTTCGGAGAAAAATTCTCCGCTGAACATTCCTCTGACTACATTTCTTTTATTGAAGAATTCTATAACAATGCGCCCAATGCCTATCATTCATTGGACGCCGATGGCTACTTCTTAAAAGTCAATGATACCGAACTCAAAATGCTCGGATATACCCGTGAAGAGCTCATCGGGAAAAAACGTTTTTTTGATTTACAAATCACCCTTCTAACCGAAAGTGCAGAGGAGTTTTATCGCCAATTCAAGCAAACAGGTACTACCCGAAACCTTGAACTAGAGTTAGTTTCCAAAACAGGAAACCACGTACAAGTGCTCCTCAACGCCAATGCGATTTATGACAAAGACGGCAACTTTATCGCTAGTAATTCGGTGATAGTAGATATTACTCACAAAAAAGCTTTGGAGAAGGAGTTGATGGAAAAAAATCAGGAGCTGAACCATCTCAACGAACAGCTTTTTCATATTAATCAAGAAAAAAATCGCTTCATCGGTATTGCCTCTCACGACTTACAAAATCCCATTACTAATATTAAGCTCATTGCGGGAAAGTTTAGAAAAACCGCTCAAAATCTAACTGATAGTCAAAAACGTTGGATTGATGAATTGGTGAGTACTTCAGAAAGAATGGCGTCGCTTATCAAGAATATGTTAAGTGTTAATCGCCTTGAAAGAGAGTCTATTACGCCCGAAATCGACTATCACAATATTGTTCAGCTATTGACTACCTCGCTCAATCGCTTTGAAGAAATTGCCAATCGCAAAGGCATAAGCTTGCATTTTGAGAGCCAAGCACCATTGTTTATGGCAAAAACAGACCAAGAATATCTTACCGAAATCATTGATAACTTGGTTTCAAATGCCATTAAGTTTTCGTATGCCGATTCTTCCGTATCTGTAAAATTGGAGTGTACGAGTAGCTATTTCGAAATCTCAGTACAAGATCAAGGGCAAGGGATTTTGCCAGAAGAAATGAATTTATTGTTTGGTCGTTTTCAAAAATTAAGTGCCAAACCTACCTCCAATGAGTCTTCGACGGGGTTGGGGCTTTCTATTGTCAAAGAATTAACCGAACAACTGGACGGAACCGTAAGCTGTCATAGTCAAATCGGCAAAGGAACTTGTTTTACTGTAAGGTTTAATAGTTAAGTATTAATGCAAAATAAAATGCATTAATGCGCTTTAGGCTGTAGGCATTAGGCAAAAAAGCTCCAATTATTTCATGAGAATTTTTTTCAACTTTTAGCCTACGGCTCATAGCTGAAAGCCAAATGGCAATTGAGTGTATGAGTGATTATTTGAAAATTTGTACACTAGCTAAAAGACGCGAAGCATTGCGTATCTACCAATAATCACTCACTCGCTCAATCACAAATCACTCAATTTTAAATGACTCCTGCAAGCCTATTAGCATTCTGTGGCGCTCAATGCCAAGCCTGCTTCGGAGGTTTCTTTATATTTTTTAGACATATCTTTTCCTGTTGCCTTCATTACTTTTATCACGCTATCGAGCGAGATTTTTTGTAAAGAACTATCCCCTGCTGTTGCCAACAAAAACGCATTGTAGGCTTTTACAGCTCCCATGGCATTGCGCTCGATACATGGAATTTGGACATAGCCTCCAATTGGGTCGCAAGTCATCCCTAAATGGTGTTCGATAGCAATTTCGGCTGCCGATTCCATAGCGTGAATACTTTTGGTAGCACAATACGTCAGCATAGCCGCTGCCATAGCCGAAGCCGAGCCAATTTCGCCCATACAACCCATCTCGGCACCCGAAATACTTGCATTATGTTTTACCAAAAAACCAACAGCCGCAGCCGCCAACATTCCCTCACGCATCTCGTTGGGAGAATAATGAAAGTGATTTTTCAACAAATACGTAATGCCTGGAATAACACCAGAGGCACCTGAAGTTGGAGCAGTAACTACGATATTCCCAGCAGCATTTTCTTCTGATGCTGCCAAACAATAAGCGTTCAAAAAGATAAGAAAACTATCACTCGTCAAAGCAAGTTTTTTGGCCTTTTCGTAAAGTAACGGTGCTTTTCTACGAAGCTTGATGGTGCCAGGCAATACTCGTTTGTCTTTCAAACCACGCTTTACCGCTTTGTGCATAAAGTCCAAGATGGCATCTATTTTTTTGTCTATTTCTTTACGACTAGCTCCTGTCAAGGCTATTTCATTGGCATACATTAGTTCTGAAAGTGTCAAGCCATTACTTTGTAACTGCGCTTTCAACTCTTTCATATTGGTGTATGGATACGCAGGTGTAAGCGTACTCGTTGTTACTTTTTGACCCTTACGATAAATAAACCCACCTCCTACAGAATAGTATTCATGCTGAAGTACAACTTGCTCAGCACGAAGCAGTTTTAGTACCATAGTGTTGGCGTAAGGAGAGTCATATTTTCCTTTTTCAAATACAATACTCTCAGCCGAAATAGGAATCTCTATTTCATGAACTTTTACGGGATACTGCTCTGTTGTGTCTTTGAGAAGAGCTGAAAACAAAACAGGATCACAGGTTTCAGGAGTCCAGCCCAAAAGCCCAGCAATAACTGCTCGGTCGGTGCCGTGTCCTTTGCCTGTAGCGCTCAATGAACCGTATAAATGAATTTGGATTTGTAAAGAAGTGTCGATTTGGTTGGGAGAAAGCGCATTAAGTTCCTTTAAAAAATCGTACGAAGCTTTCATCGGTCCAATGGTATGTGAACTCGATGGTCCTGGTCCAATTTTGAATAAATCAAAAATGGAAGTTGTAATAGGATTTTTTATCATAGTTGTTGTTGAAGAAGTTCGTATCCGCCTCCACCATAATCATGGTGTTTGGGACGACGAAATTAGAGATTTTTTATAAAATCATCACCAATACATAGGCTTATATTTTAGAATAGCGGGGCAGTTTAAGCAAAGAGCTTTTCATAAAACCAGCAAAGGTCTACAAATACACTAGATAAACTATTTTTTTACTTTTAAATATGAATAAACAATCATATATTTGTATAGTAAAGTTCTGATTTATAGACAATCCGTCGAATCAAGAACAAGAGAATCATCCCTTTAAAATATTAAAATATTTTTGCTATGGCAGCTGTAGCCTACAAAATCAACAAAGAAAAACTCGAAAAAGCCGCTTTTATTCTCAAAACGGTAGCGCATCCTACGAGGTTGGCTATCGTAGATTTATTATCGATGCAAGAGCGACTTTCAGTAAATGAAATATGTACGATTCTGGAATGTGAACAGTCGCTACTTTCACATCATCTTATCAATATGAAATTAAAAGGAATTTTACGCTCAGAAAAGGATGGACTCAATGTATTTTATTCTTTAAAAGAACGTGATGTAACCAAGTTAATTGAATGTATTGAGAATTGTAATTGTAATTTTTAGGACTAGAAAATTATCAACCTAGGAATAGATTTAGCCAGAAAACATAAGATTTTGCTTATCTCTTTTCTGGCTTTTTTTAACGAAAAATACATGAAAAAACATTCATATAATCATTTAGTTATAAATTAGTAAAAAGATGAATAAAGACTATTGGAACGAGCGCTATGCAGCAGGACAAACAGGATGGGATTTGGGAAAAGCCTCTCCTCCTCTTGAAGATTATATAAAGCAGCTTGGTAATAAAGACCTAAAAATTCTTCTTCCTGGCTGTGGAAATGGGTATGAAGCATTATTGATGGCGGAATTGGGCTTTACTAATCTGACAGTTTTAGATATAGCTCCTTTAGCAGTGGAAAAGCTCCAAGATAGACTACAGAGTTACCCATCGGTTAGGATTCTTTGTGAAGATTTTTTTGAGCATGTCGATAACTATGACCTAATTTTGGAGCAAACTTTTTTTTGCGCTTTACCACCAAGTATGCGAGAGCAATATGTGCAAAAAATGGCTGAACTCTTGGTTCCACAAGGTAAATTGGTAGGATTATTATTTGCCACAGAATTTGACAAAGCAGGACCTCCTTTTGGCGGAACAACAGAGGAGTATTTACAACTATTTAGTCCTTATTTTACTGATGCTATTTTGGAGCCATGCCGTAATTCAATCCGCCCACGCCAAGGCAATGAGTTATTTGTAAAATGGGTAAAAAAGGACTTGTAAGTATTAATTTGCATTAGGCTGTAAGCTATAGGCATTAGGCAAAAAAGCTTAAATTATTTCATGAAAAATTCTTTTCAACTTTTAGCCCACAGCATAAAATCTAGAGCCTAATGCGGGTAAAATAAGATTGTTTTATTATCTAGCTTGAGACTTAGTCTTGAACTAGTGAGTAAAACGACCTTCTATTAACTAATAACAGCTTTCTATTAACCAATAACGGCCTAAAGCCTATAGCTAATTCATTCCATGAACAGTTCATTTGAAAATATTATCAACTCAGACAAGCCTGTTTTGGTTGATTTTTTTGCCACATGGTGTGGTCCATGTAAGACAATGGCACCCATTTTAGAAGACCTCAAAAAGCGATTAGGCGAGGATATAAAGATCATTAAAATAGACGTAGATAAAGCTCAGGCACTAGCACAAGAGCTTAGAATTAGTGGCGTTCCTACCTTAATTCTATACAAAAATGGACAGCAAGTTTGGCGACAGTCGGGTGTAGTTCCTGTACATCAGTTGGAATACACGGTAAAGCAATTTGCTTAATTTTCTTACGATACATAAGTCGTAGGCATTAGATAAAATATATTCAAGTACAACTTTTAACTTATGGCATAAAGCCTAATGCCTATCTATTGCGTGCAAAATTTACTTATCTTTAATATTAACGAATTATCTAAATAACTCTATGAACAACGATAGCAAAGTAGGGGCAATGGTCAAAGCCAAATGTCCACAATGCCATAAAGGTAAATTATTTACACACCCATGGTGGAACATATTCAAATTTGATAAAATGCATGAACATTGCTCTGAATGCGGACTTCGTTATGAGCGTGAACCAGGGTTCTTCTATGGTGCTATGTATGTGAGTTATGCATTTACTGTTGGGATTATGCTTGTGGGAGGCTTTGTGATTTATAACTTCTTTGGTGATCCTGAACCACTTGGATATATCATTCCCATTGTCTTAATTTCGTTGTTATTTGTTCCTTTCAACTTCCGTATTTCTAGAGTATTATTTCTATATCTTTTCTCTGGAATAAAGTATAAAAATCCTAAAAAAGACTCATAAACTCTTATAATCAATTACTTTTGCACTAGGATTTCTCTACTAAAATAGTAGACTCCTAGTGCACATAGTATTTCTTTCCAAGATTGATTAAATGAGATTTAAAATTATCCTATGTACCCTTTGGGTATGTGCATATTGTTGTGCCCAAGCCCAAAATTATAACCACTATGCAATCTGGACTCGCTTTGCGCTCCAGAAGAAAATCTATAAGAACTTCGAGGTTAATCTTGAGTATCAGTATAGACGCCAAAATGACTATCGTGAGAGTTCTATTAATCCAACAGCACTCCCATTGATGGAAGCTTACCGACTTGGATTGGTACACCGAGGGCAAAACCTTGTGGTATCGCTATTCCCTTCTTTTTTTCATTCTTATCAACTTTACGCCAAAACATCCGATTTTAGCAAAAAAGACCGTTGGGAGTTTCGCCCTTTTTTGATGGCTGAATGGTTACACTCACTCAGTCCAAAGTGGATGGTTCGACTACGAGGTGGTTATGAATATCGACTTTTCAAAAATGATGGTGATGCTTGGAATGAGTCACAAGGGCGTGCTAGATTAAGAGGACAATTGCGCTATATTCTCAATTCGAAAAACAATGTTTTTATAAGTGAAGAGTTACTACAAAACGTATCTCCAAATATTCCTGCCAATTCATTTAGTCAAAATCAGGTCTATCTAGGATATTCTCATAACTTTTCTCCTCATTTTACGGTCGAAACAGGCTATATGTGGAATCACCGACAACGTAGTTCACTCATCGAATTCGATGAAGAACATAGTCTTCAAGCGCATTTTATTGTACGTTTATAAAGTATTCTGTCTTCGGGTAAGCATGACGCTTTTATGAGATTAGCTTCTTTTATTTGTATTTTCAATAAAATGCTATTTTCATGAAAGCGAAAAAACTAAATCTATTCTTAAAACTTTTCTGTATAGGGTATATATGTCTATTTTCCTTTACACAGAACACCTTTTCTCAAGAACTATATCCTGTAAAACTTTCTCCTAAAACATGGCATAATCAAGAACTAGAATTACGCTATCGTCCCGAGGGCAAAGACTTTGTGATTACCAATGGCAAACGACTATTCACACGAGCGCTTTATGGCACAAACACCGCCTTTCGCATCGAAACAGGTGACCGTCCTGAATTTGCCTTGTATATGCCAGGCATGGGGGGCAACTTCAAATTGGGGATTTCTGTCAACCGACAAAGCAAATGGTTAATCCAAGCCGATAGCATTATTGCACGCTATCGAGCTGGCGCAAGGCTCTATACCATCAAAGATGCAATATTGGGAAATGGTATTCTCGAAATTGAGATTTTAGCTTTAGCCAATGCAGAAGGGTTTGTTCTGAAAACCCAGTTTAAAAATACTCCTCAATCTACCGAGCTATATTGGGCATTTGGAGGAGCAACAGGCAAAAAGTTTTCCAGAGATGGGGATATGGGACCCGACCCAGAATCTAATTTTTACCTACAAGCAGCCAATTGTAAAGACAACCAGTATGTAATTCCAGAAAAAGGAAAATTCATCCTCAAATATGGTACAGGCTTGCCCGCTACAGGTGATGGACGATATTTTGTGGAAGATGCCAAGGTGCCTGCCAAACCAAGCAAAGAACAGACCCTCCAAGGCACTTTCCCGACCGAATCAGAACTTAAGGTGGTAGATGCACAAGCGTTGGCTTCTCCCCTATCTTTATACCAATCACAAACAGAAAAAGCTCCTGTCATTTGTGGAAAGCTCGTTATAACAAACCCATCCGAATATTTCTTTACAATTTATAATCCTACAACCAAAGCCAATATTGAATATGATGAGTTACCACGTATTTTTCAAGAAGCTCAAAATACTCGTGAAACCTTAGCTAATCGTATCCAAATCAATACTCCCGATCCATTTATCAATACGATTGGAGGCACTTTAGCCATTGCCTCTGACGCTATCTGGGACTCACCTACCTATATGCATGGCTCAATTGGCTGGCGGATGCGTTTGCCAGGTTGGCGTGGTCCTTATACTGCCGATGTGCTGGGTTGGCACAATAGAGCCAAAACACATTTTGAAGCTTATGCTTTATCACAATTTACCACGCCACTTGCAGGCCCTATCAAACCCGATAGTGCCATGCACTTTGCTCGAAGTACCGAAAAATCGGGCATAGGAATGTTTACCAGTGGCTATATCAACCGTGATCCGAATGGCACTAACCTACGTCCACACCATTACGATATGAATTTGGTGTATATCGACCAGTTACTACGCCATTTTGCTTGGACAAAAGATACTACTTTCATGCGCCAAACATGGTCGGTCATCAAAAGGCATTTGGACTGGGAAGTAAGAAATTTTGACATAGATAAAAACAATCTATTTGATGCCTATGCTGCCATTTGGGCAAGTGATGCCCTCCAATATAGCGGTGGTGATGTCACTCACACTTCAGCTTATAATTATTTGGGTTTTAAAAAAGCCGCACAAATAGCCAAATTGATGGGCGACAATCCGAATCCTTATCTTGAAAAAGCTGAAAAGATTTTGAAAGCCATGAATCAAATTTTATGGATACCACAAAAAGGAACTTTTGCCGAGTTTAAAGATGCATTAGGAAATAAGCTACTGCATCCTTCAGCGGGTATTTGGACGATTTATCATAGCATCGATTCGGAAGTGCCAGATAAGTTTCAAGCTTATCAAATGCTCAGGTATGTAGACAATGAAATTCCACATATTCCGATTAGAGCGAAGGGGCTGGAAGACAAAGGTTACTACACACTTTCTACCACCAACTGGATGCCATATATGTGGTCGCTCAATAATGTCGCTTTAGCAGAATCGATGCATATTATTTTGGCAAACTGGCAAGCTGGTCGTACAGACGAAGCCTTCAAACTATTCAAAAGCGAAGTATTACAGTCGATGTATTTGGGTGGAAGTCCTGGCAATATTGTTCAGATTTCGTACTTTGATGCTGCCCGTGGCGAGGCTTATCGAGATTTTGCAGACCCCATTGGTATGTTCTCACGCACCTTGGTAGAAGGTCTATTTGGTATCGTTCCTGATGCGCTAAACAACACCTTATTGATTCGCCCAGGATTACCTACAACTTGGGATTATGCTTCTTTCAAAACACCTGATATTAGCTTTGATTTTAAGAGAAAACTAAAAACAGATACCTATGTAATCACTCCTACTCTACCTACAGCTTTAGATTTCAAATTTCAGGTATTGGCTCAAGGACAAGTAGCTCAAATCGTTGTAAATGGGAAAATAGTTGGGTGGAAAAATCTTGACCAATCTGTGGGAAAGCCTGTCGTTGAAATAGCACTTCCTTATTTACCACAATATGAAATTATTATTGAGTGGAAAGGTGAAAAGCCAATTTTACCCAAAACTGAAAAAACCTATACGAATCAGGAATTCATAAAGCAAAGCTTTGTAGGTGCTAAAGTTTTAAAGATTTTTGACGCTCAAAAAGTATTGAGAAATATTCAAGTGATAAACAATCAGTTTTCTGCCCAAATACAAGCCATAGAGGGTAATTACACCGTTTTTGCTCAACTCCAACAAGGTAGTTTATCTTGGTGGATGCCTATATGTTTTAAGGTAAGACCCGCTATTGAGTTAATAAGTAGTCATGAAAAAGAAGAAAATATTACTAAGTTTTGTCTTCAAAACAATACGTCAAATCCTCTATTGGCTCAGGTATTCATCAATCATTTCAGAACCAATTTGAAAATAGAAGCAGGTAAGTTCTCTGATACCATTACTATTTCTGAAAACGATTTACTATGCGGAACCAACAAAGTGCGTATCGTTTTTGGGAAAAATCAAACCATAGAAACTACGCTAGTCAATTGGCAAGGCAAACTACAGCTTCGTCAGGAAACCGTTGATCTTACCGCCTTTTTTAATGATAAAGTCATTCAAATTTTTCAAAATAAATACCTTTCCCCACGTCCACAGGCTACGACTTTGCAGTTGCCTTGGCAAGGTATTGGAGATTGGCCACATCCACATGAAAGCTTTGAAGTAAAAGATGAAGGTTTGAGAAAATTAGCACAAACTAATGACCAATTCGAGTTGTCTCAGGGGATTCGTTTCAAGACACCTTCTAACCCAAAAGTCAACAATATTGTTTTTACCTCACAATGGGATAATTACCCTAACGAAAAAGTGATTCCATTATCAGGAAATGCCTCGCACGCGTGGTTTTTGATGGCTGGCTCGACTAACCCTATGCAAAGTCAGCTAGATAATGGTATCATCACAGTTAAATATACTGATGGTACAGAAGAACTATTAGCATTGCGAAATCCTGAAACGTGGTGGCCTATCGATCAAGATTATTTCACAGATGACTTTGCATTCAAACTAAAGCAGTCTCGTCCGATTAGAGTACATCTTGCAACAGGAAAGGTAGTAAATGGACAAGAATCCAAGGCGTTTTGGAATGGTAAAAAGATAGAAGGTGGTGCCGCAACAGTATTAGATATGTCTCTTAATCCAAAGAAAACACTCAAAAGTATTACACTCAAAACCCTTACAAACGACGTAGTAATTGGTTTGATGAGCATCACGCTAGGACATTAGTGAGTGTTGAGTTGTGAGTGCGGAGTTGGGAGTTGAGATTTGTCCTTGATACATTTTTTGCAGTTCTTCAGTGACTGAAAGCTGAAAGCTGACACCCGATAACGCAATAAAAAAGGCTCTGCCAACATGCGTCAGCAGAGCCTTTTTATATACTTAATCAGAGATGATTATTTCTTCTTCTCCAATTTTTTCTTAGCTTCTTCACGAGCTGAGTCTTCCATTTGAGCTTTCAAAGCTGTCAAAGCATCTAAGTCACCCAAAGTTGATTTCTCAACAGAGCTAGTAACTTTTTCTACATCTTTAGCAGTTTTTTTCTTCTCTTCTTGAACAGCCTCTTCTTTAGCGTCGTTGAAAATTCTTGTGTGAGAAAGAGCGATTTTACGATCTTCTTTGTTGAATTCGATTACTTTGAAGTCAAGTTGTTCACCAGCTTCAGCAACAGAACCATCTTCTTTCACCAATTGTTTCAACTGTACAGAACCTTCGATACCGTAAGGCAATTCCAAAGTAGCTCCTTTGTCATTTTTAGCAACGATAGTTGCTTTGTGAACAGAACCTACAGTGAAGATTGATTCAAAAGTATCCCAAGGGTTTTCTTCCAATTGTTTGTGACCTAAAGCCAAACGACGGTTGTCCGCGTCAAGCTCCAATACCACAACGTCTAATTTCTCACCAACTTTGATGAACTCAGAAGGGTGTTTGATTTTCTTAGTCCAAGACAAGTCAGATACGTGAACCAAACCATCGATACCTTCTTCCAATTCAAGGAACAAACCGAAGTTTGTCAAGTTACGTACAGTACCAGTGTGCTTAGTACCTACTGCGTATTTGCTCAACAAATCTTGTTTAGTCCAAGGATCTTCTGTCAATTGTTTGATACCCAATGACATTTTACGCTCAGAGCGATCCAAAGTCAATACAACTGCTTCGATTTCGTCACCTACTTTCAAGAAGTCTTGTGGGTTACGCAAGTGTTGCGACCAAGACATTTCTGAAACGTGGATCAAACCTTCAACACCTGGCAATACTTCTAAGAAAGCACCGTAATCAGCAACGTTTACAACTTTACCTTTTACTTTAGAACCGATTTCTACTGTAGCTGCCAAAGCATCCCAAGGGTGAGCTTGCAATTGTTTCATACCCAAAGAGATACGTTTCTTGTTCTCGTCGAAGTCCAAAACAACCACTTGGATTTTCTGATCCAATTTAAGCAACTCTTGTGGATGGTTGATACGACCCCAAGAAATATCTGTGATGTGCAACAAACCGTCAACACCACCTAAGTCGATGAACACACCGAAGTTAGTCATGTTCTTGATAACACCTTCAAGAACTTGTCCTTTTTCAAGGTTGTTCAAGATCAATTGACGTTGTTCTTCAAGGTCTTTCTCGATAAGAACTTTGTGAGAAACAACAACGTTATCGTTAGCATGGTTGATTTTAACAACCTTAACTTCCATTTTCTTACCAACGAAGATATCAAAGTCACGGATTGGTTTCACATCGATTTGTGAACCTGGCAAGAACGCCTCAACACCGAAGATATCAACGATAAGACCACCTTTAGTACGACGCTTAACGAAACCATCGATAACGATATCTTGCTCAAGAGCTTCTTCGATGTTTTTCCATGCAGTCATTACTTTAGCCAATTTACGAGAAAGAATCAATTGACCTGCTTTGTCTTCTTGGTTCTCAACGTAAACATCTACTACATCTCCAACTTTCAATTCAGGCATATCTCTGAATTCTGAAGTTGGAACCATACCGTCTGATTTGAAACCGATGTTCAAAATCACTTCACGGTCTGTGATACCTACTACAGTACCTTTTACTACTTCTTTCTCAGTTACAAGGTTCAATGTACCTTCAATAAGAGCTTCTAATCTTGCTCTCTCTTCGGTAGAGTAACCACCACCGATACCTTTAGTGCCGACTAAATCCCAGTCGAAATCTGCTAATTGATTAGCCATGTTTAAATAAAAGCCCTGATACATCAATGTGGCGGGCAAAACACATTGAATTATAGTTAGTTAATCCCAATTGATTGGGGGTGCAAAGGTATAAAATTTTTCTAATATTCTGAAAATGAATGAGAAAAAAATATTTACCTTAATATTGATACATGTGGAGTCTATCGTCAACAAAGGACAATTTAAAGTTAGTTGTGTACGAAGTATTATAATCGGATGTTGGATTTCGGAAGTATAACCTATTTCTTTAATTATCTTTCCGAAATCAAAAATCTCAAATCTGCAATAGCTTGAAATTCTTCGTACAGTCCTAATTTCAAGTATATTTTCTCTTCTAAAATATACCTACTCTCCTATTGCTTTTCTTACGACTCTAAATAATCCATACAACGAAATTCCAATCATCAGTATAATAGCCACTTGCGCTACAGCGCCTTCACTTGGATGCTCGACTAATGCTTTAATTTCTTTGGCTTGGGTTCCTACCCATATCGACAAAAGCGTGCGGGGCAACATCCCAATAAAACCTGCAGTAAGGAAGTTTTTTAGCTTGGCTCCCGAACATGAAAACAATAAGTTACTCACCGCAAAAGGCAATACAGGTGAAAGTCGCGCCAACAAAATGATTTTGAACTCTTGTTTCTGAAGATTTTGAAGAAGTTCCTTTACCCCTTCTCTTTCCTCCAAAGCACTCAATAATCGTCCACCATCTATTTTAGCGGCCATTATATATCCAATCCAAGAAGCTAGCCAATAGCTGATACAAACAGGAATTAACGCTTGCCAACCCAAAAAATAACCACTCAATAGCGCTATAAAGGTAGTTGGCGTAAGTGCAAAGGCCATTGTCAAACTTGCAGCGGCATATACCATCGTCCATGTAGACAAATCGAACTGATGGATATTTGCTTCATGAAACATCACCCATACCGTAATCGAAGAACTTACGACTAAGGGCATTACCCCTAAAAAAAAGGCATAGACCAACGAAAAGGTATTCTGTTTAAAAAATGAATTCATAAGGATTGGTTTCGAATAAAATTTACTCGAAATCTGATTAAAATTCTTCAAACTTCAAAGGAAGTAAGTCTCCAATTGATTCCGTTGCTAATACTTGGTTGTTTGCTCCAAGCATCAATAAGCGAATTGGCTGTTTTTGACGCACTTCGTATTCAAGCATTGCTTGGCGACAAGCACCGCAAGGAGGAACGCCTCTAAACTCATCACCCTTCCCAGGGCGAGCGATAACCGCAATAGATTTGATTTTTTTGTCTGGATGGTTAGCTCCTACCCAAAATATCGCTGATTGCTCAGCACAAGAGCCTGATGGAAAGGCTGCATTTTCTTGGTTATTGGCAGTGATAATAGTATCGTCTTCTAGTAATATAGCAGCACCCACATGAAACTGTGAATAAGGCGCATAAGACTTATAAGTAGCCTTACGAGCTTCCATCAACAACAACTGTTCTTTTGCACTCAATTCAGTTTCTGAGTCATAAGATTCTAATGAAATAGTTACATTTAATTTCTGCATAGTTTATGATGATTTTAGAAATAGGGAAAGTTATAACGTGCTGTTTTTCAGAAAAGTTCTTAAAGACTATGATTTTTTTTAGCTTGTTATTTTTCTAACTCAAAACTTTCAGAGAAGAAGGTATAAAACTTGTGTAATGTCAGTAGTAAAATGCTGAAAAACTACTATTTACGGTAAGCCCATAAATACCAAAAGCACCGTAAATGTGACAGAAAACGGGCTTCTATCGCACCTACGGCGCTCTTTAATCTATTTCGTCATGTTAGTTATTGCTATCGAGCTCTCACTCCTCTCTATTTCGAATATCGGATGTTGGATTTCGGAAGTGTAACCTTCTTTTTTGTAAAAAATAAAGGTATTTTACTTTATTTCCGAAATCAGAAATCTGAAATAGTTGGAAATCCTTCGTACACTACTAATTTATCGCTTGTACTTGGGTTCGTCTCTAATAACGACTAACAAATAACTTATAACCTATATCAACTAGAATGATTTTGCGATATTCACAAATTCACGAGATTTCAATGATGCACCACCGATTAGGCCACCGTCGATATCTTCACGAGAAAACAACTCAGGAGCGTTTTTCTCGTTACAGCTACCACCGTACAAAATAGAAGTATTATCTGCTACTTCTTGTCCGTATTTTGTAGCAACGTGAGCGCGCAAGAATGCGTGCATTTCTTGTGCCTGATCAGAAGATGCTGTTACACCTGTACCGATTGCCCAGATTGGTTCGTAAGCAATTACTACTTTACCGAAATCTTCTACTGACAAGTGGAAAAGGCTATCAGTCAATTGTGAAGCTACAAACTCCAAGTATCCTGGAGCATTGCGTTGATCTAGAGATTCTCCACAACAGAAGATTGGAGTCAAACCATTTTCAAGAGAGATATTTACTTTTTCAGCCAATTGCTCATTAGTTTCGCCAAAGTACTGACGACGCTCAGAGTGACCTAAGATTACATATTCTACACCGATTGATTTCAACATTGGAGCTGAGATTTCACCTGTATAAGCACCAGAGGCTTTTTGGTGGCAGTTTTGAGCCGAAATACCCAAATTTACTACTGGCTCAGCATATTTTGTCAAAGTACTCAAGTACAAAGACGGAGAAGCAATAACTACAGTAACGTCTGTAGAAACTTCATCTTTCACCATGTTTGCCACTTCAGAAGCTAAGATTAATGCTTCTTCAGCTGTTTTGTTCATTTTCCAGTTACCAGCAACGATTTTCTTTCTCATTTTTTTAAGTAAAGTCGGGGAGAGAAACAGCTTGCGCTGAATCTATTGAACCACTGTTTTTTGGTTGAAACTTAATTACCCTACAAATTTATAGATAAAATATGCTTTGCACTAAAAATTTAGGGATTTGTTTCGGCGAAGCATAATTGAGTATCCTCTCGCAAATGGCAGAACTCTTTTCCTAAAAATCAACCTTTTAGCTTTCATAAAAAAAGCCTCACAAATATTGCGAGGCTCCCATTGATCTTTATACAGCCTAGTTTTTGACGGCTAGTATTTTATCGGTCTTTTTGGTGACTTTAGCTTTCTTTTTGGCTTTAAGCTTTGAGCCAAGCAATTGTAATTCTGCAATTTTACGCTCATAACTTGCCACAAGTAAAGCACTTTCATATTTTTTGCTTTCTAGGTCGGCACTCATTTTTTTCATTTGGTCCTCCAGCTCATCAAATTTTTGCCCCATTGCATCTGCTTGCTTTTTGATGATACTTACCTGATTCTCTAGCTTAGCAATCTCCACGTTTTTGTATTTGATTTGATCTTCTAAGTTGAGCTTGGTTTCCTTCAGTTCCTTAATTTCTTTGTGTGCTCGTTCGACACTTACGTCAAGACGGTCTTTGTCTTGTATGAGCGCTTGGTATTTTTGCTGGCTAACACAAGAAGACAAAAGTCCTCCTGCTAGTGCAGCATAGAGTATTGGTTTAATAACTACTTTGGACATGGGCGTTGGTTTTTATGGGAATGTGGGTATTGATGAATACTCGGTAATCAGTTCTATAAAACTAGCGATTAATCGTTGATATCATCTATAAAATTCTTGCAGAAATCTGGCGGTTTTACTGCTTTATCATTGCTAATTTTCCTAAATATAATTAATTCTAAGGGCTCTTTTTAGCTTTTGTATCTTTCCAATGATAAATTTAAACAATCTAAGAAAAACATTTGTTTTATATCCTAAAATACTATAAATTAGATAGATACTAAACAGACAAGAATATGAGAACCTCTTTATTGAAAATTGTTCTTGCGCTGTTCATTGTTTTTATTTCTCATGAGCAGCAATTCGCATTCATCCATCATGCTTTCGTGACGTCGCTTGGCTTTCCTAAGTCACTTTCTCCCACTCGAACCAAGGAAAAGGTTGTGGAAGAAAAATTTGGGTTTCAATTTATTAAAAATAGGAAAATTACTAAAATTCCTTTTGAGCTTCAGGCAAATTTAATCATCATCCCATTAAAAATCAATAATTCAGATACCTTACACTTTATCCTCGACACTGGTGTAAGCACAATCCTGATTACAGACCCTACTTGCCTACAAAAACAAAACCTGATTCCTATTCGAAAAGTTAAGATTGCAGGAGCTGGCGAAGGTGAAAAATTGGAGGCTAATATCGTACTTAATAATACCATTCAAATGGGGGAAGTGACAGGATACCACCAAAATTTGGTTATCCTGAAAGAAGACATCCTCAAGTTAAGTGAATTTGTTGGACGTCCCATACATGGAATTATTGGCTATGAACTATTTGACAGGTTTGCAGTAACTATTGATTTTAATATGAGGGAAATAACCTTTCAAAATCCTGATAACTATAAATACAAACCTTCAAAAGGAGAAAAAATTCCGATTTCGATTGAAGATAAAAAACCTTATCTCAATACACTTGAGCTTGTAGATAGCGTTACTAGCGTTCCTATCAAAGTAGTGTTAGATACAGGAGCAGGTCATGCCCTTTCGTTGGATGCAACAGCTAACTCTAAAATCAAGCTTCCACAAAAGCTCATTAGCGCTCAGTTGGGTAGAGGACTAAGCGGTATTATTAATGGCAAATTAGGTCGTATTCAAAAGTTAAAGATTGGGAAATATACCTTACAAAACTTGGTTGCGTCCTTTCCTGATAGTAACTCCTACAAAGTAATTCCTAATGTCATGGTAAATCCTCGTCAAGGAAATATTGGTTGTGAGTTTTTGAGAAGATTCAGAGTTACTTTCAACTACAGAGATCAATATATTGTTTTGAAAGCCTCAAACAAAAATCTTAAAGAGCCTTTTGAACATAATATGACAGGAATGGAATTGGCAGCCAAAGGTCAGAACTATAACGAGTACTTGATTGAAAGAATCGAGGCTAATTCTCCTGCTGAAAGTGCAGGTTTACAAGAAGGGGACAAATTATTATTTGTGAATGACAAATCTTCGCGCGATATATCCATAAGTGAGCTGTACAAGTTATTCCAAAAAGGCGAAGGAAAACCTCTCAATTTTGTGGTAAAAAGAGGTAATGGCTTGTTTGTAACAACTTTAACATTAAAACGCGCGATATAAGTATGAGTGATGAGTTCTGAGTGTAATTTTTTTATCTCATTAACTCGTTCAACTTAATGCTGCATTATTGAGCTTTCGGTTATCGGCTATGAGTACTCGGTAAAATATTTTTTATAGCTTCCAAGCATCATATTGAAGATTTTAGCCTATTGTAGGTTAAGGTTTTGCCCATTAATATTTGAGTGAATGAGATAGATAAAAATCACTCATTCACTCAATCTCAACTCACTCAATGGTTACTGTATTGCCATTTTTACTAAATCAGCGGTATTTTTTGCTTTAGTTTTCTTCATCATATTCGCACGGTGATTGTCTACAGTACGAATACTCAAAAACAGCTTATCTGCAATTTCACGGCTATTATATCCTTGCACAATAAGGTCAAGAATTTGGCGCTCTTTAGGCGTAATTTTCTGAAAAATAGGCTTGCTTTCCACAGGCGCACCTCCCGAAAGATTTTTTGCCAGTAATTCGTCAATAATCACTTCGGATATTTCAGGTGGAAAATACTTACGACCTTCCGAAACAACGCTTAAAGCACGAAGTAACTCGTCTTTACCTGTATCTTTTAGCAAATATCCACTTGCACCATTCTCTACAGAATTGATGATGTATTCACGGTTGTTGTGCATCGAGAAAATCAAGATTCTCACCGATGGATATTCCTGTGAAATTACAGCGGCAGCTTCGATACCTGTCATTTTGGGCATAGTAAGATCTAAGATAACCACATCGGGCATCAAAGCTTTTACTTTTTCGATAGCTTCGGCACCGTCGGCAGCTTCGCCAATTACAAGTACACCCTCTTCGTCCTCAAGGAGCATTTTCATGCCTTTACGCACCACATCGTGGTCGTCGGCTAGTAATACTTTTATAGGATTCATATCGTTGTCTGTTGAGTTAATGGTTTTTTCTTTGAAATAGTGGATGACTTCTTTTTATTCGATAAAGGAATAACCACCTGAATAGCAGTTCCTTTTCCAATTCCTGACTGTATTTTGAATTGTCCGTTCAATAAATTACTACGAGTTTGCATATTTTTCAAGCCATTACTTCCCAAGCCTTTTTTACTTGGACCAACTTCAAAACCTTTGCCGTTGTCGATAATATGCATTAAAACACGTTGATTGGCTTCCTCCAAATGAATACTTATCAAACTAGCATCAGCGTATTTTACGGCATTGTGTAAAGCTTCTTGGGCAATACGATATAGAGTAGTTTCAATATTTTCAGGAAGTCGCTTCTGAATATTATCATGAAAATCTATTCCCACTCCTGACATTTTAGAAGTTTGCTCTGCCAAAATTCTCACGGCAGGTCCCAATCCATAATCACTTAATACCGATGGTGCCAAATTGAAAGAAACTGTACGAGTAGCCTCAATGGTTTCTTGAATCAATTTCTGTAGCTCCTCAAAAGACTTTTCTTGTTTTTCGTTGGTAAATGGCGTACTTCGTACTCTTTCTCCAAGCAATCGTAAGCCTGTGAGCATCTGGCCAATACCATCATGCAGCTCACGAGCGAGACGCTTGCGCTCTAGCTCCTGCCCCTCCATCAAAGAAGCTGAGCGTACTTTTTCTTCTGCTAATTGTAATTTATATTTCTCCTCTGTAGCCTGAACTAGCGCCGCTTGGGTAGTTACGAGCATCTCATTGGAGTCACGCAATTCTGTTTCTGAATCAGTCAGTTTTTTTATAACCACTCTGATATAGTTGGCTATTGGTCTAAATATCAAGAGTCCTTCGAGTACCAAAACGACAAATAATAACACAAACAAAATCAACTCGATACGCTTAATGGTATCCACTCGTTGACTGGCTTCTTTATCGTATTGGAAAACGATTTTATCCATCATTTTCAAGAAATTACGCTCATTACTCAAGATTTGCTGAAGCGAAGTATGAAGCGTATCTGCTTGGTTTTTTACAGGGTTCTCAATAATGTAACTGATAGTTTTGGCATTGGTAAGCATAACCGTAAAAATCGGATTTAGCTCCAAAAATAAACTATCAATAGTAGGACTGTTGCGAACCGTATAGGTTTGCTCAGGCGTATCTAACTCTCCTCCTTTCAACCCATTGTGACAGCCTTCCCACAGTCGAATAATATCTTTAATATCTTGCGAATAGTGCTCGGCATCGGCAGGAAAAATATCAGGGCGACAAAGCAAAATCGATGTTTTACATAATCGCTGACTGAGCATTCTTTGACGACCTGCGATATTAATAACATGAGAATCGTCTAGTAATTGGTGTAGAAACAATTGAATAACCAATTGTCCTGACATAGACAAAGCGGCAACCGTTGTAAGTGCAATCACATACAAGCGGGTCAATCGTTGAAAAACTTGGGTATCTAAAGGCCTCATAACCTGAAATATACCAATTTTTCGAAATAAATCGCTAAGTCGTTTCAAGTAATTTACTGGTTATCAAATTGTTTCAAAAAAATCTTAAAAGTATAATATTTTGCTTTGGACTTGTCCTAAAATAAGAAGCTAAAAACAAGCCCAAAGCTGTATTGGGTCGTTACAAGCCTACGTAAACCATTCCGTTTTCTACTTTCACGGGATAGGTTTGAATCTGATAATCGTCGCCAGAAAGACAAGCTCCTGTTTTCAAGGAAAAAGTCTTTTTATGAAAAGGGCAAGCCACTTTAGGTTCTTGTTCTTCGCCCGTCGAGCCAATCATGCCTCTCGAAAGAGCCATTTGTTGGCGATGTGGGCAAAGATTTTGTGTGGCAAACCATTCACCTCTTCTTTTAAAATTATAAATAGCGATTTGTTCTCCCTCGATGAGTGCACAAGCTCCGCCATTTTCGGGTATGTCGGCTTCTGAACATGCCAAATGCCAAACAAGAGTATCTTCTTCTAATATGTTGCTCATTGTATTTGCTTTTTAAGGACTTTGGGCAATAGCAATCTATTGCCTTCAATCTGTTGAATCATTATTTCACCCACTCTGCTGCTTTAATTTGGTCACGCATTGGCTCGAATTTGACATTCGGGTCTTTTACGTGTGGCGCATTGACAAAGTGTGTAAAACGTTTGCGAAGCTCAGGGTTTGTTACTACCTCTTTCCATTCACAACGATATGCCTCTACTAGCATATTCATTTCATCTTCAAACTGCTTATTTAAGCCTAATACATCATCGATTACAACGGCTTTGAGATAATCTATTCCACCGTCGAGTTTATTGAGCCATGTGGCAGTACGAGTCAAAGGTTCTGCCGTTTTGATATAAAACATCAAGAAACGGTCGATGTACTTAATACAGGTTTCTGAGTCGATGTCGCTGGCTAATAATAAAGCGTGTTGAGGCTTTACGCCGCCGTTGCCACATACATATAAGTTCCAACCTTTCTCGGTAGCGATAATTCCAAAGTCTTTCGATTGCGCTTCGGCACACTCACGTGTACAGCCCGAAACTGCCGATTTAAACTTATGAGGCGCTCTCAGTCCACGGTAGCGCTCTTCGATTTCGATGGCAAAAGATACAGAATCATGCAAACCAAAACGACACCAAGTAGACCCCACACAAGACTTTACAGTACGTAATGCCTTGCCATAAGCGTGTCCTGACTCAAATCCAGCATTGACCAATTCCTCCCAAATGGCAGGCAAGTCTGATACGTGAGCACCAAAAAGGTCGATACGCTGACCACCTGTGATTTTGGTGTAAAGTCCGTATTTCAACGCGACTTGTCCAATTACAATCAATTTATCTGGCGTTATTTCTCCGCCAGGGATACGAGGGACAACCGAGTAAGTGCCATTTTTCTGGATATTAGCCAAATAACGGTCGTTCGAATCTTGAACAGTGTCATTGCCTTTTACCAAAATCATCTCGTTCCATAAACTTGCCAAGATAGAAGCTACAGCAGGCTTACAAGTTTCGCACCCATCGCCGTGACCCAATCCATCCAAAGCCTCCTCATAGGTTTTATATCCTTTGATTTTGACAAGGTCAAAAAGCTCTTGGCGTGTATAATCAAAGTGTTCGCAAATGATATTGCGGATATACACCCCTTGGCTTTTCATGGTTTCGTTAATGAGGTCTTTTACCATTGGTACACAACCACCGCAACCAGTACCCGCTTTCGTACATTTTTTAATAGCGTCAAGCGTATTATTTCCTGCCAAAACTTCCCCACAGATTTGTCCTTTTGATATAGCTTCACATGAACAAATCGAAGCGTCGTCTGGTAATGCCATTACACCAGCACCTGATTCTTCCTTGCCTCCCCGAGCCCCGAGCATCAAGTCCTCTGGGTCAGGAGGAAGAACTGTTTGGTTTTTGACATTTTGCAAAAGCATATTATATTGCTCTGCATCGCCAATCAAAATTCCTCCGAGCAAATACTTGCCATCGTTGGAGATATTGATTCTTTTATAAATACCTTTCGCAGAATTTTCGTAAACGATAGTCTGACAATTGGGTTCTTGAATAAAAGCATCTCCAAAACTTGCCACATCTACCCCAATCAATTTGAGTTTAGTAGACATATCAAACGGCTTGAATGATTTATCTTTATCCTTTACCAATTGATTTACTACTACATCTGCCATTTCATAACCTGGTGCAACCAAGCCATATATCATGTGATGAGCCAAAGCACATTCGCCAATAGCATAAATATTTGGGTCTGAAGTCTGCAAATAATCATTTACAATCACACCTCCACGCACACCTACTTCTAATCCTGCAATGCGAGCTACTTCGTCGCGAGGTTTGATACCTGCCGAAATCACTAACATATCTACTTCCAACTCTACTCCATCAGCAAAGAGCATCGAAGAGATAGCGCCATTGCCACGAATTTCTTGGGTATTCTTATTCAAATGTATCTTCAAACCTAATTCTTCTAACTTAGTCTGAAGCATTTTTGAGCCTGCATCATCTACTTGGCGAGGCATTAGTCTTGGTGCAAATTCGATTACATGCGTTTCTTCTAATCCTAGGTCGAGCAATGCCTTAGCTGCTTCAAGACCCAACAAACCTCCACCGATCACCGCACCTTTTTTGGCTTTTTTGGCATGATTCTGCATCATATCCAAATCTTCAATAGTACGATACACAAACACTCCGTCTTTTTCAACGCCAGGAATCGGAGGCACAAAGGCAGCCGAGCCCGTAGCTAATACTAAATAATCATACGCCTCGACCAAACCATGGTGCGAGCGAACCGTCTTGGCATCTCTATCGATGTCCACGATTGGGTCAGAAAGGTGAAGGGTAATGCCATTTTCGGCATACCAACTTGCAGGAGCCATTGTCAAGTCTTCTACTGTTTTACCAGCGAAGTATGCAGACAAATGTACACGGTCGTAAGCTGGACGAATTTCTTCGCCAAATACAACCAAATCAAACTCCTGAGCGGCGTCTTTTGCAATAAGCTTTTCACAAAACTTATACCCCACCATGCCGTTCCCCACTACGACAATTTTCTTTTTCATTTGATGGTTATTTATAGGATGATAAATGCTTGATTACTGATTCATATAGATACCCTATTAAGGTGTGAGTATCTTTACTCTATTTAAGCCGTTGTGAAGTTTGTCTTTAAAAAAGTTAAGTATTTTTAACTAACTAGTAATAAATACTCAGATACTGTGTGGTAAATAGAGAATGTGTAATTAGTTATTTATCACTATAAATACTAAATGAAAAATTGAATCTAATTGTATTAATTCTATAACAAATTTATTCATTTTTTCCCACAACCCCTTGATTTATGTATCAAATTTAAACCTATTTTTATTGATTTTGCAAATTTTTTCAAAAAAATACCTAAAATTTTAACTTAAATTTTGGATTTAAACATTTTTATGCCATTTTTGTATCGAAATCATAACTGAGTAGTTTCAATCATAAGCAAAAATATCAAAAAAGAATAGAATATGAATATTCCAAGAATAAGTTTGATTGGAGCTGGCCCAGGTGATATAGAGTTAATTACTCTAAAAGGCATCAAAGCAATAGAGTCAGCAGATGTTATTCTCTATGATGCCTTAGCTAATGAAGAACTTTTGGCGTATGCCAAGCCAGATGCCGTAAAAGTATATGTGGGAAAACGCTTAGGTAAATATGTTTATACGCAAGAGCAAATCAATTATCAGATAGTACAATTGGCACTTGAATATGGACATGTAGTAAGGCTCAAAGGTGGCGATCCTTTTGTTTTTGGAAGAGGCTTCGAAGAAATAGAATATGTTCGTTCATTTAATATTCCTTGTGAAGTGATTTCGGGTGTTACTTCTGCCATTGCGGCGCCAGCTTCGGTAGGAATTCCAGTTACCACGAGAGGATATGCTGAAAGTTTTTGGGTAATTACTGGCACGACCAAAACAGGCGAACTTTCAAATGATATTAAACTAGCGGCACAGTCAACCGCAACGGTGGTAGTGCTGATGGGTATGAGTAAATTAGAACAGATTTGTGCTATTTTTACAGACTACCAAAAACAAGATACACCAGTAGCAATAGTTCAAAATGGCACACGCGACAACGCCAAGTATCTTGTCGGAACCATTGAGGATATTGTATCAAAAGTAAAAACTAAAAAACTCAGCAATCCAGCAGTGATTGTCATTGGCGAAGTGGTAAGTCTTCATCCAGAGTTTATAGAAACTTACCTAAAAGAAGAAATTAGAACGATGCGTGGTTAAGGACATTTCATTTTAGTTAGAACGTAATCAAGCACTATATAAAACAAAAAGGTTTCAACGATAATTCTGCGAAACCGTTCCACTAATTACCTTGATAAATTAGACTACTTCATTTTTCATCAACACTCTCAAAATTAATAAATCTTATACCTTGCTCGCTTTCTGGGCTCTTTAGTTCTTTATTTCCCTTCAACAGTTAGTTGAAAATGGTCATTCGTGGGGGCGAATGTAAAACCATCTGTATTATGATTGTGGGGGCAATCATGTTACTGAAAACAGGAATAAATTATGTTATCGCAAAACTCTGTATCAAACAGGGCTCCGTTAGAGTCCTTGAATGTATTGTCGTGGAAAGGAATCCAAATGAAGACTTTTCATATTACATGGATTACTTTTTTCTTTTGCTTCTTTGGTTGGTTTGGCATCGCGCCATTGATGAAAATCGTCAAAGATGATTTGGGACTTACCAAAGCTCAAATCGGAAATGTAATGATTGCTTCGGTTTCGGCAACAATTTTTGCTCGATTGATTATCGGACGTTTATGCGACACGTTAGGTCCACGTTTGACGTACACTGGTTTGCTACTCCTTGGCTCTATTCCTGTAATTGGTATTGGTTTGGCGAATAGCTACGAAAGCTTCTTATTGTTTCGTCTTGCTATTGGTGTTATTGGCGCATCATTTGTGATTACACAATACCATACTTCCATGATGTTCGCTCCTAAAATTAAAGGAACCGCCAACGCTGTAGCAGGAGGCTGGGGTAACTTGGGTGGTGGTATCACCAACATGGTTATGCCTTTAGTATTTGCAACATTTGTTGGAGCGGGTTATACCAAACCTGAAGCATGGAGATTAGCTATGATGATTCCTGGAGTAATTTTATTGGTAATGGCATTTGTGTACTTCCGTTATACAAAAGATACGCCAGCCGGTAACTTCTCAGAAATTACTCGCCAACAACAAACAAAAGGTTCGTTCTGGGCAGCAGCCTCTGATTTTCGTACATGGATTTTGTTTTTAGCGTATGGAGCTTGTTTTGGTATCGAAATTACGTTCGACAATGTAGCCGCTTTATACTTTTCAGAATACTTCAAATGTGATTTAGCAACAGCAGGCTTATTGGCAGGTATCTTCGGATTCATGAACTTGTTTGCAAGAGCCATCGGTGGAATCGTAGCCGATAAAGTAGGTGCTAAAATGGGAATGCGTGGTAAAGGTTGGTTATTAGCAGGATTGTTGACTTTTGAGGGTATAGGTATTATTCTCTTTGCTCAAACCAATTCTTTGGCTATGGCAGTGGTAGCGATGTTAGGTTTTGCGTTCTTCTTGAAAATGGCAAATGGTGCCACTTATGCAATCGTACCTTTTATTGATTCAAAAAATGTAGGCTCTGTTTCAGGAATCGTAGGTGCTGGTGGCAACCTTGGTGGTGTGCTAGCAGGCTTTTTATTCAAATCTGAAAACATTACTTATAACCAAGCTTTCTTCTATATCGGTTTAGTGGTAGGCGCTATTGGCTTAGTGGTAGCCATAAGTCGTTTCGAAAAACAATCACAAACTTCAGAAAAATTAAAGTTAGAACCAGAAATGGCCTAAATGATATTTCAGATTTAGGATTTTTGATTTCGGAATTATAGTAGTAAATCCTAAAATTGGAAATCAAAAATCTACCATTCACATCTATTTTTCTTTTAAAACAAACAAAAAAACCCGAATGAGATGGGGGTCTCAATTCGGGCGAAAATCGCAAAACTCTGTTAAAATCTTACAATCAGCTACAAAAGTATGAAAAAAACTTACAAAATCAAGGCTGCTTTAGCCTTATTGGTGGGGGTTTCTACTCACTTTGTGTCGAAGGCACAATTCACTCTTCAAGGTCAAGTTAGAACTCGTACTGAGGTTCGTAATGGACTAGGTAATTTAGTACCGACAGGTTCAGATGCTGCGGCATTTACCTCTCAACGTACTCGCTTGATTTTTGGATACAAATGGGATCGAGTAACATTTGGAGCTACCGTTCAGGACATTCGTGTATGGGGACAAGATGCTTCGAGTATCTCAAACAACGATGGCAGTCGCCTGATGTTACATGAAGGATGGGCTGAGGTAACCTTAGCCAACAAAGCTGACACTACGATTAAATTCAAGGCAGTTGATCAACTTTCAATCAAAATTGGTCGCCAAGAATTAAGTTATGACGATGTAAGATTAATAGGAAATTTGGATTGGTTACAACAAGGTCGTCGTCACGACATGGTATTACTCAAAGGAATGCACTCAGGTTGGCAGTTTGATGTTGGTTATGCTTTTAACCAAAATACTGATGCTTTTAATACAACTGGAACCATTTATACGCCTGCCAACACACCACAGTATATGCCCAATTCGAAAGGCGCTTTGGTAGCAGTACCCGCAGGAACGATTCCAAACGGAGCAGTATTTACGAGTAATCCAAGTACCAACGGTGCGACGCAAGATTACAAATCATTCAAAAGCGTATATATATCACGTAAGTTTAATCAGACCAAATTTTCAGGTCTATTTTTCAATGATGATTTTGGAAAATATAAGATGGATACCTTGGTTGGAAACAGTACGACAGGGTATTTGTATGGAAAAGATTTTAGAGGACAAAAAGGGGTTAACAGTCGTGTAACTTATGGTTTGATGGTTAATCACACGTTGGGCAATGCTTCAGGATTTGGTAAAATTGCTTTCCAAGGAGCATATTATGCGCAAACAGGCAAAAATCGTGATGGGGTAGACATGGATGCTTATCACTACACGCTTTCGGCAACTTACCAAAAAGGCAAATGGGCTTTTACGCCAGGATATGATGTTCTTTCAGGAAATGATGCTGTAAATCCTAGTGGCAAAGACAATCGCTTTGACCCACTTTATGGAACACCACACCGTCACTGGGGCTATATGGATTACTTTTATGTAGGTACAGGTGCACCAGCAGGAGGCTTGAACAATGCTTATTTCAAGGTAAAATATACGACCAATGTATTGACAGTTGGCTTGGATTATCACTCATTTGCCTTAAACAAAGCTATGGTAAAAACAGGTTCTGATGGTATCAAAAACACAATTAACAACCAATTAGGTACTGAGTTAGACTTTACGTTGAATTACAACATGAACAAGTTTACCAATATCGAATTGGGCTATTCAATCATGAATGCGACCGACAGTATGCCAATTGCCAAAGCACAAAGTGCAACAGCAACTTACGACAAAACAGGCACATGGTTTTATGCAATGATTAACATTCGTCCAGATTTCTTTTACTCAAAACCAGTAGCGTTAAGATAGTTTTGAGTGATGAATTTTGAGTGGTGAGTTGTGAATGTAAACATCAAGTTATCAACACTCTAAACTCCATATCATTTAGACTTAATTCCATAGTTTAACTCATAATATGAAACCACTTTGTGACTTTGTGCCTGTTCACTTTGTACCTTTTAACTGACTTACTAATTTTTCATTATACAACTTCCTTAGACTGATGGGGGTCGGTCTAAGGATAGTTTAAACCATTTCATAATCGTTATGAACGCAAAAACTCTGTTGAAGCAAGTATTAGTGTTGGTATGTTTAGTAGCTACAACACTACAATTGTCGGCCAATCCGACACCTTCTGGAAAGAAAATAAGATTAGGGTTTATTCCACTGACAGACTGCGCTCCGCTAGTAGCCGCTAAAGAGTTGGGATTATTCGCAAAATATGGTGTCGATGTTGAGCTTTCGAAAGAAGCTTCATGGGCCAATGTTCGTGATAAAATCTTGAATGGTGAATTGGATGGAGCGCACTGTCTTTTCTCGATGCCCTTGTCAGTATATACAGGAATTGGTGGTAAAGCTGGCTCAGAAATGAAGATTGCCATGGTAATCAACAACAATGGGCAAGGTATCACCCTTTCGAAAGACTTCTGCGGCATGGTTGGTTTCAAAGAAGTAAATAAAGTAGTAGCTGCCGTAAAAAATGTTCAGACTCGCAAGGAAGTTACCTTCGCTATGACTTTCCCAGGAGGAACCCATGATATATGGTTACGAAACTGGTTAGCAGCAGCAGGTGTCAATCAAAAATCAGTAGGAATCATCACCATTCCACCGCCACAAATGGTAGCAAATATGCGTGTAGACAATATGGAAGGCTATTGCGTAGGTGAACCTTGGAATGGTGTTGCCGCTACTCAAAACGTAGGATTTACACATATTGCATCACAAGATATTTGGAAACATCACCCAGAAAAAGCTTTGGTTGTCAACAGCAAATTTGCCGCAGAAGATAAAGAAGATTTGAAAAAAGTGATGAAAGCTATCATTGAAGCTTGTCGCTGGTTAGACAATATGGGTAATCGTAAAAAAGCAGCTTCATGGTTAACAAAACCCTATTATGTAAATGCTGCATTGCCAGTGATTGAAGCTCGCTTGTTAGGTTCAAACGATTTGGGTTGCGACTTGGGTGTTCAAAAATACAAGGACGACTACATGACTTTTTATAACAATGGTGTCGTGAATATGCCTCGCAAATCTCACGCAATGTGGTTTTTGGCACAGTATGTCCGTTTTGGTTATCTAAAGGCTGAGCCAAATTATAAAGCGATTGTCGAAAAATTGATTTTGGATGATTTGTACCAAGAAGTAGCAAAAGAAATGGCAGTACCTATGCAACCAGATATGAAGCCTTTCAAAACTACGTATGACGTAAACTTCGATCCAGCCAATATCGACGATTATTTGAAAGCAACTCGTAAATAAGATTTCCACAGTACTTCCTTGTGACAAGCAAGGAAGTACCCAAACATACCATATCATGAATTCATTTTCTCTCAAAAATTCGATTAGTAATGCGCTTTACTTTATCGGAAGTATGTTGGTGCTGATAGGCTTGTGGCAGTTGGTAACAATTTTAACTAAAAACGAAATTCCTGGACCTGTAGCCACGTGGCAAGTATTTATGGAACTCATGAGTGAACCATTTTATGACCGTGGTCCCAACGATAAAGGTATCGGCAACCAATTGGTAAGTTCATTAATCCGTGTTTTTAGTGGTTTTGGAGCTGGAAGTATCGTAGCTATTCCTCTTGGCTTGTTGATGGGGTCTTCTAAAACTGGGATGAAACTCCTCAACCCTATTGTTCAGATTTTACGCCCTGTGTCGCCTTTGGCTTGGTTTCCATTAGGCTTGTTGGCTTTCAAAGCGGCAGAAGGAGCTACTATTTTTATCATCATGATTACTTCATTATGGCCAACGCTTATTAACACAGCTTTTGGTGTGGCGAGTATTCCTGATGACCATAAAAATGTAGGTAAAGCTTTTGGTTTTTCTACTTGGAAATACATTACCAAAATCATGTTGCCTTATTCTATTCCACATATCATTACAGGCTTGCGTCTCTCGATTGGCGTAGCGTGGATGGTAATCGTAGCAGGCGAAATGCTTTCTGGTGGCGTTGGTATTGGGTTCTTTGTTTGGGATAGTTGGAATGCCCTTTCATTGGAGCGTATCCTCGTAGCGATTTTGATTATCGGTACCGTAGGACTTTTGTTGGATAAAGGCTTCAATGCCTTACAAAATGCTTTTTCTTATAACCAAAAGTAAAACCTAAACCCTTTGCCACAAATGAATACTAGCAATAAATCACTCAATTTGGTCGATTCGGCCAATGATTTTCATAAAATTAATAGTCGTGAAACGGCTATCAGTATCAACAACGTTGAGGTATCTTTCTCAACACCTAAAGGAAAGTTTACAGCCGTAAAGGATATATCTCTCGACATCAAAAGAGGCGAAATTATTTCCCTAATCGGTCACTCTGGTTGTGGAAAATCAACTTTGATGAATACTATTTCAGGTATGGTATTGCCTACTTCAGGCGAAGTAATCGCCAACGATAAAGTGGTAAAAGGACCAGGTCCTGATCGTGGTATCGTATTTCAAAACTACTCGTTGTTGCCGTGGATGTCGGTGTACAAAAATATATTTGTCGCTGTAGATTCGGTGTTTAAGCATAAATCTACTGACGAAAAACACGCTATTGTCAACCATTATATCGAAATGGTAAATCTTACCTCACACAAAGACAAATTGCCAAGTCAGTTGTCGGGTGGGATGAAACAACGAGTAGCCATTGCTCGTGCATTTGCCATCAACCCAAGCATTTTGTTATTGGACGAGCCATTCGGGGCATTGGATGCTCTTACCAAAGGTTCGATGCACATTGAATTATTGAAATTGTGGAACCTAGATAATCGTAACAAAACTATCGTGATGGTAACCCACGACATAGAGGAGGCGATTTTCTTATCAGATAAAGTAGTGGTAATGAATAATGGCCCAGCAGCTACTATCAAAAAGATTGTAGATGTTAATCTAGAAAGACCCCGTAATAAAAAAGCAATTGCTCACGACCCCGAATACATCCGAATTCATGATGAGCTATTAGGATTGTTGTTTGATAAGTTTTCTATTGAAGACTAATAGGTATAAAAAAGCCCGAAATCACAGATTTCGGGCAAGACTCTTACTTTTCATTGATATGAAAAGTCTCAAACTGGTCTAATCGAGCTGATAGTTTCCAACATAGCGGTGTCAAAAACCAATGACATCAGTAGCGGCCGATGATCATACCGAATTAGGGTTTCAAGAATTTATGAATTCCGCAATTCTCATATCAATTTATGCAAAAGTAGGGCGATTATTGAAGGAATAATCTTCTTAGCATTTATCATAAACCATGCCATATTTGCGGAAAATTCGGGATGAAACACTTTTGAAACAAAATAAAACACTTTGTATATGAGTATTCTGTCCAACAAGAAACAAGTAAAGTCAACCTGCTCTTATTGTGGCGTGGGCTGCGGTGTAGTGCTAACCGACCACGGCAAAGGAAAGTTGACCCTTGAAGGAGACAAGTCACATCCTTCAAGCAAAGGTATGCTCTGTTCAAAAGGTATGAATCTTCACTACACAGTGATGGACACTTCCGACCGTTTGTTGTATCCGACCATGCGCTACAACCGTGATATGCCTCTACAGCGTGTATCGTGGGACCAAGCACTTGACCGCACAGCGGCTGTTTTTAAAGCTATTATCAAAAAATACGGTCCCGATGCTGTCGGATTCTACGTTTCAGGACAATGCTCTACCGAAGAATATTACGTTATCAATAAGCTCATCAAGGGTTTTATTGGTTCTAATAATATCGATACCAACTCTCGCTTGTGTATGTCGTCGGCGGTAGTAGGTTACAAACTTACCCTCGGCGAAGACTCAGTGCCTGTTTGTTATGATGACATCGAACTAGCTGATACTTTCTTGGTAACAGGTGCCAATCCTGCTTGGGCACACCCAATTATCTGGCGAAGAGTCGAAGCGCACAAACAAGCCAATCCTCATATCAAAATTATTGTAGTAGACCCACGTCGTACTCAAACGGCCTCACAAGCTGATTTGCACTTGCAAATTACGCCAGGCACCGATGTTACACTCACTAACGCCATCGGAAGGGCTTTGATTGAAAACGACTGGATTGATACTGATTTTATTGTATCTCATGCAGATGGCTTTGAAGCTTACAAAGACCAAGTTATGCAGAGAAGTATATCAGAGGCTGCCGAAATTTGCGGTATATCTTCTGAAGAAATTTATTTAGCCGCTCGCTATATTCATGAAGCCAAAGGCTTTATGTCGATGTGGACAATGGGACTTAATCAGTCGGTTATTGGCGTAAACAAAAACCTATCTCTCATTGATTTGCATTTGATTACTGGTAAAATTGGGAAAGAGGGAAATGGTCCTTTCTCGCTTACAGGACAGCCCAATGCCATGGGCGGACGTGAGGTAGGTGGTTTGGCTAATATGCTACCAGCGCATAGAGATTTGCTTAATCCAGCCCATAGAGAAGAAGTTCAAGCTTTTTGGGGTGGAACCAAAATCTCTGATAAGCCAGGTTTTACCGCTACCGAAATGTTCGAAGCCTTGGCGGATGGTCGCATGAAAGCTATCTGGATTGTTTGTACCAACCCGATGGTGAGCTTACCCAATATCAACGCCGTTGAAAAAGGTTTACAAAACGCTAAATATGTCGTAGTACAAGATATTTCGAACCGTTCGGATACTGTTAAATATGCCGATGTCGTATTACCTGCGGCATCATGGGCGGAAAAAAACTCCGTTTTCACCAACTCCGAACGCCGTATTACCTTTTTACCCAAATTAATTAACGCTCCTGGCGAAGCCAAAGACGATACACAAATCATTGTAGAGTTTGCTCAGAAAATGGGCTTCGAAAAGGCTTTTGATTATCAAAATACAGCCGAAGTCTACGCCGAACATTGTCGTTCGACAGTCGGAACTAACATTGACATTTCGGGTTTGAGCTATGAAGTTTTACAACAAAAACGCTCTGTACAATGGCCATATCCACAAGAAAAGGCTATTCAAGACCCTGATTATGTGGGTACTAAACGACTTTTTACGGATAACCAATTTTATACCGCAAATCGTCGTGCCAAAATTCATGCTGTCCCAGACCAAAATCAGTCTGAGGCTTTGAGTAAAGAATTTCCCCTAATCCTTACCACGGGTCGTATTCGTGACCAATGGCATACCATGACCAAAACGGGTAAGGTGAATAAACTAAATCAACATATTTCACAGCCTTTTATCGAAATACATCCAAAGGATGCTGCCGAGAGAGGTATCACCGAAAATCAAATTGTAGAGGTAAAAACTATCCGTGGCGAGGCTCGCATTAAGGCAAAAATTACAACCGACATCAAACAGGGCGTATGTTTTATGCCGATGCACTTTGGAAAAATCCAAGAAAAAACTTTTGGTCGCACCAATAACCTAACCAATACCTTGGTTGATCCACGCTCAAAAGAGCCAGATTTTAAGTATTCTGCGGTACAGGTTTTACCTTATCAAAAACCTGTTGAAAAAATTGTACTTATTGGTGCAGGTTCGGCAGGATTGGGTTTTATCAAAGCCTATCGTGAACTCAATCAACAAGATGAGATTCATGTTTTTTCAAAAGAAATCTATCCCTTTTATAATAGAGTAATGCTTCCTGACTATATCTCAGGAGCACAAAATTGGGAACAGTTGGTCAAGCTTCGTGAAGACCAATTTGCGGAGGCAAATATCCACGTACATAAAGGCGTAGAAATTGTGCATATTGACCGTGCCAACAAAGTTTTAACTGATTCTTTGGGTCAAGAACACACCTACGACAGATTAATGTTGGGTATGGGATCAAGAGCCTTTATGCCTCCGAGCGTTCCTAAGATTCCTGGTATTTTCAATATGCGTTCTCGTATCGATGCCGATAGTTTAATGCCTTTTTTACAACAACCTAATCCCCATGCTGTGATTGTAGGGGGCGGTTTGTTAGGCTTGGAATTAGCGGCTTCTCTTCGAGAAATGAATATCGAAGTTACTGTAATTCAGCGAAGTGGTCGTTTTATGGACCGCCAGCTCGACAAGCTTGGCTCAGAAATGCTCCATCATGAAATCGTAGACTTGGGCATTGAAGTATTTTATAATGATGAGGTTTCGTCTATTTATGGAACCGACCAATTAGAAGGAGTTCGTCTTAAATCAGGACGACGAATCGATGCGCAAGTTGCTGTATTTGCAATTGGGACTACGCCTAACACCGAAATTGCCAAAGCCGCAGGATTGGAAGTAAAACGTGGAGTGGTGGTCAATGATTATTTGCAAACGTCTGATCCTTCTATTTTTGCCGCTGGCGAAATGGCACAATGGCGTGGCGAAATGTGGGGTATCACGGCTGCTGCCGAGCATCAAGCCGAAATTATTGCTAAATATATTGCGGGTGACTGGGCAAGTTATTACCAAGGTTCGCTTTCGATGAATATCATGAAAATCCAAGGAGTACAATTATGCTCATTGGGCATGATTGATGCGCCTACGAATAATCCTGAATATGAGGAAATTATCTTTATCGATAAAGCCAAGCGTTATTACAAAAAATGTATTGTTCACCGAGACAAATTGGTAGGTGCTATTTTGATTGGTGATAAATCAGAATTCTTGGAGTTTAAAGATTTGATTGGGAATAAAATTGAGCTTTCAGACAAACGAATGGAATTGTTGCGTTCGGGCAAAAAAGCAGATCCTGTAATGGGAAAATTGGTATGCTCGTGTAATAATGTGGGAGAAGGCAACCTCAAAAATGCAATTGCTGGAGGTTGTAAAGATTTTACACAATTGTGTTCGCAAACAGGCGCTGGAACAGGCTGTGGAAGTTGCAGACCAGAAGTAAAAGCAATATTAGAATCGCTAAGCAAAAAAGAAGATGCTTTAGCAGAGAAGTAGTTACCAGAAAGAAGGTTGGAATAGAAAAGGAAAAACGAGAAAGGAAGGTTTTTCTGAAGTGTACTGGAAAAGATGATTTTTAACCTTTTAGGCTCCGGAATCAAATTACTGGAATTAGAAACGAGCTTCTAAATTCCAGTAATTCAATTCCAAAGAACCTATATTTCTGAGGTTAAAACATGTCATCGTCATAGGTCGTCATTAATTATTTCTGACGAGCCACTACTAAATCACGAGTAGTAACAAAGTTAGTTTTGATTTCGAAAGTTTTAGCGTCGATAACGTCGATGTTTGAGCTAAGAACTTGGATAGTGTATTTACCATCGCTCAAGTTAGAGAAATCAAAAGTTTTTGCAAATTTACCTGATTTAGCGTCAACGTACTCACGGTGTACTTCGTTGTTGTCTTTGTCAACTACTACTACAGTAACTTTTTTGTTGTTTGGTTTTTCTACCCAAACGTTGAAGCTAAGGCTGTTAGTAACTGGAGCGATTTTAGACTTTACAAATGCTTCTTCATCATTTGAGTTAGCGATTGCACTTACGTTTGACAAACAAGTCATAGCAGCTGCTACGAACATAGCTTTGATTACATTGTTGTTTTTCATGGTATTCATTATTTATGAGAGTGAAACATCAAATTTCTTAGAAAAGTCATATCTACTAAAAAAGGTTCATTTTTGAGAAAATTTCTTAAATGCTATCCTGTTTTGGACTGTCTAAAACTAAGAAACTGTACTTGTGTCATTTGTTTGACGATTTAAAGTTATAATCTTATTTTCGAATAGCAATGGATTAGGGTAAAAAATTTGAACAAAATCAAGAAAGTTCTTCTAAATAAAATTATATTTCTCAAAAAAGTTATATTTTAAGAAATGCAATTATACTTTATATTGGAAAAGTGATATAGAGTTGATTATCAAATTGTTAAGTATAAATTACTAAAATCATGCGAGACTACTCTTTAGTTAAAATAAATCTGACTGGTGGCATTGCTTCACCAGGGATGCTCGAAGGAATTCTTTTGATGGCACAAAAAGCAGGTGTTAAAGAAGTAAGTATCGGTGCTCGTCAGCAATTATTGATGTGGGTAAAGGCTGATACTCAGCGTGGTTCGGGCTTACCTAGCCTACGTGAAAGCCTCGAAGCAATGCAAATTGATTTTGAAATTGATACCCATCAATACCCCAACATTATTTCGTCTTATTGTGCCCAAGAGGTGTTCCAAACGGGACAATGGCTATCGGAAGGTATTTATCGTGACGTATTAGATGGTTTTGATTTTCAACCTCAACTCAAAATCAATATATCAGACTATCAACAGTCATTCACGCCCTTTTTTACGGGAAACTTAAACTTTATTGCCTCATCGATTCCGAACTTTTGGTATTTATATATTCGTCAAAAGCAATCCAATACTATTTTTAGGTTTCCCTTATTGATTTATACACTCGAAATCTCTAAAGTTTCAAAACGATTAGAGGGTATTCTGCTATCAGGAACTGATTTATCAGAAGAGGAAATTTATGAAAAAATGATTGCCCAAGGCGAAATCATTTCACAGCTTGTACAGGAAGATTTAGTGCTACCGCAATTTATGCTGCCTTATTACGAAGGTTTCAATCGTTATGGCAACAAAACTTGGTTAGGTATCTATCGTCGTCATGAGACTTTTGAGGTGGCTTTTTTATTAGATGTTTGTAAAATCTGTTTAGATACCAAAGTGGGACAAATTTGTACAACTCCTTGGAAATCGCTTATTATTAAAGGTATAGAAAACCAAGATAGAGCATCGTGGGACAAACTCTTAGGAAAATATGGTATCAACGTGCGTCATGCAGCCAATGAGCTGAATTGGCAAGTAGAAGATCATTGTCGAGAAGGATTAGCACTCAAAAACACCATTATCCGTGAATTCGACCAAGAGGATATTCGTACATTTGGTTTGTGTTTTGCCATTCAGACTCGCTCAAAGTCAGAAGTATTTGGTTCGGTAGTAATCAAAAAACGAAAAATACTGGCAGGGTTAACACAAGTATATGATGTGTATCATACGGTAGACTTCAATCCAAATTCCCGTCAATTGGTTTTATTTGAAAAAGGACTTCATAAAACACATATTGCCGAAATTCTTCAACGACTTACCAAACGATACTATCATAGAAGTACCGCTTCGATCACAGAAAAGCCTGCACAACCTCAAGCGAACTCCACAAGTACGCATCAGGTGCATCAATGCAAGGTATGTATGACCATTTATGACGAAAAATTGGGCGATAGTCAGCAAGGAATCAAGGCAGGAACGAAGTTTGAAGAATTGCCAGATAATTATTGCTGCCCTGTTTGTGATTCAGAAAAGGAAAATTTTGAAGTAAAAACGGTAGAAACAACTTATCAGTTGTGAGTTAGTCGTGTACGAAGGATTATAAAACTATTTATTTCGGATATCGGATTTCGGAAGTGTAATCTTCTATATTTTGCAGAAAATAAAGGTATTTTACCTTATTTCCGAAATCAGAAATCCCAAATCTAAAATTGTTTAAAATCCTTCGTACAGCACTAATACTTACCTTACATTCTAAAATAAGGTTTAAACACCTTTTTGTCGAGAATAAATACCGCAAGCAAAGCATTAGCCATTAACATAAAGTTGATAAGCTCTTTTTGATGTATCATATTAGTAAGTACACTAAAATCTAAAGGTACTTTTACTGACTGCACCGAAGGCATTCCCGAACTCAAAGCAACCACCAGGACAATCAAAGCACACATCACTGCCAAGAAGTATAGATGCAAATGGCTTTTAGGTTTTAGTACTACTTCAGGCTCTTGAGCAAGCTCCCATTGATCTATTAATTTATCCGTAAAGTTTACTGCTGTTTTCTCCATCGGCAAATCCCCCAACAGGGCATGCGTAGCAGCATATTCCTTAAATAGCAATTGGTATTCTTCGTCCTCTTGCAACAGACGCTCATGCCTTTGCAAAAGCTCCTCAGAGGCGATACCATCGAGGATGTCAAATATTTCTTCGTCTGTGATATTCATTGTATTAAAATTGAAGCTGTTAAACTTTTTCGTCTCAGGTGAATAAATTCACCCACTAAGTGGAATTGTTGGTCAAGACCTAATCATATTATAAACTTTAGTTTAGCTCTCAACAAAGTATTTTCTACCTATTTTATCATTAAGCTCCTAGCCGACTGCTCAAAGCCAAGTTAATATACCAAACTGTGTAACTCATTGCCCAATAGTCGTTTCATCTCTTCAGCCAAACGCTTTCGGGCACGACAAAGTTTAACTTTTGCCGTATCAGCACTAATCCCAACGATTTGGGCGATTTCTTCTAAACTCTGTTCTTTTAAATAAAACAAGGTAATCATCGTTACGTCGTCGGGCGAAAGATGATTGAGTGCCGTTTGAATATATCTTTTCTGTTCAGCACTTTTCATTCCATCTGAAGTATCCGCTGAAGCTGCTTGCGCCGATTGAGAAGCCTCAATGTCGTCGGTTTGTATGCGATTTTTGCGTTTAAACATCAAAGCTGTATTAAACACAATTCTGTAAAACCATGTCGTAAATTTAGATTCCTTATTGAACTGTGGCAATGCCTGAAATGCCTGAATAAAGGCATCCTGAGCCACCTCTTCAGCATCTTCGCGTGTACCCACGATTTTGTAGGCTACCGTAAAGGCATAATCCTTATGACGATTTGCCAAATCCCGATACCCAGCTTTATCGCCTGCCAAGATTCTTTCAATAATAGATATGTCTGATTCCAACGTTTTCACGGCAATAGGATGCAAGTTGGTTTAGAAAGGTTACAGGAATTTACTCTTTTTTTCAAAAAAATAAAAAGAGATGCAATAAGGTAATTGAATTTTACCCGTAGAGACGCAATGCTTTGCGTCTAAAGAAGTGTCATTCTGAAATTTAGTATCAAAAAAGGCGTTCGAAAAATTAATTTCGAACGCCTTTTTTGATATTCCTATGCTACATCTGGCTCGGCTTAAGACGCAAAGCATTTTGTCACTACTGATAGAATACAATTTTTAATATAATCACCTATTCTCTCATTTTCAAATCAAACAATCAATGCCCTAATTTACTAATCTCGGCACTTCGAATGAGTTCGTAGGTTTTTTCTAGTTCCAAATCAGCCTTATTAAGTCTTTCTTGGATAGTGTATTCAACATTGACATTGGGTATTACTCCACGACCAATATTGGGAGCTTTAACCGCTGTTGTAATTCTAAAATGTGGAAACTGCAAACGTAGTTTAGTAGCAGGTAAAACAACCGTAGAAATGATACCTCCATTGCAACCAGCTTCGCCCCCACCCGTCTCACGACCCACTAAGGTTGATTTACGCTGTTCTTTCAAACTTGCCACAAAACTCGATGCAGCTGAAAAAGTTTGTTCACCAATCAAGATATATAAGTTGCCTTTAAAACGGTATTGTTCGTAAGGCTTATGTTTTCCAACCGACGGGACATTCAAGCAGTAAGTCCCTTCACCACACTTTTTAACGATTCTTTCCGAAAAAGCACGACTAGCATCTTGTTCTTCTACATCATTATTAAGTATAAAAGATGGAATCATCACGGGCGCCTCCGCATGTGAGGTTAGCACAAAAGTACTATCCATCAAATACTTCATCAGGTCAAGGGCAATTTCATGATTTCCTCCTGAATTTTGGCGTAAATCAATGATAAGGTTCGCAGCGTGATTTTGTTCTATTTCTTGGAAAAACCTTTCGTGAGTCATCAAAAACGACTCATAGTCATCATAGGAAAAACTAGAAATACGCAACAGAGCCGTTGATGCAACTTCTTTCGGGAAACTTAAGCCACGCAAACGAGTCAAACGACGTTGTGTTTCGTCCTCCTTAGATAACCGAGGCGGTCTATTGCCAGTAGGAACTCTTGGTTTAAATTCTAGTATCTGTGATTTTACTTCTCCTTGTACATTTTTGATGGAAAATTGATATTTTTCTTTTCCTCCAAAAACACTCAAATAGTATTCGTCAAAAAAACCAGCCTCTAGTGTAGCATCCTTAAAAGCTTCGCCGTAGCCATCAGCAGGCAAATATTTTCTTAATGTTCGAAGAATTTTACCAGCAGTATTTCCTTCTATTTCCAACACCTCCGAACCAAGTACTAGCGAGGCATCATTGCTTTCATTGCGAGCAATAAAAAGACGGTCGCCTTGGATAAAAAAGCCAAGCGGAAGCACGAAACTACGATTTTTGGCACGCTCCCATTTGCGAGTTTCGGGCGAAAAACGCAAGTCTGTATGTCCACAACGAATTTTAGCGACCAAAGGCTTGAGCAATAACCCAAAGTCCTTTTCGGTCATTTCATCAGCTATCTTTTTATAGGCATCTTCAAAAGCTATGTTCATAGATTCTTTTGAAGTGTACCAATTAACACCTGGATGCTCTTGTTCTAAAATACTTCTCAAATATCTAAAATCTGCTCTCAACTCTACCTTCGAGAACTTTCGCTCATAGCTGATCGGCGAAGCAGCACCTTGTCCTTTTACATCCTGTGACCAACAGAATAACGTAACAGACAGTATAACAACACATAACAACCTCATGCTCTGACGTGGACAAAAAATTAAGAAAAAAACAGAAAATTATATACTCAGCAATATAAAAGGCAAAATTACTCATAATATTACCAAATAGAAGAAAAACCAAATGAATTCGCCTATAGACCAGCGCTAAATCTAGCAAGTGGCATGTTGTATTAATAACTTTTTCGGCAAACTACAAAAAATCAAATTGTTAGGGTAGATTTCTTCTCTTTTCTACCTTACCTTTTACATCTTAGCATCGAGAATAGTTCATTGAGAATAACGATATTCTTTTTTATTACGCTATCTCTTTGTGTACATATTCACTTACTTATCTGGTTTTTCGGTTCTCATTTGGGGGAGATTTCGGTAAATTGCATTTCTATTAATTATGGAATAAACTTTAAACATATAGATGAAAAAACGTTATCAAGTATTACTCGTACTATCAATTCTTTCCACTGTTACCTTTCTCGACCGCATTGCTATCTCTACAGCAGGCGAACGTATTTCAAAAGATTTGGGGCTAAGTCCTGTCCAATGGGGCTGGGTATTGGGGATGTTTACCCTTGCCTATGGACTTTTTGAAATTCCCACAGGATTATTGGGTGACCGACTCGGTGCCAAACGCCTTCTTATTCGAGTAGTATTGTGGTGGTCATTTTTTACAGTACTCACAGGCTTTTCGACAGGTTTTGTCATGCTTCTTGCAGTACGATTCTTATTTGGTATTGGCGAAGCTGGAGCATATCCCAATATTTCGATAGCTTTGAGCAAGTGGTTACCAGCCTTCGAAAGAGGAAAAGGGCAAGCACTTATTTGGGCAGCGTCAAGAATTGGTGCAGGTCTGACTCCTATTTTAGTCATTCCTATTCAACAAAAGTATGGCTGGCAAATGTCCTTCTATATCCTCGGAGGAGTTGGTTTACTTTGGGTAATTTTTTGGATTTTCTGGTACAAAGAAGAGCCTTCCGAAGCTAAGGATATTTCGAAGGAAGAATTGAATTTTATCTTAGAAAATAGACAACTAAGCGACCACTCTCCGAAACAATCGGTATGGAAAATACTTAACCATCCTAACCTTTGGATTCTCTTTTTGATGTATTACTGTTATGCTGCAGGCGCTTATTTTTTCCAAAGTTGGATGCCTAAATATCTCCAACAAGGCCGTGGAATCTCGGAAGAAAATATGAAATTTATGGCTTCTGCTCCTTTTATTTTGGGAGCTGTCGGATGTTTTTTAGGGGGAATTTTGAGTGATTACACTGTCAAAAAATATGGCAAAAAATGGGGTCGTCGCATTGTCCCAATGATTGGGCTTGGTCTTTCAGGTATCTGTCTCATTACGGCATCACTCAGTCAAAATGATACTTTGGCAGTTGTACTTTTGTCGTTAGGGCTTGCCACCATGGACGTCAACGCACCAGTAGCATGGGCAGTAGCCATGGATATAGGAGGCAAACAAAGCGGGACCGTTTCGGGGGCTATGAACTCAGCAGGTTTGATTGGAGCCTATATCAATACTGTATCTTTTGGGTATCTGGCAACGACTTTCGGGTACTACTTTCCTGTACTTATGATTGGCGGTTTATTGATACTTGGATCTATACTTTGGCTAAAAATTGATGCTACTCACCAAGTATCCGTTCAATCAGAATAGTCAAAAAAAATATCGCTAAAACTTTCGTTTCAAATATTTAAAAATCAAATAGTTACAACCAAACGAATGTTTAATTTCAAAAAAACATGATAAAAAACAACTGCATTTTCTGCCAAACTATCCCTATCTTTGGAAAGAATTTCGGAAGAACAAGAAACAATTTTAGCTAACAAATTGTAGTCTCAAAGGAATATATTTTCACTATCGAGACTAAAGAGATAGGTAAAAAAATAGCAAAGTTTATTTTTGTCAACTTTAATGATTCCTAAGCCAAAAACGTTTAAATTTATCCTAGGCAAGCGCGCTTTAAAATTATGCCTTAGGCCCAAATTTGAATAATCCCTTTATTTTTAGATAACTAGCAACTTATACCATACGACCATGTCACAGGCAGCAATTATTGAACCCTTACTTCAAGAAGACCCAAACCGTTTTGTGTTATTTCCCATTAAACACAATGACATTTGGCAATTTTATAAAAAAGCGGAAGCTTCTTTCTGGACAGCTGAAGAAATTGACCTTTCTCAAGACCTAAATGACTGGGAAAACAAGCTTACAGCCGATGAAAAGCACTTCATTTCGCATGTATTGGCCTTCTTTGCGGCATCGGATGGTATCGTAAACGAAAACCTCGCTGTTAACTTCCTTTCGGAGGTTCAATATGCAGAGGCTAAATGTTTCTATGGTTTCCAAGTAATGATGGAAAATATCCACTCAGAAACATACTCTTTGTTGATTGATACTTATATTAAAAATCCTATTGAAAAAGACCGTATGCTTCGTGCCATCGAAACTATCGATTGCGTTCAGAAAAAAGCAGAATGGGCTTTGCGTTGGATTGGCAGTGAAAATTTTGTAGAACGTTTGATTGCTTTTGCAGCAGTAGAGGGTATTTTCTTCTCAGGTAGTTTCTGTTCTATCTTCTGGCTGAAAAAACGTGGTTTGATGCCTGGTCTTTCATTCTCAAACGAGCTTATTTCTCGCGACGAAGGTTTACACTGCGATTTTGCGTGTTTGCTTTACGCAGACCATATCAAGAATCAGTTACCACAATCAAGAGTGACTGCCATCATTACAGATGCAGTAACAATCGAAAAAGAATTTGTAACAGATTCTCTTCCTGTATCATTAATTGGTATGAACGCCAATTTAATGTGCCAGTATATCGAGTTTGTAGCTGACCGTTTGCTAGTTGCTTTGGGTTGTCCAAAAGTTTACAACGCAACAAACCCATTCGATTTCATGGAAATGATTTCGTTACAAGGCAAAACAAACTTCTTCGAAAAACGTGTAGCTGAATATCAAAAAGCGGGTGTAATGTCAGAGAAAGAAACGATGTCTTTCTCTCTTGATGAAGATTTCTAGACAATAAGTAATAATCATAAAAGAAAACGGCTCGTAGCAGTATTTGCTACGAGCCGTTTTCTTTTATGATAGAGTAAATACCCTGTGTCTATTTTAAGTTGTACTGAGTTTGTTTTCGGAAAAAACCCCACCACGTCTCAACAGCTACTAGTGGGGTATGTATTAATATAAATTGGATAGATAATGTGACAAGCTTTTAACTAAAGATTTTGTGTATTTGGCTTTTTTCAGTAATTTTTAATCCGATTATTTACCAAAAACTATCTTTTCATTACAGTTCAATCAGCTTTTGTTTAAAGCTCAACATTGAAACATTGTGTTTAACTTTCATCCTTTTACACCACAATTTAAAATCCATTCGAAATAGACAGAATTGTAAAGCTTTCTTCAAATGAGAATGCAAACTCGTCAGTTATTCGCCTAGCTGAAATGGTTAGATGATACATGATTTATTGTATCACAACGATACAATATTAATTGTTTTGTTTTAATATTACAATTCTTTTTTAAATTTGAACAAAATTTATTTTATGGAACATACAACAGAATATAAAGACCTCGTCAACCAAAACCAAGATTTCTTACCAGGCATCTCGATTGACTGTGTAATATTTGGTTTTCATGAAAATCAATTGAAGGTTTTATTAATCAAATTTGGCAATACTCAAATATATTCTCTTCCTGGAGGATTTATCTATAAAGAAGAAAGCTTAGATGAAGCTGCTAATCGTATTTTAGATCACCGTACGGGCATTGAAGATACCTATTTAGAGCAATTTTATATTTTTGGCGACCCCAAACGTGTTAATCCAGAGGAACATAGGTGGATTATGCAAAAAAATGGCATTGATTTACCTAGTGACCACTTTTTGTTTAATCGACACATTACGGTAGGTTATTATGCTCTTGTAGATTTCACTAAGATTCAACCACACTCATATTTAAATCATGAAGAAAGTGGCTGGTTTGACATTTATGACTTACCAGAAACAATCGCTTTCGACCATCGTGATATTCTTACCAAAGCACTCAATTCACTTCGATTGCTACTGGATCACAAATTGGCAGTATTCAACCTGATGCCCGAAACTTTTACTATGGGTGAATTACAAAGCCTTTATGAAACGATTTTAAATAAAAAATTACTGAGAGCTAACTTCCAACGTAAAATGTTGAGTTTGGGAATACTAGAAAGACTAGATAAAAAATGGGGAGGTGGAGCCCATAAGGCGCCGTATTTGTATAGATTTGATTCTCAAAAAGCAGAAGCTAACAAGTTTTCTAACCAGTTTGAGGAATAAATAAAAGGTAATCATCCAGCCATGGACTAAGCCTTCGATAGTCGTATATAAAGTTAGAATTTTGATTTCGGAAAATAATGCTGAACATTTCTGATAAATCCGAAATCAAAAATCTCAAATCTGCCATCGAGGCATTTGCTCATGCTCTACTGATTTTAGTGCATAAACTACCCTCCACTCACGGGTGGAATTAGCGCAATTTCGTCTCTTTCTGATAATACTAAATCCTGTTCGGCATATTCGTTGTTTACTGCCAGCAATAGCGAGCGAATAGCTGCCAACTGAGGATATTCTGCTCTTAGCAAAGTCAATAAACCATCGGTTGTGAGGGTATCTGATACCTCCAAAGTCGTCGAGCTATTGCCAACAATTTCTTTGGTGATTCCAAACAAAGCAATTGTATATTTCATTAGGTTAAATTTTTGATTCTAGGATTCAATAGTATATTTGTTTTTATTGCTTGCCGATATACCATTAGCGATAAATATAGGCGTTAGTTTTTGAACAATTTTTCCTATATTTTGATTGCTAATATAACGAAGTAAATCTATAATTTGAGGACTTCAAATGGAGATTTACCCAAAATACTACTATATCATTCGTATCTGTGACAACTAATCCATCCATAACAACTCCCGATAATCGTCCAGTGATTTATGACAATCACGGTCGACCGATTACTTATTTGAGGCTGGCTGTCACTGACCGATGCAATTTGCGTTGCTTTTATTGCATGCCCGAAGAAGGCATCAAGTATCTTCATAAATCCAAATTGCTTAGTTACGAAGAAATGCTTCGTATAGTTAGCGTATTAGCCGAATTGGGAGTACACAAAGTACGTATTACAGGTGGAGAACCCTTTGTACGTAATAATCTTATCGATTTTTTGTATCGCCTCGCCGACATTCACGGAATCGATGAGCTGAATATTACTACCAATGGCATTTTGACGGGACAGTATCTCAAACAGATGAAAGAAATTGGGATTCGTTCTGTCAATTTGAGTTTGGATACTTTGGATTCGCAACGTTTTTTTGAAATTACCCGTCGTGACGAATTTTCGAAGGTATATCAAACGCTTTTTGATTTATTAGACGCAGGTTTTGAAGTCAAAATCAATGCTGTAGTAATGGATGGGAAAAATACAGATGATATTTTACCTTTAGTCGCCCTAACCGAGCACTACCCTGTGGCAGTTCGCTTTATAGAGGAAATGCCTTTTAATGGAGAAGGCTCGCATTATCCTGTGCTTCATTGGAATATCAATCGAATTTTGGATACCATACGTGCAGCATATCCGAGTTTAAGTAAAATCAAAGATGCTCCACATTCTACTTCGTATAACTACCATGTCCCAGGTTTCAAGGGCAATATTGGCGTTATTGCAGCGTTTTCAAGAACCTTCTGTGGAACTTGCAATCGTATCAGAATGACTGCACAAGGCGAATTAAAAACCTGCTTGTATGATGAAGGCGTACTAAGTATTCGAGATTTGATTCGTTCGGGAATTAGCAACGAAGAGTTGAAAGGCATTTTTATCAATACTTTTCAACAAAGAGCCAAAGATGGCTTCGAAGCCGAGAGTCGCAGAACAAAGCTTGTTACTGAATCCATGACAACCATTGGAGGATAATCCATAAAAATCTTAATTTTGCAATTCATTTAATCCCCTGTCAACCCAATAATATTTTGGACTGGGCTGACAGGGGACATATTTTATATAGACGATGACAATTGAGCAAATTTTTGAAGGTTTCAATCAACTAAAAGTTCTTATCATAGGCGATTTGATGATTGATGCTTATACCTGGGGTAAAGTAGAACGTATCTCTCCTGAAGCTCCAGTACCAGTAGTAAATGTAAAACAAAGAGAAATGCGTTTGGGTGGTGCTGGCAATGTAGTGATGAACGTTCAGGCACTTGGCGCTAAAGCTATTATTTGTTCGGTCATCGGAAAAGATTCGTATGGCAATGCCCTATTGGATTTATTAGCAGAAAAAGAGTTATCTACCGAAGGTATTCTACAGTCTGAAGAGCGCATTACTACGGTAAAAGAACGAATTATCGCAGGCACACAGCAGATTGTTCGTGTAGATACCGAAACTGATAAATTGATTTCTGAAAATGAACGCACTTTGCTCTTAGACAAAATCAAAGCTTTGGCATTAGATGCGCAAGTGATTATTTTTGAAGATTATGACAAAGGCGTTTTATCAAAAGAACTCATTGCCGAAGTAATTGATTTTGCCCAAGAACACCATATTCCAACTGTGGTAGACCCCAAGAAACGTAACTTTCTAAACTACCAAAATGCTACCTTATTCAAGCCAAACTTGAAAGAACTCAAAGAAGGTCTCAATATTCAATTTGACTCAAAAGACCCAGTTGAACTAGCAATGGCGGTCAATATGCTTATCGAAACTCTTGAAGTGAAAGGTGCCTTTGTTACACTTTCAGAACAAGGCGTATTTATCAATTTCAAAGACGAAGAAAAACATATCCCTGCCCATATTCGACAAATTGCAGACGTTTCGGGTGCAGGTGATACTGTTATTTCAATTGCAGCATGTTGCGTTGCACTCAATTTATCTCCAGAATTGGTAGCAGGTCTATCAAATTTAGGTGGTGGACTTGTATGTGAATCTGTTGGCGTTGTCCCAATCAACAAAGAAAGACTGTTGGCAGAAGCCCAACAAAACTATAATTAAGTATTAATAGGCTTTAGGCTATTAGCTCTAGGCATTAGGCAAAATGCCCCTCTTAAATTGTTAAGAGGGGCATTTTTTTAGCTAAATTTTAAGAAAATTACGCTCTGAAAATAAATTCTATATTTTTTGAAAAATAATTTAACTATTTTTCAATACGCAAACTATTTGACCTTAATAGACGTTTATCTATTATCAACCACAAAAAAGCCTTGCTACCAACATAGCAAGGCTTTTTTATTTTATATTCATTTGAGTGTTTCCGCACTGTTTTCTACTTCTTACTATCAGGCTTATCCTCTATTCCCAAAGTGCTTATTGAAGGATTGATTGTTCGGGCTGTGATTACAATTTTAAAAATTTTATTTCCTGCAAAGCTAAATTCTGCAACGTATTTTCCTTTTGCTTTTAGATTCCGATACACGGCAGTATAATTCATTTTACTTTCCCAACCATGCACAGCCAAAGCTCCCAACAAATGATCGAGGCATTTTTGAAGGTTCGAAAAATAATTTAATACAGGTTCTTTTGTTCGAACTGTATTGAGCGAGCCAATCGAGATGACAGCTACTTCGTAGATGGTTTGTTGTTTCATATTGAAACGCTATTGGTTACTTGTTAATCTGTTATTAGGAATAGATTCGTGAGGTGTCTTTTTCCTGATTTTCTCAATCTCAAAAAGCCCCTAGCGAGCTGATTTTGCTATTATTTTTTCTAATTTGAAAAAAATAAAATAAATATGAAAAATAATTTAACTATTTTTCAAGCTGTAAACTATTTTGCCTCCTCTGGCGTTTTACTAATATCAATCACAAAAAAGCCTTGTTAGTATTCCTAGCAAGGCTTTTTAATTTTTAAGGTTTTAGCCTTTATCATGGAGCTATTCCAACAAAAAAAGCCAGTGAACAAATCCACTGACTTTCTCTTCTAAGCGTATATTGGACACTTTATGATTCTTTCTTCTTACGCTAATATTTTTATTGAGCAATTGCTGTAAATTCAATTTCAACCAAATAATCTGGAGATACTAATTTAGAAATCTCATAGATACCTGTTGTTGGTTTGATTTCGCCGAAATAAGCGCCATGAGCACGAGCTATATCATCAAATTTGGTAATATCTGTTGTGAAAATACGAGTTCTCACTACATCTTTTGTTGAAACACCAGCCTCTTCTAACACTTTTGCGATACGTTCTAAGATATTCAACGTTTGTGCATAAGCATCGTCCGCTTTTACTTTTTCACCATCAACGATTGCTACAGTTCCTGATACTTCTACAATGTTTCCGATTCTTACGGCACGGCAATAGCCCATTTTGTCTTCCCACGGCGAGCCCGTTAAGATATTTTGTCTAGACATACTTAATAATTGTTTTTTGGTTACGATACAAAGATAAGATAAAAGCCGAGGGATATTTACTCAAAAAGGCATAAAAAAAGGCTCAAACTAATGTGTTTGAACCTTTAACATACCAAAAATCGTTGCCTTTACGCACGTACAGCTACTAAATTAGCTTCCATCAAAGAAGCCAATTCTTCTACAGTCTGTACTCTATCTATCTCCTGATCTGGTAATGTAATACCATACGTATTTTCTAAATAAGCTACTACTTCTAGGAACTCTAATGAGTTCATTCCCAAATCGGCATAAAAGCGTTTTTGAGGAGCTATCAACCTCGGGCTAATATAAAAATTCCGAGATAAGAACTTTGTCAATGTTTCTGTGCTGAATCTCATCGGTTTCTTGATTTATATATATTTTGACGATTGTTATGCTAGGTTAACGAGCTTTTTTGAATAATAGTGCCCGAATTTTAAGTTTTTTTTAGAAAAAATGAGAAAAATCTATAAAAATTCTTAAATATTATGCTTACAGAGTATTCTTGAACTATTTAAAGATTCCTCTCATGATTTATTAAAAAATATTAAAAACTATTTTCAGGTAATTTGCTCTTCTAAAACCTAGTTTTGTATCGTTTCTTTGACCGGAATAATTGTTGGTGGAAGTAACTTATACATAACAGGTGTAACCAAACGAGCAAGTAATGTTGAACTGATAATTCCACCTATAAGCACCAAGGCTAATGGAGAGTACAGCTCTGAATATTCGATTACTAGTGGTACTAAGCCCCCTATCGCTGTAAGTGATGTTAGCACAATAGGAACAAATCTCACTTCGCCTGCTTCTCGAATTGCCTCCTCAAGTCCAAACCCTTCCTCTCGAAGTTGGTTGGTAAAATCTACCAATAGTAAAGAGTTCTTGACTTCAATTCCCACCAGTGCGATAAAACCAATAACAGCCGTAAATGATAAAGTTTCGCCCCAAAGTAATAGCATCAAGATAGCTCCAACAATACCCAATGGAATTACTGACAATACAATCAGGGTAGATTTGAAATTGCGGAACTCCAAAATTAGGATGGCTATCATTCCGAAGACAGTTATCAAAACTATCACCCCTATTCCTCCGAAAGATTTTTCTGCATTTTCGGCCTCTCCTGCTACTCTGTACGAAAATCCTTTTGGAAACTTAAAAGCATTTAATTGCTTTATTAATTCTTGGTTTACTTGTGCTGTATTATAGCCTGATTTTAAAAAGGTCGAAACTGTCACATATCGTTCTTTGTCAAAGTGCAAAATCTGATTCTGAGAGGTTTCTAACTTAATATCCACCAATTGTTTAAGCGGAATAGCAGTCCCTAAAGCATTGTTGACATACAAACGATTAAAGACGTCTAAATCTTGTTGTACACCCGTTCTCGGAATCGACACGTTGATGTTATAACCATCTTTTTCGCCATCTTCACGATAGGTACCCACATTTAATCCTGCTATTCCTAAACGTACCACTCGGTCGATTTCGGCTGAGCTCACACTCATCAAGCCAGCTTTTTCTTTATTGACTACTACACGAATATCTGTTGGTTGGACTTTCAATGGATTATTCACATAGATAGCTCCAGGATGATTAGCTAAAATCTTCTCAATTCTGAACGCTACATTTCTCAAGGTATCCAAATTTTCTCCAAAGATTCGATAGGCAATCGGCGCTTCTAATGGTGGTCCTTGTTCAAAATCTTTTACCTCAATTTTGGCATTTGGATACACACCCATATTGCCACGCAAATCATCAATTAAAGCCTTTTTCTCAGATGTTTCCATATCTTCGAGCAAGACAAATATTTGTGCTCGGTTCTCTGACTGCCCTCTTTCTACTGTGTTGTAATAGATACGAGGATTAACACGCCCTACATTTGAAGCAAAGTTTTTAATCTCAGGTACTTTCTTCAATTTTTCCTCCACATACTTCACTACTTTGGTTGTGGCAGCCATATTCGTTCCAACTGGCGTTTCGATATTTACTAAAAACATCGGTTTTTCGGAAGTTGGGAAAAGAGAAAAACCTAAGAATAACTTAGCCATCATCATCACACCTACAAATATTCCTAGTGCCCCTGCCAAAGTTGTTTTGGGGTGTTTAAGACACCAATCCATCAAGCGCCCATAAGTAGCCGAAATGATTTTTTTCATTCCTCTCAAAATCATATTCCCTTCAGGATTATGATTTTCGGTCAATAACACTGATGATAAAAATGGTACAATCGTCAATGACACAATCATCGAAGCCAATACTGTAAACATCACAGCCATTGGTAAACTTCGAATAAATTCACCTGCTGCCTCTGGCAAGTTGGCAATTGGTAAAAAAGCAAAACACAACAATACAGTACATCCTACTACTGCTAATCCGATTTGTTTTGTAGCATCGATAGCCGCCTGCTTACGTTTGATGCCCATTCGCATGAAGCGTTCGATGTTTTCGACCACTACGATAGAGTCGTCCACCAAAATCCCCAAAGCTACAATCATCCCTACAATAGACAGCTGGTTGATGGTATAACCAAATACATTGAGTAATGTTAGACCTATCGCCAACGAGAGTGGGATTGAAATCATTACGACAATACTTGCACGTGTACCTAAAGGCAATAGCGTAATCAATACTAGCAAAATCGCGATTCCGAAATCTTTAGCAAAACGCGTAAGACGATTATCTACAGATTCGGCTTGGTCAAATACTTTTACAACATCGACACTTGGAGGAAGTTGTGCTTTGTATTTTTCAACTATTGGTTCAACTATTTTGCGAATTGCAATAATATTCTGTCCTTGCTTTTGGCATGCTGTGACAAAAACACAACGGTGACCATTGAGACTAGTAATATGTGTTTCGTCTTCGTAAGCAAATTTTACTTGAGCAATATCTTTGAGATACACGATTTTAGTACCGTTGGTGTACACAATCGTATTCTGAATTTCGTCGAGGTCGTTATATGCACCTGATGTTTTAACATTTAGTTTTTTACTAGAAACATTGATACTACCTCCAGGGATATTGACATTCTCAGATTGAATTGCTCCCAACACCTGATTGACAGGAATATGGTCATGTGCCATTTTTTCCAAATTCAATTCAACTGCTACTTTACGAGCTGGAAAACCCCATGATTTGATATTAGTCAGAGGTTTTACCTTTTCGAGTTGTTTTTCCAAATCATCTGCATATTCCTTCAGCTTGGCGTAAGGCACATTTTCACTTACGAGGGCAAACTGATAAATATTTACGTCGGTTGGTCTAAACTTTTGTACTCGAATATCCAGAATCTCAGCAGGGAGGTCTTTTCTGATGGCATTTACTTCTCGTACAACCTCCTGATATTTTTCTTCTGGATCTTGTTCAAAATCATACTCTATCTGAAATACAGCCGCTCCATCTAGTATGACCGTACTTATGCGCTGAATGTTGTCTAGCTCGTTAATTCTTTTTTCAAAAGGGTCTGCTACTAACTCTTCCATATCGTTGGGAGTAGCTCCGGGATAGATAATCGTAACGCCAAATTGGGGAGATTCAAACTCTGGGTCTTCGCCACGAGGCATGTTCAACAAGGAATATAGCCCGATTGATAATACCGCCAGAAATACCACTAAGGTAAACTGGTAATTTTTTACGGAAAATTCTGCGATTTTCATATATGATGAGTTGTCGGCATCAGTCGCTTTACAGTGACGTTATGCTCGTTTAGGTCTATGTAAAATTGATTAGTTGTAAAAGTTTATTGCACCACTTTTACTTTTGTACCTTCTACCAGATAGGCCGAACCATCTGTTACTACTTGGTTTATTCCCGACAAACCCTCACGAATAAATGCTTGTTGACCGTTGACGTAAGCAATCGACAAAGAAACTCTTTTGGCTTTTCCGTTTTCTATCACATATACAAAAGCTTGGTCACCATTACCTTCAATAATGGCATCAACAGGAACAGACGCATATTGGTATTTGATAGAAGGGTAAATCAAAGCCTTGGCAAATAGGCCAGTCGCCATTTTTTTGCCTTGAGTACTAATTTTTAATTCTGCTTGATAGAGGCCTGAAGCTTGGTCTGCACCTTGAGAGAGGGTTGTGACATTTGCCAAAAACTTCATATCAGGAAATGCGTCGAGGCTGATTTCGGCTTTATCGCCTAGTTTGAGACGAGTCCAATCTTTGTCTGTAATACCTACTTTTACTACCCAATCATTAGCACCTGCGGCATTCACAAAAAACACAGGACTTCCAGACGATGCCAATTCACCTTCGTTCATCATTCTTTTGACAACAACACCATTGGTTGGTGCATAAATTTTGGAATATCCTTGGTTGTATTGGGCTATTTGTAAACCTTGTTTTGCTACGCTCAAGGCTGTTGTTAGATTTTGGACTTGTTCGAGTGTAGCTACCGAATCACGATATAGTGCATTGATACGCTTTAAGTCCCTTTCGATTTTGCTTACATTCTCTTGTGATTGTTGCACTTGTGCATTGATTTCGGTCAAATTGAGCGTTGCTAATAATTGACCTTTAACAATATTTTGTCCTTCTTTTACAAAGATTTTTTCGATTATTCCACCCGTTTTAAAAGAAAGACGAGCTTCATGTAAAGAGCTTATTAGACCAGAAGCTTTGATGGGTTCGGTAGAATTAGCATTTGAAACATCCACTAATTTTACAGCTACTGTTTCGTTGTCTGCAATTGTTTTTTTATCAGTTTTCTTTTTGCCACAGGCAAACACTGTCGTTATGATTAGACCTAGAATGAGGCTATTTTTAAAGGAAGTCAACATATTTCAAGAGGATTTTGATTAGCCCAAGGCTAAAGAGATTTTTAGATTTTTATTTATGCTTCAATTCACTCAAGCATTACGTCTTTTTACTTTAAGTCAAAAGCGGCAGCACTGCGTTCGAGTTCTACCCATTTGAGCCAAACATCATATTGAGCTATCACTTGCTGTAATTGTGTACGAGTCAATTGTGTTTGGGCATCCAGCAACTCGATAAAACTAAGATTACCTTCTTTGTAACGGCGCATCATGTCACGATAATAGCGCTGTGCCGAACTTATCTGATTGGCTTTGGATTGATGAATTTCCTTGGCAGCCGTCAAGGCATTTTGAGCCATGGTATTTTGTAAATCAAGCTGGTTTTTGACTTGCTGTAGTTGCGTATCTGCGGTGGCAACGTCCATTTCGGCTTGTTTTACTTTCAATTGATTTCTTCCTGAAGAATATACAGGCAAGTCAATCGATACTCCGACCAAGAAAAAGGCATTGGGAGAAATAAAATTCTTGTCAGCCGAAGCGATTTGAGCAAAACGCCCTTGTGAGCCTAAATCCAAAGAAGCTCCTATCTTGGGTTGATTGTAAGACTGGCTAAGTTTTAAGATTTGCTTATTGATACTCAAATTAGTTTCGAGCTTGTCGATTTCTTCACGGTGAGCTAAGTCTATTTTAGTAGGAATCACAACATTCTTGAAACTTGAATCAACTTTGATTTCCTGCGTAAACTCACGGTTTAACAAGAAATTAAAATACGCTGCCGCGTTTTTCTGTGTTCCTTTGGCAGCTTCAACTTCAGATTCTATACTAGCAATTTCGTTTTTGGTACGAACAGAAACCGTCGGATTAGCCATTCCATTTTGAATCAAAGCTTGGTTGACACGTTCACTTTCACGGAGCAGACGTAACGCATTTTCGTAAATACTCAATGCCTCAGTAGCTTTTAGATAGTTGAAATAAGCCATTTTGATATCTTTGACCAATTCACGTTTATAGACATTGGTTTCGGATTGCTGCAAACCAATCAGTTCCTTTTTGATGCTTTGATTATACTTAAGTTCAGCATTAATCAAAGGCATCGAAGTTTTGAATCGCATGTCATAAAAATCCTTTGGAATCAGCTGCTCACTCACGTTTGAGATTTGTGGAAAAGCATTAGAATTTGTCAAGCGATTGAGCGTGGCATATACAGGATTTACTAAATCTCCCACGGGAATATCAATTGTACGACCACCTAATGCAGAGGATACAGTCGTATTGAAATTCACCGAGGGTTTGAACAAACTTTTGGCTTCATCCAAAGCCCAAATGGCTTTTTGTAGCTGAAAACGTTGCTGCTTGAGCGTTTGACTATTTTGTAGTCCTTCTTGTACATACTGATTGAGTACTTCTGATTGAGCCATAGTTCCATAAGCGAGCCAACAGCACACCAAGGAGAGATAATACTTCATAGGTTTCATATTAAACATTTATAATTTTATAAACACTGTTCAGTAAAAGAGTAAATAAAAAGCATTAATTCATGAGGAATCAATGCCGAATGAGCTTCGAGCTATCGGGTTTTAGGTATCAGCACTTGTTATAAAGTACACCAATATGAGCCGACTGCTCAAAGCTGACTTCAGAAAGCTGTCATAAGTCAGACCTGTGGGAGATTTTACTGCCCACAGGTCTTTCTAGGGGATTTTTAGATTTTTTCAGCTTAAGCAAACTGTTAAATCTTTACTGCTTAATTCACTTTGTAAATCCTTAAAATCAGTTAGTTACTGGTCTTTCAAAGATTCAAAGACAAAGTAACTAAAACTATTTAATAGTATTGCTTGTTGCAACCAAATTGGTTGTACATTTTGCAATTAAAATATCATCTTGGTTACGAATTTCGCCTTCTGCATGAGCGATTTTCTTTCCCATTCTTACAATCTTTGATTTCACACGAACGGTCTCGCCTAGTCGTGCGCTAAAAAGGTAGTCTACCGAAAGGTTGACAGTGCTATAAAAAACACCATTGCCCATCATAAAAACAGTCATACCGATAATATCGTCCAACATTGTTGCGGCAATACCGCCATGCAAGATACGAGCAGGATTTACCATTTCTTCTTTGACTTGGTATTCTATTTCGATACCATGGTCGTGAACCCCTACCAAAACACCGTCTAGAAATTTGGCCACTGGCGAAATACTCTTTTCGGCTACACGAGTACCAATATATTCCTTAAAAACCTCTAATGCGTGTTTATTACTCATTTTTCTTTTTAATAAGATTCAACATAAAGTCCAGAGACTCTCCTAGTAGCTTTTCTAGCTGTATTTCTGGATTTAGTTCACAGAATGGCTCAAATCGCCCTCTAATATTTAAAGACACCAACCCGTGCACGTAAGACCATATCGACATAGACAATACATCGATATTGGCAGGCAAAATAGAGCCTTGTTCAATACATAGTGCCAAGTTTTTTTGTAGTGCCACAAAATTGTGCATTCCACAATCCCAGCCAGCTTCTTGCTTTTTGAGTGCATGCATTGGAGCTTCTTTGATAAACATCAAATCGTATAACTCAGGATTCTCAAAAGCAAATTTCAAGTAAATCAATCCTCTCGCACGTAGTTGTTGAAAACCATCTTCGATATTTTCAACGGAACGCGTCATTTCTGATAATTTATCAAATCCTAATTCATGTACCGCATAAAACAATTCATCTTTATCTTTATAATGCAGATAAATTGTAGCTGGACTATACTCTATTTTGTCCGCAATAGCTCGAATAGAAGCCTTATCAAAGCCTTCTTTGATAAAGATTTCCTTGGCAGCTTCTAAAATTCGCTGCTTTAATTCTAGTTTTTCGCGTTCTTTTCTCTCTAAAATACCCATTTCTTATAAACCAATCTTAGTATGTAGACAAATTTAAGCAAAGTGTACAGGCATTCCCAACAGGTAGCTGGCTTATTTCACTTTTGTCCACACGGTAGTTCGTCCCAGCAACGAAACGCCAACAAAACCTCTGATTTCTAATTCATCAGCTTTCTTTAGTTTCATATTGCATGAATAACTTTTGCCATTTTTAGGATCATAAATACTTCCTTCTTCCCAAGCTTTTCCTGTAAACTCAAAGTTTTTTAGAATCACCAAACCTAACAACGGTTGATTACGCAAAGATGCATCTGGATTATTTACATCTTTTTTGGCAGCATCTTTTATCCAAGAAAGTTTCCCAAAGTATTTATCTCCTTGTTTGAATATAAGTACTTTTCCATCTTTACTTTCCGACAGCCACTCCCCTAACACTGCGTCTTTTGTAGGGTTTTGAGCTTGTACGATTTGTATAGTTGATAACAGGGTGGCAAGAATAAACAATAACTTTTTCATGAGTTTGGATGATTATTATTAAAAGGTTTTGTTTTCAAGGTTTGAGATTCGGAAGATTTTGTAATCTTTGTATTAAGTTCTACTAAAACTATAGGATAAAAATACTTATTGTATTTTTAATCAAATTTGAGATGACATTTAAGTAATCAAGATACTAAGTTTAGGATAATTTGAGTACTATTATTTCCTAAACGATTTAGGGTAAGCTAGTTCTAGTTATTCTCAGAGTTATAAATATGCTTTAAAGATTAATATTTTATCGTCTTTCATTTTTATAACGATGTAAAATTACTAAACAGTGTTTAGTAAACAAATTTTTGACATTATTTTTTGAAAAATCTATGAAAAATCATTTTTTCAAAAAAATTAAACAATTGATTTACAGCAAATTAAATAAAAGCAATTATTATTTAAAGACAATCTAGTAAAATAGTAGTTTGTGCCATTTGGAAGATATTTCTAATTTTGCAAAATTGCACGTTCGAAATACCTCATTATTCAATCAAAAAGAATTACTTATTCTGAATAAGTGCAACAAGCACAACATTGTTGTTCTGAAAACCAAATATTTAATCCCAGAAATTTCAAAAAATATGAATTACCCACTTAACCAGATTCCTGAGAGAACTGAAAAGCCACGTCAAAAAGGTTTGACAATGGTAATGGACAAAGGGCTTAGTCTCAGACAAGTTGAAGATTTCTTGGAGCTTGGCTCTGGATATACCGATATAGTGAAGTTGGGTTGGGCAACCTCTTTTGTGACTCCAAACCTAAAAGATAAATTGGCTTTGTATAAATCGGCAGGCATCCCTGTGTATTTTGGGGGTACTTTGTTTGAGGCATTTGTGGTAAGAGGTCAATTTGACGAATACCGTCGTGTTTTGGACCAATATGGCATGGAATACGCAGAGGTTTCGGATGGCTCTTTGGAAATGGAGCAAGATGACAAATGCGGATATATCCAAACTTTGGCTAAACAAGTAACTGTTCTTTCGGAAGTAGGTTCTAAAGACGAAGCCAAAATCATTCCTCCATACAAATGGATTAAATTGATGAAAGCGGAGTTGGAAGCGGGTGCTTGGAAAGTAATCGGTGAAGCTCGTGAAGGTGGAAACGTAGGTTTGTTCCGTGCATCAGGCGAGGTTCGTCAGGGCTTGGTAGAAGAAATTTTGACAGAAATTCCTGAAGAAAAAATCATTTGGGAAGCTCCTCAAAAATCTCAACAAGTTTGGTTTGTGAAGTTGGTTGGTGCTAACGTAAACGTTGGTAACATTGCTCCTCATGAAGTTATTTCATTAGAAACGATCCGTTTGGGCTTGAGAGGCGATACTTTCTCTCACTTCTTGGACAAAAAATAATTAGTATTTCTAAAAAGAATGATTGGGTGAAAACAACATTCGCTCAATCATTCTTTTTTAATTTTTGATTAAGATTCTCACTATCATACCGTACAAAGGTTACTCTTCTATACTTTTGTAGTTTACTTTCACTATTTACTCCAAGCCTCATTTGGACATTGTAAATCTTCCCAAACAATGGAAATCATTCAATTTGTATTACAACTTCTCAAAGATCCTTTAACTGCACTTACGCAGTTTATCACCGACAACGGTACACTTACTTATGGTTTGCTGTTCCTAATCGTATTTGCCGAAACGGGTTTGGTAGTTATGCCTTTATTACCAGGTGATTCGCTTTTATTTGCGATTGGCGTATTGGCAGCTCCTGCAACAGGTGGTAAAATCGATATTACTTTCGTTATTCCATTGTTGATTGGTGCAGCGCTTTTGGGCGATAATGTGAATTATTTTGTAGGGAAATATTTGAGTGACTTCGTTAAATCAAAAGATAAAATTCTCTTCTTAAAACGTGAGCACATTGTTAAAACAGAGGAGTTTTACGAAAAAAATGGTGGTCAAACTGTAATTATGGCTCGTTTTGTACCAATCGTACGTACTGTAGCGCCATTTGTAGCGGGTGCAGGTAGTATGAAATATGGCAAATACATTACGTTCTGTGTAATTGGTGCTATTGTATGGGTAACTTCTATTACTTTGTTGGGATACTTCTTGGGTAACAACGAGTGGGTAAAACATAACTTCGAAAAAGTAGTACTAGGTATCGTTGGTATTTCAGTATTGCCAATGGTTATTGGTTTTGTAAAAAGTCAATTTAGTAAAAAGTAAGGTATTGAAGAAGGCACACTTGTTTTCTTCGTATCAATCATATAAAGTATTATTTCATCAAAGAGGCAAAAGTTTTCGTACTATTGCCTCTTTGTTTATTTTTACGCTATGAAAAATTTATTTGGTCTTATTGGTTTTCCTTTGGGGCATTCGTTCTCGAAAGGATATTTTACAGAGAAATTTGAAAAAATTGGTCTTTCTCAGACACATGCGTATGAGAAATTTGAGCTCGAAAATATTGAAGATTTTCCAGCCTTACTTCAGTCACATGCAGGTGAACTAAAAGGGTTGAATGTGACGATTCCTCACAAACAAAACGTGATGGCCTATCTTGATGAAATAGATCCAGCGGCTAGTAAAATCGGTGCAGTAAATACTATCAAGTTTTTGGAGAATGGAAAAATCAAGGGCTTTAATACCGACTATTGGGGCTTTAGATGGACGCTTGAAAAATGGGATGCTTTCAATGAAATTGCTCCTAAAAAAGCATTAGTACTTGGTAAAGGTGGCGCAGCTAAAGCCATTATCGTAGCCTTAGAAGATTTGGGTTTAGAAGTACAATTGGTTTCTCGTACCAAAGAAAGCGATACTATCACCTACGAAGAACTTACGCCAGAGGTAATGTCTGAGCACTTGTTCATTGTTAATACTACACCGCTAGGAATGTATCCAAAAGTAGAGAATTGCCCAGCTATTCCTTACGAATTATTGAGTGGAAAGCATTTACTATACGATATTGTGTATAACCCACTCGAAACATTGTTTTTGAAAAAAGGTACTGAAGCTGGCGTGCGTGGTGTTCACTTCGGACTAGAAATGCTACATGGACAAGCCGAAAAAGCTTGGGAGATTTGGAACAGCTAGATACGATTTCAGATTGGGAATTTTTGATTTCAGATTTAAACTTTTATACAATTCAATCCGAAATCAAAAATCCCACATTCGAAATCAATTTTATTGCTCAATCGAATACCTCCACAAACTATTATCCCCTATTTCTTTTCTATCTATTAAGCCTTCTGTTAGTGTTGGTGCCGTGATGCCCTCTCCTATTGCTTGTGGACTAATCCAGCGATATGCTTCATCCCATAGTCCAGCATCGATACAGGATTGTAGTAAAGCTGTGCCTCCTTCGACGATGACCGACTGAATTTTTCGTTGGTATAAATCATCTAAAATCATCGGAAGCCAAGAGTTTTCTGCCTCCATTTGGACATAAGAAATATGCCCTTTTTGTTCTGACTTAATAGAATTATAGCAAATTGTAGGCGTTGTCCCTGCATAAATAGCCGAATCCTTCGCTACTTGTAAATGTTTATCAATCAATACTCTTGTCGGATTTTTACCCGTCCAAAAACGTGTATTCAGTGAAGGGTTATCATATTGTGCCGTTCGTGTGCCCACCATAATAGCATCCTCCTCTGAGCGCAATTGATGTGTCCAACGTCTTGATAAAGCATTGGAAATTTGAACCGCTTGAAAATTGGGTAAGGCGATTTTACCATCGGTCGATTCTGCCCATTTGAGAATAATATAAGGTCGTTTTTTTTCAAAAAAAGTAAAAAAACGGCGATTCAACACACGTCCTTTTTCTTCTAAAACACTCGATATGACTTCAATTCCTGCATCTCTCAATTTCTGAATACCTTTTCCTGCTACCAAAGGGTTGGGGTCATCGTTACAGATATACACTCGACGCACTTGATGTTTGACCAATAAATCAGCACAAGGAGGTGTTTTACCAAAATGAGAACAAGGTTCGAGCGTCACAAACACATCGGATTCGGGCAAAAGGCTTTGATCTTTTACATCTGCTACCGCATTGACTTCGGCATGCCAATGCCCATAGCGTTGATGCCAACCTTCGCCAATTATTTTTCCTTGATGTACAATTACACATCCTACCATGGGATTCGGAGATACATTTCCTGCTCCCAATTGGGCTAGGTCAAGGGCACGTTGCATGAATGCTTTTATTTGAGTATCGCTCAAAACATGATTATTCTTCGACATTTCTGTAATTTTGTATATTCATCAGTGAAAAAGAAAAGCACTCGTTTAGACTAACGACATAAAAACATCTTTGCTTTTATCTAAAACAAAAAGCCTATATCCGATAGCTTAAAACTTAATATTTTCCATGACTCAATCATCTAAGCAACTATTTGCGGATTTGGTAGCCGAAATTACGGCAGTTTACTCAGAAAACGAAGCAAAAAGTATGGTCTATCTTTTGCTTGATACGCTTGTGGGTCTTTCAAAAACAGACATACTTGTCGACAAGCCTATAGGCAATAATATAGATTTTGCCCCCCTTGTAGCTCGTGTTAAGTCCTTCGAGCCAATACAGTATGTGCTAGGCGTTGGTGATTTTTATGGAAGACTTTTCCAAGTTAGTAAATCAACTCTTATTCCTCGACCCGAAACTGAGGAACTTATCGAACCTATCATTACCTTTGCCAAAAGTTTAGGGCACTCAGCAACTATACTTGATATAGGTACAGGGACAGGATGTATTGCCATTACTATTGCTTGTGAAATACAAAATGGCGCTGTTATTGCTTATGATATTTCGGAAGAAGCACTGAGCGTTGCCAAGCAAAATAATGAACGCCACCAAGCAGGTGTTCAATTTGTTCAGAAGGATATTTTGACTTATCAATACGAAAAATCAGAGCAACTTTTTGATATAATTGTAAGCAATCCGCCTTATGTGACACATCGGGAAAAAGGTGAAATGGAGGCTAATGTACTTGACTATGAACCACATTTAGCCCTTTTTGTAGAAAATGACAATCCTTTGGTTTTTTATAAAGCTATTGCCAATTATGCCTCTTTGAATCTGGTAAACAATGGTTTTTTTATAGTAGAAATCAATCAGTACTTAGGCACAGAAACTGCCGAAGTGTTTGAAGAAAAAGGATTTGTAGAGATAGAAATTATCAAGGATATGTTTGGCAGAGAAAGGTTTATCAAAGGAAGAAAACAATAGCGTCGACATTTTTCCATTTTCTGATTACTCAAATGGGTTAATTCTCGTCTTTATTGTACATTTATTAATAACATATCATACCATCTTTAACGAAAACATTGCCCTGTATTTTACCTATCACACAACTTGAACATTAAAGATTTATGTCTGAACATTACAACCTTACTGTTTCGATTATCATTCCTTGTTTTAATGAGGAGCAGGTGATTATGTACACTTATGAGCGAGTGTCTAAAACCATGCAATCTTTTGGGCATAAAGGATATGAAATCATTTTTATCAACGATGGCAGTCGTGATCGTACGTTATCTATTCTGAAAGAAATTGCTCAGAAAGACGCTAACGTCAAAATCATTGGTTTCTCTCGAAACTTTGGTCACCAGCCTGCCGTAACCGCAGGGATCCAAGCTTGTACAGGCGATGTAGCTATTATTATTGATGCCGATTTGCAAGACCCACCTGAGTTGTTTCCAGATATGGTAAAAATGCACCTCGAGCAAAATGCCAATGTGGTGTATGGGATGCGTGAAAAACGTAAGGGTGAAACGTTCTTCAAAAAAATTACGGCACGCATGTTTTACCGTACCATCAATTTTCTATCAGATACTCCTTTACCTGTAGATACTGGTGATTTTAGATTAATTGATAGGCATGTTATAGAAGCATTCAAAGCTTTTCCAGAAAAGAACAAATATATCCGAGGGCTCATCTCATGGATTGGTTTCAAACAAGTACCAATCATGTATGTGCGCGAAGAAAGATTTGCGGGAGAAACGAAGTACCCTCTTTCTAAAATGCTCAAATTTGCCTCTACAAGTTTGTTGTATTTTAGTAAAAAACCTCTCAAACTCGCTCTAGGCTTAGGAAGTCTTAGTCTAATTGTAGGCTTAGCTTTAGGAATTTGGGTTCTTACAGGACTTATTTTCAGACCAGAAACCTTAGTGCCAGGTTGGGCATCAACGGTGATTGCAGTTATCTTCTTTGGAGGTGTTCAATTGCTTACGATAGGTGTTTTAGGAGAATATTTGGGTAATATGTTTGAAGAAATCAAAAACAGACCAGAATATATCATTTACGAAAAAGTAAATTTTTAATAGAAAGCAAAGGTGAGTATTTCACAAAAAAGGCTGATGAACAAATTCATCAGCCTTTTTTGTGAAGTGCTTATGATAATTTATTTCAAACGATAGATACTAATCACTTTATTTCCATCTACTTCTACGTTGAATACCTCTTTTGAAGGAACTAAATAAGCAGAAAAATCAGGATTGAAATTAAAATGACGATATTCTGTAATAAAATAGTCTGCTTGATTAATGTCACTCACAAATTTTAGTACATCTTTTTCGCTTTTCCCCAAGTTATACGAAGCACAAATATTTCCATTAATTTTGACTTTTGCTCCTTTCTGACTGTGTGCTTTCAAATAGTCTAATGCTTGCTTATAGGAAGTACCCCAATAATCCATCTCAAATTTTTTGTCGACATGATTTCCTGCTAATACATTAAAATACACATTTTGATAGGGGTGATTTTTTACAATCCAAGCAAGTAGATATACCACTACCAATACGTTCAATCCGATAAAGCCTCCTGCTACAGCAGGCTTCCATCCCTTCAAAAAGTCTTCAATCGTAACAATTCCCAATGTGGCAAGATACACAAACCCTGCGTAAGTAAAATACAAGTGGCGCCAACCATCATACAAGGTCGAATCTAATACGACAACACTTAAAATGGGGCCGACAAAAAGCCCTAGAAAAAACAAATTGATGTATGTAAGTGGATTCCTATATTCTGTTATCCATTGTTTTAAGGTTACAACAACACCTATCAATGCCAACAAAAGAAAAGGAATTGGCGTAGTAATCACAATCCAAATCAAGGCATAATAACGAGGCAAATCAGGGGCGGTATAATATTGACCTTCAAACAATACTGGCGCATTCAATGGATATTTACTCAGGTTTTCGAATACCTCAATAAAGTGCCCGATGGGGTTTGTCCACAAATAAGGGAAAGCAATGTAAAAAGTCAGCAAATACACGATAAGCATGCTTGCCAACATTTTAAGCTTCTGAACTAAGTCTTTTTCTTGCGTAAAAAAATGTTTTAAGACTATTGCTCCTCCAAAAATCAGTGGGAGAAAAATGCCTACAATACGCAAAGCCGTAGCCAATCCCATAACCAAACCTAGCCCAATAGCATACTTGTAATTAGCGCCTTTTAAAATTTTGAACCCTAAATAACCAGCAATTACAAAGAGGGATAACAGCGGTAAATCTTTCGGGTTATAGAATGACTCTGCCAAAAAACGGGGCGAAAATACATAGATAAAGCACCCCAATAAACTGATATATTGTTTCTGGAATCTTTCAGAAAGAAGTTTATACAAGAAAATAATGGATAGTGCAAAAATCAAAAAAGTCGATAAGTGCCAAAGTCGATATACTCCTAATTCGTCGTCGATGCCCAACCCTTTTTCTAATACTACCATCGGTAAAGCAAACAGCGCACCATGGTCTCTATCTCGATAATGCTCCATGTCTGGTGCATTTTTCAAATCAGGTGGAATCACCTTCGAAGCCATACCTGGTGCCAATTGCCGAGCTACGTGAATAATATTCATAATCCCGATGTGACGCTCTGTGCCTTCATCGTACGAAACACCATAATCTTTGTAAACCAAAAGCCCACTAATAAAATAAACCACAAATAAAATCATGGGTAATTTGGGCGTATCGAGCAGACGACTAAAAAGGTTCAACTTCATATACAATAGTCTTGGGTTAAGTGGGAATAATGAATTATCAATTAGGGTAGTACGAAGGATTATAGAAACTGCTTATTTCGGGTATCAGATGTTTGATTTCGGAAGTATAATCGTCTATATTTTGTAAAAAATAAAGGTATTTTACTCTATTTCCGAAATCAGAAATCCCCAATCTGCAATAGTTAAAAATCCTTTGTCCAGTCCTACTTATGAGTGTTAACTCAGGTATTTTGGAGGCTTTATTCTGGGTAGTTTTATCAAGAAGTAATAACCGCAAAATATGTCACAAAACCTATGCCCAAATCTTTGATTTACAACAATAATTTTACATCATCGCTATAAATTATCCATAAAGCAAAAGAGAATAGGGACAAAATTATTTAGCCCCTATCGAAAAGTATTTCACTCTCTCCTACTTCAGTATGTTTTTTATGGTTAAATATTGAAGCTTTCTCAGCCTTGTAAAAGCCATTTTTATAAAAATATAACAATTCAAAGAAAAAAATAAAATAGTATGCTTGCATAACAATTTTATTTTTCTTTAACTTTACCTATCGAATCAAAATCTCATAAACATATTACAATGAACCGTTCAATCAAGAAAGTAGCTGTGTTAGGGTCAGGCATCATGGGAAGCCGTATTGCCTGCCACTTTGCCAATATTGGATGCGAGGTGCTCTTGTTAGACATCGTTCCTCGTGAACCCAACGATGCTGAAAAAGCGAAAGGTCTTACTCTAGAATCGCCTGCGGTACGTAATCGTATTGTCAATGAGGCATTTCAGAATACGCTCAAAGCTAATCCTGCCGCACTCTATTCTACGGCATTTGCTAACCGTGTCAAGCTTGGCAACTTCGATGATAATCTCGCCGAAATCAAGAATTATGATTGGGTGATTGAGGTCATTGTAGAAAACTTAGCCATTAAAAAGAGTCTTTTCGAAAAAGTAGATGCTCTTCGTAAGCCTGGCACGCTGATTACCTCAAATACATCGGGTATTCCGATTCATTTGATGGCAGAAGGTCGCTCTGAAGATTTCCAGAAACATTTCTGCGGTACGCACTTCTTTAATCCTCCTCGCTATTTGAAGCTATTGGAAGTAATTCCAACACCGCAGACGGATTCTACTGTGGTGGACTTCTTGATGCACTATGGTGATAGATTTTTAGGAAAAACTACCGTATTGTGTAAAGATACCCCTGCCTTTATTGCCAACCGTGTAGGTGTTTACAGCATGATGAAAACCATGCAAGTAGTGGCAGAAATGGGCTTGACGGTTGAGGAGGTAGACAAACTTACTTCGGTTGTCGTAGGTCGTCCAAAATCAGGAACTTTTCGTTTGTCTGACTTGGTCGGTTTGGATACTACGATTAACGTTTCAAACAACCTATATGCGGCACTCACGCATGACGAGTCAAGAGATGCTTTTGTTTTACCAGAAATGATTAAAAAACTTCAGGAAAACAAATGGCTAGGTGACAAAACGGGTCAAGGGTTTTACAAGAAAATCAAAGGTGCTGGTGGTAAGTCAGAAATTTTGGCTTTAAACCTTCAAACTTTTGAATACGAACCTTCTCAGAAGGTAAAATTTGATGTTTTCGAAAAAACAAAATCTCTAGCCTTAAAAGACCGTTTTGCTGTATTGTTAGCAGACAAAGGCAAAGCTGGAGAGTTTTATCGTAAAACCATTTTGGATGGTTTTAGATATGTTACTTATCGTATTCCAGAAATTGCTGACGAGCTATATCGCATCGATGCTGCTATTTGCGCAGGTTTTGGTTGGGAAATGGGTATTTTCGAAACATGGGATGCCCTAGGTTTACAAAAAGGTCTAGAACTCATGAAAGCCGAAGGCATGGAACCAGCCTCATGGGTTCATGAGATGATTGAAAGTGGCGTAAACTCATTCTATAAAAAAGAAGGTGGTAAGCGTCTTTACTACGATATTCCAAGCAAAAGCTACAAACTCATTCCAGGCACAGAATCATTTATTATTCTTGAAAACCTCTCAGATGGTATCGTTTGGAAAAACGGAGAAAGTCATATTTATGATTTAGGAGATGGAATTCTTGGTTTAGAGTTCCGCTCAAAAATGAATACGTTTGGAGCGGGAGTTATTGAGGGCGTTCACAAAGCTATCAGTCTAGCAGAAAAAGATTTCCGTGGTTTGGTGATTGGTAACGATAGTACCGAAGCATTTTCGGCGGGTGCCAACTTAGCCATGCTGTTTATGTATGCTGTCGAACAAGAATTTGACGAAGTAAACCTAATGATTGCGCAATTCCAGCAGACCATGATGCGCGTTCGTTACTCGTCGATTCCTGTTGTAGTAGCACCTCATACGCTTGCACTTGGTGGTGGTTGCGAAATTACCTTACACGCTGACCGTGTGGTAGCAGCAGCCGAAACTTATATTGGTCTTGTAGAAGTGGGTGTAGGTTTAATTCCTGCGGGTGGCGGTACCAAAGAAATGGCACTACGCTGTTCTGACCTCTACAAAGCTGGTGACCCAGAGCTCAATATTTTGCAATCAGCCTTCATGAACATTGCGACAGCCAAAGTAAGTACTTCGGGTTATGAAGCATTTGACATGAACTACTTCCGTCGTGGCGACGAGGTAGTGCTCAACCGCAGTCGTTTGATAGCCGATGCCAAACAAGCTGCCATAGAGTTAGCAGAAGCAGGTTATACTCAACCTAAGCAACGTAACGACATCAGAGTTCAAGGAAAAGCAGGTATCGCGTTGTTCAAAGCAGGTATTACCTCAATGTTGATGGGTAAATATATATCTGAACACGATGCCAAGATTGCCAACAAATTGGCTTATGCTATTTGCGGAGGAGACTTGAGTTATCCACAAAATGTAACGGAGCAATACCTTCTTGATCTTGAGCGTGAGGCATTTTTATCACTCTCAGGCGAGCGTAAGACCTTGGAGCGCATCCAAAGCCTTCTTAATGGAGGAAAACCGCTTAGAAACTAAGAGGGAGTATGAATGTAGAATTGCGAGTAGTGAGTTATGAATATAAAATCATAATTTACAATATATTATCTCGACAATTAATTCAACTTATTTTTACCCGTAATAGGTGTATTAAGCTATATGCCATAAGCTAAAAGTATAAGCGTTTTTCTTAAAAATCATGAATACCTTTTTTGCTTAATGCCTACAGCTTATTGCCTAATTTCATTTTTCTTATTCAAAATCCAGAATCAAACCATGAATGCATATATCGTTGCGGGCTATCGTACAGCAGTAGGAAAAGCTCCAAAAGGTACACTTAGATTCACTCGTCCTGACGAACTTGGTGCCGAGGTAATCAAACATATTTTATCAACTCTTCCACAATTAGACCCTGTACGTGTTGACGACGTAATTGTGGGCAATGCCGTACCAGAGGCCGAACAAGGAATGCAAATTGGGCGTTATGTAGCGCTATTGTCATTACCTAAAGAAGTTTCAGGTTTTACTATCAACCGCTATTGTGGCTCAGGTGTTGAAGCTATCGCTATTGCTGCGGCTAAAATCTCAGCAGGCATGGCCGACTGTATTATTGCAGGTGGTGTGGAATCAATGTCGTTGGTACCTGTAATGGGTTATAAAACGGCTCTTAATTTTGATATTGCTCAAAAAACACCTGATTATTACATCGGCATGGGACTAACAGCCGAGCAAGTAGCTAATCAATATAATATCAGTCGTGAAGATCAAGATGCTTTTGCTTATGCCTCGCATCAAAAAGCCATTGCGGCTCAACAGGCTGGTTTATTCGACCCTGAAATTGTACCTATTACCATCAAAGAAACTTTTTTTGATGCTAATTCAGGCAAAAAGAAAACGAAAGAATCGGTCTTCAATAAAGACGAAGGACCTCGTGCAGATACCAGTGTAGAAGCCCTTGGCAAACTCAAACCTGTTTTTGCGGCAGGTGGTTCAGTTACGGCAGGTAATTCTTCTCAGACCTCAGATGGCGCTGCTTTTGTAATGGTTATGTCCGAAAAAATGGTGAATGAGCTTAATCTGAAGCCTATTGCTCGTATGCTGTCGTATGCCACTGCGGGATGCGAACCTCGTATTATGGGTATCGGCCCTGTATTTGCAGTACCTAAAGCCCTTAAGCAAGCTGGTTTGTCGTTAAATGATATTGACCAAATCGAACTGAATGAAGCTTTTGCGGCTCAAGCACTGGCTGTAGTTCGTACCTTGGACATCGACCCAAGTAAACTCAATCCAAACGGTGGTGCGATTGCCTTAGGACATGCACTAGGTTCAACTGGAGCTCGTTTGTCAGTTCAACTATTCAATGAAATGCGTCGTCGTAATCAGAAATATGGTATGGTGACGGCTTGTGTTGGTGGTGGACAAGGTGTAGCAGGTATTTATGAGCTTTTGTAAAAGAAGCTAGAAAGCATAAAATAAATCTTTTTAAAAGATAATATCAAAGAGGTGTTCGAAATCAGATTTTCGAACACCTCTTTTGATTAATAGTCAATAAATATCTAGTATTTGAGTGCTTTTTCCCCAATATGGTACGACCTAAATCGCACCCTATTGGGAAAAAAAGCATAAGAGGTTTCTATTTAAAATTATCCCAAAATTCGAGAGGACCCCTATTGAATAGGAATATACCGTTTCTGTTTACATTGGCTTTTTCTTAAACCCATAAGGACAATGTTTACAGCCGTTTTTACAGCAGTATCCTCGCTTTAGGTGGTATTCTTTTGTAAATACCATAAATCCCTGCTCATTCAAGTAATAATCCTCTGGTTCCAATCCTCGATTAGCCTTTATTTTTTCTTCATTTTTCATATTCAAGGGTCAAAGTTAACAGCGTCCAAGACAATAATAGGTTTCCTTCGTGGTTCTTTTTATTGATTTATTCGTTAATAACATGTTTTTTGATTTCAACTTTCCAACCTATAGTTTAAGCAAAATGTTCAAAATATTGTATTTTTGTAAAAGTCATGCCAAGCAATTTTACATATCGAACTAACATAAAAGCAATGTGCCCTCCTCTCACGACGAGCGCACTTTATGGTCATTTCTGTAAAATTCACCGAATCCTTGAGTCTTCTACGTTACTCATCTACGTCATCTGGCTTTTTTCTGCTGTGTAATACTCTTCTAAAGTTTTGATACTTTAGGCAAAAGACTATGTTGTGATTCAACGGTAGTCGATTTTGTCATTTCTTTATTTTAAAATCATTTGTAAAAAGACAAGGCTAACAGACACACTGTTATCAAATAACCTTTTTACCTTAAAGAATTACGACAATGAACATTTCAGAAAAATATTCAGAAGAACTAACAGCCACCGAATTTGCTATTACGCTTGAAGACCATTATGGTGCCCATAACTATCACCCAATGCCTGTAGTATTGGAGCGTGGTCAAGGTGTTTTTGTTTGGGATGTAGAAAATCGCCCGTATTTTGATTTTCTTTCGGCTTATAGTGCTGTAAACCAAGGGCACTGTCATCCAAAAATTGTGCAGGCAATGATAGAGCAGGCACAGAAATTAACCCTTACCTCTCGTGCTTTTTACAATAACCAATTAGGACTTTGTGAAAAATATCTATGTGAATACTTCGGTTACGACAAAGTATTGATGATGAACTCAGGTGCAGAAGGTGGTGAAACAGCTTTGAAATTAACTCGTAAATGGGCATACAAAGTAAAAGGTATTCCTCAAAATCAGGCTAAAACACTTTACGCATCAGGTAATTTCTGGGGACGTACAATTGCGGCTATCTCGGCCTCTACTGATCCTTCGAGTTATAACGATTACGGTCCTTTATTGCCAGGTTATGAAATCATTCCTTATAATGATTTAGAGGCCCTGGGTGAAGCTCTCAAAGACCCAAATGTAGCTAGCTTTATGGTAGAGCCTATTCAAGGCGAAGCAGGTGTTGTTGTTCCAGAAGAAGGATACCTCAAAAAAGCCTTTGAATTATGTCGTGAGCATAATGTTTTGTTTATCGCTGATGAAGTGCAAACGGGAATTGCCCGTACAGGCAAGCGTCTTGCTTGTGATCATGAAGGCTTCCAACCAGATATTTTGATATTAGGAAAAGCGCTATCGGGAGGTACCTATCCTGTATCTGCGGTTTTGTGTCGTGACGAAATCATGTTGACTATTAAGCCAGGAGAGCATGGCTCTACTTATGGTGGTAATCCATTGGCATGTGCCGTAACAATGGCAGCTTTACAAGTAGTAAAAGATGAAAAACTTGCCGAAAATGCTGAGGCGATGGGACAGCTTTTCAGAGAAAGAATGACTCAACTCAAAAGTCAACGCCCAGACTTAATCACTGAAGTAAGAGGAAAAGGCTTGTTAAATGCCATCGAAATTAACGATACAGAAGAAAGCGAAACGGCTTGGAACTTGTGTATGGCTTTTAAAGAAAAAGGATTATTAGCCAAACCAACACATGGTAATAAAATACGTTTTGCCCCACCATTGGTCATCACTGAAACTCAAATGGACGATGCTTGCTCAATTATTGAAAACGTAATTTTAGAGTGGAAATAGGACCATTACATTTAAGCTTGTAGATTTTCATTTGGAAAATCTTTGGGAGATTTAGATAATATTAACAAATCAATAATATCTAAACCTCCCAAATCAATTTTTATTCAATATTAAATAATTCATTCTTCAATTTCATCCAACAATCTTCTTTCTTAGCCCACTCACCATATAGAGCTCCAGGTGCATTTTCCTTAATAAATTGCTCCACCTGAATCATCAGATTATAAATTATTTCCTGTAATCCTTCTGATATGATCTGTTTTTTCCAAATATCAGACAAGTTTATTTCAACATCTCTCCTAAATGACAACAGTGCAAGGGTATAAGGAACCGTAATGTATCTCATATCTCCAATAGAATTAGGCTTTATCCCATACAATTTTTCTGCTGTTCTGAATAGAATAGCCTTTGTAATTGCATTTTCGAAATACTTGTTATCAGGATTTCCAGGAATATTATGTGCAATAAACTGTGCGTAATTCTTCTGGCTTCCTCTTACAACTATATGTGGACCGATAACAAGCTTATCTTCCACATAAACCTCATCCCAAGTATTTATAAACTTTGCCAGTTCTTCTTTTGTAAAAAATTGTTTTTTAGGGTTTTTAAGATCAAAAACTCTCAATTTAGTTTTTGTAGTTCCTTCACGTGACCTAGCATTTCTATATTGACCTCTCGCTCTTTCATAAAACCATCTTGTCTGATGAGATTGACCACTAACAGGGGGAGCCCATATATTTCTGGATAGTTTTTCAAGTTCAATGTGAAACGGAGTGTTAGAACTCAAATCAGAAATAGAAACTTTATTCTGAGTATTGGCATATTCAGCAATACGGCTCACAATTTCCGCAAAATTATTCTTATCTTTTATGATACTCAGTTTGACCTGAACCACAATTTCTTTTATATCAGCCTTATCTTTCTTCCAAGTATGATATATAGATGCTGTTGTCTGACCTCCGTTTACAATCTGAAGGTCTTTTACAGATTCAATCAAATATCCTTTTTCTGTTTGTCTGAACTTTAAATCATCAGCAGTGGCTGCAATACCATTATTGAAAGCCAAAAACATGTGTGGTTCTTTCAGTATTGTATTTCGTATCCCTTTATTTATTTTTCCAGTAAATTGTAGAAAAGACCTCACGTTTTGTTCTAATAGTCTAGCTCCATATTGCTCATAAACCGAGACAAGTGCCTGTCCGGGGATTAAAGCTAGATAGGACTGATATTCAGGGTTATCTATATCCGCTTTAATACATGGTACTTCAAAGCCATTCTTTTCAAAATCAATTTCAATAGGAACATATTCTTTCTCAGAAATATTGAAAAGATAATTCAAATCAATTACTCTAAAAAAAATAGGGATCGTATTTAATTCTTTTTGTGAAGGAATATCCCCGCTATAAATACCGTCGGTTAAAATAAATATATTTATTCTTACAAGGTTTTCTCTCAGTTCTACCGAGGCATTTAATGTATGTGCAAAGTCAAATATCTCTGATGATTCTTCTAGGCTATCTGCATATTCTCTGTTGTCAGCTTTTTTCAAAAATGAGAGTAATAGTTTTGCTGCATTATCAATATCTGATTTCTGAATACGGACAGGTATTTCTGTACATTTTAATATTGTTACAAAAAGATCAAGTGTTTCATAATTATCAGCAATAGAGTATGCATTAATCTTGTGGCGATTTCTTGGTAGTACACTTTCATGAAAAGAAATCCTGACATCAGCAGTTTCTCCCCCTTCTGACAAAAGATCAATAGCTTGTTTAGTAAACAACTGTTCTAATGAACCTCCTTCTTCCTTTGAAAGCTGCTCAGAACGAATATCCTGTAATAAATCGGTATAAAACCGATTGAGTTCCTGTTGTGCCATAAATTAAATCAGTTCAGATATTTTTTTTCCATCAATGGTGTAAATTTCATCGAACATAAAATTCTCATAGAAAGTCGATGCTGCTCCAGGAGCATCAGAAAGAAAGAATATTCCTTCACTTAATTTTTTAAGTGATATGTATTGTTTTTCAAGTACCTCTAAACTTTTATATTCTTTTGCTCGATACTGTGAATGGATACTGGCATTTAATAGTATTCTGAACGTACCATATTGGAAAACTCTTAAATTCTCCATTAACTCAAACCTGTAATAGTATAAATCATTTTTATAGTCATTCTTAATACTATATAGCTGAATAGCGTGGACATTATCAAGTGGTATTATAACTTTTGAAGTTATTTTCTCAAGTTCATCTAATATTTTAAATCCGGTAATGAGTTCTGCCTTAAATATTGAAGATTTCAGGTCATCATGAGAAAGAGGATTGAGTAGCCGGTTTTTGATTCCGGTAAGTTCATCAATGAGTAAGAATGGAATTTCATACTGATTGACTAACTTTTTAAACTGATCTATCATTTGTTGTAAAGAGATAAATCTGAAAGTATCTACATCTGTATCTTCTTCCTCTTTTAATTTATAAAACCAGGCATTATCATTTTCCGAAATTGAAAGATTCCTTTTTGATAAAGCAATTACACTATTGTCTCCCGATGTACCATTAAAACCCGGATATAAAACATTTTCAGGAAGAATTCTCTTAAGCTCTTTTTCAAATGCCTTTCGCAAATAATTGGCACAAGCCGGATAATCTCCTTTTGTCAAATGATATTCTGCTCTATCTCTATATGTATCAGATTTACGTATGAAAGGGCGTTCGATATTATGGCTATGGTTATCTACATAAAATTCTGTTTTTTCCCAGCCTTCAAGATATGGCTTAGCTACATTAAACCATTCTCTGTCATAAGTTGTAAGAAATATCTGAAAATCTCTAAACGAAGTTCCATCGTCGAATTCATCTTCTGTGAGGATCTCCAATAACGGAATTCTATTAGTCATATCGAGACCGATAAAGATATCATCCAAAAATAAAATCTTTAAATCCGTTTCTGGTAAACCAAGCACATAGGCTAAATAAACAGAAATAGCTAATGCTGTTAGACGTGCTTCGTTTAATACTTCCTCATGTTCAGGTAATTCTTTCTCAAAAAGTTTTATTTTAAATGAGATAGAAGGGGGGACTAAGTTGTCTCCTTGTAATTCCATTTCGTTATACTCTATTTTCAAATTACATTCTCTCTGAAAATACTTAAGAAGCATATTTGCTCTATCTTCTAATTCCAGGAACTGAGCATAAACATTAGTATTATAGTCCGATATATCGTCCTGTGCTTTGGAGTTCTGAATCTTATCCCATAAATCTTTATATGAAACTTTATTTGCTGGTTGTATAGAAAGAACAGCAATCGTATCCGCAAATAATCCAGTTTTTCCAAGGAAAAAAGCAAATAAATCAGGTTGGCTGTTATGTTGCCTGAAGTGAAGCTGTAATAAGTCTCTATATCCTACAAATCCCTTTACAATACTTGCTTTTGCAATTATAGGAATGGTATGCGTATTTGTCCTTGCTGTTTCAGCAGAGAAAGAAAATTCGCTCTCATCTTCAAGTGTTATATTTATAAAAGGCTGTTCCTCATTATGCTTAGGAATATAAAATAGATTTTTCTGAAATGGAAATCCTGTATTCAAAGCAGAATTAAAAAAGTCCTTCAAAGCACGGAAAAGAGATGATTTCCCACTTCCATTTTCTCCATAAATCAATAGGTTTTCCCCCTTCGGCAAATTTATTGTATAACGGGCTGATTCCTGGTCGTTATTCACCAGAAATGCTCTGTAATTGCTAATTTGAATGCGTTTGATTTTCATTCAGAGTTTGATAAATAAGTTTGAATTCAGGAATTGTAGTTATATCATAAATTGCTTTTTTTACATGACTTTGAGGTTTGTTCAATAACTGATAGTAGCGTTTTATATTTTCCGCATCATTATCAAATGGAATAAGACTTTGTAATTCAGAAAGAACATTCAGACGATTTTCTGCAAAAATTTCCGGAAAATAGACTTCAAAAATTACTGCGTCAAGGACACTTATAAAAAATGAACTCATCACACGACTTTCTCTGGAAGACTGCTCTTTTTGTAATGCCAAAATACATCTTACCAAAACAGAAATTCCATGACTGTACTGCTCTGAATAAATAAATGGAAAATTTTCTATTACCTGTTCTGTAGCAAGTCCTGCTTTACCTCTATTATAATATGTAAAAAATACTGAGTTCAGAATAGCAGATAAATATTCGGAAGGGATTTCCGGGATCCATATTGCAAGACATTCACCGTCTAAAACCAGTGAATTTTCTGAAATAGCAAAATTCTGAGCCTGAAATTTCGCTGTAGATATAACGAGTCCTTTATTTATTAATAGGCGCTCCGAATTTTCAATCCATGAATCAACATACGGATTAATATAATAACGATGAACATCTGTAGTCTTTATGACAGGAATAGCTTCAGGTTTCTTCTCAATATAATTCAGTTTATTGGTTCCATATAGGAAAGTAGGTTTCCACTTTTGTGTTTTCCCCTCCAGTTCTTTAAATTTATTTTCAATTCTATTTTCAAGAACTTCCAATTGCTCCAGTTCATTATCTTTTTCAACTGCTATTAATGGTTCTTCAAGTTCCTGATCATCCAATTCATCAGAATAATCTAATTCGTTCAGGAATTGTTCATTCACTGCATATTCAATAGGCTTCGCATTTTTCATCCAGGGAAAACTAACTGCCAAGCCCACTATAGGAATTGATGAGAGGAGAGCTTTGTCTTCTTTAGGTTGTGGATCCAATAAATAAATCAATAGAAGAGCTTGTTCATCCGGTCTGATTTCTTTTACTCGTACCGGGCTGGGCTTATCAATATTTGACAAATTTTTCCCGTTTTTCTTTGCGTCTTCTATGGTTCTACTATAGGCTATTCCTATTTCTTCATCAGTCAAATCAATAAATTCATGTCGCGGATCAATAATGTGAGATTTATTAATCGTATAATAGTTGGATTCAGGAGTAAAGTCACTTCGTTTTGTGAGTCCAATCTTAACATCAGCATTAATTTTAACTGTTTTATCCGTAGTTGTATTATTAATTACCACCACGGTCCAGTTCGTTATTAACCTATGTTTTTGTTGTTCAATGATAAATCTGTTTATCAGGTTTACATTAAAAGTTGGTTGTTTTGATGTATAACCATATAGGTAGTCAATTATTCTGTCCGCGTTGTTTCTACCTCTCCATACAAAATGATTCCGCAGAATAGATTCCGTATTGACAGTTCCGTCAGGTAATCCTAAATCGTTAATAAGTTTTAATGTATTATTATAATTTACAAGATGCGTTGGATCATTCTTTTTGAATGAATATGTTTCTTCCAATACACCGGAAAGGCTTAGTGTCATTATTTTTTTATAACGAAACTTATTAGCCGCAGTAATTACGAGTGAATCAGGATGAGTTCTGACTTTGAGACCATAATCTGCTGGAGTTTTATCCAGATCTTTCATTCTGTCAAACTCTGCCCTCATTTCTTCGGTTGCTACTGTTATGTGTTGATACCATTTTACAAGCTCTTCACTTGTATACAGCCTACATAAATCAAGGTATCCCGGACGATATCCAAACCATCTTCCCATTTGCATTAAAGTATCATACATCTTCGATGCACGAAGAAAATAGCTAATGGTCAGTCCTTCCAATGTTAATCCACGGGAAAGCTTATTACCACCAACAGCAATTACAGAAAGCCCCGTCTTACGATGATCATAATAATCCAGTGGTCGAATGTTTTTATGATTTAACCTGTTTATATTGGCATCCCCATGCACTGCTCTGATTTCGATTTTAGCAACTGCTGGATACAAATGAGGTTCTATATCCACCCACAACATTTTTACAATGGATGGGTCATTCACTGAAGGATTATCAATTACTTCTTTTGTCACATCTACAAACCGATCTATCCAAAGCTGTTCAAGCTCGCCAAGAAACTTTCTATCAGAAAACTCTATTAATCGTCTATAAACATTTACTTCATTTTCAACAAGTGTTGCTATTCTATCTTGCCAGTCTATAAACCGGGTTACGTGTATAAGCATAGAATTGTGCTCATTTGCTTGGCCACGAGCTCTCCTAGCCGCACACGACAAAAAGAAACATTTAATAGCCTCATGAAGACTTGGAGGAAGCTCCGTTACTGTTTCAGGTTTAGGCTCATCTTTTTTATGTCCTTCCGGAATATATTCAGCATAATCGTTTACAATTCTGAAAAGTTTTAACGGCTGTATTTCTTTATCAATATTTTCAAGTGATTCAATTCCAAATAATTTTTCAGGACCTATATAGTTTGAAGGTGCAGGTATATTGACAATAAAATTTTTTGGAAATATATCTTTACCCAATGATAATGGGATATTGTGTACATTATAATCAAGTCCTTTTGCATCATCATCTGTATATTGTTTAATAAAAATATTGGCATAAGGTGTCGCTGTATAACCAATATAAGCACTCTGCTCAAACAATTTTAACATCGATCGGATACAAGCGTTGATTCCAGAAACATAATTTTTACTGATATTAATGGATGCATTATCGGCTTCATCATCAATCACCAGCAAGGGCAGATTTTTGATTTGCTTTTTACCATCCTCCATTGTTTTTCCACGACTTGCCAGCCACCCTAAAAGATTCTTCATTACAGAAGCATTTTTCTTGATGACCAATATAATGGGATCCTTACCTCCTATACTTATGCCTGACGTTTCAGAAGCCTTCCTGTTAAAATCTCCATTAATCTCATTTGTTGTCAATGAATGAGCAATCAGGTTTGGATTAATTCGTCCAACTCCTATACGATCTGAAGTTTGTGTAATACTTCTGGCCAATTGGGTATCAAATCCAAGAAAACCTTCATCAATTCGAAGCTGGGTTTGAGAACGTAAACTGTTGTGAATTCCGGCTAAAACTATAATCAATCTATAGCCAGCATCCGCAGCTTTACACATAAGACCTATATAATTTCCAGTTTTCCCAGATTGTACATGACCAACAATCAAACCTCTTTTATCAAAAGGAATATTACTGTCTGGTCGAATCAATCTGTCAAGAATATCATCCGTCAGGTTATTCATTTTGTTCAGAGTATCTGGTGCATAATTCTTTTGTTCCAGGTACATTCTATAACGATTCCAGAAATCCCAGTTTATTTCAGATTTGGCATTTTTCACCCATGGATGTGGCTTTACATCATCCAGTATACGATACTGATCTGATAAGATTGAGTATAAAACTTCTAATTCTTCAATCAATTTAGCTTTCTCAGATTCTGGTAAATTAAAAAGTGTATTAACCAGATCAACCTTTTCCTTAATAAGTGCAGCATTTACACTTTCAGTTTTCGCTATTTCTGAAAGCCATGCATTGCATAATGTTTTTGCCTGTTGATAATTACTCATAGACATTCAATTAATTCCGGATATTCATTAAATGGCTCAATTAGCAATAACCTACTCTTTGACTGCTCCGGTGTGTTACTATTCAATAATGACTTATATACAACTTTCAGCAATTCTTTCAATTCATTGGAAGCAGGTATTTTTTCAAATGGTCTGAAAAATGAATCTGGGTTTTCAAACTCATTAATAACAATCAATGGAACTGGTAGTGTTTCTTCCAACAATCTGATAAGCGGTTTTACCGCTTTCAGATCCATTGAAGCAATGAAAGGATGTTCCTGGTTTATTTCGTAATAACGCTTTCCATCCTTTTGTTTTTCTATCCAGACTGGCTGAAAATGCTGTGTTGCAGAATTCCGTTGAACTACTTTACCTCTGTGCCTGTAAACCTCAACAGCCTGAGCTCTTACCAGAGAAGCATAAGCTTTCAGATTGTCTTTTAACCCAAAAGGAGCTCTTGCAACTGATTTTTTAATATCAATCTGCCATTCTCCATCCAGACTATTCGGCAGGTCAATCATTATTCTTGCCAGTTTGAAGTGTTCTTCTTTTCTGAATAATCCTAACCATTCCCCGCTAACCAGCATTCGTTCATTCCTATACACATAAAATCCCTGTTGTGCATTCCATCCTCTTACGCCTTCTGCATTCCTGAATTCTTCCGGTGTAAGTTTGGATTTATGAGGTAATACAAAGCCCCGGACTTTTATTTTTCCATTATGTAGCGGGTCTTCAGGAAAACTCTGAGTTGCTGTATGCTGTATCAGAAAAGGATTCCATGCCTCAACTTCTCTACCACTGAAAAATATTTTTATTTTGTTGCCTTCAATGTAACGATGAAAAACAGTTGCGATATGTTTTTTGACACGTTCCATTGTCTGGAGAAATTTGTCATAAGATTTTTGGTTATTAGCAGCTATTCCTTTCAACAAATGATCCATATCCTGCCAGATAACTATGGTTCCGGAAGATAAATTCTGAATTTGTTCGTTCCAGTTGCCATCCGGTAATGATGCTATCAGTTTCCATTCTTTCGCATAATGATACACATAGTCCAGATCCCATGTCCAGAAAACAGGTTCTTCTGATTGTTTTTTAGAAATAACAGTATACTTTCTGCACTGTGAAAAAGAGGCTGTTTTTAATCCCAGACCAAAACGACCAAGGTCATTTACATCCCGCTCTTCATTCGGATCTCTGGAACCTGGACGCATAGCGTTGATTAATTCATCATTCGTCATACCACAGCCATCATCTTTCAATGAAAATGTGGTGTCTGCTCCATTCCAGTCAAAATCTATCCATATATTTTTTGCACCTGCTGAAATTGAATTATCCATTATGTCTGCTACGGCTGCTTCCATATTGTACCCCACGGCTCTAAATGATTCAAGCATATTAACTGCAATAGGCGCAGCATCAACAGTCGTATATTTTGAATAATCTGTAATCATGATAAAATTTCTTTAAGCTGTCGTATTTCCTTTGCGGATACTATCCAATTGACCTGAATAACGGTCTGTAAATTTCTCTTAGGAAATAATTTTTCATATGGATTATTGATTACAGTAATAACCGGATCTTTAACAATATTATTAACAAGAACTAGATAATAATCTGCTTTCATTACACCCGCTGTTTCCCATTCTTTTCCAGTAATTAATACTCCTCCGTCATCTTCTGAGAAGCCTTTAACTTCTACGGCATATATTTGTTTATCAGAAACTACTACCTGAAAATCATATCCACAACCATAGTCCCTCATATCCACAAAATTTTTCCCCTGAGGAATTTCTTCCTGACCAGATTTGAACCATTCTATAAAGATTTCTTCAGCCTTTCTTCCTGTAACATTCCGTGGAACATATATCCTCTTTTGTTTCTTCTTTTTTTCTTCTGGTACGACAGATACAAGTTGTTCTAAATCCTCCACTACATTGTTTTTACCTAATATATCCTGCACAATACCTCTTAAGGATGATTCATCTAAATCTCCAATTGCTTCTAATACTTTTATACGACTAATACTTAAGCCTCTTTGATACCAACCAGCTCTATGACCAAACAAAGGGTCGAACTCATCACGCCAATTTTGGATAGTTGATGGCTTAACATTCAAGATACCCCCAATAGCTTTATGAGTTTCTGTTTGGTTCTTAAAACCAAGATTTAAATATGCTTCCTTATTAAATTTAGCTAAGTAGAAGGCAATATATAATCCAAGAATGTTGTTATTATTCATTTTCATCAAGCAAGATATTTTTTACTATTTGAGCTATTTGATATGCCAAATATGGAGGAACAGCATTTCCCACTTGATGAAACTGTTGAGTCCTTCCGCCACAGAAATAGTAATTATCAGGGAAAGTCTGTACACGGGCTGCTTCTCTCACAGTAAAACTCCTGCTTTGTTTAGAGTCGTAATGAATGAAATAATGACCATCTTTGGAAATATGACTAGTAATTGTTGTTGCTGGAATATTAGGCAGTTGTACTCGAAATCGATCAATAAATTTTCCTGACTCAGCATTTTCATGATCTGGAAGGAACTCATTCCCAGCCTTTTTAAAATCATCTAATTTAGGAAACTTGCCATATTTCTCCACAAAGCAGCAAGCGAAATGATATCGTTTTATATCCTCTAAAAGATGCGTTCTTGATACATGATGTATTAAACCTCCAAGCTTTTTGTCATAATACCATTTTCTAAGTGGGTGCTCATTAGAAAGACTGTATTTTTCTGTTGATATAAACTCTCTTCCTATAGACAAAGGTCCTATATTTTCATTATTTGAACTATAACCTAAAATCGTTGTTACTTGATTGTTAAAGTTTTGAATATGAGAATACCATGTTTCATAGCTATCTTTTACTTTTTCATAAAATCTTCTTTTTTTTACCGTACCTGTTTGAGCTCCAATGGTTGAAGTGTGAGAAATAGATTTTGATATACCACTTCTAATACATGGCAAACCTCCTATAACTGATTCAAGTGACAATTCACTTTTCTTTTCTAGTGTTCCTATAGTTCCTTTTATATCTTCTCTAACTCCCAGCAAAATTACTCTATGCCTTCTTTGCGGAACACCATATTCCTCAGTACGAATCACAAAATCACTAGGTTTGAATATCGGATTTTGAAAAATATCAAATTTATTTACTTTAGTAACAAGTGAATAAATTTTATACTTTATTCGTGGTATATTTCCATCTGTAATATCTCCCTCTGAAAGAGAAGCCTCTACTGGGTTTGTTAAGTCATTTAGAATTTTAGTAAATAAGTTATCATCTGCTGTTTGAGCGGACAATAAACCTTTTACATTTTCCATTACGAATATGCTAGGCTTATGAACTGCTATAATTCTTAAATATTCCTTGTATAATCCTACTCGATTATCTTTCCTTTCGTCAAGAATCTTTTCCTTTCTTCTGGAACGACCAACTAATGAATACGCTTGACATGGTGGCCCACCAATCAAGACCCAGTTTGAATATCCGCTAAGAACCTCTTTTATTTTGGAGTCAATCATATCATTTGAAAGCCAATTTTTATCTTCCTTATCAGGCTTTCCTAATGTACCACACCAAGCTTCTTTATCTGCAGAAGCAGCTTCTTCAGGGTAAGTTTTATATAAATCTTCCAAAGTCATTTCTCCTCTTACGAATTTGTAATACTCTTCCGGAACACAACCAACTCTAAAAGCTCTAAAAAAGCTTCTTAGTTTTAATGTTTGATGAGCATGAGAATCCTTTTCTATAGATAATTTAATTTTAAATACTCTTTCTTTATTTTCATGCAGAAGTGAAGAAAAACCCTCTCCTAGCCCCCCAGGCCCTGCAAATATGTCAATTATTGGTATCAATTTTATTTATTTTTTCTAAAACGTATAATATGCAAAAAAGTAATATTTTATAATAGAATAGATAATATTATATCAGAGGTTCCGTCATTCATCAAATTTAACGTTATATACCCTTAGTATAACATTACAAAGATATTATTTAATACCTCTCTTGGTTAGTAATCTGAGTGATTGCATCTATTTTCTATAAAGTAACTCCCTTTACAAACCATTTCTCGATTATCCCTTTCACTTCCTCTTCTTCAAAATCATCTTCAGTTGCCCAAGCCACTATACCATCTGGGCGAATCAATAAGGCTTTTAATCCTAAATGCTCAGTAGCTCGTATAGAGATATAACGCAATTGATATGGATATTGAGCTCCTAGCTTTTTTAAGGAGGTATTATTTTCAAAATCCAGTAATAATCCTTTCCCCTCATGCGTCCAATCTACCAAAGTACTGCCATCTTCAAAAGCAAAATTGGGTGCGCTATAACCTGTTAAAGGGTGTGTTCCTTCCAATGGATAGTGCAAAGAAATTCCCCAGATACGCTCAGCCATATATGTCGCACCATCTTGAGTCTGTAACAAATCCTGCATAACTGTTCGTAAAGCACGAGATTGGATACTTGGTTTCATTACTTCCACTTGTGCTCTTGACCAATCTAAAACCTTCTGACCAACAGGGTATCTTTCTGTAAAATACGTATCCAATAAACCTTCTGGGGCTTTATTTTGAATAGTTGCAGCAAGTTTCCATCCCAAATTTAAGGCATCACCTAATCCCAGATTTAACCCTTGACCTCCTAAGGGAGAATGAATATGAGCAGCATCTCCAGCTAAAAGAAGTCGATTATTGCGATAGGTGGTTGCTTGACGAGCTCTATCAGTCCATGTTGTTGACTGATGTACTTTTGTCAAGGTAACATTTGTTGATGAAATATGACGTAAAACAGCTTGAAGGTGCTCTAAAGTAATAGAATCTCCAGATTGGTGAAAAGCTCCTTCATCAAAATCTTGTAAAATAATATAGCCAGGTTGCGACTGTAGATACATTCCATTATCAGTAATATGTCGTCCAAAACCTAGTTGATTGCCATTTTCTATATCAACAAGAGCAGTATAGCCTGTAAAGGTGGGTTCCGTTCCTTCAAACTCAAAGCCTCCTAGTTTTCTTACCATACTCCGTCCGCCATCACAACCCACCAGCCATTTCGATTCAAATACTTGATTATCGGCATAGACCGTTACAGCATCTGAACTTTGGGAGATATGATTTACAGAAACTCCTCTTTGAATTATTATGCCCAATTCTTCAGCTCGCTGTGTAAAAATGGTTTCAAGCTCTAGCATTTCCGTCATTAAGCTAGTTTCTGTTGAGCTAGGTAAACGATATTTCCATCGTGAAGAATCAACGTCTTTTTCATAAAAAGGTAGACCCGCAAAATGTCCTACCTGACGAGGTGCATTCTGAATAGTATTTGCAGAGCGATGTGGATTCTTGATTTTTTTATGTAATTCTAATGTTGAAAATAGTCCCCTTCTGTAAAGTAGTTCAATACTTGGAGCAGACAGTCCACGCATTCCGAAAGGGATTTTTTTCAAGGAAGAGAAAGAGGTCTCGGCTTTTTCCAAAACCAACACGGAACAATTAGCTAAAGCCAACTCACTAGCAAGGAACAATCCAACAGGTCCTGCTCCTACAATAATTACGTCGTACAGTATAGATGTCGAGTTGTTTTGCTGAATTTCAAATATTTCGTTCATAGTTTGATTAAATGATTGAAATACAAAATTCCTCTAAAGTATTGGCTTAGGATTGTACAAATGCGACAAAATCATCACTCATTGCAAGCTTTTCTTTTTTGATATTCTTGGCAAAAGCTGAAGGCGTTGTTCCACTGTATCGCTTAAATTCTCGTATCAGATGCGCTTGGTCAGTATATCCTAAGTCATGAGCCAAACCCGCAATATTACTTTCAGGGTAAAGCCACAACTGATTTCGGACTTGCTCAAACCTCATGATACTGGTAACATCTTTTACGGTAAAGCCTGAAGAGTGTTTAAATTTTCGCTCCAAGGTACGAACGGTTGCATGAGCGGCCTCTGCAATTTGAGCTACAGGCATAATACCTTTAGCTTTCCTCATGGCTATTCCTGCTTTATATAACATCGTATCAGGGGAAATTTGCGCATGTATCGATAAGAAATACGCTTTCAGCAATGCCATTGCATCCTCTATTTTACCTTCTTGAATACATTTTTGTAAAGGCTGTTGTAAAGTAGAAAGAGGATGCTCAAACACAACTAGTTTTGAGGCGTTAGAGTGTAAGCCCAATAAATCAAAAACAGTCCAAGGGAAACATCTAATAGCAATAACCTCAAGCCGATTTTTGGTCACATAACGAATAGGCTGATTGAGTAGCCCAACCATAAAAGGAGACGGTAAAGGCTTAAGCTCTGCATCATATAACTCCCCAAAATAAAAGATGATTTCGGCATAACCATCTGGTAATACTTCAAAACTAGATAGCTCTAGCTCATGCTCACTACGGTTATACCAAAAACATTTGATACTATCCTGTAACTCTTCGGGAGGGAGATATTCTTGATGCATATTACGGAAGTAGTAAGATTCGAAAATGGTAGAATATCGAAGTTCTTTTTATAACTTTACTGTGTAGAGGGGTTCTGCTCCACTACTCGGAGGCACGGGAGAGTGTCGAAAAAGCATTCTCCTGATGTCGTTATCAGCATTAATCTTCTCAAACGTCCTCACAAAAAAACGTAACCACTCAATACTTTTCATATCAAATGATTACGTCTTTATTTGTAGCCCCGGCAGGAATCGAACCTGCATCTTAGGTACCGGAAACCCACATTCTATCCATTGAACTACGGAGCCTTACCAAAATTTTAGCGTCGCAAAATTAAGAAAACTTCTCTAACTGTTTCACCAAAACCTCGAAATCTTTAGGGTATGGCGCTTCGACAGTGATACGTTCACCATCCATCAGATTAAAAGTCAACGAATGTGCATGCAATGCCACACGTTTCATTAAAGGAAGTTCGTCTGTATTTTTCTTAAGGTTAAAACCTCTTTTCAAATCTGAGAGATATAGCGTGTCGCCTCCATACGTTGGATCGCTTACAATTGGAGCTTTCAAACAAGCCAAGTGAATCCTAATTTGGTGCATACGACCTGTAATAGGCATACACTCGATTAGAGTATGCTTACGATATACTTTGATCGTATTGAAAATAGTCTCGGCTTCTTTACCTTTCTGACGGTCAATCACCACTTGTGTACCATCACGCTTCTGAGCGATTGGCAAATACACCGAAATCATATCTAAATCATGAATACCATTTGCTACTGCATGGTAGCGTTTAGCAACCTGACGATGTTCAAATTGCATTGACAAATGACGATAAGCCGCAGGATTTTTAGCAATAGCCAAAATACCAGATGTTTCTTTATCAAGTCGGTGAGCCAGTTGTGCATCATCAGAATATTCTTTTGCTAATCGCAAAATACTCTGTGAGTTATCAGCCTGACGCTCGTCGAGAGATGAAATATAAGGTGGTTTATTTATAACTATGAAGTCGTCGTTTTCGAAAAGAATTATATCCTTGAAATTAATGCGCATAAAAAAATAAAATATTAGTAGACTCAATATGAGCCGATAATCAAACGATTAGACAATACTGCAAAGTTCCTACTTTTTTTGCAAACTCTCGGTATGTTCCTGAAACAGTTTGTATTTTCTTTTAAAATGCTCCCTTTTAAAGCCAAAAAAGGTGCAAGAAACATCCTGCACCTTCAGTAATATGCTATTTTAATCTTCTGCTTCTTGTTTTTTGATGGTGGCTATCAAGCTTTGTAAAAACTCATGGCGCTCTGGTGAACTAGCAGGATACTCCATTTTTAGCTTGCTTAATCTTTCATGAATGACCTGCGCTACCATCAAACGCATATTCTTTTTATCATCAGCAGGAATTACATACCATGGAGACTGCTCGGTAGCGGTATGATCGACTAGCTCTTGATAGGCCTCATGATATTCTTTCCAAAACTCTCTTTCTTTGACATCTTGCTCCTCAAACTTCCAGTTTTTATCGGGGTCTTCGATTCGTTCGATTAAACGTTTGCTTTGTTCTCTTTTGGAAACATTCAAAAAGAATTTGACCACCTCAAAGCCATTTTGGTGCAAATGTTTTTCATAATGTTTGATTGAATCATAACGTTCCTCCCACACTTTTTCCAAGTTTTTGGTTTGCTCTTCGGGTAAACGTTGTCCTTCGAGTAAAATCGAGGGATGAACTTTTACCACCAATACCTCTTCATAATACGAACGATTATGGATAGCCAATTGCCCTCTTTGAGGCATTTTGAGCATACTTCTCCACATAAAATCATGGTCAAGCTCTTCAGCAGAAGGGCGCTTAAAACTATGAACTACGATACCCGCAGGATTGATTCCTGAAAAGACTGCTTTGATAGTACCATCTTTTCCAGCGGCATCCAAAGCCTGAAATATAATTACCATTCCATACCTTCCATGTGCATACATACGCGATTGAAGCTTATCGATTTTCTTATGTAGTTCTGATAATTGAGCTAAATAATCAGCTTCATCAACATACAAATCTTCGATTTTGGTAGGAAGTTTTTTGATGGAAAAATTACCATTTCCATCAAAACTAAAGTCTTTCATTTCAGGCTTTGCCATAGTGTTGTTTATTTTTCGTAAATACCTTTTGCTACTTTTTCGGTAATTGATTTAGGAGCTAACCAAGCCATAAAAGCCCCCAACTTATTGATAAATCCTGTTACAACTTCAGTAGAACCACCAAACATAGATTTTACGGCTATCTGTGCTACTTCTGTTGGGGTCATCATTACTTTTTCAGCAGCTTTCATTGCTTTTTCTCCTACTTCTGCTCTATCGTTAAAATCTGTAGCAGTTGAACCTGGGCTAATAGCCGTTACCGATACTGAAGTACCATCCAATTCATGTTTAAGCGCTCTGGTAAAATTGAGAACAAAAACCTTTGTGGCTGCGTAAATCGCCATGTGAGGCAATGCCTGATAGGCAGTTGAACTCGCAATATTCATGATATATGACTTAGATTGACGTTTGAGCATTGGCAAAAATGTTTGGCACATTTCTGTCAAAGTCAACATATTCAAGGTCATCATATCACGATTTTTCTCAATCGAATAATGCCCTAGTGAACCAACTAACCCATATCCAGCATTATTGATTAGAATAGATACCTCATAGTTTTTGGCATTTACCCAATCATATACTTGTTGAGCCACGCCAATTTGAGCTAAATCAATCGCTAAGTAGTCAACTTCTACTTTATAACGAGATTTTAGTTCAGAAGCCACTTTTTGAAGCAGTTCTTCAGAGCGAGCTATCAATAAGAGGTTATATTTTCTGCTAGCAAGTTCTGCTGCAATTTCTTTTCCGATACCTTTACTGGCACCTGTAATCAATGCGTATGACATAATTGTGTGAATAGTCGGTTGAATCTGATTTTATACAAAATGCAATCCCCCAAAATTAACAAAGCCCCACCAAATGGCAGGGCTTCGTTTAAATAATTTACCTAAAATTATTTTTTAGGAGCTGGAGTTGCAGGAGTTGCACCTGGCAACATTGATTTCAAACCATCTGGATCTTCAGGTTTGATTGCAAGAGCCTTTTTGATTGCGTCTTCAGCTTTTACGGTGTCTTTAGATACTGTTAAGTAGTAACCTGACAAGTAGCGAAGCGCTTCGTAAGTATCGTCTTTCTTCTCTTTGTAAGTAGTTGAGTTTTCTGCTTTAAGAGCGTCAATTACTGTCAAATATTGCTCATAGTAAGGTACAGACAACCACTTATCGCCACTATAGTCAATCAAGTTATTTGTACGTGCACGGAACAAATAGAATGGAGGCCATTTAGCATTGATTCCGATAGCTTTAGCAAAAGACGTATCACCTTTCATTGCCAAAGAAACACGGTTTACTGAGTCTGTTTTTGGCGTATATGCAGCAGCAAAATAGTATGCTAAAGCAGCGTTATACCAGTCACCAGAAGTAGCTTGCAATTTCTTCTTTGCTTTCCATTCGATTGATTTGAATGCAGCATCAGCAGCATGAGCATATCTCTTTTGTTTGTAACGAATCGAGTAGATTGACAAGTGGTGGTTGTTGTTAGTATCTAACGGAGCCGCTTGTTCAAAATAGTGAACTGCTAATGAGTCGTTGTTCAAACATTGGTAACCTTTTGCAAAATATACGTTATCCAAGTAGTAAGGTTTTACACCAGCTTTTACCATTTGCTCAAGGTTGTTGATACCTTCTTGGCATTTGTTCAATTCGATGAATGAATAACCTTTCATACGGTAGATATCATTGTCTTTTGCACCACCTGCTTCAGCTTGACTAGTAAATTCCATTGAACCAGTATAGTCTTTAGCCAAGAACAACAATTTAGCAGTACTCAACAAAATCGTTGGACTAGCTTCAGCTTTGCTAACATACTTTCTGTAATATTTAGAAGCGTCTTTGTAACGGTTAAAGATATTATAGTATTCACCAAAACGCTTGTAAATTGGTGCGTAGTTAGAGTCAGTTTCAACAGCACTTTGGTAGGCATTAACTGTATATTGGTAGTTTTTACCACGAAGATAAACTACACCAATTTTTGTGTATAACTTAGCACTTTTCTCTTTGAAGTTAGCTTGCTCATAAGCAGATACAGCTGGACCACCATCGTTTTTGATAAGGTATGCATCACCTTTTACAGTATTCATATCAACTGTCAATTCCTTCACTTTAGTTTTTTCAGGAATCATATCAATCAAACGAATAGCTTCAGCTGGGTCATTGTTTCCTTTGTTTGCTTCTTCGCCGTTGTTTACGTCATAGAACATTACATAAGCTTCAGCAATACGGAACAATACATCTGCATTTTTTGATTTTGTATCAGCAATGATTTTATCAAAATCAACTTTTGCCTCAGCTACTTTATGATTCGCAACTTTGATAGCAGCCAAACCAACTGCATTTAGTGGGTTTTTAGCATCAATAGTCAAACCTTTTTCGAAAGCAGCTTTCGCAGCATCAAGATGGCCTACACGCAAATTATAATAACCTAAATAGAATTGGTTCTCTGCCGTCGGAGCAGCCGCTACCAAGCTCTCAAAAGTCGCCTTCGCTTTACTTGGCTGGTCTCCATCCAACTGCGACAAACCTTGCTGTACTGTTTGCGCATTTGCAGCACCTGCAAACAGTAAACTAACAGCCACCAACAGAGATTTCATCTTTACTTTCATTTGTGTAATTAGTTAGTTGGGATTAAGATTAATGAATAAATAATTTTATTTGATTTAGTATTTATGAAAAGATCTAAAGTCAAGTGAATAACTTAGCAATTTTTATATTGTTTCTTTTTGAACTTCTAAGACAAAATTAAATTAAAATTTCCAATAAAAAGGCAAAATTTTATTCTTTATAACTAGAATATAAGATTTATTAAAAAGGTCTTAAAAAATCATTAGCAATTCATTGTCAATCAAATGAATAATAGTTCATTTTGATACAAAGACGTTATTCTCCAATTTTTACTGTACGAATTTGAATTGGTCTTGTTAATGGTAGTAAGCCTCCCTTCAAAACAATCAACTGACCTTGATCCATACACATATAATTGATAAAACCTGTACCGAGTCCCATGTGTGACTCCTTCAAAATACACTTAATCACACGCGTTAAAGGGTATTTTTTTAAGGCTAGATTATAGCCAAAAGGTTGATAGTAATCTTCTTTTGTTGGGTTGGGTTTGTCTGTCACCGACATTACATTTATATCCTTGATAAAACCCAGCGAAGCAGGGTCATCTCCATCGCTAATCCAGTTGGTACCAATAACGCCAATGGCATTTTTATGAGACTTCACATACGCTATGACCTCTTTATTAGACTTCATAGCAAAAAAAGGCACTTTATCTTTTTTGCTAATACCAAACTTATCCATCAAAAAGGTAAGATTACTTGAGTTAGAATTATCAAATACTAAAACTACCTCTTGACTATTCCCTCCTTTGCTAAATTCAGACCATTTTTTGATCTTACCTTTCATTAGAGCTTCAACGTCTTTAACTGTAATCAAGGTATCCTTGTTTGTTTTATTGGTAATCAAAGCCAAAGCATCTCCTGCAAACTTGTAGCTACGATACACAGTACGGTCATCTTCAAAAACCTTCTTTTCTTTCTCTGTCAACTCTCTTGCTACTACTACTAGTCTAGCCTTATCATTTAGCATCATATTGATAGCTTCTGTTTCGGGCTTATACACTACATTGATTTTGGTATATTTATAACCCTGTTCAAAAGCATACTTTTCGGCATCTAAAATATTCTGAAAAGACTCATCTACTGCCACTGTTATTTCCCCTTTTGCAGGCGTATCAGTAGGTGCATTTTCATTTGGGTGGTTGCCTACGTATCCACAAGAAGAAACTAAGGCACCGAGTACACCAAGAGCTGAAACAAACTTAATATACTTTTTCATTGCTTTTTGAGATTTATAATATTAACGAAGCACCTAGATGCGTCTATATATTTTCTTTGAATAATCTAATTCTATTAACTATCATTAACAAAGTTTTACTTCGTCATGAGCAATGCTTATCTGCATCAGCAATAAGCCTTATCATTTCTTATTGTCATAATAACGATACTCATCCTCTTCTTTCTCTTCCTCGGTATCTTCTTTATATTTTTCAATCGCTCTGTATCCTCTATACAAACCATAGATGATAAGAATTGCTCCCCAAGCATAAGACCATTTTATACTTGGAAAAAACACCTGTGCAAATGCTGAATCTGGCACAATGATTAAGAAAATTCCAATGCCTATATAGGCTACAGACATCAGTCCAGCAATAATAATTACTGATATGGAATAATACTTTTGTGAATCTCTTTTTGGCATCTTTCAAAAATTTAAGTCCCTCTAAAAATGAAACCTGCCAGTTTCCTGACAGGTTTCATACTAATAAAGACTATAGTAATGCATACTACTCCGACAAAACGAAGTTGATAGGCACTGTAAATCTTGAACGAACTGGACGTCCAGACTGCTTACCAGGGTTCCATTTAGGAACCATTTTGATTACGCGAACAGCTTCTTCATCGCAACCAAAACCTACTGATTTCAATACTTCAACACCTTGGATTGAACCATCGGTGTTTACAACGAACTGAACGTAAACTTTACCTTGAACGTTAGCACGTTGTGCAGCAGCAGGGTATTTAAGGTTTTTCTGCAAGAATTTTGCAAAAGCAGGAATACCACCAGGGAATTCTGCTTGTTGTTCTACCGCAGTAAAGATTTCTTCTTCAACTGGTTTCGGTGGTTCAACTGGAGCTTCTTCTTTAGCAGGTCTTGCATCTGGATCCACTGGAGGAGCGATATCATCAGTATTACCTTTAACGCTTTCTGTTGCAGTATTACCTTTGATGTTATCTACCTCTGGTGGAGGTTCAGGCTTTTGTACCTCTTCATCACGCTTGATTTCCGGAGGTAAGAACTTAGTAGTTGTTACTTTCGGAATATCTTTTGGTGGTGGTGGTGGCGGCGGTGGTGGTGGTGGTGGCGTATCCGATTTCTTCGGAGGTTCGGCCACTTTCATCACCTCTGCAATCACCTCTGTCTTTTCATTGTCTTTTGGAGTCAAGCTGCTAATAATAAACGGTAGAGCAAGCGCACCAGCGAAAAGAGCAGAACCTATCATTACTGACCTCTTGACGACAGCTTGATAATTCTTTCTCAAAAAATAAGCACCGTATTCCTTATTCTTATCCTTAAAAATTATGTCGTCAAGCGTTGCGTTAGGGCTAATTACGTTTGACATATTTTCTCGTTTTGTTAACTCTGTTGAAATTCTTTTTTTGTTTTCAGAACCACAGAACTAAGATAAAACTATTTATTTAGTTTTACAACTATTTTATTAGTTTTATTTTAATTTCATTGGTGTGCTTAATTATTTTCCTGATTTCTTAATCATTTCCTCATCAATAGGAGTGATTTCAAGAAGAGCATAACGCTTGTTATCAGTAATTGCACACTCATCGAGCATATCCACCATATTTTTATACTTAGCACCCTTAGTAGCTTTGATAACGATGGTGAAGTTTTGTCCGACTTGCTTTTTTAATCTAAATAATACTTGTCTGATACCTTGATCTGAGTAGTCAGTTACTTGAACGACTGTTGTCGCATCACCTGGCTTACCTTGATAGTAGTAAACTTTATTTTCATCTGGCAACACAGTAAGTGTTTCCGATGCTTTTACAGGAGATGTTTCCTTTGTCTCAGTTTTATCAGGCATACTAAGCTGCATTGTCACGGGCTTAGCCAACGTAGTTGTTAGCATGAAGAATGTGATAAGCAAGAAACCTAAGTCTACCATTGGCGTCATGTCAATCTTGGTAGACGCTTTCTTACTACGCTTTTTACCACCTTTCTTACCCCCACCGGACTGGTCTATTTCTGCCATAGTCGTTGAGTAGTTTTAATGTTGTTAATAGGATATCAATCTAGTTGCTTCGAAGGTTATGAGTACCCTACCCCACAATGCAGGGCAGGGTTAATAAACTACTGAGTACAACTTAATTAATTTCTTGGTTTGTTTTCAGGACCTGTGATCAACTGGAAAACGTTGATGTTTTGTTCTTGTAATGTACCTACAACCTGGTTGAAAACTTTGTAATTTGAGTTACCATCACCTTTGATAGCTACTTGAAGGGCAGGGTTTGCTAATTTAGCATACGTTACCCACAAGAAAAGCTCATTATTAGCAGAATCGCAAGGAATACCTTGGTAGTATCCTTTTGCTTTCCAAGCCGATGGTTTTTCCTCTAATACTTGTTTCAGTGCTCCAGCTGGATAACCTACAATTTCAGAAGCCATAAAGTTTTTCTGCATTGTAGCCGAGATAGGAACACCAACACGGTTAGCCATTCTTTCCAACATCATCTGTTGTGCTTCCTTATCGTCAACACCCATGAAAATCTTGCCATCTGGCGCAACCGAAATGGTAATAACACCTTTTTCAGAAGGAAGCGGCTTTTCAGAGATAGACGTAGGAGGCGTAATGGTAACAGCTTCCTCAGGACGGAATTTCGCCGTCAACATGAAGAATGTGAGCAACAAGAATGCCACGTCACACATCGCTGTCATGTCCAAAGACACACTCTGTCTTTTTGCTTTTACCTTTGGCATAATGTTATTAATTTGAAAATTTGAGAAAACTTATATTTGAAAACAATCTTGGGATTCAGAAGAGTAAACTCTTCAGATTTTCAAATTGCCCAATTTTCAAACTACTAACTGTGGTGAGAAGCGAAGTTTTGGTTAACGCTCAAACCGATTTCGTCAATGCTATATGTCAATTCGTCAATTTTAGACGTAAAGAAGTTATAACCGATGATACATACAGCTGAAGTACCGATACCCAATGCAGTGTTTACTAGGGCTTCAGAGATACCGTTTGCAAGAGCTGAAGAGTCAGTTGAACCTCCTGAGTTACCCAAAGCCGAGAACGCTTTGATCATACCGATTACAGTACCTAATAGACCGATAAGGGTAGATACCGACGCCAATGTAGCGATGATAGTAAGGTTTTTCTCCAAAATTGGCAATTCCAATGAAGTAGCTTCTTCAACTTCTTTGCTCAATGCAGCCAATTTTTGTTCTTTGTCTAAAGAACCGTCTGTAGACAATTGCTTGTACTTTTTAACAGCAGCTAAAGTAACGTTACCTACTGAACCTTTTTGTTTGTCACACTCTTTCAATGCACCTTCAACATCGTCTTTGTCCAAAGAAGCTTGGATTTTACGAACGAAAGCGTTGATGTCACCAGTACCTTTTGCTTTACCGATTGTAAGGATACGCTCGATAGAGAAAGTCAATGAAATCAAGAAACATGTCATCAAAACTGGTACGATGATACCACCTTTGTAAACGATACCAAAGTAGTCACCTGGAATTGGGTGTCCGTCTGGGTTGTTGTTCTCAAAGTGAGAAGGATCTCCCATTACGAATTTGTAAAGAGAAAGTGCTACAGCAAATAGAATCAAAATGATTACGCCCGCAGGAATACCGCCTGACTTTTTGTTTGCTGGTGCTGCTGGCTTTGGAGCAGCTGGTTTTGCTTGTTGTGTACTCATTAGTTTGGTAATTTGGGTTTAAGTTAAAAAACAATTTTTAGGTGATTTTTTAAAATAAATCTACAGAAAACTGTTTCAAGACAAAAGATTATTTCGATTGTTTTATGTTTTCTAGTAATGACAAAACTAACATAAATTTCTTTTAATTCTCATATCTCTATTGTCAAGTTTTTTTTAAGAAATTCGTCCGTATTCAACAAACATTGTATTATAGTAATATTTTAAAGCTCTATTCAATACTTTTGATGTACTTTTTGAAGAATTTGATTTTTACAAGAAAATATATAAACTTTTGAACAATATCTTATTTCGGGTAAATCTTATCAAGGATTGTTTCAATTTTCTGTAATTCATGAGTATTTACTACTGACTTTTGATGAGAAAAAACACTCAGATATTTTTCAAGAATTGTATGCCCTCCCTCTAGGCGGATCCGCACCTTAGATGATTTATCAGCAAGAATCGATACTATATTACCGACTCCCCCTAAGTTAGCTTCTGGTTCGGCATCTACTAATACAAATATTTCTACTGCATTACTGATGGCAACTTTTAACTGATTCAAAATAAGATTCTCAGAATAATTATCAATGTCATAGGTTACAAAGTTGGCAGACCAGCCTTCTTGATAAATAATTTGGTGCAATGGATTTTGGTAGCGAACCTCCAATGGACTCTTTCGTACTTGAATATATAGCAATAATGTGTTCATGCGAATTGTATTTTTTTCAGCTATTAGCTGTACCTTTGAGTGTTTATTCCTTACAGATATGGCGCAATATTATTCATATAATCGAGAAAATGCGAAGCGTAAAACAAGCGCTTCCTCCCTCAAAGAAGCAATTGAAGATATGCTAGAGTTTTACAAACTTCGTACAAAGTTTGATGAAACCTATGTAGCTGCTCACTGGGAGCAAATTATGGGGGCTCCTATTGCTGCGAGAACAACCAAGGTTTATATTACTGAAGCAAAACTGTATATTCAACTGGATTCGGCCTCTTTGCGAAATGAGTTGTTAATGGCAAAAAACAAGATTCTTCAGCTAATCAATCAAGCTATTGGTGCTGAATTAGTTAATGAAGTGATTTTCCTTTAAAAAAAGCCCTTGTGTTCATCTGACACAAGGGCTTTTTTTATATGGCTGATGTTGCTTTTTTCAGTAATGCTATAGTCTTTTTGATTCCTTCTATTTCGGTTAGGGTTTCTCCTTCATACTCTATACCGATAATGCCTCTAAAACCTGACTTCTTGATAACATTCATCATTTTTATGTAATCAATCGTTGGCTCATTGCCTTTGGCATCAAAATTAAAGGTTTTAGCGCTTACTCCCTTAGCATAAGGCATCATTTCGGCGGTACCTTTGTATGGGTCATATTGTGTTTTGCACTGACTATGCCACTCTGCACCACTCCATTCTAAACAGAAGTTGCCAAAATCGGGCAATGTTCCGCAGTTTTTCATTCCAACCTCTTTCATAATACCCGCCAACCATGCACCATTGGCAGAATATCCTCCGTGGTTTTCCACGATGATATTGATATTATGCGCCTTTCCAAATTCGCTTAATGTTCTCAAGCTTTCTACACATCGCTTAGCCACTTCTTTAGGGTCTCCTTCTCCTCTTGAATTTACCCGAATGGTTTGGCAACCTAAAAACTGCGCAGCCTCCACCCATTTGTAATGGTTTTCGACAGCTTGCTTACGTTTTTGAGTATCAGCTTCACCTAATTCGCCTTCGGCATCAATCATAATCAGGTGATTGCGAATTCCTGATTCTACAGATCTTGTCCTTAATTCTTTGAGATAGGCTTTATCTTTTGCTTTATCAGGGAAAAATTGATTTACATATTCAACAATCTCTAAACCAAACTCTTTTTTAGCAAATTGTGGAAAATCTAAATTACTCAATTTGCCGCTAAAGATTGTTTTATGCAAAGACCATTCGGCTAGTGATATTTCATAAAAAGGTTTAGCAGCACTATTTAGCCAGTCATTTGATGACAAGGCCAACCCTGCTAATCCTAATGAGGATTTTTTGAGAAAATCTCTTCTTGTTTGTTGTATCATAGTAAGATTCAGAATGAAGGGTAAGATGGTTTTGATTAAGCTATTTGTTGAATTTGGTGTTTTTTTCCTCTAAAATCAAATGAATCGCCTACAACTTTCCCCATTAGTAATGCACCAATAGGAGATTGGGCTGACACTACCATCACTGCTTCGCCTACTACTTTGATTGAACCCAAGCTAACAGCAATAAAAAATATCCCCATACTCGTATGCACAAGTGCGCCCAAAGACACATGTTGAGGAGTATGTTGAGGATCTATCCTTTCGAGCAGAACTCTTTCTTGACGAGCTTGTTCGTATTGGCGAGCGTACATATCTCTATCTAACTGCCCCATCGCTCTTGCTGTTTCGTATTTGTCCCCAGCAGAACTTTTACTTTCCTCATTGGCAGAAGCTTGGGCAGCTTGCATAGCACCCCAAGCAGCTTGCATTCGTTCTTCTAGCTGATTTTTAATATAATCTATAACCTCTTGTTTCATAAGTCTACTTGTCTAACAAAGCCATTACAACTTTGATTTTGTGGTAATCGTATTTGCCCTGCAACAAGTCAAACACAGGTTTGACAGGTTCTCCTTTTTTAGTACCAAGTACTTTCATGGCTTGGGCAATAGCGTTAAACTCTACTGTAGTGACAAATTTGCGTAAATCTACAGGGTGACCCTCTTCAAAGAACTTCACCAGATGCGATACAATCGTAACAGGGCTCAAACCTCTTCTTTCTGCTATCTCATCTAGGGATAAACCTTCTTCATAAAGTGAAAAGCTTATTTTGGCAGTATCTCCTTTTTCACCTCCAGATTTACCTAAAGTTTTGATAAAATCCCGAATCTCTTTGAGGAAAGCATCACCATATTGTCTGAACTTCTGCTCTCCTACCCCTGAGACATTGAGCATCTCGGCTGGAGAAATAGGTTTTTTCTGCGCCATATCAGAAAGGGTTGCATCTGAAAAGACCACAAATGGAGGAATATCCAAGTTATCGGCAATTCGTTTACGCAACAATCGCAAACGTTCAAACAACTCATCACGAACCACCTCTCGTTTGGTTTTTTCTTTAGGAGCTGCATTGGCTTCGCGTTCAGCTTGCTTTTCTTCAAATGGCCTAAATCGTACAAGTTGCACTTTTTTACCATCTTTTAATACCGACCAAGAAGCGTTGTTTAGCTTGAAGGCATGTTGCTCGTCGTAGGCAATATCCATAATGCCAGAATTGAGCATTTGCTGAATATAGTCTGCCCATTCTTCATATTTCAAATCACGTCCTGCACCAAAGGTTTTGATTTCATGGTAGCGATGCTCTATAATTCTTCGATTGTTAGAGCCACGAAGTATATCAATCAACATACCCATAGCGATTCTTTCATTAGTACGTGCGATTGCAGAAAGAGCTTTCTGAGCTAGTACACTTGCATCAAACCTAATAGGGGGATTTTTACAAACATCGCAATTTCCACAGTCACGGTCTACCTCCTCGTTGAAATAGCTCAATAGAATTCGTCTACGACAAATTTCTGCCTCTGCATATTGCTTTAATCTATCCAGCTTAGCTAATTGGACTTCTTTCATTTCTGCTGGCAATTCAGATTGCGCCAGCATATCTTTTCGGACAATTAGGTCATTATAAGAATAAAACAATAGTGTATCAGCTTTGACACCATCACGACCTGCACGACCTATTTCTTGATAAAAACTTTCGATATTAGCTGGCAATGAATAGTGCATTACCCAACGAACATTGGACTTGTCGATACCCATACCAAAAGCAATAGTAGCGCAGATCACTTGTATATCATCTCGTAAAAATTGGTCTTGTACTTTGGCACGCTCGTCGGTGCTCATCCCTGCGTGATAGCATCGAGCAGAGATACCCACTTTTAGCAGTGAGTCGGCGAGTTGTTCTGTATTTTTTCTACTTAAACAATATATAATACCTGCTTTCCGAGGGCGTTCTTGAATAAACTTTTGAATTGTTTTCAAGCGATTTCGTCCTGGTTGTACCGACAATGATAAGTTGGGTCTGTCAAACGAACTAATAAAGACACGAGCTTCGGGAATTCCCAACTGGGTAAGTACATCTTTTCTGGTTACTCTATCAGCTGTAGCAGTTAATGCCATAAAAGGCACATTGGGCAAGGCAGACTTCAGCACGTGTAATTGAGTATATTCGGGTCTAAAATCATGTCCCCAAACAGATACACAGTGAGATTCATCCACGGCCACCATACTTACTTGCAAAGACTTTATCCAATCGAGGTATCCATTCGAAAAGAGTTTTTCAGGAGAAATATATAGTAGCTTTATTTCACCAGCTTTACATTGGCGTTCTATCGCAAATCGTTCAGCACCAGAAAGCGAAGAATTGATATAAGCAGAAGGAATACCATTGGCTTGCAATGCTTGAACTTGGTCGTGCATTAATGCGATTAGTGGGGAAATTACAATCGTAATTCCTTGCATCATCAGTGCTGGTACCTGAAAACAAAGGGACTTTCCTCCCCCTGTTGGCATCAATACCATACAATCCTGTCCATACAATACCCAATCAATGATGTCAGCCTGAAGAGGTCTAAATTTATCATACCCAAAATATTGCTTGAGTACTTGTTCTTTTGTCAATGCCATTTTAGCAAAATATAAATAGTGAATGATGATGAAGATGTCTGTAAAACATAGCGTGTAGAATGTTGCATCTTCAACACAAAGTTAGCAAATGTTTGGGTTTAGGATAAAACTGAGCTATTGCTTGTACAAAATAAAAGCGGGTAAATACCATACAGCATTTACCCGCTTTTGAAAAAATTGTTTTAGAAACTAGTAAGCTCTAATTTCTACTCCTTTCATAAAGTTTACAAAAGCTTTGTTTACAACCTTATTACCACCTGGTGTTGGGAAGTTACCCGTAAAATACCAGTCACCAAGATTATATGGACAAGCTTTGTTCAGACTGTCTACTGTTTGATAAACAATTGCTAAATCAGCTTTTAAGTCTGCTGGCTTTACTATATCTGCGATTTTAGCTGAAATCTCTTCGTTTGTAAATGGTTCGTAAATCGCCTTCACAAAGTTTTGTGTATGAGCAGTTCCTAATTCAAAAGCACTTACACAACGGCCCAAAGTATCTTCGAGGATATCTTCCATGTGACGCTCTTGTAACAATTCATAAGTTGCACGGAATGCCACAAAATCTTTCATTCTTGACATATCGATACCATAACAATCTGGATAGCGAATTTGAGGAGCTGATGAAACAATTACGATTTTCTTAGGTCCTAATTTATCCAACAACTTCAAAATAGAGCGCTCGAGTGTTGTACCTCTTACGATAGAGTCGTCAATCAACACAACATTATCAACGCCTTTTTTGATTACCTCATAAGTAGTGTCATACACATGCGACACCATATCATTACGATCGGCATCATTGGTGATGAAAGTACGAAGTTTTACATCTTTCGAAATCAACTTTTCAACACGAGGACGGAAAGTCAATAACTCCTCTAAAGTCTCTTCTGCCAAACCTCCGCCCATGATGGCTTTCTTACGTTCTTTGGCAAGATAATCTTCCAATCCTTCAATCATACCCAAAAAGGCAGTTTCAGCAGTGTTTGGAATATACGAGAATACGGTATTTTTGAGGTCGTAGTTTACTTCTTGAAGTACTTGTGGGATTACCAAACGTCCTAATTCCTTACGTTCGGCATAAATATCTGGATCTGAAGCGCGTGAGAAATAGATTCTTTCGAAGCTACACGATTTCTTTTCGAGTGGTTCAATAAATTTCTTTTCAGAATAGTTACCACGTTTGTCAATAATTAAAGCATGACCTGGCTGTACTTCCTGAATATCTTCGTAATTACAGTTAAATGACGTTTTGATAGCTTGTTTTTCTGAGGCAACTACTACCACTTCATCATCGGCATACCAAAAAGCTGGGCGAATACCCGCTGGGTCGCGTGCTACAAAAGCAGAACCGTGTCCAGTCACACCGCACATGGCGTATCCACCATCAAAATCACGACACGAACGCTGTAATACTCTTTGCAAATCAATGTTGTCTTCAATCACATTTGACAACTCTGGATTTTCGTAACTATGTTTATGGAAGTCAAACTGACGTTGGTTTTCTTCATCTAAGAAATGCCCAATTTTTTCCATCACGGTTACTGTATCCACTTTTTCCTTCGGATGCTGTCCTAATGAGATTAACTTATTAAAAAGTTCTTCTACATTAGTCATGTTAAAGTTACCAGCAACTACCAAGTTTCTACTTCTCCAGTTGCTTTGACGCAACATTGGGTGGCAGTTTTCGATTTCGTTTTGACCGTGTGTACCATAGCGCAGGTGACCCAAAAATACTTCACCAGAGAATGCTACATTTTCTTGAATCCACTTGGCATCTTTAGCTTTGTCTTTGTGGTCTTTCAAGCCTTTACGAAACTTCTTGTAAATTTTTCCGAAAATATCAGCTACAGCATTTTGCTCTACAGAACGGTATCTGCTGATATATCTGTGACCAGCAGGCACATCAATTTTGATGTTGGCTACACCTGCACCGTCTTGTCCTCGGTTAACTTGCTTTTCCATCATTAGGTAAAGCTTGTTGATACCATACAGCGGGGTTCCGTACTTATTGATATAGTACTGATAGTCTTTTCGGAGACGGATGAGTGCGATACCACACTCGTGTTTGATTGCGTCAGACATGACTTTACTTGGTAGTTATTTTGCGTTTGTCGAGTATTATTAAAAAATAGTACTCCTGAAACCATTTATACAGATTAAAGTGGTTCGGTAATTTTTCGCAATAAAATTCAGATTAATAGAGGGTTAACGATGGGTTATCTTTCAGTAAACAAAATTAGGTAGAAAATCCTGAGATTACCAAGAATTTTTGTGCCATATTTTCGAATGATAAAGTAAGAATTTGATACTTAATGGTTATTGAAAACTAAATCTTTATTTACTTATAATTTCATCCAAAATATTTTATGAATTACTGAAAAGACTCTCGTTTTTGATATTACCAACCAAAGCTACAAGCTATTTTGGAAAACTACTAATGCTTTTCGGTAAGCGAATAACTTTAGTTATAATTGCCATACAAAGCCCTATTTAAAATAGTTCCTCATTAGGTATAAATACTGTAATATCAGATACTTTGATGTGTTTTGTTACTTATAAACAATAGTTATCCACAATTTCGAAAACTTGTGGATAACTATTGTGGAGTATTTATTCTATTTCAATGACTACGCCTGATGTAGCTGGGTGCGCTACACAGGTCAAAATATAGCCTTGTTTGATTTCATTATCTGTCAAACCGTCTTCTTCGTCCATTTGAACTTTTCCGCTCAAACATTTGCCCATACATGCAGTACACATACCTGCCTGACATGAATATGGTAAATCTATATCTTCGCGAAGTGCCGCTTCAAGGATTGTTTCGTGTGGTTTTACTAACACTTGATAATCTTCTCCTTCGTATTGAATGGTAACCATTTGCTCTTTTAAGCTACCACCCTCTTCTTCATCTGCTTCATTGGCAGCGGTATCATGTGCACTGAAGAAATGTTCTTTGTGGATTTGGGCATCGCTTACTCCAAAAATTCTAATGGCATTTTCTACCTGCTCCATCATACCTTCTGGTCCACACAAGTAATATTCGGCTTTACCAATATCCAACCCAAAATCTTGTTTTAAGAAAGTTACTGCCGACGCTTGGTTGATACGAGTTTTGTAACCTGTCCATGTATAAGAAGGTTGACTTAGCACATGTAATACTCTAAAACGACCTTGATAAGTTTTTTCTAGTTCTTCTAATTGTTTCTTGAAAATGATATTCTCTTCATTTCTTGAACCATAGACTAAATACACTTTGGTATCTGTTTCTACTGGTAAAACTGATTTGGCAATAGACATTAATGGCGTAATACCAGAACCTCCACCAAATAAAACGATTACTCGCGACTTAGTTGGATTTGGTTCGATTACAAAATGTCCCATTGGTTCCATCATTTCGAGCGCATCGCCTACCTTAAGATTGTCACAAAGGTAATTTGATACCAGTCCTCCTGGAACACGTTTAATAGTTATAGCAATCGAAGCATCCTTGTTAGGCGAACTAGACATTGAATAACTACGACGTACTTTTTTACCATCAATTTCTGGAATTAAAGTCAAAAACTGTCCAGCCTTGTAACTGACAGCTTGATGGATAGGATGCCAAAAAGAAAAAGTCTTTGTATCTGGAGTTTCTTCAATAACCTCCTTTACAGTCAAATGAAAATATTTTGCACTCATCTAATGATATAACAGTTTACAAGACCTTTACTTTTTCGAACCCGATAAAAGTCAAATTAAAGTCTGGTTTCTAAATCAATTCAAGGAACGAATACCCTAAAAGTCCTATTTCTTATCATGGGACTTTTAGGATAATTCGACCACAAAACTACAGCAATCTATTGGGGTATCAAAGGATAATTTTCCCTAATGCATGGATAATAAACCTATGGTAACGCTAAAGTTGAGTCACTACCTCGTCTACATTTTTGGTATTAGGGAAAAAAGAGAGTAATCGAAGAAGAATTGCCTCCACAACTGCATCGGGACATGACGCACCGCAGGTTAGCATTATTGTGGTAATATCTTTATGGGGAAGAAAACTCTCTGTCACTTTTTCATTTTTAGTATGTAAATCAAAATGACTAATTAGATTTTCTGATAAAATTTTATCTGCTGAAGAAATAAAATAAGTCGGTAGTTTTTGTTCACAAAGCTCTACTAAATGTGAAGTATTTGAAGAGTTGTAACCCCCTGCAACAATTACCAAATCGGCTTCTTTTTCCAGCAAACCATACGTAGCACTTTGATTATCGTTGGTAGCATAACAAAGAGTATCACGAGTATCTGCAAAATAAGAAGTAATATCAAGCCCGTCTACGTGATATTTTTCACGCATAACATTTTTGAGATAATCAGCAATTGCCTGTGTATCGGAGGCCAACATCGTTGTTTGATTTACGACACCTATACGACGTAAATCTTTCTCAATATCAAAGTTTTCTGAATATTGACCTTTAAATTCTGTATAGAAATCTGCTTGAGGTTTTTCTCCCGTAATATATTTTGCAAGCTCAACCGTTTGCTTCATATCCTTTACCACTACGGTTGGAGCATTTTGTTTGGCATGAGAAAAAGTAGCACGAGTTTCTTCATGCGAAGGCTTGCCGTGTACCACGATGGTATAATCCTTTTGTCCAATGGCAGACGCACGATTCCACACCTTTTCGACAAACGGGCAAGTTGTATCATACTGATAAGCATTGATACCTATATCTGAGAGTTTTTGTTGTATCTCCAAGGTTGTCCCAAAAGCAGGTACAATCACTACATCATCGCTCGTTAGAGATTCCCATTCAATAAGCTGGTCTCCAGAGGTATTCATGATAAACTGTACCCCACGACTTAGTAAATCTGCATTTACGTCGGGGTTATGAATCATCTCTGAAAGCAAGAAAATTCGTTTATTGGGATTTTCATCGATGGTTTTATATGCTATCTCTACCGCATTTTCAACACCATAGCAAAATCCAAAATGTCTTGAAATCAAGAAGCGTACAGCACCAAAATCAAGCAATGTTGGCGTAAAATCCTTCTTGAGCTTGTCCTTTTGGCGACGTTTTTCCTTGATTCCTCCAATGATACTACTCTTATAGAGCTCTGGTATTTGAAAAGACTTCATTTTCTTCATTTTTTTGCGTGCTTCTAGTCCAATAGACTCAGCATCTGAACCTGACGCACGTTGTGCTTCCTTAACGGGAGATTTAGTAAATAACTCCATTTTATTAAACTAGTTTTTGACCTAACAGTTTTGAAAATCGTCGTTTAATCACAAAAAACTTGTAAAATCTTTCAAACACCCTTACAAGGTGATTGTCTTTGGTACTGTTAGACGTTATTGCTATAATTCATCGACCTGTCATCTTAATAAGATTTTCAGGAAAAGTACACCAAAGATAATAGTTGTCTCACGGATATTTTCACAAAGGTTAATTTCTTGTTTTTTCAAAACTCACAAAGCAGTTTTCATTTAAGCGGGCCACTTTTAAAAATATACTTTATTGTACCCCGATTGGTAAACAAGTAGCCCAATATGAAAACACTTTTTTTATTGTGATTAGTTCGAAAAATCCAACTCTCGAGATTTAATACAAAGTCCTTATTAAAGCCAAACGAATATTCGTGAATCATCCCTAAGCTTAAAGCTTTGTATCTATTAATTTTGTATTGAGTATTTCTTTAGACCTTCCAAAAAAATGATTTTTCTCATTAATATTCTCTTATTATTTACGGTATATTTGACTAAATCTAACATAGTAGTTGACAAAACCTCTTCTTTCAAAAACCTCTAAAACAAGCTTTTAAGCGTATTTAAAAAGTTTTTTCGTTTTTATCTGTAACTTTCAGCCCCATTCGTGCGTCAATAAGATAGGCAAGTCGGTTATTGAACGACTGTTTGGCAAAGTCATACAAACAACCGTTTAATAACTTTAACAATAAAGTATTGGATATGCTATTGATAAAGTAATTAGAGTATTCTATTTTTGTTGTTGCTTAGATAAAAAAAATACAACAATGCTATTAGCAAAATATTTGCCAATTAGTGTTTCAAGTTATTTCTAACAGTTAAAGTACTCTTACAAGTACACTTAACGATACAAGTTCATGAAAATTAGAACAAGGCGTTTCTTCCGAAACCCAATGGTGCTATTAGGAATCCTGCTTTGCTTCGTTGCTAGTTTAATATCATTCAGTCACGGGGTTGCAGATTTTAATCAGAACAAACAAGGGTTTTTCAAAGGAAATATTAGTTTCGAAGAGAATCGAGAGCATTCTTTCAAAACGTCCAAAGTAGTTGTCAAAAAATTAATAGAAAGAGGTGGAAATAGTATCACGATTATGGCCACCGACGACAGTACTTCTGAATCTGTTTATGTAAGACTTTACAATGTGGATAAACCATCTACTTTTTTTATCCCTGGAAATGGTACACAAAAAAATGTAGGAAACATTGTAAAAGATTTTAGTCAGTATCGTGACATCAACAATTTTTATCAAGCGTCTCTTCCCAATTCGGAAGGTTTGCTAAATGGAGTAGGACGTGTTAACATCATCAAATTGACAGATGATGAAATTGAGGGCGAAATCATTATTATGGCAAACAATGCCGAAGGAGAACAAGCTCAATTGTCGTGGTCAAAATTTAAAGCAAGTATTCAATAGACATAAAAAATACAATTTTTTGTGTAAAAATATATTTAGTGGTTAGGTGATACAAAAACGCTTGTTGCAGTTGCGACAAGCGTTTTTTGTTATTGGAAATATTCTTGGTTTAATCCAAAATCACTTTTGTTGACTTTATTAATGAAAACTTATCGTGATAATTTTTGTATTTCGCTAAGATTCAGTAATTTTGCACCCTGATTTTAAGATGGTTAGTCATGTCAAATTCATTAATAATTGATAATTAGAAATTTGCGCCAAGAACTAACCAACTAAAGAAGAACTAAAAAAAACTAAATAATCAACATTTAAAATGGCAAGGGATTTAAAATACACAAGAAACATTGGTATCGCGGCCCACATTGACGCTGGTAAGACTACTACTACTGAGCGTATCTTGTATTATGCTGGTGTAAGCCACAAAATCGGTGAGGTACACGACGGTGCTGCGACTATGGACTGGATGGAGCAAGAGCAAGAGCGTGGTATTACTATTACTTCAGCGGCTACTACTGTAAACTGGAACTATAGAGATGAGAAATACCATATCAACATTATCGATACTCCAGGTCACGTTGACTTTACTGTAGAGGTAAACCGTTCTTTGCGTGTATTGGATGGTCTTGTATTCTTGTTCAGTGCTGTTGATGGTGTTGAGCCTCAATCTGAAACTAACTGGCGTTTGGCTAACAACTATAACGTACCTCGTTTAGGTTTTGTTAACAAAATGGACCGTTCAGGTGCTGACTTCTTGAATGTATGTCGTCAAGTGAAGGAAATGTTGGGTAGCTACGCTGTACCTCTTCAATTGCCTATCGGTGCTGAAGATAAATTTGAAGGTGTAGTTGACTTGGTAAACTTCCGTGGTATCAAATGGAATGAGCACGATAAAGGTATGACTTTCGAAGTAGTACCTATTCCTGAAGATATGTTGGAAGAAGCTACTGAATACCGTGAGAAATTATTGGAAGCTGTAGCTGAATTTGACGAGTCATTGATGGAGAAATATTTCGAAGATCCAGAATCTATCTCTGAAGATGAAATTTTGGCTGCTCTTCGTGAAGCTACTATCTCAATGAAAATCGTTCCTATGTTGTGTGGTTCATCTTTCAAAAACAAAGGTGTTCAAACAATGTTGGATTATGTAATGGCGATTCTTCCTTCTCCATTAGATAAAGAATCTATCAAAGGTACTGACCCTCGTACTGATGCTGAGATCATCCGTAAACCATCTACTTCTGAGCCATTCTCTGCTTTAGCATTTAAAATCGCAACTGACCCTTATGTAGGTCGTTTGTGTTTTGTTCGTGCTTACTCAGGTGTGTTAGAGGCTGGTTCTTATATCTTGAACAACCGTTCTGGAAACAAAGAGCGTATCTCTCGTATCTTCCAAATGCACGCTAACAAGCAAAACTCAATCGAGCGCTTAGAGGCTGGTGATATTGCTGCGGTAGTAGGTTTCAAAGACATCAAAACTGGTGATACCCTTTCTGATGAGAAAAACCCTATCGTTCTTGAATCAATGGTATTCCCTGATCCAGTTATTGGTTATGCTATCGAGCCTAAGAAATCAGCTGACCAAGACAACTTCTCGAAAGCTATTGGTAAATTGATCGAAGAAGACCCTACTTTGCAAGTTGAATCTAACGAAGAAACAGGTCAAACTATCATCAAAGGTATGGGTGAACTTCACCTTGAAATCATCATCGACCGTATGCGTCGTGAATTCAAAGTGGAAGTAAACCAAGGTGCTCCTCAGGTAGCTTACAAAGAATCGTTGACTAAAACTACTGAACACCGTGAAGTTTACAAGAAACAATCGGGTGGTAAAGGTAAGTTTGCCGACATCGTATTCGAAATGGGACCAAGAGAAGATGGTAAAGAAGGTTTGGAATTCGTTAACGGTATCGTTGGTGGTGTAATTCCAAAAGAATTTATCCCTGCTATCCAAAAAGGTTTCGAAGGTGCTATGAAAAATGGTGCTTTAGCTGGATACCCAATGGACTCAATGCGTGTTCGTTTGTTCCACGGTTCATTCCACGACGTCGATTCAGATGCGTTGTCATTCGAATTGGCAGCTCGTATGGGTTACAAAGAAGCAGCAAAAGCAGCAGGTGCTAAATTGATGGAGCCTATCATGGCTGTTGAAGTAGTAACTCCTGACGAATATACTGGTCCTATCACAGGTGACATGAACCGTCGTCGTGGTATGATGAAAGGTATGGACTCAAAACAAGGTGCTGTAATCTTGAAAGCAGATATTCCATTGTCTGAATTGTTCGGTTATGTAACTGACCTTCGTACAATGTCTTCTGGTCGTGCTACAGCTAACTTGACTTTCTCTCACTATGAATTCGTTCCGCAAAACATTGCAGACGAAGTAGTGAAAAAAGCTAAAGGTTTGTAATAACACGCTAGCTTGCTAGTTGTATATAAGCTACCGCCTCCTCGACTTGTCGTGGAGGCGGTTTTATTTATCCCCTACTCCAATGACGCTTCCCATTCTTTATCAAGACGAATATCTTGTAGCTATCAACAAACCTCATAATTTGTTGGTACACCGCTCGCCTATTGCTGCCGAAGAAACTGTATTTGCTTTACAGCTACTTCGAGACCAACTGGGTGTTTGGGTAAGTCCATGTCACCGAATTGACCGTAAAACTGGTGGAGTACTATTATTTGCCTTGAATAAAGAGGTGGATAAACTTGTCAAACAGCAGTTTGAACAACATACTACTCGCAAAAAATATTGGGCTTTAGTAAGAGGATATTTACCAGAAGAAGGCTTTACTGACAGACCTTTGGCTAAAGACAATGGAGATATGCAAGATGCGCTTACTCGATTTAAATGTTTGCAGCAAATTGAGTTACCGATAGAAGTGAGTCGCTATCCAACGTCTCGATATTCGTTGGCAGAAATATATCCTGAAACAGGTCGAATGCACCAAATAAGACGGCATTTTGCACAATTACGCCATTATCTTATTGGTGACAAAACTCATGGAGAATGTAAACATAATAAGATGTTTGAGCAGCATTTTGGACTGAATACAATGCTTCTTCATGCAGCTTCGTTGGAAATTGTCCATCCTGTTACCAATAAACCATTGTTGATTGAAGCACCCTTACAAAATGAGTTCTTGGAAATTCTACAAAAGATTGGAATTTCTACAGATGATTTGCTTATTGAACACCAATAGTTATATCATTAAGCTACAAATCATTTTGCTTTATAAAAATATCTAGAATAGCATTTGCTCAATAACTTGTAAATCAGTAATTTTGCAGTCCCAAATCCGAAGCAAATGGTACTTTCGGCTTTGGTTTTACCAAACGTACCAATTCAGATGAATCAAAAAATCAGAATCAAATTGAAGTCTTTTGACCACACTTTAGTGGACAAATCGGCTGAGAAAATCGTGAAGGCTGTTAAGGCTACAGGTGCTGTTGTTTCAGGTCCTATTCCTTTGCCTACAAAAGTGGAAAAATTCACAGTTTTGCGTTCACCACACGTTAACAAAAAAGCTCGTGAGCAATTCCAATTGTGTACTTACAAGCGTCTAATCGACATCTACTCATCATCTCCAAAAACAGTTGATGCTTTGATGAAATTAGAATTGCCTTCAGGTGTTGACGTTGAAATCAAAGTGTAGTTTGCCTTGATTCCAAATCATAAAAAATCCCATCCAGACCAAGTCTAGATGGGATTTTTGTTTTATGACATTTAGTATTTTTTAGTTTTTTAGTGCATTTAATTCACCTTGCAAAAATGTCATCAATGAAGCAATATGCTCTTTTGAAAAATCAAATGGAATATTTGCCGCATTGTAGACCGATGCCATTGGTTTAGTATATCCCAGCTTCAACGCATTCAAGTAGCCTTCTAAACCTTTTTGTGGATTTTCTTTGTAGTTTTTCCACACGCCGATAGCACCCAACTGCGCAATACCATATTCGATATAATAGAAAGGTAATTCGAATATATGTAATTGACGATGCCACATACTCGATTTGAAGGTTTCCAAACCAGACCAGTCTGTAATCGAATCCGCAAACTGTTCATAAATACGAAGCCATGCTTGTGTACGCTCTGCTGTGGTATGAGTTGGATTTTCATAAATCCAATGTTGGAATTTATCCACAGTAGCTACCCACGGCAAAGTACTCAAAATATCCTCTAAGTGTTGAATCTTTGCACGACGCAATTCTTCCTCATTATCGAAATATACATGCCAGTAATCCATCGTAATCAACTCCATCGACATCGAGGCTAACTCTGCCACCTCTGACGGAAAATTACGGAAGGTATTTAGGGCTAAATCTTTAGTTACAATCGAATGAACGGCATGTCCACCCTCATGTAACAAGGTAATCACATCGCGCATCAACGATGAAGCGTTCATGAAAATAAATGGAAAACCCGTTTCTTCTAAAGGATAATTGTATCCTCCTGGTGCTTTACCAACTCTTGATTCCAAATCTAAGCGACCCATTTGTTTCATCAAGGTCAAACATTCACCTAAGAATGGATCGAGAAGATTAAAGCAATCGATAGTTTTATTAAGCAAATCTTCACCTCCATTGAACGGATGCAAAGCTGGACGTCCTTTTACGTCGACACCTTTGTCCCAAGGACGTAATGAATCTAATGCTAGCGTTGCTTTGCGTTCCTCTGCCAATTGATTCAAGATTGGCACAACTGTTTCTGCTACAGCTTCATGAAAATCGAAGCATTCTTTTGGAGTGTAGTCAAAGCGCTTTAGTGAAGCAAACGAATAATCGCGGAAGTTTTCAAAACCTGCATTCAATGCAATCTGATGACGAACGGTTTTAAGTTTATTGAAAACTTCATCCAATTTGTCACGATCTTGAATACGACGTTCTTGGATTTTGCGATAAGCCATTTCACGAATAGCTCTGTCAGCATTTTCCAAAAATACACCCGCTTGTTGCAAAGTTTTAGTCTGACCATCTATCTCAACAGTCATTACACCTACTGTACCTTGGTATTCGCTAGAGAGGTTTTGGACTTCTGTAAAAAGGCTAATATTTTCGGTTCTGAATATTTCAGTAGCTTTTTTGATTCCTCTAAAAGTAATATTAAAAGCTTCAGCGTCGTCTCCTTCAGATGTCAAAATATCTAAGAAAGGACTTTCTAACGTCTTTTTATTAAGCGTATCATCATAATTTGCCAGCTCGGGTTGGATTTCGGTCACGAACTGGTCAAAATGTGCTTTTACTTCTTTATCAGTAGTATCGCAAGTCATTTTGATATAGCGCCAAGCAAAGTTTTCTGAAAGATAACTTTCAAGCTCAGAGCGATCTTTCAAGAATTTTCTAAATTCTTCAAGTGTATCAATGGGACGTTCTACCAAATTATCATAAAATGGCTTTACGCTTTCTACATTAGTTAATTCAAAAGTATCTCCAAGAAAAGTACGTACAGGAGGAGTAGTCGATATAGTCGCAGTCATAATAATAGATTAAGATTGTTATGCTAAGTTAGCGTTTAACGATAGGTCGTTTCAAGACATAATATACCTTTATTCGGGTTGCCTACTGTAGTTGCTATCCTCTAAACTAATAAACTTTCTACAACAAAGCAATCAGATTCATCAACCAATCTGCCTTAAAGAAGAATCCTAACAAAGGCAGACATAGAGCGCTTGCTAGTATATATTGAGTTGTAGAAAGAGATGTATCAAACTCGGTTTCAGCGTTTTTGAAAAATAAATAAAAGGGTATTTTAAGATAAAAAAACAAAGAAATTGCAGTGTTAAATAATCCAAAAATAAATAAAAGCAAAAGAATATGCTTTTGCGTATCTGCTGTTTGATAAGCTTCCCAAAGTGCTGAAAAGATATTAAATTTAGCAAAGAAACCTGCCGTTGGAGGAAGTCCAGCAAGAGATACCAACGTAATTAATAATAATACACCAAGTGCAGGATTTTTTCGACCTAAACCCTTAATTTGCACTATCTCAAAATCGTTCTTTGTTCCTAGATAAATCGCTAATAAATCAACCAAATAAAATGCTGCGAAGTTGGCAAAGAGATACGTTACCAAATAAAACACTAAACTTTTAACACTAAGCTCAGATAACGCCATCAAGCCTATCAACAAAAAACCTGAATGGGCAATGGTAGAATAGGCCAATAATCGCTTGGCTTTGTTTTGCCATAGTGCCGAAAAATTACCAAACGTAATCGTAGCCAAAGCTATCACACCTGTAACGAGTCGTAGGTCGTTGGGAACTGCCATATAAAATCGTAACGCCACCAACATCGTAGCCACTTTGGGAGCGACCGAAAAAAAGGCAACTATCGGCATTGGAGCAGCCTGATAGGTATCTGGCGTCCAAATATGAAAAGGAGTAGCTGAAAGCTTAAACAAAAATCCTGCGATAGTCATCACAACTGCCACGGTGGTAGCCAATTCGTCTACTTGTGTGAGACCTCTACTAAAATCAGGTGAAGTAATAGACAACGTTCCCGTCATGCCATACAATAATGACATTCCGTACAACATAATCGCTGAAGAGGTAGCGCCAAAAATAAGATATTTGATACCGCCTTCTGCACCAACTTTATCTTTATTGATGGTTGTTAAAACATACGAAAGCAAGGAAACCATTTCTATTACTAAATAAATCATTAGCAAATGGACCGACATAGTCATCAATTGCAATGCGATAATCATGGCTATAGCAATAGCATAAAACTCGTTGGGAAATTGATACTTATTGATGTGTATATGTAAAAGCATCAAGATTCCCGAAAGACTTATCAATGCTTTAAAGAAGATAGCTTTGGCATCAATAAAAAGCATTTTATCAAATAAAAAAGTATCATTAATAGTCGAAAATTGGTCTATTACTTGATATAAATTAACTAATAAAACGATTATGCCTGCTATGGTAAAATTTGACGTTGAGACTTGAGAAACAACAAGTTTTGAAGACTGTTTGGTTACAACTAAATCAGCAATAATAAACACCACAAAAACACCTGCCAAAAATGCTTCGGGAGTAATAATACCAAAGCTGCTCAGGATTTGTAAAAGCTGCTGTTTTAAGTCCAAAATATTTGTCATCTTAATTCTACACAGAAAATCAAATTTCCGCCTTTGTTTGTTTTTGTTTATATTTACTCATCAGAGCTAATAGATAACCATGAAGAGAAACGCATTTTATTGGGTAATACAGATTATGAGTTGGTCTTTTGTTACACTAACTTCGCTGAAGTATAGTGGACTAGCCGACGAAACTGCCATGTATAGACTAATCTATGTTTGTACCTATATGGTGTTGGGAATGGGTATTAGTCATCTTTACAACTACATTCATGAAAGTTATGACCCCGAAAATTTTACCTCACGTCAGTTTATCGTTTTTCCCCTTCTTGGAAGTTTGACGATTGGAACTTGTTTTGCCCTAACCGATTTTATCTTTTTTAATCGCAGTAGATACTTACATGGGGAAATCGATGCTATGGATTGTATCTTCTTTGTTTTTGATAATATCTGGCTTGTAATTCCGTGGTTTCTATTTTATCATCTTTATCGATTTGTGCAAGTTCACGAAAGTCGCAGACAAAGGATTTTAGCTGCCGAGAAAATGCTCAAAGTTGTGGAACTTGAAAACCTCAAAAAACAACTTAATCCTCACTTTTTGTTCAACGCACTCAATAGCATTAAAGCGCTTACTATCAGCGATAGCCGTCAGGCTCGTGATGCTATTATGCAACTTTCTGACTTACTTCGTCTGTCGCTCAACCTTGGAGACCAACAAAAAGCGATGCTTAGTGAAGAGATTAAATTAGCCCAAGATTATTTAGCACTCGAAAAAGTTCGTTTTGATAACCGTCTTCGCTATGAATTTCATGTTCAAGAAAATATTGATGACATTCTAATCATTTCGATGTCCTTGAATACACTTATCGAAAATGCGGTCAAACATGGTATCGCCAAAACCAAAAACGGAGGTCTTATTCAAATAGATATTAACACCCTTGGTCACGATGTAATCATCAAAGTTCGTAATACGGGGCAATATAATCCACAACCTAAAACAAGTGCCAATGGTATTGGTTTGGATAACCTACGAAAACGTCTTGAATTGCACTATGGCAGTAAAGCTTCTTTTTCAATCACCAACGAAGATGATAATGTCTTAGCCACGATCATAATGCCATTCTAGGTTTTTGTATAAGATGATTAAATACTATACAAAAAGCTTTATCAACTCATTTACCGCTTGGTTTGACACATCAAAAACCAAGTTAGGGAATATCCCAAAAATTAAAGCTAAAATCGCCAAAGGGAAAAGCATAAGCTTTTCTCTTGTATTCAAATCTGACAATACAGACTCTTCATATCTTGACCAAAATTTTCCAAAAAACATTCTCTGTAATGTCCAAAGGAAATATCCAGCTCCCAAAACTAATCCTAACACTCCAAGTCCAGTAACCCATTTTGGGAAATATAAACTATTAAAGCCTCCTATCAAGGTAAAAAACTCACCAATAAAACCAGAGAATGCTGGTAAGCCCAACGAAGCAAAAAATGCTACAGCTGTGAGAGCTGTGTAAACTGGCATTTTAGAGGCCAATCCTTGATAGCTATTGATACGACGATCGTGTGTGCGACTGTACAAAACGCCTACTAGCACAAACAACATTGCCGAAAGAATGCCATGCGAAAACATTTGGAATACAGCACCATTAATTCCTTCGCTTGTCAGTGAGGCTATTCCTAGTAATACAAAGCCCATGTGCGAAACAGACGAGTATGCAATGAGTTTTTTGAGGTCATTCATCGCCAAAGCATTATAAGCTCCGTACAAAATAGACACAACTCCTACAATCGCTATGACAAAAGCTAGCTCACTGCCAGCCTCAGGAAAAATAGGATAGGCAATTCGTAAAAGCCCATATCCACCGATTTTCAATAAAATACCTGCCAGTACCACCGACACAGGCGTTGGCGCTTCTACGTGCGCATCAGGCAACCATGTATGTACGGGTACAGCGGGTAATTTTATTCCAAAACCAATTAAAAGAAATATAAAAGCCCAGCTACGCAAGCCCATTCCTGCAATGCTAATATTTGAGAAAACATGCAACCATGATTCTGGCAAGAAATTATTCGGGTCAGGCAAAAATCTTAAGTCAAAAGTATGTACCAATTGCTCAGATGGAAGACGTCCCTCTGCTAACAAACGCTGAATCTCAGAAATCAAATTTGGTGTCACTTGCTCCAACTCACTAATCAAACCCGTTTGTAAGGCCGTCTCAACTGGATCGATTGCTGATAAATACAAACCAATCATGACTACCAAAATAAATAATGAGCCTACCAAGGTGTAAATAAAGAATTTGATAGAAGCATATTCTTTGCGAGGTCCCCCCCAAATACCTATCAAGAAATACATTGGTAACAACATAAACTCAAAAAATAGGTAAAATAGGAACATATCCAAGGCGACAAAACAGCCTATTACCGAGCCTGTTAGAAGCAAATAGAGGGCGTAATACGCTTTTTCTTTTTGTCCAATCTCAAAAGACGAAATTGAGCCAATAAACATTACTAAGCCTGTCAGCAAAATCATGGGCATACTAATACCATCAACCCCAATCAAGTAATCAATCGAGGCCACACCCAAACTTCCCAGCGGCAGGGTAATCCAGTCTTTTTGTACTAAAAATTGAAAACCTTCTGTGTGTTGGTCAAATTGTAGATAAACCCATATACTCAAAAGAAATTCCACGGCAGTTACCCCAACGGTAATCCATTTGAAATATCCTTTTAGGTTTTCAGGTAATAACAGAATTACTACTGAAAAAGCAATGGGTAAAAATATAAGTAATGAAAGTACTGACATCGTAACTGTTTTTTCCTCGCCTCAACGATTCGTTGCTATCGACGAATTGAATTAATATATAAAGAAAAATATTAAGCCTAATAATCCCATTAATGCTGCAAATACATAGAGTTGCACTTTACCATTTTGTACTGCTCGTGTCATTTTACCAACGATTCCAATCCAACGAACTACAAATCCAACACCACCATCAACAATTTTGGTATCGACCCAAGACACTGCACGAGCGATTGTTTTTTGGGTAAAAGCCAGCTGGTTTACCCATCCATCAACCCAGTTGGTATCGGCATATTGAAAAAACCTTGCCAATAACATCGTAGTTTTTACAAAAAGCCAGTGATACAAATTATCAAAAGTTGGTACCTGAATATCAAAAGTTCTATTTCGAGTCAAGTATCCAAAAGCAATTCCCAAACCAGCACTTGCTACAGAGGCATAGCCAATCCACGAAGAAGTTGGTAAATGAAAGCCATTATCTATAAAGTGCCAAAACCAAGCATGGTCAGCATGAAATGGATTCATCGCAAATACAATTCCCAATGATAATATGGCTAGTAAAATCAAAGGCCACGTTATTTTGAAAGACCCCTCATGAATATGCTCAAAAGGCACATTTTCTGCACGAAATTCGCCCATAAATACCTGCCATACTTGTCGGAACATATAAAAGGCCGTCATCACGATTCCTACAAAAGTAAAAATACCAATGATTTTGAAGTAACTGTTCATTTCTGCCAAATGAAATAAATTGGCGAGAATAGCATCTTTAGACAAAAAACCTGAAAACAATGGCAAACCAGCCAACGAAGCGGCAAAGATGATAAAAGTGATAAACGTTACAGGAAGTTTTTTTCTCAAACCTCCCATTAATCGCATATCCTGAGCATCAAAATCATGATGGTGCGAAGCATGATGAAGAGCGTGAATTACCGACCCAGCAGCTAAGAACAAACCAGCTTTGAAAAACGCATGGGTTAATAAATGAAATAAAGACGTAGCAGTACCCAAGCCAATCAACATCAATCCCAACTGAGAGATTGTAGAATATGCCAAGGTCTTTTTTATATCAGTTTGAAAAATCGCATATATCGAACCGAGTAACATAGTCGTACAGCCAATTCCAGCAATCACCATAAACGCAACGTCCGTAAAAACAGGTTGTACGCGTGCCAATAGGAAAATCCCAGCAGCCACCATCGTTGCTGCGTGAATCAATGCTGATACTGGCGTAGGACCTTCCATGGCATCAGGAAGCCAAGTATGCAACGGAAACTGCGCTGATTTACCCACACAACCACAAAACAAAAGCAAGCCTGTTATCGTAGCTACTTCAGGAGTCAAGTTAGCAGGAGTTTGTCCTAATACCGCAAAACTCAAACTTCCCCAATAGTGATATACCATAAAAATACCGAGCAAGAAGCCCAAATCTCCCACACGATTCACTAAAAAGGCTTTTTTGGCAGCTTGTGTTGCAGATGTTTTTTGATACCAAAACCCAATCAAAAGATATGAGCTCAATCCAACCAATTCCCAAAAAGCATATATCCCCAACAAATTGTCGGTCATAATAATACCCAGCATTGAGAAAACAAATAATTGGAGAAAAGCAAAATAACGATGTTTGGCAGGGTCATTCTCCATGTATTCCATAGAGAAAATTTGCACTAAGAAGGCAATAAAATTAACCAACAAAAGCATCATCAATGCTTTTGAGTCGAATAGGAATCCAAACACAAAATCTATTTGTCCTATCTTAAACCATTCGACACGTAGGTTGGTTGGCAAAGCCACACTCCTACTAAGCCCTATAGTAAGCAAAAGGTTTAATACTGACAGCCCCGAGGTAATCCACCCAACAATATCTTTGCGACTCTTGCCAAGTCCCAACGAGATAGCAAATCCTGCTAGTGGAGTCAGTAGTATAAACCAGAAGAGAGTTGCAGGAGTCATTCTGTAATAATTTCTATCATAAGCTGTTCAAAACCAAGATATTCAAGGTTTTATACTCATTTTCTTGGAAAATTTCTATTTTTACGCAAATATACGTGTCTATTTTCAATTAAGCCTAATTGTTTTGACATAAAATCTACTAAGTTTGTGGACTTAAAAAAATTATGTACTTAGCTTTCAGCTTGTAGTCCCTGAGCAACGATTCTAAGGGAGGTATTTGATTATACAACCTTTTACAATATAAGGTGGTTCAAACAAAACTGTCAAAGAGGTCGTTCATCACTCAAGCTCAACCACGAAATTCATGGAAAACGCAAAATCTGTTAACTCTTCAAGAACAACAATTACCGAATTAATGATTCCTTCGTACGCAAACTTTGGGGGGAAAATCCACGGAGGAATTTTATTGTCATTGATGGACAAAGTGGCTTATGCCTGTGCAGCCAAGCACGCTGGGACCTATGTTGTCACGGTTTCGGTCGACAACGTGGAATTCAAAAAACCAGTTGAAGTGGGTGAGTTGGTTTCATTACATGCCTCTATTAACTACGTAGGACGTTCGTCGTTGATCATTGGTATTAGAGTCATTGCCGAAAATATCAAATCACAAGAAGTAAAACATACTAATACTTCCTATTTTACGATGGTTGCCAAAGATGAAGATGGCAAACCTACAGAGGTTCCAGGCTTGATTCTTGAATCTGATGATGACATCCGACGATTTTTGGAAGCAATCAGGAGAAAGGAAATTAAAAATGCCTATAAAGGCTTATTAGATGATGCTAAAACAAGTATCGATATTGACCAAAATCTATACCTTTTACAAAACGAAAGGTGTATTGTGAAAAGAGACCGCGATATGGAAAGTCTCTGGTAAAAACTTGAATAGCTTTTCACTTTTGTGAAAAGCTATTCTTTTGTGATGTGTCATAAAATATGTTATCTTGCGAACTGTATTTGCGCTGCTCAATACCTTATTCAATAGACTATCATTCTTTAATAATGGCACAATCTTTCTCAATGATTAAACTACTTCGCATAGTCTTAGTACTTCTTGCGTTACTCGCTATCGGTTTCGTCGGAATGCGTTTCTATACCAAATCTTTCAGTCCATCCGACACTGCAGACTTTTCACATAATGGTTTAGAAATCAATGTCGACTACTGCCAACCAGCCAAAAAAGGACGCCTTATTTTTGGTCCTCAAAACTCAAAAGCACTCGTTCCTTACGGCAAATGGTGGCGCACTGGTGCCAACGAAGCTACTGTCATCACTTTCAACAAAGATGTCCTTATCTCGGGCAAACCTCTCAAAGCGGGAAGTTATACCTTGTTTACGATTCCAGAAAAAGACGTTTGGACAATTATTATTAATGAAGAAGTAGGACAATGGGGATTATCTTATGACCCTACAAGAGACATTCTTCATGCACCTGCTGCAGCCATTAATAAATCAGACTCTGTTGAAAAATTCTATATCGATTTTAACGAACAAGGTAATGGTGCAGATATGTTGCTTCGCTGGGACAAAGTCGAAGTGGTAGTACCAATCAGAATTCAGTAATAAATTTACCCAAGCATAAAGCTCAAACATCATTCAATATAATTATCCCTCAAGCAACGCTAGTACTTCATAGCTTGTCTTGACTATTAGTCGTTTACTTTTACATAAAGCCACTAATATTTCTCCAGATTTTGATTTCTTCAACCGAATTTGTTTATCAAGGAAAGAAACTAACATAGGAAGACTTTCGTTAGAGCTTTACAAACTAAGAATATCTTAAACCCCAATCATGAAGAAGTTACTATCAAGTATTTTGTTGTTATTAACACTTTCAACAATCAGCTTCGCTCAGAAAGTTAATCCTGCCAAATGGACTTGGTCTTTGTCAAAGCCCAACCCAGAAGTAGGCGAAACTGTTGACGTTATTTTCACCGTTTCTATCCAAAAAGACTGGTATCTCTATTCTTCCGACTTTGATCCAGATTTAGGACCTACCGTAACAACGATCAAGTTTACGCCAAACGATTCTTATGAAACAGTAGGTAGTCTAAAAGCGATTAACCCTTCTAGAAAATTCGATAAGGAAATCTGGAATGGTGAATACAGTTATTTTAAAGGTAAAGCAGAGTTTCGCCAAACGGTAAAAATTCTAAAAGATAAAATCAATATCGATGGTGCTTATGACAGTCAGTCTTGTTCAGATGTAACAGGTATGTGTGTACCTATCAAAGGAGCATTTTTGATTGAAGCACAAAGCGCTGCTGCTAAAAAAACTGACGATAAAAAACCTAATCTTGATTCGCTAAAAGCAGTAGAAGAAGCAGCCAAGTTAAAGGCTGACTCAGCAGCCGTTGTGCCTACAGATTCTGTAACGTCAGATTCTAGCGCTGTTTCAGGTGATGCCCTTACGGCAAGTGACGAAGAAAAACCAGAAGAAACATCACTATGGGGCTTTTTCTTATTGGCTCTAGGAGGTGGATTTGTTGCTCTTTTGACACCTTGTGTGTATCCTTTGATTCCAATGACCGTTTCTTATTTCACAAAGCAAAAAGGTGGACTTCAGAAAGCGCTTTTATATGGCTTTTTTATCATTGCCATCTATGTACTATTCGGAACAATCATCGCTTATGCTTTTGGACAAGCAGCACCTAACTTCATTAGTACGCACTGGATTCCAAATATGCTGTTTTTTATCGTATTTGTAGTTTTTGGGGTATCATTCTTAGGTTGGTTCGAAATCGTTCTTCCTTCTTCATTTGTCAATAAAATCGATGCACAATCAGACCGTGGTGGTATTGGAGGAATCTTCTTCATGGCTTTCACTTTGGTATTAGTATCGTTTTCTTGTACAGGTCCTGTTGCTGGTACTATTTTGAGTCTCGGTTCACAAGGTCAAATTCTTCGCCCTATTATTGGTATGTTTGGTTTCGGATTAGCTTTTGCTATACCGTTTACCTTATTTGCCATTTTTCCAAACTGGTTACAAAACCTTCCTAAATCAGGTGGTTGGATGAACTCAGTAAAAGTGATTTTAGGCTTCCTTGAATTAGCATTGGCCTTGAAATTTTTAAGTACTGCTGACCAAACTTATCACTGGCATATCCTCGACCGCGAGGTGTACCTTGCAGCTTGGATTGTGATTTTCTCATTAATAGGACTTTATTTATTAGGTAAAATCCAAATGCCACACGATAGTAAATTAGACAAAGTCTCAGTACCTCGTACTTTGTTAGCTATTGCCGTATTGACATTTGTAGTATATATGATTCCGGGTATGTTTGGAGCACCACTCAAGGCGCTTTCAGGCTGGTTACCTCCAATGGAAACACAGGATTTTGTGATTGGTGGAGAAAGTAGTTCAGTAGCGACATCATCTAACGCAGATCCGAATTTCCCTAAAAAAGTAAAATATGATGAATTCCTAAAATTGCCTTTAGGGCTTCACGGTTTCTTTGACTATAAAGAAGCAGCAGCTTATGCCAAACAAGTCAATAAACCATTATTTATCGATTTTACAGGTCACGGCTGTGTAAACTGTCGTAAAATGGAAGCAGCAGTATGGTCTAATCCAGAAGTGAAAAAACGCATTGAAAACGACTATGTATTAGTGGCCTTATATGTGGATGATAAAACAGAACTTCCAAAATCAGAATGGTATAAATCCAAAGATGACGGTTTGGAAAAAACTACAATTGGTGACCAGAATCTTGATTTTGAAATCACTCGATTCAACGGAAATGCTCAACCATACTATTGTCTAGTCGACCCTAATAATGACTCAAAAACACTAGTAAAACCAAGAGCCTATAATGAGAATATTGAAGAGTTTATCAAGTTCTTAGAAGATGGCAAAGCAAAGTTTAACAAGAAATAATAACAAAAAGGGATGCTAACAATAGCATCCCTTTTTTGCTTACCTCAACTAAGTTTCTTAAATAACCATATCAATAAGTTCAGAATAATTGTCAAAAGAATAGAGGTTGTTATTGGGGCAAATAACTTAAAATTTTCTTTTTCTATTCGAATATCTCCAGGCAAATTCCCCAACCAATTCCAACGATCTATTTTATCTGCTAAAAAGTAAATTGCAGCCCCACCTATCACCAGCACAACACCTACCAGCATAATGAGTTTTCCTAAGTTTGCATTCATATATTTGATAAATTGAATACCTTTTTCAAATAGAATATTCCTACATTTGAGCGTATTTACTTCCTGCTAAAATAAAACCTTTATTTAACGATCATTATGCAAGCTAACGAAATTCAATCAGCACTCGAAAAAAGTGTTGAGTATTATAAAAAATCCCTTTTAGAATATTCTCCTGAGCAATTTGTGACAAAGCCAAACGATGAAGAATGGTCTATTGGGCAAATGTACGAACATGTGTGCATGTCAGCACTTTATTTTTTTTACAAAAGGGTTACATATTGTCTCGAGCAACGCAAAGGGCAAATCGGCGGAGATAAAAACATTTATGGCGAAAAACAATTTAAGTATAATAGTTTTCCTCCAACCAAACTAAAAATCCCAGATGCTCTCAAAGGTCCAGAACCTGTTGCTCAAGAACAACATATATACCTTAACCTTCTTGATCAAATCGTAGCTGAAGGAAAGATACTTGCCGAACGAATTCCTTTAGATACTGGAGAATATAAATGTCTTCAGCCAGCATTTGGTTGGTTAGATGCCCACGAATGGTTTTGGCTCAACGAGCAGCATTTTAGACATCATTTATTGCAAAAAGCTCGGATAGATACTTTTCTTGATATTGCTAAAAACTAATTTCATCTTTACCGCTTTGTTTTGGTAGGGTATTTGGAGGATAAATTTCCATACCGTATCATTGTGATTTGATACATGAACCTATCATATCATAAGCAAATATTTTCTTACCGTTAAAAATGGATTCTATTGCACTATATGAACAAAAACTCCATCAAACAATTAATACTATTTTAGGAATTGATGGGGTTTTAGAAAAAACGCATTATTCGAACACCCAAATTGAAATACTTCATGCCTGGTTAGTTGGATTTTTCATCAATGATTATGAAAAGTATTTATCCAAAAATGCGTTGCCTTTTGACCGGCGAAATCTTCAAATCACCACACAGCTTGTTTCAGAAGGAATGAGTAATATCTCTGTTGAGGTATTAAATCAATATAAAACATTCTATACAAAGTATCTCGAATTATACCAATTTGTTCCAGTCAGTTATGGTATTACGCAAAAAATAAATACACAATTAAGACTTGGCTTGAATATCGAGATTCTTTTTGATCAGTTTGAAGTTGGACATTTCTTTATTTTAAGTAAAATGCTTTCTTCTATAAAAAAAGCTTTTTATGAGATAACAATTATCCAAAACGCTTGGTCTGTCCCAACCTTTAAAGAAAACATAGATAATTACTATTTTGAGCAAAATGGTCCAGAATATGACCTTGAAGAAGCAATTGAGCAGATGGCAAAGACAGCACTTACTCAGATAGGACTATAATAGGCATAAATCACAAAATCCGCTAGTTTTTAGAATAAAACTAGCGGATTTTGTGATTTATTGAGACGCTCTCAGCATCATTTTAAGCCGATTGACACCTTGAGACTCTTGTCGCTTTAATCGTTCTAATTCATCTTCAAAAATACTAGATTTTGCTTCGATGAAAATCATATTAGGATACGAACAATATAGTTCAAATGATAAACGAACCCTCTCCATTTGATAATCTGACGTAATTACAGCCACAACTTCAGGTGAATATCTAGAAAGTACTCTCCTTGTTAATTGAATGTCTTCCAAAAGATTTTCTCCTAACACAAACTCTACAAAGCTCTCATGAGCTATTCCATGCTCTAAAAGAAAATTTTGCATAAGTTGTGCATGCGCATAGTCACTTGTATTAAAAGCCTCCCCAAATCCACCAGTACATAAAATATGAAAAGAGGGATTATTTTTCAAAAATTGAAGTGCTGTCAAAAGTCTATCTAACGCGATATGAGATAATTCACCATCAGATGTATTCGAAGCTGCACAGATAATCAATAATTTATTCATAACAAATAAGCATTTAAGCATAAAAGTAACCTAAAATTATTGAATAACAGATAAACTATCTTTAAAACGTAAATAGCGAACCTATTCTAATGATAGTCTACAAACCCAAAAACATGAGTCATCCCGAATTTAGCGAGTGAGTGATTATGTATAAAATATGTATTCCATCAGTAGAGACGCAATGATTGCGTCTTAAGGCAAGTCATGTCTAGCGTTGTAACATCAAAAAAGCGGTCGAAAAATATTTTTCGACCGCTTTTTTGATAAAAACTTGGAGAATAATCCCAATCCTAAAAATTCGGGATGACTTATGTTTCATCTTCATTTATACTATTTGGGATCTTTCTACTATATCTCAAGATTGAGATGCATATTCAGTAGCGCACTGCAGTATCTTCAACGGTATTGAGTCTTGTAAAACGAAAGAAGCCACTCTTTTGGAGTGGCTTCTTTTCTAATTTGTAATATTTTGGAGCTTTTTTACTTTCCCGCATTTGATTGCAGTATCATCAACGGTACTGGGCTTAACTGCTCTGTTCGAGATGGGAAGAGGTGAACAC
>NZ_JASHIE010000009.1:0-399469 GCF_030056655.1 Flectobacillus rivi
AGTTGTTGTAAAAATATCTTTTTGGCAAGAGTAGTTTTTAGTACGTTCAGTTCTCCAATTATTTTGTTTTGGGTTGTTATCCTCTCATCAATTAATGATAGAAATGAGGCTATTTTTTGTTGTTCAGAAATCTCAGGGAAATATAAATTTATGGAACTGAGCGTCTCTTGACCAACATTAAATCTTGTACTACCTCCAGATTTTGAAGTTATGCTATCTCTTGCAGAGTTTGTTTTGAGTAGTTTATTAAAGAAAATAGGATTATAATTACCTATTTTCCGTCCTCTTATTACAAAACCTCCAAACGTGGCAGTATTTTCTTTATCAAGATAAACATTAGCCGTTCCAACTTCTTCTCTTGTTTCTGAGCTTCTTTGAAAAAGAATATCACCATATTGAACAGAAAATTTTTCGATTGTATGATTATCTACATCAACTTTCCCAACAATATTGTCGTATGTGATAAAATCATTGTTTAAAATATCTAAAACATTTATAAACTTAACTCCTTTCCCATACTGTTCCTTTGAAGCATTGATTCCATTTTTAAATTCTAGCAGACTTCCCAAGTTTTTCAACTCCCACTCGCCCTGAAACGCCTTAAATCTTAAATTAGGAACATTACCTATTTTTAATTTTTTATTTTCCATCTTGATAATTCAAATTTCGTTATTAAACACATTAAGGATATAAAAATTAAAAAATAAGTCCAAGTTCCTTGAAATAAACATCAATCTCTTTGTCCAACTCAGCTCTTTTGCTCTCCAAAGATTTTATTTCCTGCATGACAGCTTGAATGTCAATTTCATCCTGTTCCTCAAACGTATCTACATAACGAGGAATATTGAGATTATAATCATTTTCGGCTACTTCTTCAAGTGTTGCCAAATGGCTGTATTTTTCAATTACAGTTCGGTTTCGATAAGTTTCTACAATCTTATTGATATGTCCCTCTAGTAATACATTTTGATTTTTGACTTTTTCAAACTCCCTGCTGGCATCAATGAATAAAATATGGTCTGGGTCTTCCTTACATTTTTTGAATACTAGAATACATGTTGGAATGCTGGTTCCGTAAAAGATATTAGCAGGTAAACCAATCACAGCATCTAAATAATTTTTCTGTTCGATAAGATACTTGCGAATATGCAACTCTGCGGCTCCTCTAAACAAAACACCATGTGGTAACACTATTGCCATTGTGCCGTTCTCCGCCAAATGATAAATCATGTGTTGGACGAACGCAAAATCTGCTTTGCTTGCAGGAGCTAATTTACCATACTGACTAAAGCGGTCATCATTTAAGAATAAAGGATTGGCACTCCAATTGGCTGAGAATGGGGGATTGGCAACGATAGCTTCAAATGGCATATCGTCCAAATGTTGTGGGTGTTCCAGCGTATCCTCTTGCTTGATGTCAAATTTGAGATAGTGTACTCCGTGGAGTATCATGTTCATTCTAGCAAGGTTATAAGTCGTGCGGTTCATTTCTTGCCCATAGAAATTATTGACATCTTTTACTTCGCGAGCAACACGTAACAATAATGAACCTGAGCCACAAGTAGGGTCATATACCGATTTTAATCTATTTTTCCCTGTAGTAACAATTTTGGCTAAAATTTTAGAAACCTCTTGTGGGGTGTAAAACTCTCCTGCTTTTTTACCAGCACCACTGGCAAACTGACCGATTAAATATTCATAGGCATCTCCCAATACATCAAGTTCTGTTTGTTCTAACTTGAAGTCGATTTCATCAAGATGACCTAATACTTTTGCAATAATATCATTTCTAGCCTCAGCAGTTTTACCCAATTTTGTACTATTAAGATCCATGTCTTCAAATAGGTTGTCAAAGTCTTCCTCACTTTGCGTCCCCATGGTACTTAATTGAATATTGGTTAGTATTTTTTGTAAATCTTCCAGAATAAAAGCATTAGTATCACTACTCCCTCTTTTTGCTATCTCGCTAAATAATTCTGAAGGTTTTAAAAAATAGCCCAATGTTTCCAGAAGGTCTTCACGTACTGCCTCAATATACTCTTGACCTTCAGGAGTATCCTCTTGTATCTCTCTAAATTGAATATTGTCTTCCTTCAAAATGCAATTGGCTTCAATCTCCATTTTTTCAGACAAATATTTATAAAAAATGAATCCTAAGATATAATCTCGAAATTCATCTGCATTCATTTTCCCTCTTAGTGTATTAGCAATGTTCCAAAGTTGTTGCTCTAATATTTTCTTTTGCTGTTCAGACATTTGAAATAAGTGTTATTAAATTGAGGATTTTATATCCCTAAAAAATAACTAAGATAATTAACTTTTTACTTCTATGCGGTATCTAGCAACAAAATCATTGAGATTTGACGGAGTAAAATACTATTGTTGATACCAGATTCATCATTTTTCATTTATTGTTTTACAAAAACTTAACCTCAATTCTTCTATTAAGCTTTCTGTTTTCGTCTGATGTATTGGGTACAAATGGTTTGGTTTCGCCGTAGCCTTCTGCTTTAATTTTGTTGCTTGGAATACCTTTGTTGATCAAATAGTTCATCACTTCTTTAGCCCTTTTTTGTGATAAAATTAGATTGTCAGCATCTTTGCCTACATCATCGGTATGTCCTGATATTTCAACTGAAAGCATGGGATTACTTTTTAGGAGAACTACCAATTTGTCAAGCTCAGTGGCAGATTGGGGTTGTAAATCCCACTGATTCGTCGCAAAGAAGATATTATTCAAAATTTCTTTGGCATCTTTTTGAATAGGCTCAAGGCTGATATTTAATACTTTGTCTAACGCATGAGTTTGGCTAAAATCAAAATGAAGGCTTTTGAAAAAATACCCTTGTTTATTCACAAACAAGGCATATTCTCCCGAAGTATTTAATACTGAAATATATTGACCTGTTTGAGTATCTGAGATAAATTTACCCACTGTTTGAGAAGGGTTTAAGGCTACTAATTCTAACTCTGCGGAAAGCTTTTGCTGTGTTTTAGCATCAGTTACAATACCTTTTAGGTAGGTTGTAGCTTGGATTTTGGCTTGTAACGAGTTGGGCAATGTGATTTCTACGAGTTTAGATTTTTTATATCTCTCTCCTGTATCTTGTTCTAATGAATAATATCCTTTTTGTCCGTCGGCAGTAATAAACAGTGCAACTTGGTCGTCTTGGGTGTTGATAGGATATCCCAAATTTTGAGGTGCTGTCCAGCTAACACCTTGTTTTTGAGACATAAATAAATCTAAACCACCCATGCCTGCATGTCCTTCTGAGCTAAAGAAAAGCGTTTGTCCATTGGCATGAATAAAAGGCGATAAATCATCTTCAGAGGTGTTGATGGTATTACCTACATTTTGGGCCTTTTGCCATTGCCCTGTCGAATCTTGCTTACTCACCCAAATATCCCTTTTCCCGATACTTCCTCTTCTGTCTGATACAAAGTACAAAGTTCGTCCGTCTGCCGAAAGAGATGGTTGCGAGTCCCACTCACCAGAGTTGACTGCCTGTCCCATATTGGCGGGCTTTGTCCAGTCATTACCTTCTCTATAACTCACAAACAAATCACAACTTCCTAAGCTATTACGCCCTCCGCAGGCGGTAAACACCAAGGTTCGACCGTCGGCAGCGATACTGGCGGTTCCTTCATTTTGTGAGGTATTGATTAGTTCTGAAAGACTATGGGCTTGTTGCCACTGTTGATCTATCCATTTCGAAACGTATAAGTTTTCGTCTCGGTTGCTATAGTTTTGAGCTGTGAATATCAACGTTTCTCTGTCGGCAGTCAGTGTGGGGAAATACTGTGTATCGAAAGCATTTATGGTATTAGGCAAGGTAAGGGGTTTTATATCGAGCGGTTGCTCAAGGGCTTTTAAGGCAAATTCGGCATTGGCGATACTTCTTTTGATTCGTTGAATAGTCAGGTTATTAGCTGGAGGAATTTTGGGAAGTAGTAATTCGAGATAAGCTTTGGCTTTTTGATACTCACCCTTACGCATGTACAAATTGCCTAAAAACTGTAAAGCATTATTGGCAACACCAGCTTCGGGATTAGAATTATAGCTTTTTTCATAATTCAAAATAGCATTGCCAAACTGGCGATTTTGTTCGTACAAACGACCCAATTGATAATAGGCTTCGGCAAAAAGGTTGTCTCGCTCGATAGCCTCCTCAAACTGTTGAAAAGCCTCATCAATTTTTCTTTCTTGTAAAGCCTGAAGCCCATCTTGATAGGCATTGATGGCTTTTTTATTAGTTGTAGAAAGATTTTGCTGAGCAAATACTTCGCTCATTATGAAGCATAAAAAGCAACCTAAAAGTGTCCAAAATCTAAACGTATTCATAGTTATTATAAGTAATTAGACAAGGTTAAAAGCAAATGCCTGTTAGATGATTCATCCAACAGGCATTTGCTTTTAACCTTACGGAATGTTCATAAATTTATGAACTTGTAACGAAATTCTCCACTTTGGATTGTCTTTTATGTATTCAATAATCAGCGGAAGAATAGTTTCTGATTTACTCCATTCGGGTTGTAGATATAAAAGACATTCTGGAGCCATTTGTGCGGCATAACTTTCTGCCCATTCAAAATCACTTGGATGAAAAATAACCACTTTTAATTCATGGGCTTTTTCAAAAATAGCTGGATTGGGAGCTTTGAACTTTTTAGGTGAAAAGCAAATCCAATCCCAATAACCAGTCACCGCCTCGCACACACCTGATGTTTCGATATTGGTTTGAATACCTGCATTATGCAGTGCATTTGTTAGTTCATCCAGTTGGTGCATCAAAGGTTCACCACCTGTGATTACTGCCAATTTGCCTGGGTATTTGGCTGCTTCAGCCACAATTTCGTCAAGAGTTAATCTTGGATGTGCATTTACGTCCCAAGATTCCTTTACATCACACCAGTGGCAGCCGACATCACACCCGCCCAATCTAATAAAGTAGGCGGCCTTCCCTTGGTAATAACCCTCTCCTTGGAGCGTGTAAAACGCCTCCATAACTGGAAGGGTGGTTGCTTTTATCGTTTCTTCTATTGTTGTCATGTTTTATTATCTCAGTAGTTTATTCTTTAGTTTGTGTTATAGCCAAGACTTTAGCCTTGACCTGCTATTCTAAAATATCGCCAATCATTGCCTGCAATATCCCTAATTGACTTGAACCTACATGGCAATATTTGTGGTAATTGCCTTTAGTATAATTGACTATTGAAGGTAAAAATCGCTTAAATCTAGGTATAAACGGTAACTCTGCTCGCAAATTATAATGTTCGAAGGCTCTGGTCAAAGGTGTTAAATCTTCAATTTTATAAGAGGTATTCTCAAGAAGATAATCAATAATCTTTTTATAAAAGAGCGATTTAGCTAAGAATGGTTCAACTTTTACAGTTTTAGGACGTGTAAAACGATTTTTTAAAGTTACTTTTTCTGGAGATATAGCTTCTTCATTTTTTGCCCCAACTTGTTGTGCAGGATGTTGACGATACCAAATCAAATCTTCGTTAATAAAGTCGATAGAGTTGGTAATGGATGCATACATTGCTATCCATCCATCATGTATAAAGTCGCTATCAATCTGCGTAGGAAAAGGAATAATTTCAGAAACTATACTTTTACGGAAACACATGGTGCAACCAGTAACACGATTTCCTGCCATCAGAATCTCAGTGGAGTGACCATTTTTCCAATGCTGTAGTACTTTTTCATCTAAATTGACGGTGTCCCACATTTTTTTACCCAAACTGTTCAAATTTTCATCCACTAATAAAGCGTTCGAAAACAAAACATTTGTCTCAGGATGTTGCATCATGTATTTGCTCATTACCTCCAGTTTGGTAGGAACCCAAAAGTCGTCTTGGTCACAAAGCATAATCAAATCACTTGTACATAACGAAACTGCTCGCTCAAAGTTTTTGACTGTGCGCAAAGCTGGCTTATTTTCGTAAATAAGAATTGGAAAAGGAGCTTCTATCGAACGAATTATGTCAAGCGTATTATCCGACGAATTATCATCACAGATGACAATTTCACTAGGTTTTAGTGTTTGATTAATTAAGCTTTCTAATTGGGTTTTGATATACTTGCTACCATTATAAGTACAAAGTGCTATCGAAATGGTGGGTACGTTCATTTTAATAAAGTCTTTCTACTAAAATAATATTAGTGTCAGTTTGTTTACAGGTTATTAGTGGAAAAGAAATTTGATCTATCGCAATCAATTGTTTAGCAAGAATTATATAATTGAGAATAACGATTTATGCTCGTTAAATCAGAATCGCAAATTTACGGATAACTTCCGATTTTATCACTTGGATTTTGCAATTAGCCAAGCCGTTTACTAAAAGGATAGCACTGAAATAAAATACGTTGTTGCTCTAGCTTGTACTTCTAGTTTTGTACTCATTTGATAAATGTATATCAAATTGAAAGGTATTTTGGGTTAAAATCCTATAAGATTGCACTTTTTTCAAAAAAACTTTTCTCAAATCTTCGTGCGTCCTATTATCGTTTTTTGCTAAAGTTTAGTGATTTTCTTTTGTTTTAGCTTTTATCTAAATGTATTTATTCTGAAAAAAGTAAAAAATCTTCTAAAATATGTGCTTTTTGTGTCTCTTATGATTTGGTCACTTGATATATTTTTTATAGACTTTTCAAAATCTATACGCTAATTTCGCCACTCTTTTATTCATCTAAAACTAATAAACTGGCGTATAACGTAAGGATACCAAGCGTAATGCCTAACGTTCGATACTTCACAAGATCGAGCACTTTTTTAACTTAAGATTATCCTCACGGGATTGTCGCCCAATCAACATGAAACAAAAATCTATTCGCAAGCAAGATGCCTTGGATTATCACTCCAAAGGCAGGCCAGGAAAAATTGCAGTTGTTCCGACCAAAGAAACAGAAACACAGCGTGACCTTTCACTGGCCTATTCTCCAGGTGTTGCAGAACCCTGTATCGAAATTGCCAACAATGTAGAAAATGTTTACAAATACACTGCTAAAGGAAACTTAGTAGCGGTGATTTCGAATGGTACTGCTGTACTCGGACTTGGGAATATTGGCCCCGAAGCAAGTAAGCCTGTTATGGAAGGTAAAGGCTTATTGTTTAAAATCTTTGCTGATATTGACGTGTTCGATATTGAGCTAAATACTCAAGATCCAGAAGAGTTGATTCGTACAGTAAAAGTATTGGAACCAACATTTGGAGGGGTAAACTTGGAAGATATTAAATCTCCCGAGTGTTTTGAAATTGAAGAGAGACTCAGACAAGACCTCAAAATTCCTATTATGCACGACGACCAGCACGGAACAGCGATTATTTCGGGTGCTGCGCTCATCAATGCATTGGAATTGGTAAATAAGAAAATTGATGAATGTAGATTCGTAATTTCTGGAGCAGGTGCTGCGGCTTTGTCTTGTGCTAAATTGTACTTGTTATTAGGTGCAAAAATTGAGAATATTTTGATGTTTGATAAGGACGGTTTGGTGCATAAGCGCCGTACCGACCTCAATAAATATGTTGCGCCATTTGCTACCAACACCGAAGGTATCGAAACCTTAGCCGATGCGATGAAAGGTGCTGATGTATTCTTGGGCTTATCGGTGGGTAATATTGTATCGCAAGATATGATTCGCTCGATGGCAAATGATGCTATCGTATTTGCAATGGCCAATCCAACACCAGAGATTTCGTATGAAGACGCTGTAGCTGCTCGTCCAGATATTATTATGGCAACGGGACGTTCGGATTATCCTAACCAAGTAAACAATGTATTAGGATTTCCGTATATTTTCAGAGGAGCGCTTGATGTACGTGCTACAGGAATCGACGAAAATATGAAAATGGCAGCAGCAAAAGCACTTGCTGAACTAGCCAAAAAACCTGTGCCAGATATTGTAAACTTGGCATACAACGAAAAAAACCTGTCTTTTGGACGTAACTATATTATTCCAAAGCCTGTTGACCCTCGTTTGATTACAACGGTTTCTATTGCGGTTGCCAAAGCTGCTATGGAATCAGGAATCGCCCAAAATCCTATTACGAATTGGGAAGCTTATGAGCAGGAATTGGCAAAACGTTTGGGATTGGATAACCAGTTGATGCGCTATATCATCAATCGTGCTAAGAGAACGCCAAAACGTGTGGTTTTTGCTGATGCTGAAAATTTGAAGGTATTAAAAGCTGTCCAACAAGCTAAAGACGAAGGTATTTGTATTCCTATTTTGCTGGGTAATGTTCAAAAAATCCAACGTATCATAGAGGAGCATAACTTGGAGTTAGGTGATGTGAAAATTATTGATACTCGTGATGCTCAAAACGCAGATCAGTTAAAACGTTATGGCGATATTTTCTTCGAAAAGCGTAAACGCCGTGGTTACAATCAGTACGAAGCCCACAAACAAATGCAGGTACGTAACTACTTTGCCGCTATGATGGTGGAAACTGGCGATGCAGACTGTGTTATTTCTGGTTTGACTCGTAACTACCCTAATGCTATTCGTCCAGCGTTGCAAGTGATTGGTCGTGACGAAGGCGTGAAAAAAGTATCGGGTATGTATATCTTGTTGACGAAAAAAGGACCATTGTTCTTCTCTGATACGACGGTAAACTTCAACCCAAGTGTGGAAGAAATCGTGGAGATTACTGAGTTGACTGCCAAAGCTGTTGAGCAATTCAATATTCGTCCAAGAATCGCCATGTTGACGTATTCTAACTTTGGTACTGCCGATGGTGAAGATGCTGTTAAAATGCGTGAAGCTACGGCAATTTTACAAAGAAAGCATCCAGATATGATCGTAGAAGGGGAGATGCAGGCACACATGGCGTTTGATACTGACTTGGTTCGTGAGAATTATCCATTCTCGAAATTAGCAGAAGAAGGAGCAAACGTATTGATTTTCCCGAACCTTTCGGCAGCAAATATTTCTTACAACTTATTGAAAGAAACAGGAGATATTGAATACATCGGACCAATTTTGCTTGGTTTGCGTAAACCTGTACACGTATTGCAATTAGGTTCATCAGTTCGTGAAATTGTTAACATGGTAGCGATTGCCGTGGTAGAAGCACAATCAAAGTAGGTTTTTCTTTGGTGCAATTTGCTATTTTAAAAGGAAGTTTCGAAGTTTTTTCGAAGCTTCCTTTTTCTATTTACAGAAATACTGAAAAAGAAATAAGTGTGTTTAAATAGATTTTTCCTCACTTAACTGTACTAATTTTAATTATATCCTAGGATGTTTTTAAAACAAAAAGAAAATGAAAACTGATTTTTTAGTATCTTTGACAACACACTACCTTTACCCGTTCTAACAAAAAAGACCTAATCAGGACAATTTATAAAAATGTATCCATTCAGACGACATATAGACCATACATACTTGGATGAGGTGTATGGAGGCGAACGTGACATTATTACTATGATGATGGGAGTATTTCTGTCCGACTCGGTGCCCTCATGGCAAAGTGTAGGGCCTCTTTTGGCTAGTAATGATTTTGTTGCAGCAGGTCAGGTGGTACATCGTATCAAGCCTTCTTTTACAATGGTTGGTCTTCAAGATTTTCATGAGCCTGTTCAAGCTTTGGAACATGCTTTGAAACAAGGCGTAGCGCCATCTGTTATACTTGATTTACACAAATTGATTGACGAAGAGCTAGCACTCATTATACCACAAATAGAGGCTTATCTGTCAGAAGAATCATAAGGTATGACCTAAGTCCCCTTAATAATAGTTTGTTATTATGTATCGAAGTAAACTTGATGGTAATTAGAAGTATATTTTTCTGATTATTGATTAAGTGGAATGGTGTTTGTTGGGTTCGATACCAATAAAGCTTGCTAAATCCTCTCTACTAATTATATCAAATATTCTAAGGGTATGAAACAATTTATTGAGATTCTCCTCGTAATTGCGTTGTTTTTGGTTTTTTATACTTACGTTGGCTATGGAATTGTAGCTTGGATTTTAGTGAAAATTCGACGTTCCTTAGGAAAAACCTTTATCGCTGATTTTGACCCTGAATATCTTCCCGAAGTTACTCTCGTTGTACCTGCTTATAATGAAATGAGCTGTATCGAAAGTAAGCTTTTTAACTCCTTAAGTTTAGACTATCCCACCAAAAAGATTGAATTCTTGTTTGTAACTGAGGGCTCAACTGATGGCACAAGTGAGTATATCGAGTCGATATGCGCTCAATATCCAAATGTTCGGATGATTGGAGGAACGGCACGTCGTGGTAAAATTGAGGCTATGAATATGGCGGTGCCAACGATCAAATCTCCGATTGTGATATTTACAGACGCCAATACCACCTTGAACAATCAAGCAATCAAAGCGATTGTTCGTCATTTTAAGGATGAAAAAGTGGGTGCTGTAGCAGGAGAAAAGCGTATCCAAACCAACGACGCCGAAGCCGCCGCAGGGGCAGGAGAGGGGTTGTATTGGAAATATGAGTCATTCTTGAAAAAACTTGATACGCAGTTATATAGCGTAGTAGGGGCAGCAGGTGAGCTTTTTGCCGTAAGAACACCTTTATTTAATCCCGTAGAAAAAGATACTTTGCTCGACGATTTTGTGATTTCCCTTCGTATTGCTGCTGATGGATACCGTGTTATCTATGAACCTGAAGCTTATGCTATTGAGCGACCGTCGTTCTCTATCCAAGATGAAATGAAGCGTAAAATCCGCATTGCCGCAGGTGGTTTTCAAGCTATTGCTCGTTTAGGGTTTTTGTTGAATATTTTCAAATATGGCTTGTTATCTTTCCAGTATGTATCGCACCGTGCTATGCGCTGGGCGGTAGCACCATTTTGCTTACCAATTATTTACTTCCTCAATTTACTACTAGTTTTACAGGCAGAACAAGGATTTTTGCCTCAGTCTTTTTATCTACTTTTATTTCTTGCACAAACAGCATTTTATGGATTGGCTATTGTGGGATATACCTTAGAAAACAAACAAATTCGTATTAAACTACTGTTCGTGCCATTCTATTTTTCGTTTATGAACTGGTGTGCCATCAAAGGCTACGCTCGTTATCGCAATGGATTAACTTCAGGTATTTGGGAAAAAGTTAAAAGGGCGGAGTAGTTTTTTTGAGTGAACAGGGACAAAGGCATAAAGTGTGCTAGTGTTTTTAGGGTATAGGGGTGAGGGTATAGGGGTGAGTTTTTTTCGAAAAAAGTTGAAAACGTAGGTTAAATTGAGTAGATGGAGTGCAGTTTTTTTTTATTCTAACCCCTAACCCCTAACCCCTAACCCCTAACCCCTAACCCCTAACCCCTAACCCCTAACCCCTACTTTTTAAAAAAATCTGGAATTTTCTCAATAATATTCATAATCTTCTTCAAATAGCGTTTGGTCTCGCCAACGGGTTTGTAGCCTTTCCACGCAGTTTGATTAAGGTAAAAGTCAAAACGCTCTTTATATTTGGGCAAACTATCGTAGGTTTGATACATAGGTTTGCGACCAATAAAGTGAATCAAGTATGGTGGCTCAGGGTATTCGTCTGAGGCAAAGGCATTCCATAATGGACTTAATTCAAGCCAACGATTTGCCATCACGATATTGAGACCGTACTGATCGGGATAATTGGCATATTTTTCATTGTCTTTGATACATTGCACTACCTTTTCTGGACAATTTTCTTGTCTCCATTTCTCAATGTCGATTACCAAAATACCTGTGTTGAAATACTTCGTATCTGGTGAAAATCCTAATTCTTTATAATTGAGAATTCCTCCCCAAGAATTACTGAAGACCAATAGCCGAGGATCGATAACTGCCCCTAATAGATTGTCTCCTAAGTTGATATTCCAGAGTTCTGCTATATCTTTTTCTACAATCATATCTACATCGAGGTAGATAATTTTGTCGTATTTTTCTGGAATAAAATAAGGAATAAAAATTCGTGTATGGATATTCTTTGGATAAGAACTACGGTCAAAAGGAATATGTAAATTGTCAGGAATAGCATCATCAAGAGGAATCCAGTGTAGTAACATTTTACTGGCATCCAACGATTGTGTTAGTTTTTTACGACTAGCATTAGATACCTTATCTTCTACAATAAATACTTCAATCAAATCGGAACCTTTATGATTGACTTCGATAGATTTTAAAAGTGCTGCCAACAATACCAAATAATGGTCATCGCAGGCTACAATAATGGCTATATTGGTATTTTTTTCCATGGTTGGAGAATTAAATTCTTGCTGAGAAATAAAAGGGTGTACTCGAAAAAATGGTTGAAATATGGTGTTATTGGGAAATATTTCTCCAAAAGCCATTAATCAATACCCTATGAGTCATGTGGGGTATGAAGAAATTTTTTCTTGGCTTCACCCATTTTTAAAATCGCACGAATAAAACGGAAAAATAAAGAAGGCAACAACATGATTTCTTTCCATGTAATCAGGCGTTTGAGAAAGTCGGGCGTCGAAATATAGAAAGTAAATAATAGCGTGACTAGCTGTCCCCATGCCAATACTTTAAAGTTGAAATCTCCAGAAAAAATAGACACAAAGGCAAAAAACATAAGCATACCCAATAAGATAATTCGAGGAGGTAATAGCGCCTGAAACACTTTATTGGCATAGTCGATATTGCCTTTGAAAAGATGTACCACACCCGAAGCAAAATTCTGTTTTAAATATTTGAATTGTGCCGCAATCCAACGAGTACGTTGTTTTTCAAAAACCTCTGCATTTTGTACTTTTTCGTCATATACAAAAGCATCTTCGATATAGTCAAATACGATACCTCGCTTGAGCAAACGCATTTCGAGTTCTTTATCAAAACCTCCGATTGCATTGATTTCGGACATTACATCCACAAAAAGAGCATAATCAAAAGCCATTCCTGAGCCAATTAGTGCTGAGGATAGACCCAAAGCTCGATGTCCTTTGCGGAGAATATGATTATTGATTTCCTCACTAATGGCATCCAAAATAGCTGTTGGAGAGTTGGTGTTTTTAGCCGTACGATGCCCCTGCACAACCTGATAACCCAAGTCGAAAGTAGCATTGAGTTTGGTAATAAAATCAGTTGCCATGATATTGTCAGCATCCAAAATGAGTGCTATGTCGTATTGCTCCGTTAATTGTGCCATTGCATAATTCAAAGCTTTTGCTTTGGTCGAAGTCTCAAAAGTTACCTCATAAGTGGTAATGGGTAGTTCTCTTAATTGGGCAACTGTTTCTGGTTTGAGTGAATCAGCAATGACAATTACGTCAAAAAGTGCTTTGGGATAATCCTGAATCAAAGCCTTTTTGGCTGATTCCAAAATCACCTTATCTTCTTTGTACGAAGGTAAAAATACGGCAAATTTTCTCTGAGTTTTTGGCGTCCGTGTAGTTGTATTAGCGTTTGTTACTTTACCAGCAATAGCAAATACCAATAAATACAAGGTGAAAATTCCCAAAAGAATCAGAAAAAGAATAGCTAAATTCAGAATGATGCCCATCTGCTTATCGGTTTATAAGTTTGAAAATTTTATATCAAAATGATTAGGAAAATGTTGGATAGTTAGCTTTTGAAACTTTGCAAATAACCATTTAAGAATGGCTTGAAATATTCGAATTGTCGATTTTTTAAAAAGACTAATAAGTTTTTCGGGATTGATGCAAAGGTGAAAAAGCCTAAACCAATTAGCCACTGCCAAACCTTAAAGTTGCGTCTCATGAACCAAAGTCTGTTGCGAGTCAGATAAAACATTTTGAGTGGACTGTTACGTCCTGTCGAAACAGATTCTTTATGCAAGACCATTGATTCGGCGACATACCAAACCAAGAAACCATCGTTACGACAGCGTTTGCACCAATCCAATTCTTCATAATACAGAAAGTAGTCATCGTGCATGGAACCTGTTTTTTCCAAAACTTTTTTCGAGACAATGACTGCCGCCCCATGTATGTAGGAGGTTGGACCACTTTTGTCATATTGACCTTCGTCTTTTTGCTTTTTGCCGTAAGGTTCACCCCGCCCTGTAAGCACACTTATTTCGGGTGCACCAGCGTATTGAATCAGATTGTCTTCGTAAAAGTATTTGATTTTGGGGCTTGCCATGCCAATCTGTGGGTTACTTTGCATGACTTTTACCAAAGGCTCCAAAAAGCCCTTTGGCACTTCTGTATCGTTGTTGAGTAGCAGCAAAAAATCACCTTTGGCTTGATTGATTGCCAGGTTATTTCCTCCCGCAAACCCAAGATTTTCTTTGCTGTAAATAAACTTTACCCAAGGATAATCAGGCTCTAATGATTTTACGTCATGTTGCGGGCTACCATTATCCACTACAAAAACTTCGTAATTGGGATAGGTAATTTGATGAAAGGAATCCAAAAACTCGCGGGTGACCTGCGGTTGATTATAGTTCACCGTAATGACCGACACGAGAGGATATGTGGAAAAAGAACTATTCATAAATGGCGGTATTATGGTAGTATTGCGTTAACGTTAAATAGTTTTGGTAAGCTCGAAGCTTACGCTTGGTTAGTATATTTTTGGTAAAGTTGCTCGAGCAACTGATTCAGTTGCAAGCCGCGTTGATGCCACGAATTTTGTTTTGCCATTGCTACTCTCGCCAACTGGCTATCGTCTGAATCCTTTTCTAACAAATTTCTCACTGCTTCAATAAAATGATCTGTATTGGTTGCTACATGAATAGCCTCTCCAAATTCAGCTAATGGGGCAAAATCCGTTGCGACGACACCCAACCCTGCGGCAAGATATTCATTGATTTTCATGGGATAAATCGCTGCGGTTTGCTCATTTTTGATAAAAGGAATAATCCCAATATGAAATTCTTTGAGATATTCCATCAGAGCAGCTGGAGACTTAGCTCCTTCAAATCTAAAATTGGATATTGACCTGAGTGGGTCTGTTTGTTCTTTTACCTCCGACATATCATCGAGTACGCGTCCTACTATAATGATTTCAGTATCTGGAAATTCGAGAGCCAATCGTTTTAAAATATTGTAATCAATACGTTGATCTACAGTACCAATATATCCAATTTTTTTCTTAATACTTTTCTGAGAAAGAGGCACAAATGCTTTGTGAAAAAGCTCAAAATCAACCCCATTTTTAACGGTATCTATATGTTTGTTAAAAGGCTTTTTGGAGTTTTGCAATCCCTCCGAAGATACAATCACATGATCGACCATCTTCATATATTGCGCCTCTAATCGTGGTCCGTGATCTTTAGCCCAATAGCTTGCTCCAATTTCATCATAACAATAATAGGTCTGTATATGTGGTTTGAAACTATTATATAAACCTATTCCATAACTTGGATTAAAAGCATTGACTACCACGTAATTGCTGCTATTTAAATCCTTCAAGGCTTTTTGTATTGCTCGAGCTTGCCAAAAAGAATTGAAACGCAATAGCTTATCAAACAAGGGTACTTTTTTGATAAAATTAATAGGAATCACTGGTGGAGTCGACAGTACATAAATCGTTGCCCCATTTTCCAATGTGATATTTCTTAATCGTTTTTTAAACCCTAAAATCCTTGCAACAGGAATGTGAAAAGGATTTTTGAAAATAGCCTGAACAACATCCTTGACCGTGTATTGATAATCGACGTACAGCACCCTTCTGTGAGCAGCTAGTTCACTCATCAATTGAATGGTACTTTTGACGTAATCGCCCTCCCAAGAAGGAAAAGCTACGCAAACAACATCGAACTCCATGAACATTGAGTGGTTTTATAAATACTATTTTACGGTTGAATTTCTTTCTGACGAATAAGCGTTTTGACCGAGTCATGACGTACCGAATCTGGAATTGAGTCTAACTGTGAAGGGTCAATAATGACTGCATCCAAATTAGGAACCAATCTGTTACTTCGTACTTTTGCCAGTGAATCGGCTTGGTTGCCTACCACAAAATCGGTAAACTTTTCGTACTGTGATTCTGGAGTGGTTTTCCAGAATAGATACAAGGCACAAATCCCCACAAATCCCATGGTACCTAAACCAGCGGCGATTTTTATCCAACGATAACGGCGTTTTTGTAATACTCGATAATATCCTAAGCCTTTTCCTTTTTCGGCTTTGATGCGAGATTGTTTATTGGCTGCATCAGGAATTTCTACACGTGTTTCTACAAAATCAGACAGTCCATTTTCTGAAAACCATGCACTTTCTTCTTCCTTCTTGAGCATTTCGTACTTCAATTTGACATTCGTACGTTTGCTTTGATGGCGTTTGATGAGTAAATCTTTGAATTTTCTTCTAAACCATGAGCGTACTTTTGGAATTTCACCGATAATACCTTCCAAGAAATCATGTTTTACCTTATTGAGTAGTAAGCCAATCGGGTTTTGGGTATTTTCGGTATAGGTCTGAAAAACATATTGATCGGCACTATCCCACACTCGGGTAGAGTCGGCCAAAATCAAGGTAAAGGCCGCTTGTTTGACTAAACTTACAGGAATTGGATGACTGATAAGCGGTGGTAATTCGAAAAAGATATACTCGCAATCGTCAAATGTCTCAGTAATATCCACATCTTGTAAAGAGGTGGTACTCGCAAAATTGCCTCTAAGGGTATACGCATATGAAAAATCGCCATCAGCGTAATTATGCGGATTGAGCCAAACCGACTTGGCACCACTTTCATTCAGTTTTGAACATAGTTTACTGATAAAATAGCTTTTACCTTCGCCTTTTCGAGTACTACAAAGGAGCACAAGTTTGGGTATTTTAATGTTGTCGCCATTGAGCTTTTTTAATCTCGAAATACATTGATTAAGCGTATAAGTTTCAATGACGTTAAAAAGAATATTATGTTTTTGTGGATCAACCAATGGTAAAGCTCCTACAAATGGTACTCCAATTTCCTTTTCGGCCTTAACGGGATGTTTGAGGGAATTGTCCAAAAACTCACGACCTATAATTGAGGCAATCACAAAGATTAAACCTGCCATAAATGCCGCCACAATTAAGGTAGAACGTTTGGAAGGTTCTGCCTTGGTTGGGTAAATAGGAGGGTCTATCACTCTTAAGTTGATAGACATCATGAGATTTTGTTCTCTAATTTTACTAAGATTTAAGCTTCCTAAAATGCTCAGATACTCTTTTTCAATGACGCCAATTTCTCGTTCATAACGACTAACTGTTGAACCGAGTGGCGCAAAACGGTCATATTTTAAATCATATTCGTGTTTTATGTCTTTCAATATCAAGAGCCTAGCTTGGCTTTTGTCAATAGAAATTGAGGCATTAATCCATTCAGAAAAATACATTTTGGCAGGAATACCTGTTTTGGTATTGCTCAGCTCATAATACTCAATGACATTACTTTTAAACTTGTTTTCGAGCTGATTGATGCGTTCTCTTACTTGTGCAATTTCTTGCTCACGAGGCTTACTTTCAAATTCCATCAAGGTCAATCGTGTTGTATAAAAATTGATGGAATCTCGTAGCGCAGCAAACTTTTTGCTTTTTGCAACAAGGTCGTCCTTGAAGCCAATTTTGTTTTCTAAGTCTCTTAAAACAGCTCTATTAGATTCTATTTCAGAAATTAATGCCTGAATACGTTCCTCTAAATCGCCATCTTTTACGGTTACCATTTTGGTTTGTTCGTAGTAGTTGATGATGCGATTTTGGCTTGAAAAATTAGTAAGTTTGTCTTCGGAGTTTTTGAGTTTGGTACTTACGTTGCGAAGCTGTTCTTCAAAATAGGCGACTACATTGCCTGTTTCATGAATCTTGATTTGTTTGTATTTGTCAATGACTACATGAGTGATAAGCTCCAAGGTTTTTTTGACTACGGCAGGGTCGCTGGCTGAGTACGAAATTTGGACCATATCACTATTGTTTTGGCGATTGACGCTAAAACGTGATAAAATCCCTGGGCCAGAGTAAATACCCTTATCGGCGCTCATTAAAACTTTGGCTATTTTGCTTTGGGGTTTAATGATGTCATCGTAGACATTCTGTAAGGTTTTTTCGTAGGTAGAATCAGCGAGGGCACGAATTTCTTTTTCAGAAAGTACCTCTCTGAGTTTACCAAAAGTATATTTACTTGCCACTGCCGAGTCGGGCTTTGTGAGCATAATATGCTGTGCAAGTAGGCGCAATCCTACCTCTTCCATGGAGCTTTTAGACTTCATGGTATTGAATAGGTTATCGAAAGCGTTGCTTACAGTTACGTTGTCGATTTTGGTAGCACCACTAGACTCGATATTATAACCCGATGCCAAACCCGTGTACAAAAGAGAATTGGCTGTATATTCTCGTACTTCATTTTTCGTTAGTCGAAAAACTGTAGCCGCAAGCGTAACTGGTAGAAGAATTACCAACCACTTGAACTCAATTAACAACCGAACAAAGCGAATCAAACTCATAATTTTTAAAATAATCTTTTACCTATCAATACCTCTAATAGCCTCACATTCATGATAAAAGTTTGCTTGGCATTTTCATAACCCACAGCTGCACTCGATGTCGACTCAAGGATTTTTGCCATATCTGCCACGTTGATTTGACCTTCGGAAAATTCACGCTCTGCCATTTTTTTGTTGACTAAAGAAGATGTTTTCATCTCAATCGCAATTTTTAGCGCTTCATGAGCGCCAGCAACTGCGTAGTATTTGGCAATCACATCGTTTTTGATTTGGTCAATTGTTAGCTGTTTAGATTCTATGGCAATTTGTTTATCGGCTTTTGCAATTTTGGTAATATTTTTCTGAGTAATAATCGTATTAATCGAAAAGGCTGCCCCTAGAGACAAACGATAGCCATTGTTATAATTGGAAAAAGCTTCTAAATTTCCTGTGGCTTGCTGTACCAAAAGTGATTGATTTCCTGCAGAATAACTCGTTCCCAAACTAATACCACTTGTCCAAGATTTTTTCTGAACCATCAACTGCTGGTCGGCTTTGTGGATAATTTGTTCTTGTTGCTTTAGGGCAGGTGAATACTGAATAGCCAACTCTATTATTTCATCAAGTGGAGGCAATTGAAAATCTGTTTCAGGCGATTTAGGTGTTGAAGCTTGAGCAAATGTTTCCCTGTTGCTGAAAAATAGTAGACAGCACACACTCAGAGCAATTGACCAAGTTTTCAACAAAGTAAGTTTTACATTAATCATCATATATTCCAAATCAGACATTCTCAGATTGTAATAGTGCAGGGAAGGTCTTTAGGATAATCATCAAATCCATTTTGAAAGAAAAGTTTTTGGCGTATTCTATATCCAATTGAATCCTTTCTTCTTCGGTCATATCCGTTTTGCCTTTTCCTCTTTTGGTTACTTGCCAAAGCCCCGTCAAACCACCTGGGCCTGCAAAGCGATAAATATAGTCATCTGTTGTCAACTTTTCGGCTTCGTACAAGGGTAGAGGTCTATTGCCTACCAATGAAATATCGCCTGTAAAGATGTTGAACAACTGCGGTAATTCGTCGATGCTGGTATTTCTCAAAAACTTACCCAAGCGAGTAATGCGAGGGTCATTTTGGAATTTCATAAAAGCAACTTTACTATTTTTTTCTTGTAAATATTGCTTTTCGCAAATGCTTTTACCGTCCAAATACATCGATTGCTCACATTTGACGCCTTTGATACGGCAGGCTTCACACAAGCCATCGCTAGTATTTTCGGAAGGCTTTTCTTTTGAATACATATTCAAATCACCCATGTTTTTGATGAGTTGATCTGCATCAGTGCGCATGGTTCTGAACTTGTATAAATCAAAAATCTTATATCCAGCTCCTACACGTTTGGATTTGTAAACAATCGGACCTTTCGAATCAAGCTTTATTAAAATAGCTACAAGGATTAATAATGGCGAAAGCAACAAAATAGCAGTTCCTGTAGAAAGTATATCGAATGTACGCTTCCACCAAGGAATTTTTACGTCAAGCGCATTAGACTTGGTTTGTTGCATAGCCACATAGTGTCGTCGACGCACAAAATAGTCTAGACGTACCAAAAGATCACCTTTATCGAATTTACTTGTAAAAACATCATCTCCTTTTTTGGCCACAACCTCTTTGATAAGACCTTGATTTAGGTCGGTAGAGGTGATGATTACTGGCAATGTTTTAGTCCAAGCGTTGTCACGAATCTGCTCCAAAAATTTTAACCCTCCCAGATATTTGCTAATAATCACGGCATCTGGAGCATAACTAGTATTGAGCAACTCTAAGGCTTCGTCGGGAGACCCAAGTACTTGTACTTGAATGTCTTGTCCAAATTTTTTAAGGAAATTAACTACAACATTTGAATCATTTTCCACAAGGAATACTTTTTTTTGTGGAGGAGCATATTCATAATTTTCCATATCAAATATAAAGTCGGTGGGTTAGCTTAACGTGGTTTCAAGAAATATAATGCTGAAAGACTGTGTTTTTATAAAGGTTGCACACGTCGCATAATAGCTCTAATTTTGGCCTGTACTTCCATAGGATTGAAAGGTTTGAGCATAAAGTCATCTGCCCCAATGTTCAGACAATCAATGCGTTCCTTACTCTCGTCGGTACCCGAAAGAATAATGACAGGGATTTGCCCAAAAAGATTGCTTGCCCTTAGAATTTTCAAAAACTCTTTTCCACTTAGGTTGGGCATGTTTAAATCGGCAATGATAAAGTCCACATCAAACCCTCCCTCAAGTAAGGAAAGTGCCTCCATTCCGTCACCTTTTACCACTACATTGAAGTCTTTCTTAAGAAAATGCTCCAATACAATGCGTGTGCTTTGTTCATCATCAACGATTAGTAGTGTCAACTGCTTGCTCATAATATTCATCTTTAGTAAAAACGTACAAAAACGAGATACTCAAATATATTGCCACGTTGGTGGGTAGTTGTCCAAGGATTTGGTTGCCATAGCAGGCTACTAAAATACCGAACATTCCGCTGTACAGCGCCACCAATTTGTCTCGTAAAAGACAGGGGGGGATTTTCCAGAGCTTTAACCCAAAATAGATCATAAATGTGAGTAACATACCAACATGCACATAAAGCCCAACTACACCACATTCTGCCCAAATTTTGACATACCAACTATCTAGGGCGGTTACTGCTAAGAATGTGCCAGGAGAAAAACGTGTTCCCCAAAAACCTGCTGAGCCAATACCACCGCCAATGGGTCTGGATGCAAGATATCCTCTTAGTTTAGCCTGATTAATCAAGCGTAACTGTAATGAGGGGTCATTGGGGTCAAGTCCTGTGCGCATTCGGTTGATTTGGTAATTACTCTGCCCAATTTTGGTAAACTTGAGCATCCCAAAAAACATCACTGCTGCGATGCCACCAATCACCAACATTTTGTAGTTTCTGGACATTCCAAGGTAAGCCATAAATCCTCCCATAACTACAAATAGCGCTCCCCGTGTACCTGAAATAGACATTCCCCACAAACAAAAAAATCCTCCTATCAGGTAAAAAAGCTTAAAGTTGCGATTCCCAAAGGGAGAAAGACTTAATAAAATACAAATCAAACCTATATGCCCCATGGCTGCGCCATATTGCCCTGCATCAGAGTAAAAAGAAAAAACTCTTAGCTTTCCAAACAAGATATGGGTGGTGGCATTGCCAGAGTCCATCCAAGCTTGTTCAAAACGGTCTAGCCCTACAAAAAGCTGTCGAGCACCCCATAACGTAGCTATACAAGAAGCTATCATCCAGATTTTGAGGACTCTGTCTAAATGCTTTTCTGTACGCATAAGTACAATACCTAAAACTACTATTAGGATAAGGTACAAAATCACGGCACGCATCGCATAAAACCACGCTTCTTTACTTCTAGCTTCGGGGTTGAAAAATTCTAACATACAATACGCGCCCCAAACATAAATGGCAATCAGAATGGGGTTGCGCTTCATGTCAGGCCAAGGGTCATCCTCAAAGCCTTTAAAGAACTCAGCTAGTAATGCTATCACCAAAAATACGTCAATCGATAATCCTAATGGCCCTGCATTGGCGTATCGTCCGACACCATTTACAAAAAAAGAAAACACTAATACTGTATAAAGTCCTAATACTGGATTACGGAAAATCGCAATCAAATACCCAATCACAAATGGCAATGCAATGATAGTTGCAGCACCCATGATTTGCGTTTTGGCAACAAATACTCCAAGAATAATACCACTAAAGATTATTCCTGATAAATATAAAATTTGTTTGGTTGTAACTCCCATCAAAGCGTAATAATTGATACTTGGTTGCCATAGCTAGTTCCTTGAGAATTAATAGCGTAAGCCCGTACATAATAGGCTGTTTTTGAATTTAATCCCGACAATGCACTGCTAAATGCTCCAGCAGAGCCTTGTTTAAAGATTGTTCGCTGATTAGCAGTAGTAGGATTAGGAGTTGTACTCCAACAATGCCCATACTCAGTTACTTCCGAACAACCAATACTAGAAATCGTACCATTGGCAATCGCACTCTGTGCTGAAATATTATCAATATTGTTAGACACCACTGTTGGTGCTGATTTACAAGATGTTATATAAGTTAATTCATTTCCATAAGATACCCCTGTTGCATTTTTGGCGTAGGCACGGATGACATATTTAGTATTATTGTTCAAACCGCGAAGTTGACTAGTAAAATTTCCTTGAGATAGGGTAGATGTAAGAATGGTACGCTGATTATTGATAGTAGGTGTCGATATCCCCCAGCAATGTCCATATTCGGTAATAGCGGAGGCTCCTTGCGTATTGATAGTTCCTTGAATACTTAAAGTACCTATTGCTTCATCAGTGACATTGCCTGTAGATACACTAGGTAATTGAATAGGTAACGTTTTAAACGTTATTTGGTTTGAATAAGAAGTTTTCAGTCCAATTCTTGAAAAAGCACGTGCATAATAGGTAGTAGCAGGCGACAAATCACTTAGGCTACTCGAAAACACTTCTATGGGTGGCTGACCAGAATAACTTACCAACGAATCACGTGTGGTAGGATCACCAGTCTTATTCCAACAAATGCCATAAACATTAATAGAAGCATTACCCAAACTGACAAATTCGGATGTTATAGTGGCATCATAGTCCGTCACGACCCAATTTGGTCTTATCGTCAATTCAGGATAAACAAGTTGGTCTTCCAACTTACAAGCTCCCATGATAAAAATGAGGAGAATTAGCCATGAATATCTTAGCATCTTAAACAAAGTATAGTTCAATAGTTCATTAATTGACAAAAACCTTGCCAAGCCTCAATTACGTACAACACCGAAATTGTTTGAATATACAAAAAATTCAATATTCAGCACCAAAAAATAGAAAATACTTATTAGTTTAAGTATGATTTTATGATCATTTGAAATACTGAATTGCTAGTGAACAAAGGCAGAAATAGTGATAAAATCCGCAATCAGAACACTGCTAATACATACAAAATGGTAGTCGTATTTTTTTCTCGTGTTTAAGCCAAGCGTTGACAGTTTTGATGAAAACGTATTTAAGGATTTGTATTGATACTACTTGGGCGATTGGAATGTACTAAACTAAGAATAAATTCAATAGGAGTCCTTATTTGAACTCATAGATCAGAGGTAACATTAGTCATTTGTTTAATCTAAAATAATACATCCTAGTCTAATTTTAAATCTTTTCATTCAAAAACTAAAACTATAGCTACACAAATTGCCATGTTGTCGCAGTGGAGCAACGTTTTCTATTTTGAGGATGTCTAAAAGGGTATAGAATCACTGCAAACACACTTACCCATGGACCAATTGTTAATCATTATTCAGATTTGCTTATTGATTTTTTCAGTAATATTTGTGTTGAAATCTACACAAAATGCAGAAGAAAAACAGATGAGTTTAAAAGAGAGAAAGCCTGTTGTAGGCTTTAAAGCAAGACACTATTTGACGGTTATTAATAGAAGTCATAGAGAGTAAAAGACTTTCAGACAAAGGTTCATTACATAGCTGAAAATCTTTTACTATTCCGTAATAGTTTTCAGCTAGGACAATATACCTTCTTGGTCAAATGCCTTTCTCATTTTTTCGTGGTCAAATTCCTTTTCATTATTTGCCAAGAAAATAGTAGCAACGCCATTGCCAATAAAATTGGTAATAGCTCGTGCTTCTGACATAAATCTGTCGACACCTAGTAACAAGGCTAAACCTTCTACAGGGATAACGTGTACGGCTGTAAGGGTTGAAGCCAGTACAATAAAACCACTTCCTGTAACGCCTGCGGCACCTTTAGAGGTGACCATCAGAATTCCAATAATGGTAAAAATTTGCTCCAAGCTCAAATGTACATTGAATACCTGAGCAAGAAAGATAGTGGCCATCGAAAGGTAAATCGTAGTGCCGTCCAAGTTGAAAGAGTATCCAGCAGGCACTACCAGCCCAACTACCGATTTAGCGCAGCCCATTCTTTCCAGTTTTTCCATCAATGAAGGTAAGCCTGCTTCGGAAGAGGAGGTTCCTAATACGATAAGAAGCTCTTCTTTGATGTATTTTAAAAACCTCCAAAGATTTACTTTGTAATGGCGAAGAATAAAAAACAATACAACAAACACAAAAACGCCCATCGTGATATAAACTGTCACCATAAGCTTTGCTAAAGGAATCAGTGTTTTTAGTCCGTACTTCGCAATAGTAAATGCCATACCCCCAAAGGCACCCACAGGCGCTAATTTCATGACCCCATGCAGACCAGCAAAGATATATTTTGATATTTTCTGAAAAATTTCAATGATTTTATCCTTTCCGCTAACATAATTTAATACCGAGCCAAGAATGATGGCTAACAACAAAACCTGCAAAGTACTATTATCCCAAAAGAATTTCATCCAACTGAATTCAGAAGCACCTTTGGTATATTTGGAGATGTCTCCGCCTTTAATAGCGTCGGTCACTACACCGTCTCCGGGACGAATCACATTGGCCACAATAATTCCGACGAGCAAGGCGATGGTGGTTACTATTTCAAAGTATAAAAGTGCTTTTCCTCCTAATTTTCCTACTTTTTTAAGGTCACCCATACTGACGATGCCTAGGGTAATGGTCAAGAAAATGATAGGATTAATAAATTGCTTAACAATACTAATAAAGATACCGCTCAAAAATTCACTCAAAGTATTGCCAATACTGACTTCGTTGCCCAAAAGCTTGAATTTAATTGGGTTTTCAAAAAACTTATAAAGTGCAATTTCTGGTGCAAAATGCCCTAACAAAATACCTGCTGTAATGGCCGTAAGTACCCAGAATGTTAAATTGGTCAGTAGTTTTTTCATAAAATTGGATAGTGATGATATATCTCTTTAAAATAGTTAGTTGCTTACTTTTGTGCTATTTTCCGCTCTCTTCGTGCCCATTATTTACAAATTTGATTAATTTTTGCACTTTTTTTGCATAGAACACTACAGATATATAAAAAAACTAGTCTTTAGTTAATAAATGATTAGTTGTCAGGAGTTGGTTCTAAATATATTCGGTTGCCTAATTGATGAATTGGGCAATTTTTGAAAAACGGATACTATTTTTTCCTAATCTGATACAGACCTCTGAAACTCCAAAGTTATTCTCATGGCTTTGATTCAAAAGAATTTGGCGTTTTGGCATTAATCTGCAATTTTTGTATTCTCAAATGTGTTTATTCTGTAGACATATATTTGGGGGTAGGCCTTGCTGGATGCCATTTCCCTAATGTATAAGTCAAAATCTTCTGATTTTTAGAGGTTTCTAATAAAAATCAATCCAGTAAATATCTTAAATATTACAATGGCAGAACATATTAAATGCCTTATTATAGGCTCAGGGCCAGCAGGTTATACTGCGGCAATTTACGCATCACGCGCAGGTTTAGCACCAGTAATGTACCAAGGTAGTCAACCTGGCGGTCAGCTAACAATCACTAATGACGTTGAAAACTTCCCTGGCTATCCAGATGGTATCCAAGGCCCACAAATGATGCAAGATTTAGAAAATCAGGCTCGTCGTTTTGGAACTGATATTCGTTTTGGCATGGCTACTTCTGTAGATTTCTCAGTTTCTCCTAAAAAAGTAGTAATTGACGAAAGCATAGAACTTACTGCTGATGCGGTTATTATCGCAACAGGTGCTTCAGCAAAATGGCTTGGTTTAGAATCAGAAAAAAAATATAACGGTTTAGGAGTATCGGCTTGTGCAGTTTGTGATGGTTTCTTCTACCGTAACCAAGTAGTGGCTATTGTAGGTGGTGGTGATACAGCTGCTGAAGAGGCTACTTATTTAGCTAATATTTGTTCAAAAGTACACATGATTGTTCGTCGTGAAGAGCTACGCGCTTCTTTGATTATGCAAAAACGTGTATTGAACAATCCTAAAATTGAAGTTCACTGGAATTCAGAAACTGATGAGATTTTGGGTGATGCTTCAGGTGTAACAGGTGCTCGTTTGAAAAATGTGAAAACGGGAGAAACGGAAGAACTAACATTGACAGGTTTCTTTGTTGCCATCGGTCACAAACCAAATACAGATATCTTTAAAGACTATTTGAATTTAGACGAAGCAGGATATATCCAGACAATTAAGGGCTCTACAAACACTAATATCGAAGGCGTTTTTGCTTGTGGTGATGCACAAGACAACATTTACCGTCAGGCTGTAACAGCAGCGGGTACAGGTTGTATGGCTGCTTTGGATGCTGAACGTTGGTTGGCTGCAAATGAATTACACTAGTTATGAAATTTTGGGTAGTAAATGCGAATCAGTTCAATAATTACGTTTACTACTCAGATTCCTCGATAACTATAAATACAATACAATGAATATAAGAAGTAATTTTCTTACTGCATTTTTTGTATGTACAGCTATGGTGGCTTGGTCGCAAGAGAAGGGTAGTTTCAAAAATAACCCTAAAATTAAAATCAAGGACAATACTGGACTTTACAAGGAAAAAGAAAAAAAGCAGGACGATTTGCTTGACGAAATGCCCAAACTTCAATTCAGAAATGAATTTGAAGTAGTAGAAAAACAAGCTACAACAACGGCAGGTAGTCAAAAATTTGAACCTGTGAGAGAAGTTAACGCTACTGTAAGTGCTTTTGATACTACATCAATCGATGAAAGAGAGCCTTTAGTGATAGAGATAGAGGAGGAGATGAAACCTTCAGGAAGTGACGACTTTGTAACGGTTGCTTCTTATTTTTCTATTTGGGATACCAACACTATTGACCCTTATGGAATCGATGTCAAAGATTTTGATGATGTAGTTGACCTTGAACTCTTTAACAAAGAACAAGGTCGTTATTGGAGCGCCCCTACCAATGCCCCTAAATTGACTTCACAGTTTGGTCCACGTTGGGGTCGTTTGCACGCAGGTGTAGACGTAGACCTTGAAACTGGTGACCCTGTGTATTCAGCATTTGATGGTATTGTGAGGGTGTCTGGCTACGATGGTGGTGGTTACGGTAACTTCTTGGTAGTAAGACATTACAACGGTTTAGAAACACTCTATGGTCACCTTTCACGTAAAGGATATGAATCAGGAATGTTTGTAAAAGCTGGGGACGAAATTGGAAAAGGTGGTAATACAGGTCGTAGTACTGGTTCACACTTGCACTTCGAAACTCGTTACGAAGGTAATCCTTTCAACCCTACTTATGTGATGAACTTTGCAGGAGAAGGTACTCAGCCAGTATCTGACCACCTGTTGGTTTCGGCACGTGTATTTGATACTTATGGCTTGGCTTTGGGTAACGAATATGGCGATGCTGGTAACAAGGTTGTTACTCGCCGTACTGCATGGACTGTGGCACGTTCAGGCGATACGCTTTACTCTATTGCTAACCGTGCTGGAATTTCAGTAGAACGTTTAGCTAAAATGAATGGAATGAAGCTAAGCTCAAACTTGCGTGCAGGTCGCCGTTTGCGTATTCATTAGACAAAAGATATTATTGGTTTTAGTATAAAAGCGAGATTATCCATCGGGTGGTCTCGCTTTTTGTTTTTGAAGAATCTAGCATTTCTTTACTTTAACTACTCGACCTTTTTTATTAAGATTTCCTTAGACCAAATAATAAAACGCTTCTATTCTGGTTTTACTTGTATATCACTAATTGAAAACAAATGAATTGTTTATCAGAAAAAACTTACTGATTAGCAAACAGTTTATTGAAAATCAGACCCTAGAGTTAAAGTTTTATGAAAAAAGTATTTTTATTTTCTTTGAGTTTGCTGTGTATTTGTACTGTCGATTCGTTGGCACAAAATGAAAGTGGGAGATATAAAAAACAAACAAAAATCAATAAACAGACTGTAACTGCACCCGCTAAAACCACCAAACAAGAAGAGTTTCTCCCTCCTTTACAGCTCAAATCAGAATACGAGACTTCTGCTCAACAAAGTGTTACTGATGGTGGACGCAATCCGTACGAACCCATCCGTGCTATCAATTCAACTGTGAGTGCATTTGACACAACGTCGGTGGATGAAGGAGATATTCGTCCAGTCGAGGTGATTGAAACTGTTAAAATCAATGGCTCAGATGATGTAGCTATGGTGGCAACTTATTATTCGATTTGGTCTTCCAAAAATATTGATCCTTATGGAATTAATGTCAAAAACTTTGAAGGGGTAGTTGACATCGAATTGTATAATGATGCGATGGGATATCATTGGTCGTCTCCCTTGAACTCTGGTGATATTACCTCCAATTTTGGTCCAAGGTCACGACGTTTACACGCTGGTGTTGATTTGGATTTGACTACAGGAGACCCCGTATATTCTACCTTCGATGGCATTATAAGAGTATCAGGATATGATAGTAAAGGGTATGGTAAATATTTTGTCATAAGACATTATAATGGCATCGAAACAGTTTATGGTCACCTTTCTCAGAAAATACTAGAGTCAGGAACTTACGTCAAAGCTGGAGATATTATCGGAAAAGGGGGGAATACGGGAAGAAGTACTGGGTCGCATCTTCATTATGAAACTCGCTACGAGGGAAAAGCTTTTAACCCAACCTATGTATTTTCATTTACAGGAAAAAATACCAAGCCTGTTGATCAACATGTCATGATTTCGGCAAGGGTGTTTGATACTTATGGTGAGATTTTACCCAACGAGTTTAATGAAAATGTTGAAAATGAAGAAGAGTATCGTACTACTACTTGGGTAACGATTCGAGAAGGAGATACTTTGGCGTCAATTGCCAACTTTGCTAATATTTCAGTTCAACAGCTTACGAAGCTAAATGGGATGAGTTCGTCCACAAAATTGAAGATTGGGCGAAGATTGAGAATCAATTAGTGTGAAAAAATTTAGTGGCAAGTGGATAATGGTCGAATTTTTGATTTATTTTATTTGTTCAAAAGTAATTGAGCGTTAAGCTAACCAATGGCTCAATAAGATTTTTCAAGTAATTCAAAATTGTTAGATAGATACTCCATTAAATGAAATTAGATATTTTGGTGATGGCTGCGCATCCAGATGACGCAGAGTTGAGTTGTGCAGGAACAATTTGTTCTCATATTGCCCAAGGCAAAAAAGTGGGTATTGTTGATTTTACCCGTGGTGAATTAGGTACTCGCGGTACACCTGAAATACGCCAAGCTGAATCAGATGCAGCATCAGCGATTATGGGTATTCATGCACGTGAAAATTTAGGATTCAGAGATGGTTTTTTTGTCAATGACGAAGAACATTTGATGAAGTTAATCCGTGTAATACGTCGTTACAAGCCTGAAACAGTGTTAGCGAATGCTATTTTCGACCGTCACCCAGACCATATCAAAGGCGCTGAGTTAGCGGCAGATGCATGTTTTAAAGCAGGTTTGCGTATGATTGAAACCTTCGAAGACGATGGTACACCACAGATTGCTTGGCGTCCAAAAAATGTTTATCATTACATTCAAGATCGCTATATTCAACCAGACTTTGTGGTAGATATTACGGCTTATTGGGATAAAAAAGAAGCTTCAATTCGTGCATTCAGAAGTCAATTCTTTGACCCTAGTTCAAAAGAGCCAGAATCATATTTGTCTTCTCCAGAGTTTTTGAAATTTACAGAAGCACGTAATCGTGAGATGGGTCATGCCATTGGCGTTACCTTTGGCGAAGGCTTTACGAGTTACAAAAGAATAGGAGTAAAAGACCTTTCGGCATTGATTTAATTAGCTATTGAGTGATTTGTGATTGAGTGAATGAATAATAAATCACTCATTCACTCAATCATAATTCACTCAATATATTTTACGCTTGCAAGCCTGGGATTTCTACTACTTCATTGGTATCAGCAGTGTAGTCAACACCACCTACTTTGAAGCCAAATAAATTGTAGAAGTCATTGCTATATCCTTCCAAATCACCAATACTTGGTAAGTTTTCTGTAGTTGCCTCTTCCCAAAGTGCTGCCACTTTAGCTTGTACATCTGCACGCATTTCCCAATCGTCGATACGAATACGACCTTTTTCATCAACTGGCACATTGCCACCTGTGTAAAGACGCTCGCTATACAAACGTTGAATTTGCTCGATACAACCTTCATGAATACCTTCTGCTTTCATTACTTTGTACAATAACGAAATATACAAAGGAATAACAGGAATCGCCGAACTTGCTTGAGTTACCAAAGCTTTGTTTACAGAAACATAAGCATTACCGCCAATATCGCTCAATTTATCAGCAATAGTGAAAGCTGTAGCTTCTAAATGGTCTTTAGCACGACCGATAGTACCCTTACGATATACTGGTTCAGTCAATTCTGGTCCGATATATGAATAAGCGATTGTCAAAGCATTTGGCGCTAACAAATTAGCTGCTTTCAAGCCATCAATCCACATTTCCCAGTCTTCGCCACCCATTACTTTAATAGTATTTTGGATGTCTTCTTCAGTACAAGGGTCAATTGAGATTTCAGTTACTTTTCCAGAGTGGAAATCAACCGTTTTATTTTTGAAAGGGGCGCCAATCGGTTTCAATACCGAACGGTGAGTAATACCTGTAGTTGGGTCGGTACGAACTGGCGAAGCCAAGCTATATACAACTAAGTCGATTTGACCTAAATCTTCTTTGATAAGGGCAAGCGTTTTTTCTTTTACCTCGTTAGAAAAAGCATCGCCATTGATACTTTTTGCATACAAACCAGCTTCTTGTGCTTGTTTTTCAAATGCAGCAGTATTATACCAGCCTGGTGTAGCTAATTTGCCTGGTGATGATGGTTTTTCGAAGAAAATACCAATTGTTGACGCATCTGATCCAAAAGCACTGGTAATTCGTGATGCCAAACCAAAACCTGTCGAAGCTCCGATTACTAATACACGTTTAGGACCGTCGATTTTACCTTTTGATTTTACGTAATTGATTTGGTTAATTACATTTTGTTCACAACCTACTGGATGTGCTGTTAGGCAGATAAATCCGCGCATTCTTGGTTCGATAATCATTCCAAATATTGTTTTTGTGATTGATACAATGTTGTAATTACCTGACTTTGAAATTGAGTGTTTATAAAATAGTCAAGTACTTACCCTAAGTTTGTTTCTAATATTTTGTACAAAACCTTGAAGGGTTTTTATCCGATAAAAGTACAAAAGTTGTATCGAGCTGACAAATTTTAATCGATTTTCCGCCATTTATCAGCCTCACAAATTCATTAGGAGGTTTTGGTATCGTGTGGTTTGAGCGGACTCAAATAGGTGAATATCCTTTTTATTTCTTTCACTATTCTGCTACCAACCATATTAAAAAAGCTCCCGTCTTTGTCTAAAGTACGAGTACCCGTCCATACTCTTATTTTTGCACTTTTCACCTGTACAACTCTCCCAAACTGCATTAAATCAAAGGTTAATCGACCATCTTCGCCTCGTACATGACGCATGACATATCCTACCTTAAGTGCTTGAGCGGTTTTGTATCCCATCGTCATTCCTAAAGTATTGAGATAAGGGCGTTTCAACTGACGAATTTCAGCCATGACATCTTTCATCATTTCATAAATTGCGAGTTTCCAACGTGGCGTATGTTCATTAGCAATAAATGAGTAGCGACCGTACACTACCGCCACATCATCAGGACGAAGCGCACTGATCATTTGATCAATCCATTCAGGTTGGTACATACAGTCTGCATCGGCAGATAAGATATATTTCCCTCTGGCTTGCTCCAAACCCATTTGACGTGCAGGCCCACAACCTTGAATCGTTTGAGTACAACTACGAATATAGAGTTTATCCAATACCTCCTGAGTGCGATCAGTAGAGTTATTATTGACCACTAATATCTCGAAAGGAATCTTTGTAGTAGAGTCTGCCAATGAGCCTATGGTGGGTAGCATATTTACTTCTTCATTCCAAGCTGCAATGACAATGCTTACCTCTGGTTGTTCAAAATCAACAAGTTTGTGGAGTTTTTGATTGATCTTAGCATATACCTCTTCAGGAATATCATCTACGGTAGCGTAAGGATAGACGTATTTCGTAAGCCAAGCAGGATTTTTAAAAAAGCTCATGTCTCTAGTCGGTTGGTATGGTATAAGAGCAATTTAATGACTATTCAAGAGAAATACAAATACCTTGCCAAGGGGCTAGAGAAGAAAAAAAAGGATAAATAGAGGTTATTTAGTGAATGGGTGATTTAGGGGGTAATTCGTGTATATGAGTTAGGATTGTACGAAAGATGAGTTTTATAACTAAAATGAAATTGGTGTAGTGGCAACTGCAAGAGTTGCCACTACATCCCAAAATACCAATAAAGTAAGTTCTCTTTTGAGTAAAATAGAAAACTTCGTACACTAATATATGAGTGAGTAATGGAGTAAATTTTGATAAAATCACTCATTCACTCAACCACTCATTCACTAAATAATACAACTCTACGGAGAAAGTCTTTCGATTTTCCAGCTACCTGACTCTTCGAGCGTGTAAGCAATACGGTCGTGTAGACGAGAAGGGCGACCTTGCCAAAATTCGATATAATTTGGTACTAATCTATATCCACCCCAATGTGCTGGACGTGGTACCTCTTGTCCTTCAAACTGAGCGATAAAAGCTTTTTCTTTCTCAATCAATACCTCACGACTTTCCACCACTTGACTTTGGTTAGATACCCAAGCACCAATTTGACTACCTCTTGGGCGAACAGCAAAATAATCGTCAGAATCTTTAGCATCTACCTTTTCTATCGTTCCTTCAATACGCACCTGACGCTCTAATTCACCCCAGAAAAAGGTCAAACAAGCGTTAGGATTTGCATCCATTTCGTGTCCTTTGCGGCTTTGATAATTGGTATAAAAAGTAAAACCAGTGGCATCTAAGGTTTTTAGGAGTACAATTCTAGCGGATGGTTTGCCATCGGGCGAAACCGTACAAAGGTGCATGGCATTGGGTTCAAGAATTTGGCTATCAACGGCTTGATTAAACCATTTGTGAAACTCTTGAATAGGAGAGGGCAATACATCCGACACATCCAAACTCCCCTTGGTATAATTCTCTCGCAAGGCAGCAAGATCAACTTTGTTCATGATTTGTTGGGTTTACTGTTTTCGAAAAACATCAAGCTATTTAGTCAACCTAAAATAGTAGCTTGTTGTTTCATGAGCGCAATATTACGCCCTTCTCTTAATTTTAACAATGATAAAATACTGATTTTAATCGCCTTGTAGAATGATTGGAGTTTGGAATCACTTTGAAAGTTCTTGAACACCTTGTATTTTAGGCTTTTGGTTAGTAGTGTACAAAGGGTTATTACAATCACTCATTTCGGATATGGGATGCTGGATTTCGGAATTATAATCTACTTTATTGAACTCTATCTTGTTGAAAATAAAAGTATACTTCCCTATTTCCACAATCAGAAACCCCAAATCTGCAATTGATTTGAATTCCTAGGTACAGATAAATTAGTCTAAATCTCATCTCCATTCACTTTAACTTGTGATTTCATCATGAATCCTACCTTTATCAATCAAACTAAACTGAAAAACCTTGCCCTTGCTCTTGGATTGAGTGCCTTTGCGGCGGTCGGCATGACCGAAAGGCAACAGCATCTTTCTCTAACCAAGGATACGAGCGACAGCGTTAAAAAAGATACGACAAAGTATGTTCGTTATAAAGATTTACCGCTAAAAGCCTCTCGAAAATTCAAATACCAAACCGACGAAGGAACTAACTTGGATGTCATTGGATATAAGTCCAGATGGAAAAAGTCTGGTATTTGATCACATGGGTGACTTGTATTCGATTCCTGCCGCTGGTGGAAAAGCTCAGAATATTACCAAAGGCTTGGCTTTTGATACACATCCAAGATATAGTCCAGATGGAAAAAAGCTTTTGTTTATTTCCGATAGAAGTGGTTCGGACAATGTTTGGATGATTGATTTTGAGAAAAAAGATACTGTTCAAGTTACTAAAGACCGAGACCAAAACTACGAAGCAGCAGATTGGACTCCAGATGGAAATTATATTGTTTTTGCCAAAGGACGTATGAATGTCCAACTATGGATGGTTCATAAAGATGGAGGCGGCGGTGTGCAGTTGATTGACCAACCAGCCACATTAAAGACTATCGACCCAGCGGTAAGTCCTGATGGAAGATATATTTATTTCTCACAACGCAATGGTGCTTGGAATTACAATGCCATGTTTCCACAATACCAAATTGGTATGTATGACCGTGACAATGGCAAACGTACCACTATTACCTCTCGCTATGGTTCGGCATTTACCCCAACGATTTCGGGTGATGGCAAATGGTTAGTGTATGGTTCTCGTTTTGAAGATAAAACGGGTTTAGTACTTCGTAACCTCATTTCGGGTGATGAAAAATGGTTAGCGTATCCAGTACAACGCGATGACCAAGAGTCGATTGCAACGATGGGAGTTTTGCCTTCAATGACTTTTACGCTAGATAATCAAGCTGTAATTGCTTCTTTTGGTGGCAAAATCTACAAAATAGCCTTGAATGGTGGTAGTCCAACACCAATTCCATTTACAGTAGATATGGACATTGAAATGGGGCCGAGATTAGAGTTTAAATATCCTATTAGTGATACTACTCGTACTTTGGCCACTCAAATTAGAGATGTAGTAAGCTCGCCAGATGGTAAGAAAATTGCTTTTACGGTACTAAACAGACTGTACGTGGCCGATTATCCAAAAGGAACACCGAAGCGATTGACTAATTTGGAGTTTACTGAAGCTCAACCAACTTGGTCAAATGATGGAAGCCAACTCACTTTTGTGACATGGACAGCTCAAGGAGGAAGCCTCTACAAAGTTCAAGCAGATGGAAGTAATCTTCAAAAAATTACTTCTGTACCTGCCCTTTACAGCCAACCAGCATACGCTCCAAAGGATGATAAAATTGTTTTTATCCGTAGTAAAATGCGTGCCTACAAAGAGTCTGTAGGTCCAGTAGCAAATGGTTCGGAAGATGAATTATGTTGGATTGATACCAAAGGCGGTGATATTACCGTAATCGACCAAGCTAAAGGAAGAGAATATCCTCATTTTGTCAAAAAACAAACAGATAGAATATATCTCAGCGGAGGTGATGGAAGTGTAGTGTCTATCAAATGGGATGGTACAGACGAAAAAACTCACGCGAAAGTTTCGGGTATTACTACTTATGGAATGAGTATCGAAGGAGAGGATTTTGCGCATAACTGTATGCTTTCCGAGCGTACGGCTTCGGCAATGGAAGTAAACCGAGCATCCAATGCTTCTAAAGTTTTGATGTCCCCTGATGGAGAGAAAGCGTTGGCACAAATTAACAATGATATTTACTCAATGACGATTCCGCAAACGGGTAAAACGGTTTCTATTTCTGTAGCAGATGCTTCTTCAGCGCAATTTCCAGCCAAAAAGCTTACCGATTTAGGTGGTGAGTTTCCATCTTGGTCAAGTGATTCTAAGAAAATTCGTTGGGCATTAGGGCGTTTCCATTTTGAATATGATTTTGACAAATCTGTAGCTTTTGAGGATAGTGTAAAATCAGCGAAGAAAGCACAAGAAAAAGCCAAAGCTGATTCAATCAGTAAAGCAAAAACAGATACCGTAAAAATCAAGACTGACGCTAAACCGAAAGTGGCTAAAGCGGCTACTAAAAAGACGGACGATACTTACAAGCCTTTAGAAATAGAGATTAAGGTATATTACGAAAAAGATATTCCTCAATCTGCTATTTTGTTGAGAGGAGGTCGTATCATCACCATGAAAGGTGAGGAGGTAATTGCCAATGGAGATGTATTAATCGAGAATAACCGTATCAAAGCTGTAGGAAAAAGTGGGACGCTCAAGGCATCAGGTGCCAAGGTAGTAGATGTGAGTGGAAAAACAATTATCCCAGGTTTTGTAGATACTCACTCACACATGTGGCCACAATGGGGTATCCAAAAAAATCAGGTTTGGATTTATGCGGCTAACCTCGCTTACGGTGTAACCACAACTCGTGACCCACAAACTGCCACTACCGACGTATTGACTTATAGCGATATGGTAGAAGCTGGTAAAATGGTTGGTCCACGTGTGTACTCAACAGGTCCTGGGGTTGGTTTTTGGTCCTATAATATCAAAGACTCAACAGGTGCGAGCAATGCCCTCAAACAATACAGCAAGTATTTTAATACCAAATACATCAAAATGTATTTGACTGGTAACCGCCAGACTCGTCAGTGGATTATCAAAGCTGCGAAAGAACAGCAATTGATGCCAACAACGGAAGGTGGTTTGAATCTCAAATTGAACATTACAAATATGCTCGATGGATATCCTGGTCATGAACATACAATCCCTGTATACCCATTGTACAATGATTTGGTAAAATCTATTTCTTATTCAAAAATGGCAGTAACTCCCACTTTGTTAGTATCGTATGGTGGTCCATTTGCTGAAATTTATTACTTCGAAACAGAAGATCCTTATCATGACAAAAAGATGCAATATTTCATGCCGTATGAAGAATTAGCAGAGAAAACTAGACGTGTAAGTGGTTGGTTTTTACCAGAAGAACACGTTTTCCAAAAACATGCTAAGTCTATGAAATCAATGGTAGAAAGTGGTTCATTGGCAGGTATTGGTAGTCATGGAGAGTTCCAAGGTTTGGGTTATCATTGGGAACTGTGGTCGATGCAAAGTGGAGGAATGAAAACGCATGATGCCTTGAAAGTAGCGACAATTTTGGGTGCTACAGCCTTAGGTCTGGATAAAGATTTAGGCAGTATCGAAAAAGGAAAACTAGCCGATTTGTTGATTTTGGATAAAAATCCTTTAGAAAATATTCGCAATTCGAATAGCATTAAAATGGTTGTAAAGAATGGTCGTGTGTACGATGCCAATACTCTGAACGAGACTTATCCAAGCAATAACAAGCTTATTCGTAGCGAATGGGAATTTGAAAAACCAGCCAAGACAACGAATATTGACGAGTAAATTTTTTCAGTAGCAATGCAATGATTTGCGTATGTGCTGATAGAATCTAAAAATAGCTATCTGGAAATGATGTTCAGATAGCTATTTTATTTATTAGTAGTAAATTCAGAGTATCAAAAATTGAGATGTGGAGTTAACTATGAAAATATTAATGATATTGATAAATATTACTTTCTGTTTTTTGGGGAATGCTATACAGCCAACACCTCCGCAATGGACAATACAAGCTTTTCAAAACTATGGACTTGAAAAGCTCTACAAAATACAGCCCTATTTGAAGACAGCTTATATCGAAAGTGATTTTAACAATGATGGAAATCAAGATGTGGCTGTACTAGTTGTTGAAAAACGGACCGCTAAAAAAGGTATCATTATTTTTCATCAAAAGAAAAATGAGTACTTTGTTTTAGGAGCGGGAAAAGCTTTTGGAAATGGGGGTGACAATTTTGATTGGTTGAATATTTGGTATCTAATCAAGGAAAAATATGCCTTCGAGACAACTTTTAATGAGAGTGGCGATATGATTGGTTCAAAAAAAATCTTATTGAAAAACCCTTCATTAGTTATTGGAGCTATGGAAGATGGAGCCATGAATGCTGGAGGAATTGTGTATTGGACAGGTAAAAAATATCGATGGATTCATCAAGGTGAATAATCTGAAAGATTATGAAATACAAAAGCTTAAGACCTTTGATTCGAACACTTCAGTTGGAAGAAACGATTCAATTTTATACCCAAATCCTAGGGTTTGAATTAGAAGCAAAAAATGAAGAATGGGGTTGGGCTTCACTAATATCCGATGATATTGAGTTGATGATTGCACTTCCAAATGCACATGAGCCTTTTGAAAAACCTCATTTTACAGGAAGTTTTTATATCAATCTTGAAAATGTCGAAGAGCTCTGGTTACAGATAAAAGATCAAGTAAAGGTATGCTATGAATTAGAAGTGTTCGATTGGGGAATGAAAGAGTTTGCTATCTATGATAACAATGGATATTTACTACAGTTTGGCGAGGAGGTTTAATGTAGGTGTCACATCGAATTTAGGCTTATTGTTAATCTATCAAAAAAGCGGTCGAAAATAGTTTTCGACCGCTTTTTTGATATTTAACTTTTGAATGAGAATAATCACTCAATTACTCATTCGCTAAATCACTAAATGTTCTACCTACAACGCACCAGCTTTGATTTCATCTACTACCGATGGGTCAAGCAAGGTTGAAGTATCACCCAAGTTACCAGTATCACCTTCAGCTACTTTGCGAAGAATACGACGCATGATTTTGCCTGAACGTGTTTTTGGTAAGCCCGATACAAACTGGATTTTATCTGGTTTGGCAATTGGTCCGATAATACGTGTTACTGTTGCTAAAATGTCTTTGCGAGTTAAATCTGAATCTCCAACATGTTTTTCGCAGATAACATACGCATAAATACCCTGCCCTTTGATATCGTGAGGATAACCTACTACAGCAGATTCAACCACACCCAAGTGCATGTTGATGGCGTTTTCTACCTCAGCTGTACCAATACGGTGTCCAGATACGTTGATTACATCATCCACACGACCTGTAATACGATAGTAGCCATCTTCGTCTCTCATACAACCATCACCTGTGAAGTACAAGTTTTTGTAAGTTGAGAAATATGTTTGACGACAACGCTCATGGTCTCCGTAAGTAGTACGAACAATAGAAGGCCATGGGAACTTGATACATAAGTTACCCGAAACGCCATTTCCTTCAATTTCGTTACCACTTTCATCCACCAAAATAGGCTGAACTCCTGGTAACGGTAAAGTAGCGTAAGCAGGTTTGGTTTTAGTAACATTCGCGATTGGCGAAATCAAAATACCGCCTGTTTCGGTTTGCCACCAAGTATCTACGATTGGACAAAGACCTTTACCAATTTTTTCGTTATACCAATGCCAAGCTTCTTCGTTGATTGGCTCACCTACAGAACCCAATACTTTCAATGAACTTAGGTCTTTACCTTCCACAAACTGATCTCCAAATGACATCAATGAACGGATTGCTGTTGGTGCAGTATATAGAATGTTTACTTTATGTTTTTCAACAATATCCCAGAAACGACCAGCATCAGGATAGGTTGGCACACCTTCAAACATCAAGGTAGTTGCACCACAAGCCAAAGGTCCATATACGATATATGAGTGACCCGTAATCCAACCAATATCAGCTGTACAGAAGTGAGTTTGTCCCTCTTCATATTGGAAAACATTAGCAAATGTATAAGACGAAAATACCATATATCCGCCTACAGTGTGAACTACTCCCTTAGGCTTGCCCGTCGAACCCGAAGTATATAGGATAAACAACATATCTTCTGAGTCCATTTCTTCCGCAGGACAGTCAGCCGAAACCAATTTCACTTCGTCTTCCCACCAGCAGTCACGACCTTTGAGCATAGACACAGGCGTACGAGTACGAGTCGAAACAATTACGCGCTCAACACTTGGACATTGAATCAAGGCATCATCTACAGTAGCTTTCAAAGGAATCTCTTTGTTGCCACGGAAAGCTCCATCGGTTGTTACTACAATATTACACTGAGCGTCGTTGATACGGTCGGCGATAGATTGAGCAGAAAAACCACCAAATACTACCGAGTGAATTGCACCAATACGAGCACAAGCCAATACTGCAATCGCCAATTCTGGAATCATTGGCATATAAATACAGATACGGTCGCCTTTTTTAGCACCGTTTCTTTTCAATACATTCGCAAAGCGACAAACTTGCTCATGCAATACTTTATAGGTAATTACTTGAGAAGGCTCGTCTGGGCTATTAGATTCCCAAATAATAGCAGGTTGATTACCTCTTGTTGCCAAATGACGGTCAAGACAGTTTTCAGTAATATTCAACTTTCCTCCCTTAAACCAATTCACCTTTGGTTCGGTAAAATTCCATTCTAAGGTCTTTTTCCAAGGTTTTCTCCAATAGAAGTTCTGAGCAATTTCTCCCCAAAAACTTTCTGGGTCTTCAACACTATACTGATACTTTTCTTGATAGTCTTCGAATGATTTTATTCTTAAGTCCATTGTGTGATTATGTTTTTTGGCCTGCTCGTGTCTTCTTTAGAAAAGTAAATTTCTGAAAACTACTTTTTTCATAGTCAAATCGACAGGTCAGAATAGAAGGTACGAATTGTTAAATTTTATACTGTAAAAATACAAGATGTTTTTTTCTTTATACTAACTCTTGAAAATGTTTTATGCTAATTTAATATATATTTTATTGCTAAAATACTATATGCTTGTAATATAATACAAGTTGAAAAGTGTATGTTGTATTTTTCAAAGAGTTTTTAAATAAAATTGTACTTTTTATTGAAGTATAAAAATAAAAAATAACCTATAAGAAGAGAGGACTAAGTGTTTGGTAAGAAAAATTGATATAGAAAATATTGCCGATTTCTCTTGAACTAGATTATAGTTAAAATACTATTTGTTTGTGTTTTTAAAACAGGTAAATGCCTTAAAACAAGAATGGCAAAGCCACTTGTGCTTTGCCATTCTTGAAATGATAAGAAATATGATTTGATGAAAGCGTTTTAAGAAAAGTTTTGTAGATATATCGGCTTCGACGATACTTTTGGTAAATCCTCCGAAATAAAATTTTCAAAACTCCTCACTCAAAACTCAACACTTCCTAGTGTCCTCCACCAATTTCGATTTCGCTAGTCGACATTACATTTACTAACCAAATAGCGGCGCCAATGATAGCTGCTGCGATAATGATTCTCAAAATCCAGTTCGGTTTTTTTTCAGTTTCTGTGCTCATGTTACAATGGGTTTAAGTGTTTTATACTTGTTTTTCTGTATATGCTACGCCAATACAACGTTCTTGCAAACGTTGGGCGATTTCATTCAAGATAGCTGGGTCATCGATTGTTGATGGAATACCAAATTTTTCACCATCGGCCATTTGACGAATAATTTTGCGGAGGATTTTTCCTGAACGAGTTTTGGGTAAGCGTTTTACCAAAATAGTATTTCTGTAAAAAGCCACAGCGCCTATTTGCTCACGAATCAAAGCGATACTTTGTTGCTCAAGCGTATTTTCATCTATGTTCTGCCCATCTTTTAAAACGGCAAATCCCACAGGACGCTGTCCACGAAGCTCGTCGGCAATACCTACTACAGCACATTCTGCTACTGCTGGATGTGAGGCAATGATTTCTTCCATTGCGCCAGTAGAAAGTCGGTGACCTGCCACATTAATGACATCGTCGATGCGACCCATGATGAATACATAGCCATCTTGGTCGATAAAACCGCCATCGCCTGTGAGGTAATAGCCTTCAAAAGTATTCAAGTAAGATGTTCTGAAGCGGTCGTCGTCATTCCAAAGCGTTGGCAAACAGCCTGGAGGCATTGGGAGTTTGATACAAACATAGCCATCCTGATTAGGGCCGAGTTCTTCACCTGCTTCGTTTAAGATTTTTAATTCAAAACCGCAAACTGGCTTGGTTGCCGAACCTGCTTTTACGGGAAAAGCTTCGATACCGACCATGTTACCCACAATTCCCCAACCCGTTTCGGTTTGCCACCAGTGGTCGAGAATAGGCAATTGGGTAATCTGTTGTAGCCACTCAAGGGTAGGAGGGTCGCAACGTTCGCCCGCCAAGTAAATAGCCTTGAGCGAACTAATATCATATTTTGCCTTTAATTCGGCGTGAGGGTCTTCTTTTTTGATAGCTCGGAAGGCAGTAGGCGCTGTAAAGAAACATTTTACTTTATGCTCTTCAATAACGCGCCAGAACGTTCCAGCATCAGGAGTTTTGATAGGCTTCCCTTCAAACATAATAGTGGTACAGCCATAGATTAAAGGGGCATATACAATATATGAGTGTCCAACAACCCAGCCTACATCTGAAGCAGCCCAATACACATCGCCTGGTTGGACGTCGTAAATGGCACGCATCGAAAAATTCATGGCGACGGCATGACCACCATTATCACGGACAATACCTTTGGGTTTGCCCGTAGTACCAGAAGTGTACAAGATATATAAAGGATCGGTTGCGTCGACTATTTCGCAAGGAGCTTCATCTGACTGAGCTACTAATTGAGCATAATCCACATCGCGTATGTCAACCATGCTAGCTTGAGCCTGTGGACGCTGAAGAATTACACAATGAGCAGGTTTATGCTCAGAAGCTTGGATCGCTTCGTCGAGAAGAGGTTTGTAGGGAATTACTTTTTCGAACTCAATACCACAAGAAGCCGAAATCATGACCTTTGGTTTGGCATCGTCGATGCGCACGGCTAGCTCATGAGGTGCAAAACCACCAAATACTACTGAGTGGACAGCGCCTAAGCGAGCACAAGCGAGCATAGCAATGGCTGCTTCAGGAACCATCGGCATATAAATCACGACAGTGTCACCTTTTTGAACGCCTAGACTTTTGAGTCCGCCTGCTAGTTTGGCTACCTCTTTGGTAAGTTCACTATAGCTATACTTTTTTATACTTTTGGTAGCTGGAGAGTCGTAAATGAGGGCAGTTTGGTCGCCTCTACCATTTTCGACATGGTAATCGAGCGCCAAATAGGCAGTATTCATCTTGCCACCTTTAAACCAGCGATAGAAACCTTTCTCGTCGATAGACAAGGTTTGCTTGGGAGCTTCAAACCACGAGATTTGCTGAGCCTCTTCGGCCCAAAAAGCCTCACGATTATCAATGCTGAATTGGTATTTTTCTGCGTAAGACATTGGTTTATAAGCTTATATGTTTGTTTTGTTATAACTTTAAAAAGAGCAGTCAAGTTGGTGATTTTGCTTAAAAATACCCTAGTTATTCATCGTAATCGTTGGTTTATGAATAGCTATCAGTTTGACTGATTCCATGAGAAAACATGAATATTTTCACAATACTAAATTAAGCGTTTACACGGAATTTCAGTGAAAAACTCCGCTAAACTTAGCTAGTTGCGATACCAAGGGCTAAAGCGTTTACTTTTGAGACCAAAGTACGGGTAGAAAAAGGTTTGGGCACATATAGGTCTGCTCCAATAGCATAGCCCTTTTCCATATCTGATTCTTTATTTTTAGCACTCAAAAACACAATTTTGATATGACTTAGCTTGAGGGTACTTTTTACAAAACGGCATACTTCATAGCCATCCACATTGGGCATCATAATGTCCAATAAAATAATGGATGGAATCTCACGTTCGATGATGTCAAGTGCTTCCTCTCCATCACGAGCAATAAATACCTGATAACCCTCTTTTTTCATCAGGAATTCAAGCGACATCAAAATGCCAGGCTCGTCGTCAACTACTAATACTTTTAATTGCTGTTTCATCTTTAATGAGTTAGTTTTATTAATAGGCACAAAGGCATACAGTGGCAAAGCGTATTTAGATTGATAAATAATTGATAAACAGATAATTGCTTTTCTTATTCTCCAATACTTTATTCCACTTTGTCACTTTGTGCCTGTTCACTTTATCCTATACCACAGGAAGCATAAAGGTAAATTTGGAGCCATGTCCTACTTCGCTTTCTACCCAGATTTGACCTTGGTGTAGTTCAACGATTTTCTTGGAGATAGCCAGTCCCAATCCGCTTCCTTTGGGTTTTTTGATAGTTTGATCTTCTGCTTGGAAAAATTTGTCAAAAATTAGTCGCTGAAACTCTTTGGCAATCCCTACGCCATTGTCTTGAATACTAGTATAAATCGCTCCTTCGACATAATGTGTTGCTATTTGGATTTCGCCTTTGTCAGCCTCACAATATTTGATGGCATTGGATATAAGATTTACCACCACTTGTACCAACTTATCTCTATCTGCTTCAAATTTTGGCGCAAAACGATCTGGTAAGAATACTACCTTAATACCTTTTTCTTTAGCTGGCTGGTATAAAGCATCTATACTATCTTTAACAATTTCCTGTATATCTACATTTTCTTTAATCAATTTCTGGCGACCAGATTCATATTTTTCTAAATCTAATACTTGGTTAATTAACCGACTCAAACGGTCAGATTCTTTTACTACAGTACCTAAAAAATGCTCACGTTCTTCCTGATCCATGTCAGGATTATCGTACACAATTTCAGATAATGCCCTAATAGAAGTCAGCGGAGTACGTATTTCGTGTGCTACTGTCGATAAGAAGTCATCTTTGAGTTTATCGGTTCTTTTCAAAATCTCATTGGCTTCCTTAAGTTCAGAAGTAGCTTTTTCTAACTCGATGGATTTCCTTCTCAACTCCTTATTGTTTACCATCAGTTCTTGAGAGGCTCTTAAAATATTGATAACCTCATCCATCGAAATATGTTCTTCTTTCGAAATTGAAGCTACCATGATACGAGCGGAGGCGGCGCCTACAACACCCGCCAAAAGCTTTTCGGAATAAGTAACTAACTTTGGGTCAGCCTTTTTGTTTTCTAAATTTAAACTATGCTTTTGTGCAAAAAGCCTCAGTACCCTGTCGGTTCGGCGTTCTCCAAAAAAGTTGTTTAGTAAAGTACGGATATCATTCAAATAGGCGGTTCCACGCCAGATAGTAGTGTTGTCAGTAAACTTGGAGTGGCTAAACACATCGACGAAAGTTACAGCCTGATTGAGTTCAATAGAAGTAGCTTTGGTTATGAGTGAAAAGGTGACATAGCTACCTATATTGAAAAACATACTCCAAAACATCCCATGCGAAATATCGTCCATGCCTTCTAAGCCAAATAGGGCAGAAGGACGTAGGGCTTTGATACCCCAAAGACCCTCTTCCAAAATGGAATGAGGAAATAACCCTGCGCCAATTAAGGAAGGAAGTACGAGGGTATAAAACCAAATAAATGTTCCTGACAATAACCCAATGATTGCCCCTTTTCGATTACCCTCTTTCCAATAAATACCTCCAATAATGGCAGGTGCAAATTGGGCAACAGCGGCAAAAGAAACCATACCGATAGATACCAGCGAGAAATAGCGTGCAATCGCTTTGGCATAAATATAAGCTAACAGTAGGATGATAAATATACTGACTCTTCGGATGTTGTTGACTAAGCCACTTAGGTTGTTTTCATATTTGCCGATGACCTTGGGATATGCCAATAAAATCGGCATGACTAAGCTATTAGAAACCATGATACTGAGGGCAATAGTTTCGACAATAACCATACTCGTTGCAGCCGAAAATCCTCCGATATAGGTTAATAGTGCCAAAAATTTTGCATCGTATTTTAACGGAATTGCTAATAGATAATTGTCTGGATTGACATCATGATTGGGAAAAAGCAATTCTCCTCCAAACGCAATAGGCAACACAAAAATGTTGATAATCAACAAGTACAGTGGAAACAACCACATGGCTTTGTTGAGGTGTTTTTCGTTGACATTTTCGACTACCGCCACCTGAAATTGTCTAGGTAAAAACAAGATGGCACTCATTGATAATGCCGTATGCCAAAACCACGAGGAATATTCACCTTTGTTGCCATCCATCAAAAACTGAGATTTTAATTGCGGATGTAAAGCTGCTTTGTTGAAAATATCGCCAAAACCATTAAAAATGCCGTAGGTTACAAAGATACCCACTATGATAAAAGCCAATGCTTTGATGATTGATTCGGCAGCGATGGCTGCCACCATTCCTTCATGGCGCTCGGTAGAGTCGATTTTTCTGGTACCAAAAATAATGGTAAAAAGACCCAAACCCATTGATATATAGAAGGTAAGGTCGTCTAGGAAAATGTGGCTATTAGAAGGTGAATCGGTGCGTGTTAGGATTCTAAAACTACTAGAGATCGCCTTGAGCTGAATAGCAATATAGGGTAATACTCCCACCAAAGATACAAGCGTGACGATAATACCAAGCGTTACGTTTTTGCCATATCTGGAAGAAATAAAATCTGCAATAGAAGTGATGCGATATACTTTGGAGATACGAATGATTTTGCGAATCACCAACCACCAAAGAGGCATCATGAGGGTTGGACCAATATATACTGACAAATATTCGATGCCATAGCTTACAGCTCGTCCAACAGAGCCATAGAAAGTCCATGCCGTACAGTAAATAGCCAAAGAAAGCGCATATATGTACGGGTTTGTTACAAGGCTTTTGCCTTTTTCGGAACGTTTTTCGGCCCAATATGCTACACCAAATAAGAATGCCAGATATAGCAGGGAAGCCAAAACTAAGATTAAGCTATTCATCGTGATTTGAATGGTCTTGGTTTTTGTTTAGCTCTCTGACATTTAAGTAAATAACGATAATCAAAATCAGCCAAAGCACAAAAACATATAGAAATAGGCTTGGAATGCCTGCTATTTGGGTATCCAGATTGAAGATTGATATAATCGGAAAATTATATAGCAGCAAAAACAAGCAACTTATGATAAAAAGTCTTTGCTCTTTTAGTGATTCTTTCATGTTTTTAGGAATACGGTCGAATTGCTACAGCATTGTCACCAGGCTCATATTGATGATATTTTACCGATGACCAAAGGCTTTATTCTGAATTTGTCTATTTTATCTATTTGTATCATTACCAATTTACCAGAAATATACTTTCTCTTGATTTTAGACGATTCAAATTGCCCCAAATTTTTGATTTATTGAGGAAAACTGACTTGTCAAGTGCCTTCGAGGAGGCTATATCTAGTATATATACATAATTACTGACTGTGTCAAGCAAAATAATAACAAATAAGACTTATTCAATAAAAAATAGACAATTACTTAGCTAAGTTGGTAGAGTTTTTGGAAAGAGGTATTCCCATAAACTAAGAATGTATGCCAAGAGCCAAAAATGACTTCATTGACATACATTACTCAACTCATCTATCCCTAAAAACTATTTTATGTTTTGGTTTTTGGTGTAAAGTATTCAGTGACTAAATGACTTTACACCATCAACAATTTTCAAAAGGTCAAAAGCCATCAGACCTGATTATGCATTTTCTTCGCTAAACTCTCCTTGAAGAGCGTATTTTCCGAAAATTAGTAAACCACCTGTAATGATTGGCGTTAAGATAAACATGATGATAATACCAAATACCAAGTCATCTTGTTTTCCAGAACTCAATTTAGGAAGCCCTAATACTGTGATGCCAAACCAAGCGGCGGCGATACCGAGGAGGATCCAAACGATACCTAAGATTTTTTTAATTCCGTCCATTTTGTATAAAAATTTAGAATGTATTCAATAGAAGTTATTCGTTAAGTATGAGTGCTGAATTGTGAGTGGTGAATTGTGAATGTAAATTTTTAATTATCAGAATTATATATTCAAAACTCACTATTCGCAATTCAGCATTAATACCAAAGAGTCATTTTTGCCTAAAGCCGAGAGCTGATGGCCTACAGCTGTTACTCTACTCCTCCTTTTTTCTCTTTGATATAAAGCAAGCCGATGACAAAACAGATACCTGCAATCAACATTGGGTATTTCAAACCCTCTAAGTATGGTTGTGAGTTAACAACTGCCTGACCAGCTTTTTCGGCTGCTTCGTTGGCATCTTTTGCTTTAGAAACTAAGTAAGTAGCAATCGCTGGCATCAAACCTCCGAATACACCGTTACCAATGTGGTATGGCAAAGACATAGACGTGTAGCGGATTTTTACTGGGAACATTTCTACCAAGAATGCAGCAATTGGTCCATAAGCCATTGTTACAAATAACAACTGAACAAATACCATCCAAATCATAGTCCATTTGTCGCCTTCGTTCAATTTAACAGTTTTAACAACATCTGGTTTTGGCGCTTCTTTTGACGCATCTGCCAATACTGTTACTTTTTTCACTTCTTTGTATTTTGTACCGTCTGTGTATTCTTTTGTCACAGTTGTTGTAATCAAAGAATCTGCTGTACCTTCTACCAAAGCACGTTTAACTTCTTCTGTAGTTTTAGCCGTAATTTCTTCTTTGTTCTTAGTGTTGGCAGTCTGGTAAATTTTCTCATAAATAGGACGGTAGCAAAGTACGCCTAACAACATACCAGTCAACATGATACCTTTACGACCAATTTTGTCTGATAACCATCCAAAGAATACGAAGAACGGAGTACCCATCATTAAGGCAATAATCAAAAGGGTGTTGGCTTGTTGGAAATCAATATTACAAATTTTCAACAAGAAGGTCTGCGCGTAGAACTGACCCGTGTACCAAATCACCCCTTGACCCATCGTAGCACCAAACAATGCAAGCAAAACGTATTTGAAATTGTACTTGTTACCAAACGACTCTTTCAATGGATTAGCTGATGTCTTTCCTTCTGCTTTAGCTTTAGCAAACAAAGGCGACTCATGCATATTTTTACGAATTAAAACAGATACATATACCATAATGATAGATACCCAAAACGGAACTCTCCATCCCCATTCTTCAAATTTTTCTTTACCCATAGACGATTGTGTAATCAAAATCACAGCCAATGAGATAAACAAACCTGCCGTAGCTGTAATTTGAATCCAAGACGTCCAAAAACCTTTTTCGTTGGCAGGAGCGTGTTCTGCAACATACGTGGCAGCACCACCGTATTCGCCACCTAATGCCAAACCTTGCAACAAACGAAGTACTAATACCAATAGTGGCGCAAAGAAACCGATTGTTTCATAACCAGGCACACAACCGATAGCGAAAGTAGCACCACCCATCAATACGAGTGTTACCATGAAAGTGTATTTACGACCAATCAAGTCACCAAGACGACCGAAGAAAAGTGCACCAAAAGGACGAACTACAAAACCCGCTGCAAAAGTGGCAAGTGTTGACAAAAATGCCGCTGTAGGGTTGTCTTTTGGAAAAAACTGTGTTGAGATAATAGTGGCTAAGCTTCCGAAGATATAAAAGTCATACCATTCGATGAGGGTTCCAACCGATGAAGCTCCAATGATGGATGCTAGTCCTGCGGTAGATTTCTTTTCTGACATAGTTGCTAATGGTTAAACGGGGTTAATACTTTGATTTAGGGTAAAGTGGAAGTTCGAGGGGCTTAGTTCTACGCGCTCAGCCCCTCTGGCCTTGCTTTACAATTTTTTGTAAAAGTGATTTTAGAAATTATATACTACTACTGCTTGTAAACGATGGTTTGTGGCTGTAAATGCACGAGCTAAATCACCGCTTGCAGGCTTGAATGAGATGGTACTTGGTAATGTTCCTGAAGCATCTGGCACAGTGCCGTCTACATCTGCCCAGTTCATTGATGAGATTTCGTATTCAAGAGCAAACTTCATTTTACCTGAATAAAAATCAACTCTTGGCGCTAATCTGAACATGCTATCAAAAGTTCTTGTGGTACTGATGCCTCTTCCTAAGAATGCCAAGCTTCCGCTTTGAATATCAGATTTGTTAATAGCATCTGACAAACCTAGATTTTTCATATATCCCACAAATACAGCAGGTTGTACTTTCTTAGATTTAGTTGAAATCAATTCACCCCAAAGGTTCCATTGATTTTGCGCTGCGTATTTCCACTCACCAGTGGTGGCATTACGATATTCAGCCAAACCACCTAAACCAACATACTGAGTATAGCTTTGACCATACGTTGTATGAAACTTGGCGGTCAAATTGTTGGAGGTATATTTGGCATAAGCCAACAAATTGAGGGTAAATAGGTTAGTCGAAATATTCTTAGAAACATTCGGAGCGCCTGTTCCTCCCCAAGCTCCTGTACTAGGGTTTTGTGTATCGGTAATTCTTGGGCGGATTGTATTGCCTTCTAAACCAATGCTTGCCAAAAACTTCTTGTTTTCTACACCTAGTTGTGCTGCAAATGATGGCGTAGTGGCAAATTTGTAAGCGTCAACACCAGTTCCCGAACCAAATGTACCTGCTGGGCTAAATCCTTGTAAATCATACCCAAACAACATTCCCGTAAAAGATACAAGGCTCGAAAGTTTGTGTGTCAAGCGAACTTGTGGTATAAACGAGAATGGGTTGAAAGGAATCCCCGTGTTAAAGTTGGCTGTCCCTGGAAAGCACTTTGGTATAAAGTTTGGATTCCAGTATTGTCCTACCAATAATTGTGTTTTGTTCCAATCCAAGGCTACATAAGCATGGCGTAAACGTAGTAGGTTTTCTGTTCCGCCTCCCGATGTTCCTGCGGTTCCGTTGGTGATACCAAAAAAGTCGGTTTCCAATACTCCACTTGCTTTGGCACCAAAAGCGCTAATGCCACCGAATTTTACTCCTAATCTTGTAACAATAGCCGAATAACCAAGTTGTGGAATGGCATTTCCGTCGTCGCTACCGTTGGGTGTTAGTGTTGTTCCTGAACGAGTTGGGAGGTTGGTGGCATCTGAAGGATATACATCTAATACCCCATCTCTCAAATCTAAATTTCTTCTTGTATTATAGTAAATATCATTTCTCACAAACCCGTACACCGTCACTTTTTGCTCAGCAGGTGCCTCTGTTTTAGCTGGCGTTGACGCAGTTGTTGAACTAGAGGATGTGCTACTTTGAGCGACAATGTTAGACGTGCAAATAGCCGTGCCTAACACCGACAATAAAAATCTTTTCATAATCGAAGAATGGTTTTTGTGGTCTTGTTTTGTTATAAAATTGCCTTATGAGGGTATTTTCAAAAAGAACTAAAAACAGCTCTATGGTTTTGTTTTGTTGTAATATTCTGTGCTTTTTTTGCACTGGTTTATGATACAAACCTCATAAAAAAAACTATACCAGCAATAGCAGTGGTATAGTTTTGCAATTTTTGTATAGTTTTAAGACTATTTTATTCTTCGAAAAATGATGAAATTAGTAGTTAGGTAGTGTTTTCGGTAATAAATCTACATTGAAAAACCTATCGTTTTTACTTAATGCTTCAGTCTTTCCCATTTGATGAGCATGAATTTGTCGCCTAACTCAGTTACAATCATTCCTGCTCCTTTAAGATTTTCTCTATTAGCATAAAATTCAGCTAATTCTTTGTGGTTCAGTATTTTATATGTCGGGTGATATTCGTTGCCCTTCGGTACTTTAATCTGATATTTCTTTACCCAGTTCATCACAGATACGTGTGAAACACCCAATAATCGCTCTATTTCGCGGTAAGTAACTCCTTCAATGTATAGCTGAAGCGCCTTAATTACATAGTATTGAGAAATACCTTTACCAAGCTTCTCTACGGTGAAGTTATAATTACAAGATTTACACTTGAAGCGCTGCTTATCCTTGATAACTCCGCTTTTGGTGACTAGAGAAGAGTCACATTTTGGGCAATTTGGGTTTTTCATAGATTTTTTTGTGATATATTACGGTTAGCAAATATATATCATTTGAGCAACAATATAAAAGTTTTTAGATACTTATTTTTTCTACTGAAATAATCCGAATTAGAGGTTTTATTCAAAATATTATTCTAAAAATGGATAATTATCGAAATATTATTTGTTTTGTCCAAAGTCAAGTATAAAACGTTGTACAAAACGAAGAATAATTGGACTTAATTTTTTTTTCAGTAAAAATGAAATTTTTGTCATTTTACGATAGGTCGAAATCATAAATTTCGAATAATTGCTCAAATCTTCTCTCAAAATTCTCATAGTCTGCGACTTGTTGAATCTGTAAGTTGTACAAGACAAAGACAAAAGTGCCTAGGATTTCATGCTTTTTGACAAAGTATTTTCGTTTAAGATAACTTTATATACCAATTACTCAGCTATTTCATAGTTAGGTAATAATCCTCCCAAAGATGACATTATTACGATTTTAAGCAATAAGTTGTAAGCCTTTGGCAACAGTGGTTCCATTATTTTAACGGAAATACGTTTAACCTTTTAGCTTACGAGCTAAAGCCTTGAGTACATAAAATTAATCTACTCCAAAGAGGCAATCGCTTGTTTGAGGCGTTCTAGCGAATGTTTTTTCTCAAGCACCAAGGGTGGTTTCATACGTTCAGCACAATCTACAGCACCACATCTCTCACAGGTTTCATTAACTTTTCGTCTTGGTAAAGCTGGATCGTTGAGGAACTGCGCCATGCTACGAAGGTTATCATCAATCGCAAAGCCAAGCGTTATACTACTATTCATTTTCTTGTTGGGTGGCGAAGGTTTTGCCAAAGACATAACAAAATAATGATTGTTGGTATCAATGTATTCTGATACCTGCGCTTTACACAATACTTTTTCTGGGTCGTAACCTTCTTCTTTTTGGATTTTTTCCAAATCTTTCAGAATAGTTAACGAAACCCATCGACGGCAATAATGCTCGTTGAGCGCTGTACCATGTGGCGTATGCAATTTTGCCAAGTGCATTTCTTTGGTCAAGTAAAACAGCTTATGATCTACTTCATTATTAAAACGCAAAAAGAAAAGGTTGTTAATCTTGAAATGACTTGTCATCAAGTTAGATAAGCGATGATAGAACATTTCGGGCGTTGCATTAAACAAGCGCATAATACTCAACATCATATCGCCATTCCATTTGGGACTAGCAAAGAAATATGTCAATCTGTCAACCAATACATTTTTGTTGATGAGCACTGCACCCGCAAAGTAGGATGCTTTGAAATTGTTTAGTACTTGTTCAAAAGAGTTTACCTCTATGACCGACGAGATATATGGACGATTTTTGAGTTGCAAAAATTGGTATCCCAACTCACGACCAAAAGTAAAGGCTCTTTGTTCGGGACTTAAATCACCATTGACCAACAATTTTGATGTTTTGGGATTATATACCGAGCGTATCGTTATCAAATCAGGATGACTTTCACGCGTGAATTCTTCTATCTGATAGCCATAGAAATTTTGGAGAATGTCAGATAATAAGGTATCGTTGGGTGAAGTGATTTCCGAAATCTCGAAAAGCTTACGAAACTGCTGTGCTGATTCTTCAATATCGGGGAAATAATTGTCATACATTTCCTGATACGAGCGTAATACTGAAAAGTAAAACTGCTCGACGCGCATATCGTAGTTGCGACTTATTTCGATAATCGTACTTATAAAGGCCGAAATTTTGGCTGGAGCTTCCGACATTAGTTCAATGAAGTCGGCTGGTTCAACCCCAAAAATCTCTAAAGGTAGTTCTGTTAGGATATTCGAGTTGAGTAATTCGGCAATAGGTTCGAGCTGTTTACTCAATTTTAGCGATACCAAAGAATCATAATCTATATTTAAAGCATCGGATAGCGCCATGATTTTTTCAGTTTTGGGATATTTTTTCCCTTTTTCTATCTCATTCAAATAGGAGATAGACAAGCCCGATTTTTCGGCAACTTCGCTCAATGAGAGCTTTTTGTCTAGTCGTAACTGTCTGATTTTCAGTCCGAAAATTATTTTTACTTTATCGCTGTTCGCACTCATATCTTTTATAGTTTTTCCAAAATTACGTATAAATTTTTAAAGAAAATAACGAAATATTAAAATTTAGCGAAATTTCGCTTGTTTTTTAAATTTCGCATTTCTAACTTTGTTTCGAAGTTCAGCAATAAGTTATTTCTTTTTCATCAGATATAAGGAAAAGCTTTAGCGAATTTTCACCAAAAATAAAAAAAGCCATCTTTTCTGTCAATGTAGTGCCCAAGAGCCGAAACCAATGCAGTAAACAGAGAAGAAAATCAACAAAATGGCGCTCGAAGTAAATAGTGTTTCTCAGATACTTTTGCTCAAAGCCTTTAGCTCTGAAAATAACAAAACAAAACCACCAGAAAGACATGAATCAGCATTCAATTCAAGGAGTGGAGATATTGGGAGAAGTATCACCGCAGTTTGAGACCATTCTGACCAAAGAGGCATTGACCTTTGTGCGCGATTTGCAAAGAATGTTCAATCGTCAGCGCTTGGCTTTGCTCAATAATCGTGTTCTGCGTCAAGAACAAATCAATCAAGGTATTTTGCCAGATTTTTTGCCAGCAACAGCTGAAATTCGTCAGACTGACTGGAATGTTGCCCCAATTCCGCAAGATTTACAAGATCGTCGTGTTGAAATCACAGGACCCGTAGATCGTCGTATGGTAATCAATGCGCTGAATTCTGGTGCAAAAGTTTTTATGGCTGATTTTGAGGATGCCAACACGCCTTCTTGGAGCAATGTGATTGAAGGGCAAATTAATTTACGTGATGCGATTCGTAAACAAATAGATTTTACGGCTGATAATGGTAAATTTTATGCCCTAAATCCCGAAGTGGCGGTTTTGAAAGTTCGTCCTCGTGGCTGGCACATGGAAGAAAAACACGTGCTGATAGATGGAGAGCCAGCTTCAGCTTCGATCTTTGACTTTGGTTTGTATTTCTTTCATAATGCCTGGGAATTGATCAAACGTGGAAGCGGTCCGTATTTCTATTTACCCAAAATGGAAAGTCATCTGGAAGCTCGTCTTTGGAATGATGTTTTTGTGGCGGCACAAGATACTTTAGAAGTTCCCCAAGGTACGACCAAAGTAACTGTTTTGATTGAAACCATCATGGCAGCCTTTGAGATGGATGAAATCTTATATGAACTACGAAATCATATTGCTGCGCTCAATGCAGGTCGTTGGGATTATATCTTTAGTTGTATCAAGAAGTTTCATCAATATGCCGACCGCCTTCTTCCTGACCGTGCTCAGGTAACGATGGCTGTACCATTTATGCGTGCTTATGCAAAATTATTAGTGCAAACTTGTCACAAGCGTAAAGCTCATGCCATAGGAGGGATGTCTGCGTTTATACCTAACCGTAAGGATGAAGCTGTCAATAAAATGGCTTTTGAGCGAGTAAACGCCGATAAAGAACTTGAAGCTAGTACAGGTTTTGATGGTACTTGGGTTGCTCACCCCGATTTGGTAGCGGTGGCATTAGTACCATTTAATAAAGCTTTGGGAGAAAATCCAAACCAAAAGCAAGTAATGCTTGAAAATGAAGTCATTACTGGTGCCGAGCTAATCAACTTTACGATTCCGAATACAGCTATTACCGAAGCAGGTATCAGAATGAATATCCAAGTAGGTATTTTGTATATCGAGTCATGGTTGAGAGGTGTAGGAGCGGCAGCAATCCATAACCTTATGGAAGATGCAGCCACAGCCGAAATCTCCAGAGCTCAGGTATGGCAATGGCTTCATCATGGTGCCAAAACCGACCAAGGACAATTGATAGATACAGATTATTATAAGTATTTGCTCAGCGATGAAGTCCAAAGAATCAAGCATTTAGTAGGAATTGAAAAATACGATGCTGGCAAATTTATAGAAGCAATCCAATTGTTTGATAAGCTTGTTTCACAAGAAGGATTTGACTATTTCCTAACAACCGATGCTTACGAAGTACTTCTTACTCAGGAGGAAGCGCTTCAGAGTTAGGTGTTTTGAGTGAGCACTATCTATTTCGGATATCGGATGTTGGATTTCGGAAATGTAACCTACTTTTTTATTTATGATTTGTCATAAATAAAGATATTTCTCATAAAATAATTGAAGCTTTTCTGCCTATGGCTTACAGCCTAAAGCATATTAATAACCAATAACAGTTCGGCGGGATGTTAGCCTTGAGACACCCCAATGAGCTTATTTAGCTATACTTCTAGAACGATAGTACTTTGATGAGTTATGAGTTTTGAGATTAATGATTTGGTAGTCAGTTGTTTGTGATTTTAAATCAAAATTTACTTCTAATAATTCACCACTCATCACTCATCATTCACAATTCATCAATAGTCTGATTCTGCTATGCGTATGCTTTTCTTATAACAAAACAAAAAACTAATTGAAACCATGAAAATTTCACAAGAAGAAAGAATCCAACAGTTGATAACTGATTGGACTACAAACCCTCGTTGGGAAGGAATCGAAAGACCTTATAGTGCTGAAGAAGTGGCTCGTTTGGCGGGTTCATACAAACTTGATTATAGTATTGCACGTATGGGTGCAGAGCGCCTTTGGAACTTGTTGAAAAATGATCATTGGGTAGCAGGATTGGGTGCATTGACAGGTAACCAAGCCGTACAAGAAGTACAAGCAGGTATGAAAGCCATTTACTTGTCTGGTTGGCAAGTAGCTGCGGATGCGAACTTGTCGGGCAATATGTACCCTGACCAAAGTTTGTATCCAGCCGATAGCGTTCCTGCGGTGGTGAGAAGAATTAATAACGCATTATTGCGTGCAGATCAAATACAAAATGTTAATGGTGATGGGGACGTACATTGGATGGTACCCATTGTAGCCGATGCAGAAGCAGGTTTTGGCGGTAATTTGAATGCCTTCGAGTTGATGAAATGGATGATCGAAGCAGGAGCATCTGGCGTACACTTCGAAGACCAGTTATCTTCTGCTAAAAAATGCGGTCACTTAGGAGGAAAAGTATTAGTGCCAACACAAGAGGCTATCAATAAATTAGTTGCGGCTCGTTTGGCAGCTGATGTAATGGGCGTACCAACCTTAGTAATTGCTCGTACCGATGCTGAGGCAGCCAATTTGATTACGGCTGATGTAGATGAAAGAGATTTGAAATTTATCCAAGCCGATAAAGGAAGAACTTCGGAAGGTTTCTTCTATGTGAAAAATGGGCTTGAACAAGGTATCGACCGTGGCTTAAGCTATGCGCCATATTCAGACTTAATTTGGATGGAAACTGGTAATCCTGATTTGGGAATGGCTCGTGAGTTTGCACAGGGTATCCATGCCAAGTATCCAGGCAAAATGTTGGCTTACAACTGCTCACCATCGTTCAACTGGGCGAAATTTATGGATGAGAAAAAAATGGAAACATTCCGTGAAGAATTAGCGGATATGGGCTACAAATTCCAGTTTATTACCTTGGCAGGTTTCCATGCTTTGAATACCGCTATGTTCGAGTTATCAAGTGCGTATGTACAACGTGGAATGGCTGGTTTCTCAGAATTGCAACAACGTGAATTTGCTTTACAATCTAAAGGCTTCAAGGCCGTAAAACACCAAGCATTTGTAGGAACAGGCTATTTTGACGCAATTCAAAATACTGTTACAGGAGGCTTGGCATCTACTGGCGCCTTGAAAGGCTCAACAGAAGAAGAGCAGTTTCATTAAAATAATTATGAGTTGTGAATGTTGAATTGTGAATTAGTATTGTTCAGAGGATAATAAAAAGCATCTATTTCGGATATAGTATGTTGGATTTCGAAGGTGTAACCTACTTTTTCTAATCATATTTTGTGAAAATTAAAGGTACATTTCCGCAATCAGCAATCCCAAATCTGCAATAGTTTGAAATCCTGCGTATGCCACTAATGTGAAATTGTGGATGTTGAACTAGAAAGTATTTTTAGTTTTAACATTCACTCAATCACCATTCACACACTCACTAAATGTTTAGGTGAATAGTTTGGTTTGGATAAAGTCTGTCTCGTATGTCAGGCAGGCTTTTCTTCTCAAAATCAGTATTTTGACCAATATTCATCAGTGCAAAAGATAGATAATCATGATAGTTTCAGGTAAATAAAAGGAAAAGTAAAATAACTGCTTTTCCCCATTGGCTGTTTATGATCTTCAGCCTCAATTACTCCTATTATTCTTGCTAAAGTGGCATCAACTTATTCACCAAATAAAACGGTTGCCTAAAAACAGCCATTCATTCAAATCAATTCAATCGTTATGAAACATGATATGCTAGCAGTAGACCTGAGCAAAACTGCCAAACCAATCGTTAATCATCCAGTATTCAAATTGCATGGTGATATTCACCTTAATTTGCGTGTATCGACTTTGATTCAGGAAGCATTAAAGAATCAAGAAGGCGTATTGACTGATACAGGAGCTTTTATGTGTGATACTGGAAAATTTACGGGTCGCTCGCCTAAAGATAAGTTTTGTGTGTATGATGATAAAACTGCCAATACAGTTTGGTGGGGCGACATCAATCAGGCGTTTGATGCCGACAAGTTTGAGGCTTTATATCAGAAGATGATTGCGTTTGTGGCAAATAAAAAGTTGTATGCTCGCTATGCGTATGCGTGTGCGTCGCCAACGCATCGTTTGAATATATTGGTGATAAATACTTTGGCATGGCATAACTTGTTTTGTAATCATCTATTTCTTCGTCCAGAAGAAGAGGAACTCGATACATTCGAACCAGAATGGGTAATCTTAAATGTTCCAGAATTTGAAGCTGACCCTGCTGTAGATGGTACTCGTCAAGGTAATTTTACCATTATTGATTTTACCCGTAAGATTATTTTGATTGGTGGTACTGGTTATGCAGGTGAAATGAAAAAAGGCATTTTCACCGTTCTGAACTATATTTTACCACAAGAAAAACAAGTTTTATCGATGCACTGCTCAGCCAATATTGGTGCTGAGGGTGATACTGCTCTTTTCTTCGGTTTGTCAGGAACGGGTAAAACAACGCTCTCTGCCGACCCTGATCGTAAGTTAATTGGTGACGACGAGCATGGCTGGTCAGACGAGGAGGTATTCAATTTTGAAGGAGGGTGTTATGCTAAAGTCATCAATTTAAGTGCTGAGCAAGAGCCAGAAATATTTGGCGCCATTCGCTACGGGGCAATTCTTGAAAATACTCGATTTGTCGAGGGAACAACAACTGTAGATTATACCAATCAAAGTGTAACTGAAAATACTCGTACGGCTTATCCTATCAACTATATCCCTAACGTTGCGGAGCCATCGATAGGAAGTTCACCTAAAAATATTTTCTTCTTGACGGCTGATGCTTTTGGCGTATTACCTCCAATTGCGAAGTTGAACAAAGAGCAAGCAATGTTCTATTTCGTCTCAGGCTATACCTCAAAACTAGCAGGTACCGAAATGGGCGTAAAAGAACCACAAGCCACATTTTCGGCTTGTTTTGGTGCGGCATTTTTACCTTTACATCCTTTAAAATATGCCGATTTGTTAGGAAAAAAAATTAATAATGGGGAAGTAAATGTATGGTTGATTAACACTGGCTGGACTGGTGGACCTTATGGTATTGGTTCACGCATGAAGTTGAAATACACTCGTGCTATGATTCATGCGGCATTGGAAGGAAAATTTGCTGACACGGTTTTTGAAAAACATCCGATTTTTGGTATTGAAATCCCAACGGAATGCCCAAATGTACCTACTGAAATTCTAAACCCAATCAATACTTGGGAAAGTCCAGAGGCCTACACCGAAAAGGCTAAATATTTGGAAGGCTTGTTTGAAGAGAATTATAAAAAATATGTTGGTTAGTCATAGTTCAATAAATTAGGATTTTTTTAATATATCAAAAAGCTGGACTTTCATGGAAATGTCCAATACAATTCAATAAGATTTAGTATTATATTACCTATTTGTTGAAATATTTTAGGATAATGCCTACCCACGAGATTAGATTTGTTTAATGCTGTACTTTTAATAAGTGTAAGCCTATCAGACAATTCTAATCTCGTGTTGGTTTTGGGGGAGTTGGGATGTTGATTTTCTGGAAAAAATAGAGAATCAATAAAAAAATATTACCTCAAGCAGGACGGAATAGGAAAGTTTTGTGATTTAAGTTCAATAGGTTTGCAGTAAATAACTTATTCGGTTATTGGTTGTTGGCATATAAATGACATGATTTGGAGCAATGATTAGCTGGTAAATCAATTTCAAATCATGACTTGTATGTCAACCTCAATAGTTGAATAGCTACCAAAACAATCTAATATATCTTATGGGTATATGGGGGCTTCAGCTAGCTTAAAACTGTTAGCTTGATTTGAATCATAAGTAAGTATTGTGCGTAGGGAATAAGGCCTAAGAAAGGGGGGTAAACTGGTAATATCCTCATTCAAATGCTGCAATTTTTCCGATGTGTAATTTCTTATATTATGCCTGAAGAGTAATAGACGAACAAGGATATTATTATTGGATATATTCAAGACACTCAAATAGTAAAGGTCTTGTCAATTTATTCAAAATAAGCCTTCAGATCATTACTTTATGCTCACATACCTTATGATTGATTCTGTTGGCGCGGTGAAAAGTTTGTTACAAGCTACCCATAACCACTGTACTTAAAAATCACGTGTTACTCTTAAAACCAAGTGAAGAATATGACAGCAGAATCAACCCTTGCACTACCCGTTGGTACTACCCTCGATCGCTTTATTATGCGTCAACAAGAAGCTTTTGCTTTTGCTAAAGGAGAGCTTTCTCAATTGTTGCGTGATATTGCGCTTGCTTCTAAAATTATTGGCCGTGAAATCAACCGTGCTGGTCTTACGGATATTACTGGAGCACTAGGTCGTGAAAACGTACAAGGCGAAAGCCAACAAAAACTAGACGTAATTGCCAACATTCGTTTCAAAAGAGCATTAGTGAATGGTGGTGAGGTATGTGGTATTCTTTCGGAAGAGGAGGACGACATTATCCAAACTGGTAACAACAATGCCAAGTATGTGGTTGCAATGGATCCACTCGATGGTTCGTCAAACATTGACGTAAATGTTTCGATTGGAACGATTTTTTCCATTTACCGCCGTGTAAGTCCGATTGGTACTCCAGCTACCCTCGAAGACTTCATGCAAGGTGGTCGTAAACAGGTGGCTGCGGGCTATATCTTATATGGTTCGTCGACTGTGATGGTTTATACTACTGGCAAAGGAGTGAATTGCTTTACGTACGAAAATGCGCTTGGTGAGTATTTCTTTTCTCATGCAGATATGGAAATGCCTACAACGGGTAAAATCTATTCTATTAATGATGCTTATTATGATGAGTTTGCTGAACCAATCAAATCTTTTATTGGGGATATGCGCAAAACTTCTGGTGCAATGGCTCGTTATATCGGCTCATTAGTAGGTGATTTTCATCGTAACTTGCTCAAAGGAGGGATTTATTTGTATCCACCTACGCGTAAAGCCCAAGATGGGAAACTTCGCTTGTTGTATGAATGCTATCCACTAGCCATGATTACCGAACAAGCGGGAGGGAAGGCTACCAATGGTATTTGCCCAATTTTGGATGTTGAACCTACGCAGATACACCAGCGTTCTGCGATTTATGTAGGCTCTTCCGAATTGGTCGATGACCTCGACAGTCGTTTGGCTGCCTACCACGAGTCTGTAAGTCGTCAGCTCAACGAGACGATTGTATAAAATCTATGATAATTTCCTGAAAAATATGATATAAAAAAGACCGTTCCACACCCGAACGGTCTTTTTTTGTAAGTACTAAGGCAAAATTAAAATAATTTCACTGCTTTAAGCTCTAGGCTTTATGCAGTAGGCTAAAAGTTAAAAAATACTTCTCATGAAATAATACGAGCTTTTTGCCTAATGCCTACGGCTTACTGCCTAATGCTTAATAATGCAATTTAATTTTACCCGCTTTAAGCTCTAGGTAATAGGCTAAAAATTTGAATATGCTTTTATGAAACCATAGAAATATTCTACCGAGTGCCCATAGCTGACAGCCGAAAGCTTTCTAATCAATATATCTCTTCAAAATCGGGTCATAGCTATCAATACGACGGTCACGCAAATATGGCCATGTGCTTCTGTAGTATTCTGTTTTAGCTAAATCTATTTCTTGAACATGAACTTCTTCGTTTTCGTGTGAGCCAAGATATAGCAATGAACCAAACGGATTTGCGACAAAACTTCCACCCCAAAACTGTTGATCAGCTTCACGACCTACACGGTTGACTGATACTACGTGTACGCCATTGGCTACAGCATGCGAGCGTTGAATCGTCTGCCAAGCATTGTATTGCTCACGGTTGGTATTTGGATCGGTTTCGTTGGTATCCCAACCAATAGCAGTTGGATAGAACAACACTTCGGCACCCATCAAAGCCGTAATGCGAGATGCTTCAGGGTACCACTGATCCCAGCAAATTAGGATACCAATTTTAGCAAATTTGGTATCGAATACTTTGTATCCCAAATCACCTGGAGTAAAATAGAATTTCTCATAATACCCTGGATCGTCTGGAATGTGCATTTTACGATATTTTCCTAAATACGTTCCGTCAGCATCCAAAACTGCCGTAGTGTTATGATATAATCCAGCGGCTCTTTTCTCAAATAATGAAGCGATAATGACAACGCCCAATTCTTTGGCAACAGCCGATAAGGTATCTGTCGATGGTCCTGGAATAGCCTCTGCTAATTTGAAGTTTTCGTGGTCTTCAACATCACAGAAATATAATGAAGTAAATAACTCTTGAAGACAAACAATTTGAGCGCCTTTAGCGGCTGCTTCACGAATACCCGCAATAGCCTTTTGCATATTGCTAGCCACATCAGCCGAACAAGACATTTGTACTAGGCCAATATTTACTTTTTTCATGATATTTAATTTGTTTTAAATAAATTCTGTTCTAAATCTTTAAAATTCAAATCGTTGATGCATTTGAAATGCCCCAGTGGGCACTTTTCAAACCCAATTTTAGAGCATGGTCTACATCCGATTTCCTTATTTTCGATAGCTACAAATGGTGTTTGATAAGGATACATACCAAATTCAGGAACGGTATTTCCCCAAATCGATACCACTTTCTTTTTTAAGGCAGCCGCTACGTGCATCATGCCTGTATCGTGGCTAATTACCCAAAGCGATTGCTGAATCAATGAGGCTGATTGATTGAGATTACAATTGCCACAAGTATTCAGAATAACCTTTCCTTTAAGTGCTTCCACCACCTGTTCTGCTTCTGTTTTATCCTCTGGTCCACCTATCAGAATAATAGGATGCGATACTTCTTGGCATACTTCAATGATCTTTTTTACAGGAAGTTTCTTCGTTGCATGTTGTCCGCCAATGGCATAAACCACAAATCCTTTACGATATTCTTCTGGAAGCCAATCCGTTGGTAATTGGTCTTTTTCAGGAATAAAATAATCTAAGCCTTTGTTGTCATTCTTAATGCCAAGCGTTGCGGTAGTAGCCAAATAGCGGTCTACGATATGCACATGAGGCATCAGATTTTTTTTAAACTTAACTAAAATCCATTTTCTGAAATTGAGTTTGTCAAAACTAAAGGCTTTTACCCCCAACCTAAACTTAATAATTCGTGTTCGCAAATTGTTGTGAAGGTCGATGACATAATCAAATTGTTCAGCTTTTAGTTCATCTACAAAAGTCGATAATGAGCCCTCCAACACATGGGTTTTATCCACATACGGATTGTTGTTCAGTAAAGACTGATAGCTTTTTTTTGTCGCAAAATGTACTTGAGCATCAGGATATTGTTGCTTGATACAGCGAATTACAGGAGTTGTCAATACAATATCACCAATAGATGAAAAGCGAAGAATAAGGAATTTTGTCTGAGGCATGGTGGCCAGTGTTAATTTTTCGCAAAGATACACAAAATACTTTTCCGAATCACTTTGCGGGTGCTTTTGAGCTATTGTCTTAACGTAGGAGTAAAGAATATAACCTGCCTTAGATTTTTGCTACAACATTATTATCACCTAAAAACAATAATAGGCATCTCTATCGGGAGAAGCCTATTAATAAGATTACCTAACCACTAATTGTTATTTGATGAGAACCTCAAGCGAAAGTTTATAAAACGTCGGAGATTACACACTCACAAATATTCAGAAAGAACTTTCATGCAAACAAACTATGGTTTGTAACAGGTCTATTTCGATTTGTATATGGGCGATATGAACTAACAACTGGTTAGTTAGAAAGCTTTTTTAATGCATATTTTTCTTTTCCTTTGCGTCCTTTCATACAATCTTTGGTATCTGGGTCTTGCTGTTGACAGTCGATATTATAGATAATCAAAGAGTCGTCTTTAAACTCATAAATGTAAGACTGACCAGTCATAGCGTCTTTGACTTTGTTGAGAACAATGAGGTCAAACGGTAGGATTTTTTCAATAAAATCACATTTCGGGAAAAAGTATTTGATATTAGGTAGCCCCGTTACTGTGCCATTTGCATTAAACTTGACTGGTTTGCCATTTAATTCATAATTGCCCTCAAATAAAATTTCCTCCAAACACATCGTTGGGTCGGTCGACTTGATTTTGACAAAGGATTCTTTACCAACTTTGATTTTCTTGTCTGCATCAATAATGCTTATCGCTCCGATTTTTTCTTTAGGTTCGGTGCGCCATAATTCATAGCCATTACCAACAGGTTTTAATACTGTTTCTTCGCCTTCATGGAAGTTCCAACCCAGAAACTGCCCACCTTTGAGTTGTTTGCTAAAAACAATATTACTCTGAAAATAACTAGAGAAAGCTTTCATGGGCGATTTGGTTTTCATGAGTGTATTGTAGTACTTTTCATTAATCCACTGTCCAGCGAAAGGATTGGTTTGAGCAAAAAGATTTGGCGTTAATCCGAATAGGAAAACGAAGATTTTGAAATAACGAAAGGTCATTTTGAGAAAAAATTTAGGGTTCAGTGGAAGCAAGTTAATGAATTATTACAAAAGTCAGCAAGAAAAGGGATAACTTTACAGACCGAACGTAAACCTCTCAATTTACAAGGCTGAGGTTGGACGTCGATGATTGATTTTTGAAACCGAAAAAACAATGGCTGAACAGAAACAAGATACGGCATCTGCATTAAAAGACATTATTTCACATGCCAAAGAATATGGCTTTGTGTTTCCTTCTTCTGAGATTTATGACGGTCTACAAGCCGTATATGACTACGGTCAAAATGGTGTTGAGTTAAAAAACAACCTTAAAACTTTGTGGTGGAAAGCGATGACTATGTTGAACGACAACGTAGTAGGTATTGATGCTTCCATCTTTATGCACCCTCTCACTTGGAAAGCTTCTGGGCACGTTGACTCTTTCAACGACCCAATGATTGATAACAAAGATTCGAAAAAACGCTACCGTGCCGACCAATTGTTGGAAGGTCGCGCTGAAGAATACGAAAAAGCTGGTACTCCAGAAAAAGGCAAAGCTTTATTGGAAGCTATGGCAAAAGCTATGACCGACGACGATATGTCTGGCTTACGTCAATTGATTTTGGATGAAGAAATTAAATGCCCTATTTCAGGTACAGGCAACTGGACCGAAGTTCGTCAGTTCAACTTGATGTTCTCGACACAAGTAGGTGCAGTTTCTGAAGATGCTTCATTGATTTACCTTCGTCCAGAAACGGCTCAGGGTATCTTTGTAAACTTCTTGAACGTACAAAAATCAGGTCGTATGAAAGTGCCATTTGGTATTGCCCAAATTGGTAAGGCTTTCCGTAACGAGATTGTAGCTCGTAACTTCATTTTCCGTATGCGTGAATTTGAACAAATGGAAATGCAATTTTTCTGTCGCCCTGGTACCGAAATGCAATGGTATAATGCTTGGAAAGAAACTCGTTTGAAATTCCACAAAGCTATTGGTTTGCCAGCAGAAAAATTACGTTACCACGACCACGAGAAATTGGCTCACTATGCCAATGCTGCTGTGGATATTGAGTATGAATTCCCATTCGGTTTCAAAGAAATGGAAGGTATTCACTCTCGTACAGATTTTGACTTAAAATCGCACCAAGGACTTTCGAAGAAAAAACAACAATACTTCGATGCAGACTTGGACGAAAATGGTAAACCTTACGGAAATTATATTCCATACGTGGTAGAAACGTCGGTAGGAGCCGACCGTTTGTTCTTAGCAGTACTTTGTAATGCTTATACTAACGAGGTAGTAGGCGAGGGAGAAGCAGCGAAAGAAAGAACATACTTGAAGTTCCACCCATCTGTTGCTCCAATCAAGGCAGCCGTGTTGCCATTGGTGAAAAAAGACGGTTTAGCAGAAAAAGCACAAGATATTTACCATTCATTGAAGCGTTCATTCAACGTAACTTATGATGATGGTGGAGCGATTGGTAAGCGTTATACTCGCCAAGACTTGGCAGGAACACCTTTCTGTATTGCTGTGGATTACCAAACAATGGAAGATAATACCGTTACGATTCGTCACCGTGATAGCATGGAGCAGGAGCGTGTAGCGATTGCTGATCTTCGTGAAAAAATTGGCTTTGCTGTTTCGATGGAGAGAGTTTTTGAGCAATTGTAAAAGATTCTTTTTTAAAATATAAAAACGCCTAGTAAGTTCGCTTGCTAGGCGTTTTTGTTGAAATATCTTCGTAAACAATTCTGGTTTGTTTTTTTAAACTGAAACTCCTTTTTTCTAGAGTTTTTCAAGGTAAAATATAACTCACAAAAAAATCTCAGTAACTTTATTTTGTCAAACAATAAAACATTTGTAACATGATTACTATCAACAACGAAGGCGAATACGAAAAAGCTTCAGACCGTGCAGACGAAATTTTTGGTGCAAAACCTGGCACACCCGAACACAAAGAATTACAAGAGTTATTGAAAGCTTTGAAAAAGTATGAAGATGATTTTGTGAAAATGTTGAAAGGTTATAATTCCTAATTGTCTTCAAACTTTATATTCAATTTGCTTTTACACTCATGAAACAAACTTACCTCTTTTTGATTTTTGTGTCGATGGCATTGAATTTATCGGCACAAAAAAGACTACGTGATTATGGCGTCAAAATCGGCGTCATGAAAACAGGAACGCTTAATGCCATCACTGATGTCAAGGGCGTGAAGGTAGGTCATACCACTATTCAACAGGGCGATACCATTAATACAGGAGTAACAGCTATTATTCCTGCCGAAGGGAATCTTTTTCAAAGTAAAGTGCCAGCAGCAATATACATAGGCAATGGCTTTGGAAAACTCATGGGAATATCTCAAGTAAAAGAACTGGGTAATATAGAAACGCCTATTATCCTGACCAACACCTTGTCGATTGCCACTGCTGCTGATGCCATCATTGACTATTCAGTATCCCAAAAAGAAAATCAAAATCTACGTTCTGTCAATGCAATTGTTGGAGAAACCAACGATAGCTATCTCAATGATATAGTGGGTCGTCATGTCAAAAAGCAACATGTACTAAAGGCAATTGAGAATGCCACAAATGGTGCGGTGACTGAAGGAAATGTAGGTGCAGGAACAGGAACGGTTTGTTTTGGTTTTAAGGGCGGTATTGGTACAGCCTCAAGAGTATTGCCCAAAGCATCGGGTGGATATACCGTTGGTGTGCTGGTACAAACCAATTTTGGAGGCGTATTGCAAATCGATGGAGTACCCGTAGGCGTGGCGCTGAACCAATATTTTCTCAATAACCAGCTCAATGACCCTGCCGATGGTTCTTGTATGATTGTAGTGATTACTGATGCACCAGTTACGTCCAGAAACCTCGAACGAATCGCTAAAAGAGCCATGATGGGATTAGCCAAAACGGGTGGTATTGCCTCCAATGGAAGTGGTGATTATGTCATTGCTATATCCAATGCAGAAGACCTACGTGTTGCTCACGATTCTAAAGAAAAATTGCAAACCGTACAAGAACTACGAAATGATGAGGTTTCGCCTTTATTTTTGGCTACCATTGAAGCCACAGAGGAGGCTATTCTTAATTCACTTTTTGCTGCCAAAACCCTTAAAGGTAAAAACGGAACGATTCAAGCGTTACCCATTGATAAAACAATTGGGTTGCTGAGAGAGTATAAGAAAATCAATTGAGTGAACAGTGGCAAAGGCACAAAGTAATCCAGTGTTTAAAATGGAATACCCCCTTTGTCCCTATGTGCCTCTGTTCCTGTTCCCTTCATTTAATAATTTCTCATGAAAAAACTAACCCTTCTTCTCTGCTTCGCCATTGGCGCTAAAGCACAAGTCAAAACACTCCCTTTTGACAAAAAAGTCCCTACTGGTATTTCCGTAAAAGGCAAAGTATCAGATGCTATTAAGTGGCAAGATCAGACGGGCGAAAATATTGTTTTTCTGAGCCTTGAAAGAAAACAAGTTACTGGCGTAGATACACCTTCTGGAGATGCCCAAACTGCCAAAGTGCATGCATATCAGTATAACAAACAAGGGGATAAATACCAACTTGTTTGGGAATTGAAAGATGGCATAGACGAATGCCCATTGGATGTTGCTGCTACATTTATTCCTAAATCGCTACAAGTAACTGACCTTGATGCAAACCAAAAAGGAGAAGTATCTTTTTTGTACAAAACAGCTTGCCGTGGCGATGTGAGTCCAGCTGCATTGAAATTATTGGTCTATGAACAAAAAAGCAAATATATTCTCCGTGGCGAAACTTATGTCAAAATGGTGAAAGAGGGCGGTAAGTTTACGATCGACAAAAGTTTTACCACCGCACCAAAGGGCTTTTTAGATTTTGCTAAAAAACAATGGAATAAATTCAAAGTGGAAGAAAGCTTTGAATAGAAATAGAGAGTGACAATTTCGGATATTAGATATCGGATTGCGGATGTATAGCATATTACCGCCTTTGTTGGAGTTTTTTCTCCAACAAACTTGCGTAAGCAACAAAGGCACTATCCTTGTTATTTAACTGTGGCTAGTTGCTGACGCTTATCTCGTTAGAAAAAACTTCAACGAGGACGAAAATCATTCTTAAAGTCCTAACCCACAATTATATATTAATTTATGATAACCCTTCATTTAAAACTATTTTATGAAAAAAACAATCTCAACAATCTTACTGGCCACGCTAGTAAGCTGGCAAGTAACTCATGCCCAAGGACCACGAACTGCCGAGGTATGGCTGACTCATGCAGATCAATCAAAACTGTTTGAGAAACAAGCTGAAACCTTTACGTTCAGTCCCCAATCAAGTATACTTCCTACGATTTTTGTAGATGAAAAACAGAAGTTTCAATCTATGGATGGGTTTGGATTTACCTTGACAGGAGGAAGTGCAACTTTGTTATGGCAAATGGATACCGACAAACGTAAAGCACTTTTGAAGGAACTGTTTGCTTTCGATGGTAAAAATATTGGTATTAGCTATCTACGCGTTAGTATTGGAGCTTCAGATTTGAGCGATCACGTATTTACTTACAATGATTTGCCGACTGGTCAAACTGATGAAAAGATTCAAAAGTTTGATTTGACAGAGGAAAAAAAGGCTCTAATTCCTATTCTAAGAGAGATTTTGGCAATTAATCCTGCTATTAAAATTTTAGGTTCGCCTTGGACACCGCCCGTGTGGATGAAGACCAATGGTAACTCGAAAGGAGGAAGCCTTTTGCCAAAATATTATGATGCCTACGCTTTATACTTGGTCAAATATATTCAAAGTATGAAAAAAGAAGGTGTCAATATTGATGCTATCACCATTCAGAACGAGCCATTGCATCCAGGCAATAATCCAAGTTTGTTGATGCAACCTGAAGAACAAGGAGCCTTTATAAAACAAAGTTTAGGTAAAGCGTTTAAATCAGCAAAAATTACTACTAAAATCTGGTTATATGACCACAACGCCGACAGACCAGATTATCCAATTGCTATCTTAAATGACCCAGAAGTACGCCAGTATGTCGACGGTTCAGCTTTTCACTTGTATGGAGGAAGCGTAGAAAGTATTAGACAAGTACACGAAGCTCATCCAGACAAGAATCTTTATTTTACAGAACAATGGATTGGAGCCCCTGGGAATTTTGCAGGAGATTTGGCATGGCACACTAAGACCTTAATCATTGGAGCGCCGCGCAACTGGTGCAAAACGGTATTGGAATGGAATCTCGCTGCTGACCCACAGCAAAATCCACATACAGAAGGAGGTTGTACAGAATGTTTGGGAGCTCTGACGATTGATAAAAACGAGATTAAGCGTAATCCAGCCTATTATATTGTAGCGCATGCTTCAAAATTTGTCCGTCCCAACGCTCAAAGAATTGCCTCAAATACAACTATGGGATTACAAAATATTGCATTTAAAACAGCAGAAGGGCGTATTGTTCTGATTGTTTTAAATGAAAGTAACAAACCTTCAACTTTTATGATTAGTCATCAAAACAAGAAAATCCAGCAGACTCTTCCTGCAGGAACGGTGGCTACTTATGTATGGTAAGGTACAGTATCTATCATGGAAAAGGGCAATAAATTGCCATATAAAATGAATCATGTTCATTAGTGATAAACGACTAAAAAATATTTTTTCTGAAAAAAAGTATAATTAAAGGACGAAAAAATACGTTGCAATTAGTACAGAATCTTTTAATTATGAAGATTTTGTACTAATTTGCAAAGAGTTACCTTTTAGAAGCCTTAATATTATGCTAAAAAAAATATTTCTAACCTGCATTCTCATTACTTCTGGTATCGCCTCCAAAGCACAACAAATTCGGAAAGATACTACCGAAACAAGGTCTAGTTATCATCCCTTGTCGATTGTCAACAATCTTCTCGGTTTTGCTCATGATCACCTACATTTTAGGTATCGTTCGGGAGGAAGTTCTACAAGCGGATTCGACTGTTCTGGCTTTGTCCGTTATTGTTTTCGTAACTTTGGCATGATGCTTCCCCACGGCAGTGCAGCACAATCTTTAATTGGAGATGAAATAGCAAAAGCAGAAGCTCTTCCAGGCGATTTAATCTTTTTTAAAGGACATAATTCAGGGAGTAGCCGTATAGGTCACGTTGGCATTATTACTGAAGTTGGTGATACCTATATCAAGTTTATACATTCAGCTTGGAACGGTGGTGTGCGCTATGATTATCTGGAGTCTGACTATTATCGTAGAAGATTTATTAGTATCAAACGTGTAGTTGGATTGCTCGATATGGTACCTCAGCGCAAAGCTAATTCGTTTAAAAAATAAAATACGTTTGTATAACACACTATTGTCATAAAATCAATTTTCGTTCTTTCGTTTGTTTGTAGGGGAGAGCCCTAATACTTGTCTACCAACGTTTTGTTTAACTGTATCGTTTAGACACCAGAAATCTATACCACAATGAATATTGTCATTCATTTACTAATCATCCTACTTAATATTTATACCATAGTTTTTTTGTTTTTACTTATACAAAGGATATTTCCAACCAAGAAAACTACCCTGCACTTATTATTCACCTTAACAATTGTTTTTATATGTTTTACTATTTCTACGATTAACACACCCACAAATAATAACTCGACCCTTTCAGCTCATTCCGTCAATCGTACTTATTCTGTTGATCCACTTTGTCAAGTGGAGCTTTCTTTCATGCCCCGACTTCAAGCTCAGGACTCTAGTGTTTATGTTGTTTCAAAGCTAAAGGGACTTATCGCAGGATTGCAGTGGCAGCAAGATTCGATTGTAAAACAAACTACGCTCTCGTATATTCATTATCAAGTAATCGGGCGGATAAAGTATTTGATTTTGGGATTCCCAGTGTATAGTAATAAACAAGTTTTCTCAGGAATGATTAAATTTGATGAACTAAGACATTATCAGGAATCATCAACAAAATGGAATACTTCAACCAACAACAATTCGCAGAACAACTTGATGCAGAAGATGTACTAAAAGATTTTCGTTCTCAATTTCATATTCCTATCCACAAGGGTCAGGAACAAATTTATTTTTGTGGTAATTCATTGGGACTTCAGCCTAAAAATACCTCCGTTTATCTAGATCAAGAACTCGAAAAATGGCGTAATCTTGCCGTAGAAGGCTGGTTTACGGGTGATGACAATTGGATTAATTATTTACAGCACCTTAAAACACCTTTGTCTAAAATAGTAGGAGCTATGCCTTCAGAGGTTACAGTGATGAATAACCTTACGGTAAATCTACATTTGATGCTGACGACTTTTTATCAGCCAACTTCTACTCGCTTCAAAATCTTGACTGAAGCAGGAGCTTTTCCTTCTGATCAATATGCTTTAGAAACGCATCTCCAAACAAGAGGTATCGATCCCCAAACAGCAATTCTTGAAGTTTTTCCAAGAGAAAATGAGCATATTTTTTACACAGAAGATATTCTTCAATTGATTCATGAAAATAAGGACAGCTTAGCAATGGTGATGCTCGGCGGAATCAATTATTACAATGGACAAGTATTAGATATGCCCCTGATTACACAAACTGCTCATTCGTATGGAATCGTTGTAGGTTTTGATTTGGCACACTGTGTGGGCAATATCCCGCTTCAATTACATGAGTGGGGCATTGATTTCGCAGTTTGGTGCTCCTACAAATACCTTAATTCTGGAATGGGAGGCGTATCAGGGGTGTTTATTCACGAAAAACATCATACCTCTAATTTGCCAAGATTAGCGGGTTGGTGGGGATATGACCAAGCTACACGTTTTAAGATGGAAAAAGGGTTTGTGCCCATGAAAGGCGCAGATGGCTGGCAACTGAGTACACCAACCATTTTAGCTATGGCCTGCCATCGTGCAGCCTTAGAAATAACTGACGCTGCTGGCATACAAGCTTTACGGGCTAAAAGCATTCAATTAACAGGCTTTTTACGGTTTATTCTGGAAAAATTTAATGAGCAAAATAATCACATTCTGAAAATCATTACCCCTATAGATACTCAACAAAATGGCTGTCAGATTTCTATTTTAGCGGAGAAAAATGGAAAAGAGCTTTTCAATCGATTAGTAGAAAACCAAATTATTGGTGACTGGCGTGAACCTAACGTAATCAGGCTGTCGCCTGTCCCTTTGTATAATACTTTTACAGAGGTCTATCAAGTAGGCGTGGCATTAGGAGTATCGTAGGGAAGGTATTATCCATTTTATAAACAATCTATTAAAATTATGAAAAAACTTGCTTTTGTATTGAGTCTTTGTCTGGCAAGCGTAAAGCTGATGGCGCAAGACCCTTGGATAGTGAAAGCCGATAAAATTGACTCAAAAGGGTATTATGGTGTGACCGTTGCCAACGGAATGATTGGTATAGTGTCGTCACCAGAGCCTCTTCGTGTAAAAGACGTGGTGTTAAATGGAGCGTTTGACACTTACGGTCGTGGACGAGTGTCGAATATTCTCAAAACGTTTGATTTTGCGAATATGGATTTAGAGGTAGATGGAAAAAAGGTTACTAAAAATGATATTTCTTCATATCAACAATCACTTGATATGAGAAATGCCATTTTTTCTACAAGTTTTGATTATCAAGGAAAAGTAAGTGTAAAATCATCGATGATGGCATTACGCCATTTGCCACATTCTATGATGATTGATATTGAGATTACTGCCCAGAAAACTTGTGAAATAACGCCCTACAGCTTGATGTCAGCACCAGATATTTTACGAGATGTCAAGAATACTTTTCATTTAATAGACCGTCCTCACGCTCAAATTCCATTGTTGACTTCGGTCGCTAAATCTCCAACGGGGAAGCATACTTTAGCTGCCTCTAACTCTTTTATTTTTGAAGAGCCAAGAGGGACTGAGCCGAAGGTAATTCACGAAGAATGGGATTATGGTTTGCACCGATTGAAGTTTACTAAAAAACTTGAAGCAGGTCAAACTTACCGTTTTAGCGTTGTAGGTTCTACCATTTCGACAGAACAAAACGTAGATCCACTGAATGAAGCAGAGCGTCTGACTATTTATGCAGCCCTCGAAAAGCATGATCGTTTATTAGCCCGACATAAGGCGGCTTGGGATGAGCTTTGGCAATCCGATATTCAGATCGAAGGGGATGATGAAGCGCAACGGGCGACACATTTTGCCTTGTATCATTTGTATTCGTTTTGTCGCGAAGGACAAGCCTATAGTTTGTCTCCTATGGGTTTATCAGGTTTGGGGTATAATGGTCATGTATTTTGGGACACAGAGGTATGGATGTTTCCTCCAATATTGTTATTGCACCCTGAGATGGCCAAGTCATTGTTAGAATACCGTTTTCAACGAATGGAGGCTGCTCGCAACAATGCTAAAGTGCATGGCTATAAAGGCGTGATGTTTCCGTGGGAGTCGGACGATAAAGGTCAAGAATCTACCCCAGTTTGGGCTTTAACAGGTCCTTTTCAGCATCATATCACAGCAGATGTTGGTTGGGCATTTTGGAAATACTATCAAGTAACCAAAGATAAAGAATGGCTCAAAACTCGTGGATATCCCATGTTAAAGGAGGTAGCAGATTTTTGGGTAAGTAGAGCCGAAAAAGGAGCAGACAACAAATATCATATCATCAATGTGGTTTGTGCTGATGAATGGGCAGAAAATGTAGATGATAATGCTTATACCAACGGAATGGCAAAAGAAGTGCTTGAGTTTGCTATAGATGCAGCCGATGAGTTACATATCGATGCTAATCCTATGTGGGAAGAGGTGATGAAAAATCTAGTAATTCTGAAAGATGCCAATGGTGTGACCATGGAACACGCTACCTATAAGGGCGAAATCATCAAACAAGCAGATGTAAATTTGTTGTCGTATCCAATGCATCAGGTGAGCACACCAGAGGATATTAAGCGGGATTTACACTACTATGAGGCAAAAATGTCTCCTGATGGACCTGCTATGTCTTGGGCTATATTATCCATTTTATATGCACGTTTAGGGGAAGCTGAAAAAGCACATGAGTTAATGGTAAAGAGTTATCAACCCAATGAAGTGCCTCCTTTTAAAGTCTTGGCAGAGACGGCTGGAGGTGATAATCCCTATTTTGCCACAGGTGCTGGAGGCTTTTTACAAACTATTATCAATGGCTTTGGAGGGTTAGAAATAGAGGAAAACGGAGTTGAACAGATAAAGTCCATTAGGCTCCCTAAGCAATGGAAATCGCTTACGATAAAAGGTGTTGGTGTTCATAAAAAGACATATACTGTAAATAACAAGTAAGGGTAAAAAACAAGCATCAGTCACCTCTAATTTAGAGATTGAATGAAGGAGTAATTATGTTAAAATTTGTATTCTTGCAGTAGAGGTGCAATGATTTCGTCTAGAGCCGAGTCATATCTAGCATGATAGTATCAAAAAAGCGGTCGGAAAATATTTTCCGACCGCTTTTTTGATGAAAAATTGGATACTAACCCTAATACTAAAATTGGAAATGCCTCATGTCTAAATTTTATAAGTTATCAATTTCCTCTAAAGAAAGTCCTGTTAATCGTTGAATGCTAGAAGTATCAAGTCCCATCATCTTAGCTTGTCGAGCAATATTTCGTTGCTCTTCCTTTTTCCCTTCTAATTTCCCTTCTAATTTCCCTTCTAATTTCCCTTCTAATTTTCCTTCTAATTTTCCTTCTAGTTTCCCTTGTAGTCTACCTTCCTGCCTTCCTTCTTCTCTGCCTTCTTCTCTGCCTGCTTGTTTGCCTACCATCATACCCTCTAGGAGTCCTTCTTCTCGGGCAGTTTCCACGGCATAGTCGTATGTGGCTTTGTTATCTCTGAATACTTTGAGACTGTATTCGTACCTTTCCCAATCCTCTCTATCCATTTTGGCTAGTTCGGCTATCTGAAAAGCATGGGTAAACACTTCGTCTTTGAACAACTCTGGTATGTTCTGAAAGTCTTCTAGGTTTTTGATAAAATACAACCACTTATCTAGTCTGGTAGCCAACTCATGTTCTTCTTTTTTGAAATTGGGCATTTCAAGATAAATGTAGGTCAACTTATCATAAAAGACCTTTCCATGCTGATTTTTGAGATTGATAGTATGCACTACCTCTGATTTTTCAGGTTCAGATTCGTAATCATCAAAGGTGAAATCCAGCACGCCAATGCAGTACACCGCTTTGAGATTGTAATTCCAGATACCTTTTTCGGCTTGCTCCCGAATCGGAAAAGTCGAGTAATAAATAGTCCTTTCTCTGAAATAATTCTGTTTGGCTTTTTGTAATTCTACAATAAACTTTTCACCATTTTGATTTTCGCAATAGATGTCATAAATGGCTTTTCTGTCATAAGGCGTAAAGCCTAATTGTTCATTGTTTTTGAAGGTGAGTTCTACGATTTGGTCTCTTTCGGGCAAAAGGGAGTTCAGGAAGTCAATAAGTTGTGGCTTACTGGCTTCTTCACCAAAGATTTTTTTGAACCCGAAGTCCGTAAATGGATTAAGATATTTTGCTTTCATGTTTATAAAGGAGTAGTTCTAAAATCCAAAGTTAGATAATTTTCAGGACTTACCTCTATACTGTCTAAATGTTTGATTTATAGTTTCTTGGAAAAAGAAAAAATACTACAGGTAAATAGTGAAAAGTAGATTAAAGTAAAAGCCAGCCTGAAAATGTCAAGCTGGCTTTCGCTATCGAAATGTATTGCTGTTATTTTTTTCCAACATATCTCTCAAAAAACTCGTAGATACGCAACATGCGGTCTATTCGCTGACGAATATTTCCACTTCTAGATAACTCATGAGTGCCACCTGGCATACGTACATATTCTACTTCTTTACCCATGATTTTCATAGATTTGAACATCATTTCACTTTGAATTACCCCTGTTCTTAAATCATTTTCACCATGTTTGATTAACAATGGCGTTTTGATTTTGTCGATGTAAGTATATGGGGATTCTCTTTCCAAAATTGGTTTGATCTTCTCCTCCCAAGGATATCCTCCAAAGTAGTTTGGTACCAATCTCCAAGCATTTCCTTCACCCATAAAGGTAGTGAGGTCATATACGCCACGTTGTGCAAAGGCAGCCTTAAAACGATGGTCATGTCCTACAATCCAAGCGGTAAGATAACCTGCATAAGAACCTCCTGTCAGTACTTGCTTTGAGGTATCAACCCATGCTTCTTTAGCAGCATCCGAAGCCGCTGCGAGTACATCTTCTGCGGGTCCTGTACCCCAATCTTGATAGTTCGCAAATTGAAAATCTTTTCCATATCCACCCGAACCTCTAGGGTTGGCATATACAACGGCATAACCTTGTGAGCAAAAATATTGGAACTCATGCCACATCGAACTTTCGCCAGGTCCCCACATCGCAGTTGGGCCTCCGTGCATATTGAGTAACAATGGATACTTTTTCCCATTTTCCATATTGGCAGGCTTCATAATCCAATATTCTACGATTAAGCCTTTTGAGTTTTTATAAGTACGCTTTTCTGGAAAACTAATAGCTTTTGCACTAAGCCAGTCATCATTTAATGACGTGATTTTTACTGGATTTTTTACTGATAAGTCCGCAACGTATAGCTCTGATGGATTTTTAACTTCAGTTTTAGCAAAAGCAATTTTATCTTTAGCAATATCGAATGCCGTAATGCCTGTATTGAAATCTGTTAGTTTTTCAATTTTTTTGCTCGCAATATCTAATTTATAAATTGGAGTTCCACCATTTGAGGGAGCTGTCAGATACAAAGCTTTTGAATCATCTGTCCATTCCAAATTTCCAGATGCTCTATCAAACACGATAGACGTAATATTACTTCCATCTGCATTGGCAATTAATAGCTGATTGAAGCCTAACCAACTCACTTCTGATTGTGTAAAGGCAATCAATTTACCATCTGGCGATGGAGTAGGGTTGCTGTAACTAACCCCTTTTTTGGCAACAATATATTTCAAATCACTACCATCGACATTCATGCTTACGATAGCTGAATTTTGTTCTCTGTCTGGGTGCAATGTCGTATCTCTACCACAAGAAGCAAAGATTTTTTTGCCATCTGCCGACCATGTAGCTCCGTTGTACGACCAGTAGCCATGCGTAATTTGTTTGGCTTTGGCTCCTTCTTTTACCTCTATGACAAAAAGCAGATTGAAACGTATTTCTGGATCGGTATTGGCTTCTCCTTGGAAATTTAAACGGCTGAAAACTTTAGCTTTTTTATCTTCGACATCTTTGTCCAAATAAGCTCTAATTTCTGCTAATGAACCGTCTGGATTTGGTTTTACTTTTTTGTCAGCTTTAAGAAAGGTGTTATCCTTAAAGCCAGCTTTTTCAAATGACCAAGAAGGTAATGCTTTTGAGGGATTCAATAAGGTATCTCTCAACATCTCATTTACTGTTGTACCTACAGAGAAGAGAATTTTAGAACCATCTGGAGACCATGATGGATTGGAAGCACCTTGTTTGAGATCCGTCAACTGAAAAGCTTCACCGCCATCTAATGGCATAATAAAGATTTGCGATTTACCTTTTACACCACGTGCAAAAGCAATCTGCTTTCCATCGGGCGACCAAATGGCACTGCCTACGCTTTCTAGACCACGCGTAAGCTGTTTGCTAGTCTGAAAATCGGACACCCAAATATGCGAGCGATAGTCAAACTCAAGTTTGTTTTCTTCGCTAGGTTCATTGGTACGAATAGAATAGATCACTTTTTTGCCATCAGGAGATAAATTGACGGAACCAACGGATTTGATTTTATTCATGTCTGTAACCAAAACTTTGTCTTTGCCATTTTGCGCAAACAAGCTATTGGATACCACTAGCAGGATAATGGATAAGCGTTTTATCATGTTAATGAAGTAAGATTTGTGAAAAGTAAATTGTGCTATAACAAATCTAATAAAAAAGCTAGTCTCTCGGAAGAAACTAGCTTTTTTATCGCTCTAACACGGGTAGTCAACTCTAAACAACCAATCTTAGTTGTTAGAACTTTTAGTTTCTACTCTAACACGTCCATTAGCATCTTTTACTACTTGCAAATAGGAGTGTTTAGATGAATTATCTTTTGAAGCTTCCTTCGGTTTTTCAGTGGGCTTGTTTTCGGTTGCAACAACTTGAGAAGGAGCATCGGTCTTTTTCAATTCTTTTGCATTGGCGCTTGCTTTTCCAATCGATTCGTTTTTGCTATTTCTAACACGAATACGACCTTCTTCATCAGTGTACACATTCAGGTAGTCATGACCAGAAGTGTTGGTTGAATTGGATGAAGCGTTGACAACAGCTGTACTTACTTCTAAAGGTTGCTGTTTGGGAGGAGTAATAAGAGCCGTTTCGGCAGTACCAGAAGAATCAAGTTTGTAATTACCATTGATATCTTTGACAACTCTTATGTATTTATGAGCAGCATTGGCCGACTGGTTGCTCGCGATGACATTGGGAGCAGCTACGGTGCTAACAGGGGCTTTGTAAGCGGTATCCAGTACCATTCTTCCGTCTTTCATTTCAAATTTTATAGGAAGATGCTGACGGAACTCTTTGTTAAATTCACCCTTCTCGCCAGGCTCAAAACTTGGTAAGATATAAGCAGGGTTATCCATAGAAAGGATTTTCATTTGGATTTCGGCTTCACCATTTGCAAGAAGTTCTAGTTCTTTAGCAGCGGCAAAAGAAAGGTCTAACACACGACTGTAAGCAAAAGGACCTCGGTCGTTTACTTTTACAATCACCTTTTTATTATTGCTGGTGTTGGTTACCTCTAAGATGGTATTGAAAGGAAGATTGCGATGGGCGCAAGTGTATTCGTCTCGGCTGTAGTACTCTCCACTGGAAGTCATTCGTCCGTGGAATTTGTCGGCATAATAGGACGCTCGTCCGTAATATTTTTCGCCAACTTGTGCTTTTGTCAAAAACTGTTGCCAGAAGAAAACACAAAAAAGTACTATATGCTTGATAATCCTCATAGAATTAGGGTTTAAATTTATTTGGTAAAAGAGGCTAAAAATTGGCTTTTTAAAGACCAAAAACCCTTAAACCAAAGATAAATGAAGTACCACTTTGGGTAGGAAATCTGTACATTAATAGTATGCTCTATGTCTGGAGAACATCTTACAAAGGTAGTGAAAAAAAATATATATCTGACTATCAAAAAATTAGCTTTTGGATTTTTTTTTATTTCAGAATAAACTTTCGAGAAATAACGCAAAAAGCAAATTTTTATTGGAGAGGCTTTCCAAGTTTGATTCCTTGGTTTGGAAGTTATAAGACAAGTTTTGTGAAAAAATAACGTATATAGCTGTTCTTGGAAAAGTGAAAAATGATTTTTCTCAATCCTTTTAAAATAGATAGAACTTCTGAAAATTAATAAGTTAAATAAGAATAGGCTAGTTGCATTAATAAGCACTGAAGGTGAAGGCAAAGCGTTAATCGAGGCTTAGCTTTTAGTAATTTTTTTTCTCAATAAAAATGAAAAAATAGAGGTCTTTTTCATTTTAAGTATCTCCTGAAAAGTAGTATAAAGCCTAGAACTACGTTGTTTTAGAGGCAAAAAAAAGAGACTCCTCTTTCGAGGAATCTCTACATGTTAAATAGTCTGGTAAGAAATTATCTTTGGTCCATTGCTACATACTCACGTGGAGTAGCACCAACATACACTTGACGTGGACGACCAATAGGTTCTTTATTTGCTTTCATTTCTTTCCATTGTGCGATCCAACCAGGAAGACGACCAATAGCAAACATTACTGTAAACATATCAGTAGGAATACCTAATGCACGGTAAATGATACCTGAATAGAAGTCAACGTTTGGATATAATTTACGAGCTACAAAGTATTCATCGCTCAATGCAGCAGCTTCTAATTCAGAAGCGATTTTCAACACTGGATCGTTAATACCCAAAGCTGCTAATACATCGTCTGCTGCTTTTTTGATGATTCTTGCACGAGGGTCAAAGTTTTTGTAAACACGGTGTCCAAAGCCCATTAAGCGGAAACCAGAGTTTTTATCTTTGGCCATTGCGATATACTTAGCAGTATCACCACCGTCAGCTTTGATAGCTTCCAACATTTCAATTACTTCTTGGTTTGCACCACCATGTAATGGACCAGAAAGCGCATTGATACCTGCCGAGATTGAAGCATATAAACTTGCATGAGAAGAGCCAACCAAACGAACTGTCGAAGTAGAGCAGTTTTGTTCGTGGTCTGCATGAAGAATCAATAATTTATTTAAAGCCGCCGAAACTACTGGATCAACTTGGTAAGGAGCTACTGGCAAAGCAAACATCATGTTTAAGAAGTTTGAGCAGTAATCCAAAGAGTTGTTAGGATAGTTTACAGGATGACCTTGAGATTTTTTGTATGACCAAGTCGCCATAGACGGCATTTTAGCCATTAAACGGATAATGTTTAACTCGTCAGAACCAGATTTATCGCCTGTGTAGAAAGCTGACATAGCACAAACCATCGCCGATAAAACGCCCATTGGGTGAGCATTTACAGGGAAGCCTTCAAAAATCTTACGCATATCTTCGTTAACGATAGTATGCATTTTGATTGCATTTTCGAATGTTGCGTATTGTTCTGCAGTAGGCAACTCACCGTAGATCAACAAGTAAGCTACTTCTAAGAATGAAGCTTTCTCAGCTAATTCTTCGATAGAATATCCTCTGTAACGGAGAATTCCTAACTCACCATCGAGGAATGTAATCGCACTTTTCGTAGCACCTGTGTTTTTGTAACCCGAGTCAATTGTAATATAACCTGTCTCATCACGGAGCTTGGCAATATCAATTGCTTTTTCATCTTCAGTTCCAGTAATAACAGGTAACTGAATGCGTTTGTCACCTAATGATAGTTCTGCAAAATCTGACATAACCTATATATTATTTGGCTTAACCTTTTGAAATTTTGTTTTTATTTTGACGAAGCGAATTTACTGAAAATTGCCTTTTGCAAGGCAATCATTGTCGGATTCTTTGGTAAATTTAGATACATATAGAAATTGTACAATTCTATGGCTGTTCATAATATTTCCCTCAAGAATGTTTCTGCAAGATAATCACGAAATTTGAAACCTTCATTACCTTTGTTGAAACTTGTTTAATAAATAATTTTAACCATAAAAATTCTTCAAATAATGAAATAAATCAATCTGATACAATAAATATATTAGATTTTTATTAGACTATTTTGATTGGTTTTATTATAGTTTTTGTTCAAAATACCATACTCATTACTCAAAATTATGCTTAAATCATATAAAAATACCGTAACTGAGCGATTTTTACGCTATGTTCAAATAGATACACAATCAGACCCAGATTCATCGGCACAGCCTTCTACCGAAAAACAAAAAGATTTGAGTCGTGTATTGGTCGACGAACTTTTTGCAATGGGTATCTCAGACGCCGAGCTAGACGAGTACGGTTATGTATATGCCACAATACCAGCTACTTCTGAAAAAATAGTGCCTGTGATATGCTTCTGTTCGCACGTAGACACATCTCCAGATTGTTCAGGGAAAGAGGTAAAACCTATTATTCATCATAACTATCAAGGACAGGATTTAGTTTTGCCAGATGATCATTCTCAGATAATTCGTTGTGCCGAACATCCTGATTTGCCTGCCCAAATTGGTAACGATATAATTACCGCAAGTGGCAAAACTTTATTGGGTGCCGACAACAAAGCAGGCGTTGCCGAAATTATGGATGCTGCCTATTACTTAATGACTCATCCTGAGATTCAACACGGAAAAGTTAGAATCTTGTTTACGCCAGATGAAGAAATCGGTAGAGGAACAGCTAAGGTAGATCTTGAAAAACTAGGTGCTGATTTTGGATATACAATCGATGGCGAAACATTAGGTTCGTTGGAAGATGAAACATTCTCGGCTGATGGTGTGGTAATTAAAATTACAGGTGTGAGTCAACATCCTGGTTTTGCCAAGGGTAAAATGGAAAGCGCCTTGAAAATCGCTGCTGAAATTGTGGCAAATCTGCCCAAGGAGACTCTTTCTCCAGAGACTACCGAAGGTAAAGAAGGCTTTATTCATCCTGTTGGCATTTCAGGTGCGGTAGAAGAGGCATCTGTTAGTTTTATCATTCGTGATTTTACAGAGGAAAAACTCCACGAGCATGAGACGTTTTTGAAAAGCATCATGGAAAAAGTTTTAGAAGACTATCCCAATTCGAAGGCGATTTTTGAGGTGCATGAGCAGTATCGCAATATGAAAGAGATTCTGGATCAATATCCTCATGTAACGGCTTATGCGCTAGAAGCTATTGAGCGTGCAGGTATTCCTGCCAAGCAAATGAGTATCCGTGGTGGTACAGATGGTTCTAGACTTTCATTTATGGGCTTGCCTTGCCCGAATATCTTTGCTGGCGAGCACGCTTTTCATGGGAAGCACGAATGGGTGTCGGTTCAGGATATGGAAAAAGCAGTGGAAACCATTGTGAATTTATGTTGTATTTGGGAGGAAAAAGCGTAGGTCAGTAAGGCTAAATCATACTTTGATTAGTAAAATGACAAAAGTATGATTTACCTCCATAAATTTGTATTATCATCTCAAAATGAATTTGAGCTATTTCATTTTATGCACATGATATTCCGTAATTTTAGGTGCATGAAATCCCAACTTTATGAAAAAATTATTCCTACTCGACGCAATGGCATTGATTTATCGTGCTCACTTTGCGTTTCAAAAAACACCTCGTATTAGTTCAAAAGGACTAAATACTAGTGCTGTTTTTGGTTTTGCTAATACCTTACTTGAAATTTTAGCCAAAGAAAAACCTACCCACTTGGGTGTTGCCTTTGATACGCCAACGCCTACGTTTCGCCATGTGCAGTTTGAGGCATATAAGGCGCAACGTCAAGAGCAACCTGAAGATATTACTGTTGCAATTCCTTATGTAAAGCGCTTGTTAGAAGCCATGAACATTCCTATTTTATTGATGGAAGGCTATGAGGCTGATGACGTCATTGGTACATTGGTCAAGAAGGCTGTTCGTGAACATGAGGATATGGAAATTTATATGATGACTCCCGACAAAGACTACGGTCAGTTGGTAGAGGAGCGCATCAAAATGTACAAACCTGCCTTTATGGGCAAGGGAGTCGAAATTCTTGGACCACAAGAGGTTTGTGACAAATGGGGAATCGAAAGTGTATCTCAAGTGATTGATATTTTAGGTTTGATGGGTGATGCTGTAGATAATATCCCTGGTATTCCTGGTATTGGTGAAAAAACAGCGCAAAAGCTTATTGCCGAGTTTGGAAGTGTTGAAAACTTGATTGCCAATGCAGATAAATTAAAAGGCAAGCAGAAGGAAAATGTGGTCAACTTTGCTCAACAAGGCTTATTGTCAAAAGAGTTAGCTACGATTCTATGTGAAGTACCTATCGAGTTTCATGAGGAGTCATTGAGACTTTCAGAAGTAAATAAAGACTTACTCTCTCCACTTTTGGATGAATTAGAGTTTAGAACTTTACGCAAACGCTTGTTAGGTGAGGAATCTGAACCTGTAGCTAAAGAGGAAACTGTTTCTGCAAAAGCTTCAAAAGCTGCTGCCGCAGGTCAAATGGATTTATTTGGAGGATTGGTTTCTGAAAAACCTCTTGCTATCACCGAAACGACGCTCGAATCTAAACAAAATATCTTTTCTACCATTCATCAATATCATGCGGTAGATACCCCAGAGCTTCGTCAAAATTTAGTACACTTTTTGAGTTTACAAGAAGCTATTTGTTTTGATACAGAAACAACAAGCGTTGATGCCGTGGAGGCGGAATTGGTGGGATTGGCATTTGCTTATCGTAAAGGCGAGGCATTTTATGTCCCTGTACCAGCCGATCAAGCACAGGCACAAGCGATTGTCGATGAATTTCGTCCTGTTTTGGAAAATGAGAATATCAAAAAAATTGCCCAGAATATCAAATATGATTTGATGGTTTTGCAAAGATATGGTTTGACTGTAAAAGGTAAATTGTATGATACCATGTTAGCGCATTATCTAATCGAGCCAGAAAAACGCCACAATATGGATATTTTGGCAGAAGATTATTTGAACTATACCCCTGTATCGATTGAAGAGCTTATTGGTAAAAAAGGAGCGAAGCAGGGAAATATGCGTGATGTAGAACTGGAAAAAATCAAAGAATATGCTGCAGAAGATGCCGATATTACTTTGCAACTCAAAGATAGACTACATCCGATTTTGGCTGAAAATGCAGGAGCTGTTAAATTGTTTGAAGAGGTAGAAATGCCTTTAACACAAGTTTTGGCTGATATTGAAATGGAAGGTGTGCGCATCGATACAGAGTTTTTGGGCAATATGTCCAAGGAACTTGAAACTGATATGCGCATTGTGCAAGACAGAGTTTTCGAATTGGCAGGTGTAGAATTTAATATTGGTTCACCGAAACAATTAGGAGAAATTCTTTTCGAAAAACTCAAGCTTGACCCCAAAGCTAAAAAGACCAAAACAGGTCAATATATGACAGGGGAGGAGATTTTGTCAAAACTAGAATCTGAACATGAGATTGCAAAAAAGATTCTGGATTTTAGAGAATTACAAAAGCTAAAATCTACCTATGTCGATGCCTTGCCTCAGTTAGTTTCGCCAACAACAGGTCGTATTCATACCTCTTTTAATCAGGCTGTGGCGGTTACGGGTCGTTTGTCAAGTACTAATCCAAACTTGCAGAATATTCCGATTCGCACACCTCGTGGCCGTGAGATTCGCAAAGCATTTATTCCTAGAAATGAAGAGTTTTTGATTTTATCAGCCGATTACTCTCAGATAGAGTTACGCATTATGGCGGCTTTTGCACAAGATGAATCTATGATTGAAGCCTTTAATCAAGGTAGAGATATTCACGCAACAACGGCTGCAAAAGTATTTAATGTGAGCTTGGATGAGGTAACGTCTGATATGCGTCGAAAGGCTAAGACCGTAAATTTTGGTATTATTTATGGCGTATCGGCTTTTGGTTTGTCACAACAAATTGCGATTTCTCGTACCGAAGCCAAAGAAATTATTGATAGTTACTGGAGAGAGTTTCCTGCCATAAAACAATATATGGATTCAGCGATAATCAAGGCTAGAGATACAGGCTATTGTGAGACGATTCTTGGTCGTAGAAGATATTTAAGAGATATCAATGCTCAGAATATGGTCGAAAGAGGTTTTGCAGAACGTAATGCTATTAATGCGCCAATTCAAGGTTCGGCAGCAGATATGATTAAGGTGGCGATGATTAAAGTGAATGATTTTATCAAAAAAGAAAAACTTCGTTCTCGTATGATTTTGACAGTGCATGACGAATTAGTATTCGATGCTCATCGCGATGAGTTAGATTTACTAAAAGAACGTGTAAATGACTTGATGATTCATGCCATAGATTTTCCTGTAAAAATGGAAACAGGTATGGGCGTTGGTCAAAACTGGCTAGAGGCGCATTAATGAATATGATTTCCAACTAAATAAAACAGGTGCTGGTGCTGGATTCCTATCCAGCACCTACTTTTTCTTAGGATTCTAATCCTAAAACCATAAAATAGTTTTACAACAAAATAAAAAGTTCTCTGTCGAGAAAATACAAGTTTATAGACCAATTGAGTCTATATTTTATCAGCCAATGCTGGTGCTGGATTCCTATCCAGCACCTACTTTTTCTTAGGATTTTAATCCTAAAACCTATAAAATAGTTTTACAACAAAATAAGAAGTTCTATGTCTAGAAAATACAAGTTTATAGACCAATCGAGTCTATATTTTATCAGCACTGCAACAGTTTATTGGGTAGATGTATTTACAAGAGAGGAGTACAATAATATCCTCATAGAAAACCTATCTTTCTGTGTTAAGGAAAAAGACCTTGATATTTATGCCTATTGCTTGATGACCAATCATTTTCATGCCATCATCGGAACGAGAGGAAGACCGATGGATAAAATTTTACGTGAACTAAAGCAGTTTACCGCAAAACGTATTATAGCCGCGATTGAAACCAATCCGTTTGAATCAAGAAAAAAATGGATGTTAAGGCTTTTTGAGTGGTCTGGTAGGCGAACAGCAGGGAATGAGAAATACCAGTTTTGGCAACATGATAATCATCCTATATGGCTAAATTCTTATGATGTGATAATGCAAAAATTGGATTATATTCATCAAAATCCTGTGAAAGCTGGTTTGGTAGATAAGCCCGAAGATTGGCGATATAGTTCGGCAAAGAATTATTATACTAAAGAGCAAACAGCGTTAGAGGTAATTTTATTAGAGTAATAAAGGATTGGAATCCTTAGAAAGATTGGGTGCTGGATAGGAATCCAGCACCAGCGTAGGAAGATTGGCGATATAGCTCGGCAAAGAATTATTATACTAAAGAGCCAACGGTATTAGAGGTAATTTTATTGGAGTAATAAAGGATTGGAATCCTTAGAAAGATTGGGTGCTGGATAGGAATCCAGCACCAGCGTATAATCCAACACCAGTACATGAAATGCCAGTTTTGTAATAATCTTACCTTCAAACATTTTCCTCTCTTCTTTTTAATATCTTCGTAAAAACATATACTAAGAATATCTTTCCATTAAACACATGAAAAAAATGCTACTCTATGCTCTACTGAGCATACTCTCTTGCTATGAGATATATTCTCAAACAACGACAAATCAGTCACAAGTACCAGCTGAAGATTCTTTGAAGTTAGGACTCAAGTGGAAAAATGCTCCTATATATGTTCGAAGTATGCCTTTTGCTATCTATACTGGCGCTGGTAAGTTGTCTGACCGTGTGGCTCAGAATATAGAGATAGGAAAGTCTTTTAATATTGTAGATTTAGGGATTGCCTACGGAAGAAACTCTTTGCGCCCTGATACTACTTCTTTTTTGGAAGCAAGAGTGACAATGGATGTTTGTAATATGGGAATATTTGCCAACGAAATGACAATAGGAGCGGGAAAACTCTTTGACTCCCAAGGAAGTTTGATGTTAGAGTTGACCTACAGTATTTTTGCACAAATATCTCCCAAATGGGGAATTGGCTTAGTAACAGGATATTATGATTTTAGTAATGAATATTATGACTCATCGAAATCATTCTATGGTTTTTTAATAAGATATGGACTTCAAAGGACAGACAGCGGAGGTCTTTTTGGTTTAGGAAGAGGGCATGGACGCCCTGGAAGACCAGGCAGAAGTCATGGACATGGAAGATAAAACATGAGCCATCCCGAATTTTTAGGATTGGGATTATTCTCCATAATTTTCATCAAAAAAGCGGTCGAAAAATATTTTTCGACCGCTTTTTTGATGCTATTATACTAGATTTTATTCAGCTCAAGACGCAAACATTGTGTCTCTACTACTAGAATACAAATTTTAACATAATCACTCATCCGCTCAATCACTAAATCACTAAATTAGGGACGACTCAGGTTTCTTACAAACCGTATTTATCTAACAAGTAAACTAATGAAGCCATAGAAGCTGCACCAAGCTCTAATTCACGTTGGTTTACGGTGTCAAATTTGTCATTCGAAGCATGGTGATATTCAAAATAGCGTTGAGAATCTGGTTTAAAGCCAATCAACACTGTTCCTTGCGGACCCAATGGACCGATGTCGACACCTCCGCCACCACGCTCGATTTCGTGTAAACCGTATGGAGCAAACAAAGATTTATATCCTTGGATTTTTTCGAAAACAGAGGCAGCAGCACCCTGAATACCAAAGCCTTTTGGTGTAAAACCACCACTATCTGATTCTAAAGCGAAAATATGTTTCTCATTATTCTGCTTCGCTAACTCTGCGTATTTGATACCACCACGGTTACCATTTTCTTCATTCATAAAAAGAACAATACGGATAGTGCGCTTAGGTCTGATACCTAGTTCTTTAAATAATCGTAGCACTTCCATCGACTGAGCAATACCTGTACCATCGTCGTGTGCGCCCTGAGCAACATCCCAAGAATCCAAGTGACCACCCACTACAATATATTCATCTGGCTTTTCAGAGCCTTTAATTTCAGCCACTACATTGTGTGATGGAGCGTCATCTAAGGTTTCACAGTTTTGTTTGAAGAAGAACTGCGTTTTAGGGTTTTCTTTAAGTGTTTTACTTAAAAGTTCTGCGGCATTGGTTGAAATAGCTCCAGCAGGAATCAAAGGAACACCTGTGGCATATTGCATCGAGCCTGTGTGAGGATAATCGTTCAATGTGTTACTCAATGAACGTATAATCACACCGATAGCGCCTACTTTACTGGCTTCATTAGCTCCACTGCGACGTTGGTCGCCTGCACCGCCATAGGCTTCAAAGGTATTGATTTTTGTCGCATCCATCGGACGATTGAAGAAAATGATTTTACCTTCGCACTTTTCTTTTCCTAAGGCGCGTAATTCTTGAAAGTTCTGAACCTCTATTACTTCAGCTTGTAATCCTTTTTTAGGCGTTGCAATTGAGCCACCTAATGCCAATAAAGGAACAGTAATTTTCTGCTTACCATTTACAATGTATGCTTCTTCTTTTGCACCGCGTTCCCAATGAGGAACCATCACATCTTGTAAGAAAACACGATCTGCACCTGCTTGCTCAAGTACACTTTTACCCCATTGCACAGCCTTAGCAGCATTGGCAGAACCTGCCAAACGCCCACCAATTTGAGTAGTTAGTTGACGAAGCCATTCATAAGACTGTCCATGAGTAAGAGTAGCGTCATATAATTTTTTAACGATAACTGAGTCGGCTGTTTGCGCTTGACTGAGCGTTGCCGACAGTAATAGTGTTGTGATGAAGGAGTATTTTTTTTTCATGAATAAAGGTAATGTTTGCGTGTAAGACGGAGCCAAACACTTGTGGATTGAATGAAAATTATGGTTTGTTGAATTGGCTTAATTCAGCCATGGTATAGGTTTTCAGACCTAATTTAGCACTTTCTGATAAAATATACGTCAAAAATTCGACTTCAAATCCATATTCTTGTCCTGTCTGCGGTGTTTGAAATAAAGGTTTATGCCCAAAAAGCATTGCAACACTTTGGGTATTCTTTGCCTTTTTCAATACTTCTACTATCTCTTTTTCGGAGAGTTCATTACTAATATCAATCATTAAGGCGCTTACGCTTTTAGATTGATTGGGTTTAAAATAGATTTCATTGATCTCATCAATTTTTCGCTCAAATACCCAATTCCCAAGCCTTCTTTTTTTCAGGGAAACATCTCTCAATAGATTGAAATATTGGTAGAGCTTTTGGTCGAGCCACCAAAACTGAGAGCCTCCCGGATGGGCAAAGGTCGTAGGCGTAAAGCCATGTTTTTTCATGGTGTTTAAAGCGGGAAATATTTCCACTTCAAAGTATTCTCGTATCGAATTACGCCACACAAAAGGTATGGATTGGGTATGTATTGCACCATGACAAGCAATTTCATGACCATCTTTGGATAATTCACTTAACATATTCCATTCTTCTGAGCTAAGGCTATCAGGCTGAGTCAAGTAAAAGGTTACATGCGCATTATATTTCCTAAATATAGGACGCAATAAATGCCATTCTTTGATGTATCGGTCATCAAAGGAAAGTGCGATTCCAGCCTTGGGCATATTTTGTGGAAAGAGGTAGCTTCTGAAAAGCCATAAACTGCTCATACTTAGCGCCACTAATAATGCAATTATCCCTCTTTTTTGTCTTATAAATATCATTTATTGAAAGGTTGAAATGTACACTCGATATTCTTATAACTTTGTAGCGGGAAAAATTTAAACTTATAAAACATGTTCAGACGACCTGAAATTTTTGAGCAATTTACAAATTTAGTTGCTGCAGAAACCACCAGGCATGGTGGAGTAAGCGAAAAACCTTATACTTCGCTCAATTTGGGCCTGTATAGTGGTGACAAAAAAGAAACAATTATTCAAAACCGCAGAATTTTGTATGATGCCTTAGGAATTGGAGAACGTAGAGTAGCACATTCTCGACAAACCCACAGCGATGAGGTGGTTGTGGCAACTAGAGGCAAAACATTTCAAGGTTATGATGCATTGGTTTCAAACAGAAAAGGTGTTTTTTTGAGTGTAACAGTAGCCGATTGTACACCAATTCTGATTTATGATCCTGTAAAACAGGCAGTCGGTGCAGTACATGCAGGTTGGCGCGGAACAGTCAGACAAATCACCGCAAAGGCGCTTCAGAAAATGCAAGAAGAGTTTGGGACAAGACCCGAAAATTGTTTTGCTTATGTAGGTACTTGTATCGATGAGAAAAACTTTGAAGTAGGTATCGAGGTTGCTGATGAATTTAAACCAGATTTTAAAAGGTTTGACGACGAGCGCCAAAAGTATTTGATCGATTTGAAAAAGGCTAATCTTTCACAACTGTTAGACTGCGGTGTTCCTATCGAAAACATTCAAGTTTCTCAGTATTCTACAATTTTAAATAATGACGACTATTACTCTTTCCGAAAAGAAAAAGGTAATACTGGTCGATTTACTACCATCATAGGCATCCAGCCTGAATAATTATTCTCTTGACAATTACCTGACGGATTTGAAAACCAGGGTTAACTATTGTTGATTAAACTGCTTTATAGACATTCTTTTTCTTTAATTTATACAGATGGCTATCGAATCTTGTTTCGATAGCCATTTTTGATTTTGTGGAAATAAAGGATAAAATTGACTTATTTGAAGGCTTTATTCTTGGTAAAATTCAATAAAATTGTAGTAAATAAAGAACTTGTGTTGGAAAAATTATATTTTTTAGGTTCTTTGAAACTTAATGCTTTAACTTTGTGTCATAATACCAAACGAGATAATACTGGTTTAGTTATAGAGTGTTAAATGTTGCGTAATTTTTTGATTTACAGAAAATTGCATAAGTGTTATCTCTTGCAACCTTCCATAAATGATTGGAAGACACTCTTCACTCAAATACTCTCAAAATGAAATACAATTTGTTATTGGCAGATTTAATTGTGAAGGAATCACAAAATGCCGCAGCTTCAAAAACTACGAAAGGTAGTGTAAAATCTGAAAAGAATAGTCGCAAATCATTCTGGAAAGCAGTTCTAGCTTTTATGCTTCGCAACCAGAGCGCGACAATGTATCGCGTAAGCTAGTAAAAGTATCTATGAAAAAACAAAAGCAACTCGGCAACCTCTTGATAAGCAAAAGACTTGAGAACGGAAAGTAACCTCTCCAATCTCAAGTCTTTTTGTTTATTTACGGATTTATAGTTTCACTCGGAACTCCTTATTCAAAATTCCACATTTTGTTAGTTTCCTCCATTCTTCACACGACTTTTTTCTTCATCCAAACCAGTTGATCGGTTACGAGCAGCAGATACTTTTGAGTTACCAAAGCGATAGCTGAATGTCAAACGTACCTGACGACTGTCCCATGTATTGCTTGAAATAATATCAACCGAGCCATATTGTGTTGTCGCTGTAGCTTTGTTGGTAAAGAAAATATCTTGAACGTTCAATTTCAAAGTAGCCTTTTTGTCAAGCAATGTTTTCTGGATACCGAAGTTTACTGCACCTTGCGAGTTGATTTTGAAAATACTCCACAAACCACCAGAAACGTACCAACCGCCCAATTCAAGTTTGTAATCTTTACCTAAACTAAACGTGTTGTTCGAGTTTAAATAATAGTTGGTTGCTGACGGAACTACATTGATGTTCTGAATAGCTCCCTGTACTTTGGTATAATTCAAGTTGAACTCATTTACACTCATCCACCATTTTGTAATTGGCACTGGAGCCGAAATCGTCACGCCAAAGTTATCTTGTTTTGCCAAGTTGTCTACCGTTTGATACGTAGCTCGTGTTGCATCGTTTTGCTTCAAGATTTCAGACATAAAATCTGACGTATGGCTGTAATTAATCGTTGTAGAAATAATGCCTTTGTATGAGTGCGTTAATTCAAATGAATTGGTCAATTGTGGACGCAAATAAGGGTTTCCAACCTGATAAGTATAAGGGTCTAAGAAAAAGACAAATGGATTTAATTGGTCATACCCTGGGCGGTCGATACGGCGACTGTAGGTTACGCCTAATGTATGATTCTTGTTTGCCTCGTATTGAACAAATGCACTTGGGAATAACTTCAGATAGTCACGGGTAAAAGTCGAATCTTTTAAGGTTTCATAACTAGTAGATTTACCATCTGCGATTGTCCATTCTGCACGTAAGCCCAACTGTGCACTAAACTTATTCCACTTGGTTTGGTAGTTTAAATATGCTGCGTTAATATTTTCTTTGTACACAAACTGATTGCTATTTCTTTTCAACAAATTCAAACCACTACCTTCTAATTTTTCATAAAATCTTAAATCATTATCAGTAATAACATAACTTGCTTTTACCCCCATACCCCATTTTGTATCTTTCGATACAGGCAAGGTATAATCTAACTTAAATGAATACTGGTTGATACTTGAGAGACTTTTATTTACCAAAGTTGAGTCTGAACGAAATTTGCTTGTCAAATCTCCTCCATTAAAGTATTGCGTAATATAGTCGTTGCTTGAGCGATTGTCGTAATACGCATAGTCCAAATCGACAGTCAATTCTCTACCCGTAGAATCGTAGGTATGTTTTAAGTTTAGGTTAGTCGAGATATTTTTCCAAGGTTGCGATACATTATTTGCTGTCGGAATAGTCTGTGTAAGCTTGTTGTTGACATACTTGGTTGTTACCGTCAAAGCAGAGTCTGCGCCCCAACTTCCTGATGAACCATTGACCAAGACACCAATTGTTGTTTTATCGGAAATAAAATAATCTACACCTGCTTTTAGAGAGTGATTGTAGCTAAAGCTCATTCTTTTTCCGTCGGCATGATACATTTCGTTTTGTGCTCTGAAATAGCGGTAAATATCATTGGTATTTTCTTGGCGACGTTCGTTCCAGCTATAGTTGCCATACGCATTTACCTTGCCATTACGATAGTTAAGGTTGATACCAGCATTTTCACGAAGATATTTACCATGACCAATACCTACGTTGGCTGAACCGTTCAAGCCCATATTGACATTTTTCTTCAACTTAATATTGATAATACCTGCAGTACCTGCTGCATCATATTTTGATGAAGGGTTAGTCATAATTTCGATTTGAGCCAATTGCTCAGCCGAAAGGTTACGCAAAAAGTTTGCTAAATCCTGACCCGATAAATAAGAAATTTTACCGTCAATCATGACACGTACACCTTGTTTGCCTTTCAAACTAATGTTTCCATCTTTATCAATCATCACATTGGGAGAACGCTCTAATACCTCTAATGCAGTAGAACCAGCTGCCATGATGCTGTTTTCGACATTGACTACAGTTTTATCAACTTGACGTTCGATAAATGGCTTTTGAGCAGATACCGTAACCTCGCCAAGCTGTTTACTTTCTTCTACTAATACAATACTTGCCAAGTTGATATTATTATTTCCTTCCGAAATAATGATTTTTGGCGTAAAATACTTTTTGTATCCCATTTGAGTCACGCTTACAAGGTATTCACCCGCATTTACGGATTCAAACTCGAAATGCCCGTTAGCATCGCCTAAAGCACCTTTTACTAAAGTGCTATCTTTGGCTTTAAGTAACGTTGCCGTTGGAAATTCCACAATTTTATGTTGGTTGTCGCTGACCGAGCCAGTAATTTTTCCTTTTACTTGTGCCATTCCCGCATAGCTCAATCCACAAGTAATGATTGCCGAAAGTATAAATCGTTTCATCTTTTTGAAGTGTTTTATCATTGTATCGTGTCTCAAATAGGTTTAGAGGCACTTGAGGTAATGTGAGTATTATATCTCTCTTTGAGATTTGATTCAAAGTTAATTGTTAAACAAGCTACTTTGCAATGCAAACTACCTGACTGGCTTCTCCAAATGATAAATGGTAAATTGAGCCAAGAAAGCATTTGGAAGAAAAAAAAGACCTGTGAGAGAATTTGTAGATAGGATGCAGAAGTGCAATGAAAGGTTGCAGACGATGTTGTAAAAATTGCAAAAAAACTTTAGTTAGAGGAAGGAATTATGATAAGTGGTTGATTATGAGAAGTAAATGAAAAGGATTTTGTGAAGAATAAATGTACTCTTACTATAATTTGTAGAAACTTTTGCTTCAGGATGTGTGTCTAAACACATCCTGAAGCATTGTATTATAAAGAAGCAATAATCTTTAAACCATTTAAGGTAAGGGTTTTATCTACTTCATCAAACTCAGAACGAAGAGGAGTCAGGATAGAAGAAAGCCCGCCAGTTGCCAATACTTTACATTCTTGTCCAACTTCTAGCTTGATTTGATGAATCATTTCTTTGACCATTCCTACATAACCCCACAAAATCCCTGCTTGAATCGCATGGACGGTATTTTTACCAATGGCTGATTCGGGCATAGAAAGGGGTACTTCAGGTAATTGTGCCGTATTGGAAAACAAGGATTTCACCGCTGTTTTAAGTCCAGGAGCAATCGAAACACCCAAAATTTTGCCTTCACCCGAAACAACAGTAAAAGTGAGCGCTGTCCCAAAATCGACAATCAAGCAATTTTGCTGGTAAGTATAATAAGCATAAGTCGCATTACATACCAAATCTGTACCTATCTCATAAGGACTCAAAATTTCCATGTTGAGCTTATCGTACATTTCTGGACCAACCATCATGGGATGAATACCAAACATGGTTACCGACATATCCTTAATAACAGCTCGTAAATCAGGAACAACACAGCTAATAATAATATGTTGAATGTCGCTAAGTTTGAGCGAATTTTCTAAGAAGAGCAAACGAAGTTGCGCCTCATAATCTTGAGAACGTTGTGAAAAAGAGGAGCTTATGCGAAACTGGTGAATCCACTGCTGGTCATCGTTTACACCAAAAACAATATCTGTATTGCCTATATCAATTGCTAAAAGCATAAAGTATATGACAGAAACTCTCTGCCAAAAAGCTTAATGAATAATGTGAAAAGGGTTAAAATCTTTTCTCAAAAGTACATATTATTTTAAGGATTTTATCTATCTAGAAAAGATACAACCCGTGGAGGAGTTGTTAGAATACTCTCCACGGGTTTGCTGAAATCCCTAAAATCCAATACGACTTCTTCTTTGTTTTCCTTTTGAATCGTTGGCATATTCGTGCATATCGGCTAATTCTTTTTCAAACCCACCTGATAAAATCGGGAATCGCAACCAACTGCGAGGATCAAGATTGCGGTCGTCGACATGGAAGCTTGGCGCATAACGCTCGCGTTTCCATTGGTTACGACTCCATAAGCGGAAAAAGCGGTCGATACTCATGACCAATTTTTCTTTACTGTAAATACCCTCAAACTCCAACTCCATTAGCTCAAGACAATCTTTTGGTGATTTTTTATCTCTAAATGCAGCTGTTTCTATAGCATTCAGCAAGTCGTAAGGCATCAAATCTTCTTCGTCGATTTGTTTTGCTTCTAATGGACGAAGCTCTGCGGTTGGTTGCAGATTGTTCATCGCATTCAAACCCGAAAGTTTTAGCTGTCCATCTAGCCCTGTATGTTCTAACCAACGTAACCAATGACGCAAGAAATGCTTGTCAATACCAGCAATTGGTGAAATAGAACCAGAAGTATCGCCATCCATAGTCGCATATCCAACGGCAGCTTCCGAGCGGTTTGAGGTAGCTAGCAACAACGCATTATTGATGTTGGCCAAAAGCCAAGCACTTGGGGCGCGAACCCTCGCTTGGATATTTTGGAGAGCCAAATCGTCGGTTTCCCAAGAAAGATTTCTTCCAATAGCTCCCTGAATTAAATCTTTGTAGGTTTCTACCAAACCATTGATATTAATATCGTAAAAGGTCGTATTGAGTGATTCTGCCAGTGAACTTGCTGAATAGCGTGTATCATTTGAGCTATTTTCAGTTCCTTGATAGATATTGGTAATCAAGGCCTTCGATAATTCTTGAACACTTTGACAATCTTGAATTTTCTTGATATGTCCCAATTTTTGTTTGAAGCCTTCTAGTCCTAGTTCAGCAACACCAAGCTCAATCGCCAAATAACACAGACCTGTAATAGCCGAAGAGTCGGCTCCACCCGAGAGTGATATTACCCAACCCGATGAACGAGACTTTCTGAGATAATCAAACAAGGCTAAGGCAATTGCTCGAGCAAATTCTTCCTCTTTCTGAAAACCTTTTGCCTCCCAATGCTCCAATTCAAAACGTTGCTTGATAGGTTTGATAGGAGGGAAGTCATATAAGAATGGCACTTTTTGTGAGGTTCCTGAAAAAGTTAAGCGATTTTGAACTTGCTCCAAACGAACTTTATCAATATCTATCACGGCTGGTGTCAAATAAAAATCACGATAGCTAAAGCGGGTACCCGAAACCAACATTTCGCCTGCTTGTGCCACCATCGCATCGCCGTCGAAAATGGCACGACCAGCTTCGTTCCCTAACAGATTGGCATAGATATAAGCGACCCCAAAAGCTCTTGATCCGTCTTGAACAAGGCGTTCACGAGTTTGAGTTTTGAAGAACGCGAAGTGCGAAGCTGTTGGATTCAGGATGATATCTACCCCTTGCAAATAAAGCGAGCGCCCAGGGCGATTGGCAATCCAAGCATCTTCACATATTTCAAATCCTATTTTTACGCCACCTGCTTCAAAGATTAAATCTCCCACAGGATAGCTAAATTCTCCGATAGTGAGTTCTGTACGCTGATTGTCTGGCCAAGGCTGAAACCAACGAGTTTCGTAGTGTAATCCGTTATTTGCTAAATTTTTCTTACAAGCAAAGCCTCGAATTTGTTTATTCGCAATCAAACAGGCAGCGTTATACACCCTGTTGTTGATACGAATTGGCAAGCCCACCGAGACAATAATGCCCGAAGTAACCTCAACGATGTCTTGGAGTATTTCTAAGGCTGTTTCGCAAGTTCCAGAGGCATAAAACATATCCTCGCAGCCATAGCCCGTAATACATAGCTCAGGCAAACATAAGATTGAGATATCTTGGCTTTTGGCTTCTTCGATACAGCCAATAATATTTCTTTTATTGCCTTCCCATGCCAAAGGTGTTTGATTGACCACCCCAGCTGCAACTTTTATTAAATTCATGAATTTTCAGATAAGTAAGTTAATGGGCAAAATTAAAAGAATTTTACCCGCCCTAAGCTTTAGGCTGTAAGCATTACGTCAATTAGACCTTTGTGATAAAACAAGAACTTAGTACAATCAAGTTCCTACGTATGCCTGTCAGTGTTAAGCGCTAATTCTTTTTGTCAAAATCAACTCTTTCGCCTGGCAACAAGTACTTGAATTTCTTTTTTCCTGTCTTTTTATCTTTTTTACCATTGTATTTTTTCCCTCCGCCTAATCTACTCCAAGGCCAGTGTTTTTTGGTTGTAACCCAAGAAAATGCCGCCCGAGGACGAAAATTACCCCCTTCATGTCGATGTTCTGTACTGACTCTACATGTTTTTTCGGGACATCTTCTTGCCCAAATACAGCCTGTTAGTAATTGACAGGCGCCTACGAGTAACAAAAACAAAATATATGCTCTTAGTTTCATATAGTCGATACGAGACGATTTTAATAAAAGTTTATAAAATTAATATTCTCTAATGAATCTAAGAGTATGTTTAAATTTCATAAGTCATTGAAATAAAAGATTATGTATTCGTTTTCTGAAATCCTGCTGTTTGAGCCGCAGGCGAGTTTAGGATTTCTTGACTTTCTTTTGTTACTTTTCTTGTGTCAAGACAAGAAAAGTAAGGAGTGTCAAATGGAAATTCTGTTTCTTTTACAAATGCCAAATAATTTTTTTAACATACTCTAAGCTTTACCTGCACAAAATAGCAAATAAAAAGGTAGTCTTCGATGGAAGACTACCTTAAATTTTAACGATTACAAAATAGATATATTTAAAATAAGTAAGGAATATAATGTTGTTTTAAGGAAATTTCGAGAAAAGTAAATTATTGTCTAGAATATCTACTGACAGCCATATCGCCCAAATCAATCACTAAGCCATCAGGACTTAAAATTTGACCATTTGAAAAATGACTGTGTTTGTTATCACGATACTGTGGTTGTGGGGTATGTTTGAAATAATAACCTTTGCCGTTGATTGCATAAATACCCTGTTCGAAGTCATTGAATAAGAATCCGAAGTGTTCTTTAATCACGCTTGCCTCGTTGTTAGTGCTATTGTTAAACTGAGAAGGTTCCAACAATAATCCTTCTGGCTCGGCAAGAATAAAGTTTTGTCCACCAATTTGAACTTTGGCACATACGTCGCTTACATACTCAATGTCTGAAGCACCCATTGTGTCAGAATAGAAACCAATTGATTTCTTTAAATTTTCTACTACCAAGTGGATGTTTTCGATTTTGCAAGTCGAAGCGCTAACGTCCTCACGTTGAACAAACAAAAACAACTGATTATTGAAAGGCGAAGTAATCAATACCTCAGTAGTAGGTTCGTCAGGAAGCATTGATTTGCTGTATTTGATTGGATAGCCAGCCGCTTTCAATTCTTTGGCCGTTCTTTTCAAATCTGAAGTAGCAACAACAATCCATGCCAAACCATAACTGTTGATACATGAGCCCCAGTTTTCTACGCTTTTGTTGTAGTTGCAAGTAGCGTTTGGTTCTGGTTTTTCTTTTTTGAATACTCTGATAACGGGAGAGTTGGGTAACTCAAATTCATAAATGTTTTGATCGTTGTTGGTCATCAAGTTTGCACCCAAAACCTCTTGAAAAAAGAACATCGCTTTAGGTTTTTCATCTTGATTAGCAAGTGCTAAACTAAAATAATCCAACTTAACACTTTCAGACTGAGCAAAAACACGACTTGACAATAAAACAAGGGCAACAAGAGCCATCAATGAGTTGCTAACCAACGTATTAGCAACAGATTTTTTTAACAAAGTAAGGAAATTGTTCATAATTATAATCTTTTAATGTGTTGCGATAAATATAGTGTGGAAATAATATAAAAATGATTGTTGTATTTGCTTATTGATAATTACGAAATACGTGTTTGTCATTAATTACTCGGCCACTAGGCAAATGATAACTCTCATCTGTATATAGTGGTGATATATACGACTAGGAGTTGAAAAAAGATTAATATTTCGTAAAAAAAGGGAATTTGGAAAAGACGAGATAATTAATGGTAGTACCTTATGTTGCTCATTTAAAAGTATTACTTAATTATGCTTTGCGCCTCGCTCTAATACTGCACTTTCCAAATATCATAGAACACTGTAATACTTAACTAAAAAGACGGTTTATCTAGTGATTAGGTATTACAAGTTTAATTGTTTATAAAATTGAGACTACTTGAAGCTGACTTGAACAAATATAGTAGCAATAAATGAACAATGCAAGAAAAAAATAAAAGAATTTTCCTGAAATAAGGGGAAAATTTATGATGTGCGTAGAATATTGGGTTGGTAAAATAATTTATAATTAAATGTGTATAACTAAATATTTCTGTTTTTGTACTATTTGTTTTATCGTAATGCGCTGAAATTCAATATTTTAAATAAATGCTATTATATGTTGTGTTATATATTTGTTATTGTTTGATAAGTGTCGTACATTTTTGATAAAAGTAGAAAGTGTTGTTTTAAATTTTCGCAATCGTATCTACAACTCAAAAAAAATAGAGTATGTTTTAAGAATCCCTATTTTTTTTTACCTTTGAATTAGAAAATTATAGATTTTTAATCAGCCTGCCTAAGAAGTCTTGCAAAAAGAAAATTATTTTGAATTACAATTAATATTATTGAATCTCTGAGCCCTTGCCTGTAAACTTAAATTCCCTTTATAGGAAATCATAAAAGGCTGTAATTGTATATGCCAAAATAAAATATCAATCTAATATTGAGGTGAGCTTTGCTTTAGCTTTCCTGTCCTATTCAACTATGATTCGTGTAATTTGTTTGTTGGTCTTGTGGCTGCAATTGTGCAATGATTCTGTTGCACAAGGACTCAAACCGTACTTTATTCGCTATGGTACCAACCAGGGGCTTTCTCAAAGTCAGGTTGGGGCTATATTGAAAGACAAACAAGGCTTTATGTGGTTTGCAACACAAGAAGGTCTTAACAAATTTGACGGGTACACCTTTACCATTTACAAACATTATCCAAACGACGTCAATTCGCTTTCTGACAATAATATATTCGACATTGTCGAGGACTCAAAAGGCTATCTGTGGATTGCCACAGGAAGAGGACTTGATAAGTTTGATAAAACTACAGAGGTTTTTACCCATTACACAACACAACTTCCCGATATAAAAATTAGAGATTTATTTATCGACTCCAAGCAGCGCCTTTGGCTGGGAACTGCCGACGGACTTTATTTATTTAATGGACTTAAAAATAACTTTAGTGTTTTTAAACATCTTGATAATCAGCCAAATTCTTTAGCTGACAACTATGTGTATCGAATGGCGGAAGATGCCAAAGGAAATTTATGGATTGGTTGCAAAAATGGCTTATCGTTTTTTAACCCCAATACCAAACGTTTTCGTAACTATGCGCATCAAAACAATAATCAACATTCTTTGTCAAACAATTGGGTAACAAGTGTTTTAAAAGATAGTCATAACCGAATGTGGTTTGGAACCAGAGGGGGAGGATTGAACCTCTACAACGAGTCTTCAGATGATTTTGAGGTATTTCTACACAAAGCCAATAATCCCAATAGCTTGGGGCATAATGACCTTCTTTGTCTTCAAGAGGATGAAAAAAACAACATTTGGATTGGGACAGAAAACGGTGGATTAAGTGTGCTTAACCCCCAAAGTTTTAATTTTACGACTTATACATTTGATGCAAACGATCCCAATAGTCTTAGCAATAACTCTGTTTATAGCATTTATCGTGACGACATAGGGAATATTTGGGTGGGGACGTGGTCGGGAGGTGTAAACTTCTTGCCAAAGTTTGGGAGAAAGTTTAAAAGCTATAAAAATCAGATAGGAAGTAACAGCTTAAACAACAATTTTGTCTTGTCTATTACTGGCGATGGAAAAGACCAAATATGGATTGGTACCGATGGGGGAGGAATCAATTATTTCAACCGTAAGACCCAAGCCTTTGATTTTATCAAAAATAACCCTTCTAATCCCAATAGCCCACGAACAGATTACGTCATTGCTGTTGATTATTTTGACCCTGCTATGTTGGCATTGGGCTATCATCGGGGAGGCTTTGGTTTGTACAACATTCTGACGAAGACATTTGAAAATTATTCTATTGATACCTCCGACCCTAAATCTCGAATTAGTTCGTGGAGTGTAAATTCCGTTGTACGAGATCACCAGCATAATTTTTGGATTGGCACTTGGAATGGGGGCTTGTGCATGATGAATGCTCAGACTCATGAAGTGACATCTTTCAAACATGAACCAACTAACTCAAATTCAATTCCTAACAATAATATTAATATTGTTTTTGTAGATAGAGATGGACGAACTTGGGTTGGTACAGAAACGGGCGTCGCACGATATATTCCAAGCTCAAAATCATTTGCTCGATACATTCATCAGGTAAACGACCCACAGAGTATTTCTAACGATTATATCACTTGTTTTGCAGATGGTCCCAAGGGTTATCTTTGGGTAGGAACAAGCGGTGGTCTGAATTTGCTGAATATAAAAACTGGTAAATTTAAAAGATTCTCAGAAACTGATGGCCTTGCTAATAATGCCATTAAAAGCATTGTAATTGACAAAAAAGGAAATCTTTGGATTAGCTCTAATAAAGGTTTGACAAGGTTCAATTTCCATAGAAATGATATTCGAAACTATTCATTGGCGGATGGTTTACAAAGTAATGAATTCAAAGCTCGAGCATCTTTCATGACCCAAGATGGGGAAATTTATTTTGGTGGTCCTAATGGCTTTAACAGCTTTTACCCCGATAGCATCAAAGACAATACCTTTGTGCCTCCAATATACATTACTGATCTTTCGATTTTTAATACGCCTATCAAGACAGGATTTTCGAATCATGATTTTCCAACGCATATCAATGCTTCCAAAAAAATTGTCCTCAATTATGATCAGTCTGTATTTACTTTAGCGTTTGCTGCTTTGAATTTTACCCTTCCAGAGAAAAATCAGTATGCTTACAAACTTGAAGGTTTTGATAAGAAATGGAATCATGTAGGCAGTAATCGAAGTGCAACTTATACCAACCTAAATCCTGGTACTTACTGGTTTAAGGTGAAGGCGTCTAACAACGATGGCATTTGGAATTCTGAAGGTATAACGCTTGAAATAGTAATACTTCCACCGTTTTGGATGACTTGGTGGTTTAAAGTTTTGGTACTTTTTCTAGGAATAGGCATCATAGTATTGGTGTATTGGCTACGAGTACGAACGATACAGAAACAAAATGAACGATTAGAAAAAGAGGTTGTAGAAAGAACCATTCAATTACAAAAAGCCACAGATGAAGAGCATAAGGCTCGTTTGGAGGCAGAAAAAGCTAACAAAGCGAAAAGTATTTTCTTGGCTACAATGAGCCATGAAATTCGTACGCCTATGAATGGTGTAATCGGTATGACTGGCTTACTCAACGAAACAGATCTTTCGGAAGAACAAATTAGTTATGTAAGAACCATTAAGCAATGTGGCGAAGACTTGTTGTCGGTGATTAATGATATTCTAGATTTTTCTAAAATAGAATCTGGAAATATGGAACTGGAGGAGCGAATCTTTGATGTGCGAGCTTGCGTAGAAGAAATGCTTGATGTGTTTGCCTCAAAGGCTTCCGAAGCTCGTCTAGACCTTATGTACGAAATTGGATACAATGTGCCACAGCAAATTGTAGGTGATGAGCAACGTTTGCGTCAAGTACTACTTAATCTAGTCGGAAATGCTATTAAATTTACTTCTAAAGGTGAAATTTTAGTAAGAGTTCAACTTCAAAAGCAACATGAAGAACACGTCGATTTATTGTTTGAAGTAATTGATACTGGTATTGGAATTCCAGAAGATAAACTTTCTCGCTTATTCCGTGCTTTTTCACAGGTAGATTCCTCTACAACACGCAAATATGGTGGAACAGGTTTGGGGCTTGTTATTAGCGAAAAACTTATTCGATTGATGGGTGGTGCTATTGGAGTTCAAAGTAAGGAAGGAGAGGGAAGTAATTTCTATTTTACGATTCATTCAAAAGTTAGTAAAGAACCTATTCAATCGTATCGCTTACTCAACGAGGTAAGTTTTGACCATAAACGAGTTTTGGTCATTGATGATAATCAAACCAATCTGAAAATTCTTAACCAACAGTTGAGCTCTTGGGGCTTGGAAGTTGTTTTAGTAGAGCGAGCTGCCCAAGCACTGACATTATTGGCAGACGAAACCGTAGTTTTTGATGCGGTTATTACTGACCGTCAAATGCCAGGAATGGATGGAATAACACTTGCTAAAAATATTCGTGAACAGCGAAAAAACATGCCTATTATCTTACTGACTTCAGTGACGGATGATTCGCATAAAAACCATAAAGATTTATTTGCTGCAGTGCTCACCAAGCCTGTAAAACAGCACTTGCTAAGTAAAACCCTTCTGATGATATTAAAAAAGACTGAGAAAGCCCAGGATGGAGCGAATGTCATTCATCAGAGAAAGCTTTTTACGGATTTTGCTCAACAATATCCATTAGAAATACTTGTGGCAGAAGATAACCCTATGAACCAGTACTTAATAGGAAAAGTGTTGAATAAATTGGGTTATCAACCCCAAATGGTCAATAATGGACTTGAAGCTTTATTGGTGACTCAAGAAAGATACTTTGATTTAATCTTTATGGATGTACAAATGCCAGAAATGGATGGGTACGAAGCTTCTATGAAAATTAGAGAATTGCATTCAAAACAACCAATTATTATTGCGATGACAGCAAATACCATTGATGAATGCCAAAAAGAAATCGAAGATGCTGGGATGAACGACTATTTGAGTAAACCTTTTAGTTTAGATACGATCGTCAATAGTTTGCAGAAGTGGGCAAAGGATCGTTCTTAATAGAATAGGGCTATAAAACAAAAAAGCTCGACATTTGTCGAGCTTTTGAGCCTCCTATCGGGATCGAACCAATGACCTACTGATTACAAGTCAGTTGCTCTACCAGCTGAGCTAAGGAGGCTTTTTTCAACGTTGGCAATTTGTTTATCGTTTAACGTGGTGCAAAATTAGTAGTTTCATAGATGTCACGCAAGTATTTTTGTGAATATTTTTTTAAAATATTTCAACTAAACCTCTAAGTCTTTCGTTTTTAGTATTTTAGTTCTAAAAAAAAAGTGAAATGAAATTTGAAATAATCCAACCATCTGAGCCATTAAGACCTTATATCAAGCAATTTGTTATTTCAGAAATGGAGGACGAGTCGGAGTATAAAGTGTTACCGTCTTTGGGCATAGTAATTGGTTTTCAATATAAAGGTAGCCTTGCTGTTATTCAAGAAAATCAAACTTCTACTTTACACACAGCAGGTATTACAGGGATAGTGGATAGCTACAAAGTCTTTAAGAACTCTCCTAAGATTGGAACATTATTAGTGTTTTTTACAGAAATAGGTTTAGCTCATTTTACGAAGCATCCCGCAAATGAGCTTTTTAATTTAAGTATTGGACTAGAATATATTTTTGAAAAATCATTAGTCGATGAAATACAAGAGCGCTTAGCATTGGCACAAACAGATACGCAAAGAATACAAATAGTAGAGCAGTTTTTTCTTTCTCAACTACAACGTATTCGAACAGATCAATTGATTATGGAGGCAGTTCGATTGATTTATCAAAGTCAAGGGAGTATTCGTGTGAAAGAATTAAATGAAAGGCTAAACATCAGTGCGAGTCCGTTTGAAAAGCGTTTTCGTAAGCTTGTTGGAACCTCGCCTAAGAAATTTGCCTCCATTGTGCGCTTCAATGTGGTACTCAATGCGCTAGGGGAGAAAAAATCACTTTCGGAAATTTGTTATGAAAATAACTTCTTTGATCAAGCACATTTTATCAAAGACTTTAAGCAATTTACTGGAGAAACTCCCGATAAGATGAGACATTAGGAATCGCTATAAAACAAAAAAGCTCGACATTTGTCGAGCTTTTGAGCCTCCTATCGGGATCGAACCAATGACCTACTGATTACAAGTCAGTTGCTCTACCAGCTGAGCTAAGGAGGCTTTTTTCAACGAACTGCGATACGTTTGTCGCTTATCGTGATACAAAATTAGTGGCTTGGATTGTAATATGCAAATGTTTTTGACCGCAAAAATGAAAGTTTTTTGTAAGTTGTTGGTAATTTTTTGATAACAAGAATGTTACAAAAACCTTACAAATGATTTTTTTTGAAAAAAATATTGGACTAGCGTCTATCAACAAAAATAGGATGCGAAACTCACATCCTATTTTTGTTTTTCTATGTTCTTTCGAGCAAAATTATTTCTCTGCTTCGCGAATTACTTTCAATTGATGCTTGAAATGAGCCAAATCTTGTTCTGCTTTCTTGATTTTAGCTTCTACATCAACACGAAGTTTATCTGCATTTTTAGATTTCGCAAAGAACTCTAAGTTGTTTTTGTACAACGAAATGTCGTTTTCTATTTGCTGAATCTTACGACGAATATCGTTTTCTTTTTTACCTAGTTCTCTTGGTGAAAAATCGCCTCTAGATTTCAAAATATCAACTTCTGTTTGAAGTGCCAATTGTTCTCTTTCTTTGCCAGAAAGTTTACCCATCGCACTTACATATTTGTTGATAGCTGAGATATAGCGCTTACCAATTGACTGCATATCTTTCTTCGGTACGAAGCCAATACTTGCCCATTGAGCTTTGAACTCAGCTAATTTTGAAGTATCTGCTCCTTCAACTGCTTCTGCTTCAATTTGCTCACAAAGTGCTACCTTCTTCGCTAGATTTGCTTCAAACTCTTTCTCGATATTTTGGTTTTTCGCACGTTTTGCATCAAAGAAGCTATCACAAGCTTTTTTGAAACGTTCGTAAATATTGTCTTTATCTTTTTCTGGAACGTGACCTACTTCACGGAACGCTTTCTGTAATTGAATTACGCTGTTGGTAGCATCTTGTGAATCATCACCAGAAGTCAAAAGTGCTTCTACTTGTTCGATAATAGCTACTTTTGCTTTCAAGTTTTCTTCACGTTTTCCTTCTAATTGACGGAAGAACTCACCTTTATTTTTGAAGAAAGCCTTGATATTACCCCAGAATTTGTCGCTAAGCTCTTTGCCTTTTTCTTTAGGCATAAAACCTTTCACATTATTCCATTGGTCTTGTAACGCCAAAAGTGCTTTAGTGCGCTCATTCCATTCTGAAATAGATTCAGTGGTAAAATTGGCGAATGTTTCAACCAATTCAGCAATTGAAGATTTGAGCGTATAAACTTGTTCTGATTCTGCTTTTTGCGTTTCTAATTGTTCACGGCGTTTGCCATAAATTACGTCTAACGCTTCTTTTACTCTCGTCCAAATTAGCTCGTTTTCTTCTTTCGGAGCAGGACCGATATGCTTATATTCTTCGAAAATAGCGACTGCTTCATCCAAAACTTTACCAGTTACAGTATCTGATTTAGCGGCTTCAGCAATTTTTTCGATTTTTGAACAAAGTTCAATTTTGTGTTGAAGATTACGTTTTCTGTCAAGCTCCAGCAATTCGAAGTAGATACTTCTGTTGCTGTAAAAACGGTCAACTAAGGCATGATAAGTTTGCCACAAAGTATTGTTGTGAGGCGAGTTGATGTTACCAGCTGATTTCCATTCATCTTGAATCTTTTTGAATTCAGCAAAACCTGCTTTGATTTGAGCAGGATCGGTATTGTCTTCTCCTTCAACAATAGCTCTAAGGCGGTTAAGAAGCTCAGTTTTTTGACTAAAGTTCTTGTCACGCTCTTTTTCAATTTGATTAAAATACTTTGCACGCTCTTCTTTAAGTGCTTTAAAGAGTTTATCAAATTTTTCGATAGTTTCATCGAATTTAAACTCAAATCCATCTTCCGAGCCATCATTTGCCTCTTTGAATTTAGCAAGAGCTTCTGCACGTTCTGCTGTTTTGAACTGTTCAAAAAGCGGACGAACTTCCTTAAGAACATCTTCTGATTTGCGGAAGGCAGCTACCGAAGGTTGCTCTTTGACATCGTCAAGTAATTTTGACAATAGCTCAACAAAGTCATTTTTTTGGAAAGTAGAATAATCAACTGTGTGAACGTCAGTTGTTTCAGCTTCAGTGTTTTCGGCCAATTCTAATACCTGTGCGGTAGTCGCGTCGATTTCCTCCTGAGGATTGGCAGCCTGTTGCTGTTTAATTTCGTTTGCTTCTTCGTTAACCATGCGATTCTTTTTACAGCTTATACACTAAATAGTAGTTTGAGGTGCATGTTTGTCTTGCGAGCTACTATCAAGTTTACTTACTGTGTGCTATTTTCAGTTTATAAACACTTAATTTTCAGATTTTTCGAAAGACATTATCACTTAAAATAAACTTTCAAATAACAATTGTTCAATTCTTTAAAATCCGATTTGCAGACATTACAATTTCAATACAAAAATAGAAAAAATAGTTAGAGTATAAACGTCTGATTTTTTTTTCGTTTACAAAACGCTCTAGTTTTTCTGTTTTTAGGGGTATATGTGGGAGAATAATGCGAAATTTAGGGCAAACGGCTCAGAATACGTAATTCTTTGGGATAATAATTATTAAATCTATTTCCTAATGCCTTTCCCCAGCCCAAAATATGCTCTTCGTAAGCAATACCACACCAGCCTCGCTGATTGGTATCGGGTACAAAATCATCTTTGCGAAGGTACGCAATTGCTTGTTCATAAGAAACATTCAAAATAGGTACCTGTTCGGAGAGTATTGTCGAAAGGGCTAATTCATGTTCTGGAATCAAATCTTTTGCTCCAATTTGTCCTAACAAAATCCCAGCCTTTTTGATATACAAATTACTTTGTAAAATCTTGAGGTCACTCTCGTGTTCGGGATTGATTAAATAGAAATTATCGTTTTTTTCAAACCACATGTAATCTTCTAAGCCCGTAATCCATTGGCTTAAAACACTTTTCTCATGTTTGAAACTTTTGGTACGTTGAGGCTTAATATGTGGTCGGTGAAAAGGTTTGTAATCAGCTTTAGTTTTTTGGAATGCCGCTAAGAAAAAGCCTTCTCCTTTGGCTTGGTCAGGATAAAAACGATACCCAATGGCTTTATTTTCAGGGGATTCTGTTCGTACAATACCCCATTGCTGTATAGTATCTGTGTCTTTTTTATCTAAAACTATATTTTTAGCAGAAAGGTTATCAATTACCCAGTCCATTATAGTTTCGTTTTCAGCTTCAGAATATGAGCAAGTCGAATACAACAAAATGCCACCTTCTTTGAGTGAATCCCAAACATCAGCTAAAATTCGCTGCTGACGTTGACTACACATAGCAACGTTATCTAATGACCATTCAACTACAGCCTCTGGGTCACGACGGAAAAGCCCTGAACCTGAACATGGCGCATCTACGACAATTAAGTCGAAGTAGCCACCTATTCTACTAAAATCTTTTGGATCATTATTGGTTACATAGGTATTGCTTAAGCCCCATTTACTCATATTGTCTACCAAAATGTTTGCACGGCTTTTGATGACCTCGTTGCTTACGAGCAACGAATCTGGGCTTAGCAAACTTGCCAATAGGGTACTTTTACCTCCAGGGGCAGCACATAAGTCTAAGACTCTTAGGTCCTCGTCGAGGTCGACACTTTGCTTGACGGCATATTCCAAAAACATGGAACTGGCTTCTTGTACATAATACGTACCTGCATGGAAATAAGGGTCAAAAGTAAATGCTGGACGTGCATTAAGGTAATAGCCATATTGATTCCAAAGCACAGGACTTTGAATATTCAGATGGGCTGGGGGAGTATTTATTTTATCAGGATTAATTCTGATTGACGTTGGAGACTCTCCTAGTTCATGCGTTTTGATAAAAGAATCGGCTTGGTATCCAGTAACCTGACTAAGCGAATCTAATAAAGCTTGAGGAAGGGACATTATTGGCTTTTATTTTAGCATCTACATCATTTATGATGTAAAAAGTCTTATTGGTGGATTTGCTCCTAGTTGCTTATAAGCAACGAAGTCCCAAATTTACGATGAAATTTGGGACTTCGTGAGATTTATACAGATAAACCGTTTTATTTCTTGCGTGTCTTCACCTTTGTGATTACCCAATTACCTACTTTACGACCTTGCTCTAGACCTAAATCTAACGCTGGACGGAAGTGAATACCGCCGTAAAGTCGGCTAATAGAAGCTTCTTCTGCGGCATCTTTATACGATTTGAAATTACGAACAGGCAAACCGTATTGCATTTCAGAAGAATCTGCAAAGGCTATATTGTCACCTAATACACTCGATAATGCAACCGAGGCTGCCCCTGAAATTACAGAGTGTCCTGAAGGATATTCTGGAAAAGGAGGCGTTTGAAGAACTGGTTGCCAGTTTTTGTCCACTACTTCATTGATAACCGTTTCTGGACGAACTTTAACAGAACGATATTTTTCGTCCCAACAAGAAATAAATCCATCGAAAACAGCCATTGAAGTCAACAAGTAAGCTTCTGAGGTTTGATAAATATCGGCTTTTAGTTGACGAGATGTTTGTGTCACAATCGCCATCCAGTGACCCCCAGGAGAAACTTTTTTAGTAGCAAACATGGCATGACCTGTAATATTCATTTTGAATGGATTACAATCCCAAAAATTGGCAATGTTTCTTTGCTCTTCAGTAAGATTATTAATCGTATTGTAAACATCCATTACCATGTCATAATACTTACTTCCTTTAGCCATATCGTATTCGTATGGTTTTGGGGGCATAAACTGAGATGAGGTATCCAATGTCGTAGGACGGATTTTTGACCAATATGGCTCTGCTGCATCGATGTACGCAGGAGGAGTAGGTACCCAAGTCCCTTTTTTCTGAGTTACAGTATAACGAAAACCACGAGTTTGTTTGTAATTATCTCCTTTTGAGTAATTCATAATTGATGCCGCTATCGAATCACCGAAGGCTATCGAACGCTCATATACATCACTTGGAATACCTGTTGCTTTATAATCCTGTTCAAGTTTTTTCTCAAAATCAACATAAACTTCTTGTGCAAAAGTCAAGCTTTTACCAATAGTTAGATAGGCATGTACAGCTGCCACTGGATAGCAATACTCTTTACCTGCTTCTGGTTTTGCTACTTTTTTGAATCCTTTCAACTGTCCTACCATTGATTGGTAATTAGAGTTGCCTGCTGCCAACGCTTCGTATGCTGCTAGTGCCGAATACATATAAATACGGCTAGATACTGGAGGTGCAAAAATGTCATGAATGATAGATTCGGTAAGTTGTGACTGTGTTCTCCTTAAAAATTCTGGATTTGATGCTGCTTGCTGCCAATTTTCATTACTTTTTTTACAGCTAAAGATTGCAGTAGCTAGCAATACAAAAAGGAATAGTTTTTTCATCTGAGAAGTATAGTTTTTGGTTAATGCAAAAATGGTTAACGAGTAGGTTCTTTTTGCAGTTTTCGAAATAGATTCTGTGTTTTATATATAATTGTTTACCAACAATACTTGTATTGCCAAAGTTAATAAAATCTTTGAAGGAATAATGGCTATTTCTATCAGTATTCGAGCTGATTTTTATAACTATTTGATAAAATCTTGAAAAATTCAGAGAAAAATTGGCTTTTTGATTGCAAATCGAAGATTGTGTTAACAATTCTGATAGAATGAAGTTTTGTTGTTAAATACCAATTTATAGGATATGACAAAACAGAAAATTCTTATTATCGGAGCTGGAATAGCTGGACTTCGTGCGGCGCAAGTTCTTTCACACGCTTCTTTTGAAGTGACGATTGTAGACAAGGGGAGGGGCGTCGGAGGTAGAATGGCTACCAGAAGATTTGCCGATACCAAAGCCGATCATGGTGCTCAATATTTTTCGGTCAAGTCAACGATTTTTCAAGAATTTATTGATGAAGCAGAGAAACAGCATATTATTAAATCTTGGAAAGTGAGCGACAGAACCCACCCTCGATATATTTGCCCTGATGGGATGAACACTCTTCCTAAATTTATGGCTCAAGGACTTGACGTAAAATTGAGCCAGAAAATTGTACGAATAGCTCATGGAGTAGCTTTTACAGAATCGGAAGAACAATATGACTTTGACCAATTAATTATTTCTGCTCCAATCCCTCAGGTTTTACAATTGTTTGAAGATTCAGATATTTTGCTTGAAGCAGATGAAGAAAATATTCTAAGTTCTATCCAATATGACCCATGCTGGGCAGTTATGGCAAAGCTCAAGACTTTCGATAATACTATTACTGGGGGAAGAATTTTAGAAAATAGTCCTGTCTCATGGATAGTAGATAACGCTGAAAAAGGCTTGACAGAGAATCCAACCATAACAATTCATGCTTCTGCGGATTACTCGCAGTCGCATCTTGAAGAGAATGCTGAAAAGGTGGCTTCGGAATTAATCGCCTCGGTTTCGGATATAGTGAATGTTGAACAGATAGATACTTATCAGATACATCGTTGGAGATATGCCTTGGCATCACAACGAGCGACTGCGCGCTTTCTTCAATTAAAAAATTATCCTATTTGTATTGGTGGCGATGCTTTTGGTATTGGTAACGTCGAAGGAGCGTTTTTGTCTGGAGAAGCTATTGCTCAGGCGATTTGCTAGATATTGAAGTGTGCTAATAAGCATGAGTTATCCCGAATTTTAGGATTGGGGTTATTCTCCAAGTTTTTATTAAAAAAGCGGTCGGAAAATATTTTTCGACCGCTTTTTTGATGCTACTATGCTAGATATGAATGGCTTGAGACGCAATCATTGCGTCTCTACTGATGGGATACAAATTTTTACATAATCACTCACTCGCTCAATCACTAAATCGCTAAATTAGGGATGACTCATATTGATGAAACCACGCTAGGTATGACTCATATTTATCTATATCAAGATTTAGTAATTAGCTCAGCTACTTTTCGTCCCGACATCATTGCGGCATTGAGAGAAGGGTAGCTCGTCCAGTCACCACATTGGTACAAGTTTTCCGATATTTTGAACTGAGGATTCAACACACTTCCCGCTGGAAAAGCATTCAATGATTCTTTAATTTCATATTTTTTCAAAAATTTCCATGAATCCACTTCAGTACCAAACCAATCTTTTAATTCCATTCTTAGCTGTTTCTCCCAAGCTTCATCCGAAAGAGAAGGCGCATTTTGTGTAGAAACTGAAACTAAGGCTTTTCCTTCAGGGGCGTAATGTGATGAAATATCGCTAGGCACACACAAATTGTGAATCAAACTATTTCTATTGGGATTCAAAGCCAACATAGGTTTATTTAACGGCGACTTTGGAGCCTCAAAATAACTACAAATAGTACTGTTGAATTGAGTAGGTAAGGGTTGATTCAACAATTGAGCTGCTTGGTAACTATCAGTAGCAACGACTATCTGATTAGCCAAAATATGCTCTCCATTAGAAAGAACTACCGTATTTCCTTGGATTTTACTCACCTTAGTATTCAAACGAATGGTATTTGCTGGTAATTTTGATGCTATCTGTTTGGCGATTTGCTGCATACCATTGGCAGGAATAGTCGCTTCGCCATCATAGAATTTCCCAAAAATATATCTGAAGAAAGAAGCTGAAGTCGCTAACTCGTTTTCCAGAAAAACACCTCCAAAAAATGGTTTGAAAAACTGATAGATAAAGCTTTCCGAAAATCCATAAGCCTTCAAGAAGTCTAATGTCGATTGCGTAGGTTTTTCCATAATCTCTTCATCGAGCCCCTGCGTTTCCCAGCTTAATCTGGCAACACGGAGTTTGTCACCTAAGGAACCAACTGATGAAAATAATGAACTTAACAATTCGCTAGGCTCCTTAAATGGATTAGCGAGCGTGGTAAACCCTTGTTCGGTTTTGATAAGTGCTCCAGATTTGAATTCCTTCAGATCAAGTGCTTCAAAGTTTAATAATTGTTGTGCTTCTGGATATGCTGTCAGTAAAATTTGAAAACCTCTATCTAGTAAAAATCCATTTTCTATATCCGTTCTCACGCGTCCTCCAATACCGTCCGATGCCTCTAAAATGCGTATTTCCACGCCCTTTGAATGTAGGTAAGAAGCGCAACTTAAACCAGCAATTCCTGCTCCAATTATGAGTACCATATACTTCGTTTTTATGTCTTTGTATAAACTTTAAGCACGAAATGATATGTTTTGTTTAAAAAATATTAAACAAAAATAATCCCCCTGACAAAAATCTGTTTTAAGGGTGTTTATATGCTGTATGACAAAATAAAGGAAAATTGTATTATTTTTATATATTAAAAATTTGCGATTTTAAGCGTAAAATACTGAATTATTAATTTTTTATAAAATGAATAAAATCATCTATATTATGTTTTTTATTTTAAATGTCTGTTTTTTAGGTAATTATGATTGATTAAATATATTTTTAGACAGATTTTTTGAAAAGAATTTTGAGCGTAGTTCGTAAAAACTAGGATTATTTTAGATATTTTTTGTTATTTTGCATAGAGATAATTCACTTCTAAAATTGAACAAAACCATTTTAAGGTTTCGCAAGAAGATGATTTTATGAATATTAGGGCAAAGTGTATTTTTTAGAAAAAAGCTTAAAAGTCTATTGTTCTTATAGATTATATTGTGCTAATTTTTATTCAGAAAATTATTGAATTTATCCAAAAACTAATCGAACCATGAGATTGAATTTTGAATACTTGATTCAATCGGAATTTCAAACCTCAAATAGTTATGAACTACCAGATTCACGAAGGAAACGGATATAAATATATCGACGAAGGACAAGGCGAAACCTTGATGTTGTTGCATGGCCTTTTCGGTGCATTGAGCAACTGGGAGGGAGTTATCGAAGGCTTCAAAAAAGACTATCGTGTAATTATTCCAATGATGCCTATTTACACTATGCCTATCACAAAGGCTGGCTGTGAGGGATTAACCGAATTTATCGAAGGATTTGTTAATTGGAAGGGGTTAGACAACTTGACACTGTTAGGTAATTCGTTGGGTGGTCACGTAGGGTTGATATTTACGTTAAAAAATCCTACCAAAGTGAAAAGATTGGTATTGACAGGTAGTTCTGGACTATTCGAAAACGGCATGGGTGGTTCATATCCTAAGCGTGGAAGCTACGAATACATCAAAGAGCGTGTAGAATATACATTTTATGAGCCTCAAACTGCGACAAAGGAACTAATTGACGAAGTTTTTGATATTACTAATAGCGCACAAAAGGTAATTCGCATTATTGCTATTGCAAAATCGGCTCAAAGAAACAATATGGCGAAAGAAGTGGTTAATATTAAAGTACCGACCTTGTTGGTGTGGGGACTTAATGATACCATCACTCCGCCACAGGTAGGGCATGAGTTTAATAGATTGATTGAAAACTCAGAATTACACTTTATCGACAAGTGCTGCCACGCTCCAATGATGGAACGTCCTGAAGAGTTTAATAAGATATTAAGTACTTGGTTAGAAAAAACACCCATTACGCAGTTAGAATTGGCGTGTTAGCAAGCAAATATTTGACTTATCGAATTGGGAAGTTGCCATTAAATCATTAATTTTAAAAAATAGAGAACAATAAGAAGTCCGTTTCTTGAGTTTTGCTATTGAGAACAACTTACCACTTTATTACAATGCTTGCAAAAGATATAATAAATCATGTTTTACCCATTCTGAAATCCAGTGACACCGTTGGAGACGCTTTGGGGTGGATGGAGGATTATAAGGTTGGGCAACTTGCAATTGTAGAAGATACCGAATACAGAGGATTGATAAGTCAAGATATACTGTTAGATGCTGATGAATCATTGCCGATGGTGGCCTTGCAGCCTGAGTGTCCAGAGGTTTTTGTATTAGAAACCCAACACCTATATGAGGTATTGGCTCAATCTCAAAAATTTGACTTAGAAGTGATTGCGGTAGTTGATCACGAACATCGTTTTGTGGGAACTATCCTTGTGAACGAGCTCCTCAATGAGCTAACCAAAAAGTTAGGTTCGCAAGAGTTAGGGGCTATCATCGAAATTGCTATCAGTAATCGAGACTATTCGCTCTCTGAAATCAGTAGGTTGATAGAGGCAAACGATACCAAAGTCATTAGCAGTTATTACACAAGTGGAGATGAATCGTCGAATTATCGAGATATTTTAACACTCAAGCTCAATCGAAGAGATATATCACCAGTGGTAGCTACTCTCGAACGTTTTGAGTATCACATAATTGGAGCTTATGCCTTTGAACCAATTGTGACTCCCGACAAAGAGCGATTCGACATGCTGATGAAATATTTAGATTTGTAATAAAATATTGAAAACCCATAAGAATGAACTAAATCTTATGGGTTTTATTATTTCTTGCAAAATCAAGCCTTAAATTTGCCTTTTCCAAAATGAATCTCTTCTTTTGTTTATGGGAGAAAAAAAGCAAAATACTATTTTCTTTGTGTTTTGTTGAAAAGCCCCTTTTGTTTGATTTTGTAGTAATATAAGAATTTGTAGTAGAATGAAAATAGCCATTCATGGGCGTAATTTCAACGATTCCGTAAAGCCTTTTGTACAAACAATGTTTGATACCCTCGATGCAAAAGGGGTATCGTTGCAAATCTCTGAATCGTATCATAAATTTCTCCAAGAAAAAGGAATTGTTTACAATTCAACCTCGATATATACTTCTCAAAAAGACCTAGCTGGTGCCCAATTTGTTTTTAGCTTGGGTGGCGATGGTACTTTGCTCGATGCTGTTACGCATGTAGGAGATTATGAAATACCAATTTTGGGTATCAATACTGGTCGTCTTGGTTTTTTAGCGACTATTTCACCTGATAAAATTCAAGAGAGCCTAGATGAGCTATTCAAAGAACATTATAGTCTCGATAAACGTACGCTTGTGAGTATTAGCACACAATTGAACGGAAACGCTGTTGATATATTCGATGGCTTGAATTTTGGGCTCAATGAATTGGGAATCATGAAGACCGACACCTCTTCTATGATTGTTGTTAAGGCATATCTTAATGGCGAATATCTCAATGCTTATTGGGCTGATGGCTTGATTATCGCTACTGCTACAGGTTCTACAGGATATAATTTGAGTGTTGGTGGACCTTTAGTAATGCCAAGTTCTGATATCTTTGTAATAGCTCCAATGAGTCCTCACAATTTGAATGTTAGACCATTGGTTGTGACAACAGACTCAATATTAGATTTTGAAGTAGAAAGTAGAAGTGCCAATTATTTGATTTCACTAGATGCACGGTCGAAAGTAGTGGATGGAAATGTGAAAATCAGAATGGAAAGAGAAAAGTTCAAGGCTAATTTGGTGAAATTATCCAATACTAATTTTCTCAATACGTTAAGAAGTAAATTGAATTGGGGACTTGATATTCGAAATTAGTAGGAGTGGTGTATTCGATAATTAACGTTTCAAAAAATTAGTCAGCATACCAAAAGCAAAATATTAACGTTTATTAACATATATTTACCTTAACAATCGCAAATAATCACGCTGTCAAACCAGAAGTTATTCAGACCCGACTTATGAAAAAAAATATTGCACTAGTGTTTTTCTTGATGTTAGGTGTGTTTGGTTTCCATGAGAGTCATGCTCAATTCAAGTTTTCGAACTTATTCGGAAGTAAAGACCAGCCAAAGAAAAGAAAGACATTCGAGGCTTATTCGTCAGTGAGCATTGGTGTAGGATCATCACACTATTATGGAGAACTATCGCCATACAACCGCTTTTTACAGTCCACTATCAATGGCGTTCGCTGGAATGCCTCCTTTAATTTTACTCGTCAGTTATCCCCACAATTTGGCTTAAGATTTGGCTTGACATGGGCTCGAATTTTTGGTGATGACAACTACATGGATGGCGTGGCTGGATACGAGGCAAACTTTATGCGCAATCTTCATTTTCGAAATGACATCAAAGAATTCTCAATTGTTGGACAATATGACTTTGTAAGAACTGCCAAAGGCTCTGCTCGTCGTGCAGCGGTTATTCCTTATATTTTTGGCGGAGTAGCTGTTTTTGCTCATGATCCTATGGCAAAACCTGATAAAACTTTGTTTCCTGACCAAAGTGAGTGGGTACGTTTACAACCTCTTCATACCGAAGGACAAGGTTTGCCAGGGTATGCGCAACCTTATTCGTTAATCAGCGTTTCGGCACCACTTGGGATTGGTGTGAGATACAAACTCAATCATAATTTTGACTTAGGATTTGAAATTGGTTATAGATTTACGATGACCGATTATCTTGATGATGTAGGTGGGTATTATGCCGATCCAGCCGATTTAGGAACACAAAGTGCCTTGTCTGTAGCGATGGCAAATCGTACTTTAGAGAGAACTGCAGCGTATTCGGGTAAAGACCGTACGAATGGTGTTATCAACTATCTTACTTCGATAGGTGTTTATAATCCAGGTTCAGGGGTGGATCCATTTACCTATCAGTCGGTGCCCGGGTTTTCAGATCGTACAGATTCTCGTGGTAATAGCAAATATAAGGACTCCTACATGCTTACTTCTGTGAAGTTGATTTATTATATTCCAACTAAAATAAAGTGTCCGCCACTTCGTTAGAAGATTATAAAAAATTGATATATTTTTTACTTATAAAAGTAATTTAAAAATACTCTACAAGCCTAAAAGTCAGGATTTAATGCCTGACTTTTTTGTTCCGTAAAAAACTACTTTTCCATTATTTTATGACCAACTTGAGAGTTTATGTGTTGATTGTCGCCATTGCTAGTGTGTACTCTACGCAGTTGTGGGCTCAAAAAATTGAAATTGGTGCAGGATTAGGGGCAATGAACTACAAAGGCGATATTTCCCCAGATTTACAAATAGGCACGGCAAAGCTGGGGGGAAATTTGTTTTTTCGTTACAATCTCAAAAAAGATTTGTCATTTCGGGCAAGTGCTTTGATGGGAAGTATAGCTGGGGATGATAAAAATAGCAGTGACCCGTTCAATCAGCAACGAGGAAAGAACTTTTCAACAACCATCAATGAATTGAGTTTGACAGCTGAGTATAACTTTTTTAATTACCAGTATCATCGCTATCATAAAGATTGGTCTCCGTATGTTTTTGGAGGTGTTGGTTTTATGAAGTTTTCCCCAAGAGATAACCCTTCGGCTGACTACAAACAAAATCAGATTGTCTTGCCTTTTGGTGTGGGTATCAAATACAACATTAAAGGACCTTGGGATTTGAATTTGGAGTTTGGAACAAGGAAGACCTTTACAGATTATTTGGATAATTTAGGTGGAAATGATCCTTCTTTACCTAAAACACAACAAAACGATTATTCTAAAGGCGATATGTATTATTATACAAGTTTGACGCTGAGTTTTAAATTCATCAAAATTTATTGTCCACCAAACTAAGTTGCAGAGTACGAGAGAAGAAACAAAAGAGGACTTAATTAAGCCTTAAAATATGATACCAGTGATGGCGCTCATTTAGGTAATACTAAATGGGCGCTTTTGATTTTTATAGTTCAAAGACCACTGGAAGTCCCCAATATGGCTTCCTGTCATTTTGAATAGGGGGTTTATTTCGTTAAATTTGCAATAATCTTAATAGATTCATGTAAATTAGAGGCTTTTAGGGCATTTTAGGATAGAATAGAGCTAGAGTTGAAAGCTTTTTGAAACCATCAAATTGGTTCAAAAACTAGCAAATGAGCGTAGAATAAGCCCTTTTGAATCCAACTGTTTGTTAAAAAGTGTTAAATCAGTGAAAGAACAATTAGACCGAAACAATCTACCAAAACACATAGCCGTTATCATGGACGGAAACGGCCGTTGGGCCAAGCAAAAAGGCTTTACTGATAGAATTTTTGGACATCGTAATGCCCTTAAAGCAGTTAAAGACGTGATAGAAGGCTGTGGCGAATTAGGAGTGAAATACTTAACGCTTTATGCTTTTTCTACCGAAAACTGGAATAGACCTAAAGCAGAGGTAGATGGTTTGATGAATTTGCTTGTAAAAACGATTAAAGAGGAGGTTCCAACGATGCACAAAAACAATGTGCGCTTGGACACCATCGGCGATACAAGCGCTTTACCTGATTATTCACGTAGAGAATTGTTGTCAGCTATTGAGGATACCAAAAATAATACAGGCTTAACCGTGATTTTGGCGTTGAGCTACAGTGGCAAATGGGATATTGTTAATGCAGCTAAGAAATTAGCACAACAAGTGAAGGAAGGTTCGATTGGTCTTGACGACATCAATGAATCCGTTTTTGAACTTTCACTTGACACAAAAGGTATCCCGAACCCAGATTTAATGATTCGCACAGGTGGCGATCACCGTATAAGTAACTTTATGCTTTGGCAACTAGCTTATGCGGAACTCTACATCTTTGAGGATCTTTTCTGGCCAGATTTCCGTCGTGAGCATCTACATATTGCGATTGGCGATTATCAGGCAAGAGAAAGAAGATTTGGCCGAACATCCGAACAGATTAAAAAAAGTATATAAAACAAAGAGCGTGTCACAGAATAGTTAGCCAAAGGTATGCCACACACAACATACCTCTAATTATGACTAACAAAAACTATACAATGAAGAAATATTCCTTTCTGTTTTGCTTAACCCTTCTTTCATTTATTACGCAAGCTCAGTTGAGATTTGGTGGTATGGGGCGTCCTGCAACTCCAGCTCAAACAGAGCTTAACTATGCTTCACCTCAAGAGTATGAAATTGCGGATATCGTGGTAACGGGTTCTAAATTTTATGATGGAAACTCGATGATTACCCTTTCGGGGCTTCGCGTTGGCGATAAAATCAAAGTACCTGGAGATGCTGTTTCTTCTGCTATCAAGAAATTAATGGATCAAGGTATTCTTGAAGAGGTAGAAGTACAAGCTGCGAAAATCGAAGGTGATAAAATTTGGTTAGTGATCCACCTAAAAGAACGCCCACGTCTTTTCAGAATCGAATATAACGGTATCAGAAAAGGAGAACAAGAAACGCTTTCTGATAAAATTAAGACCTATAAAGGTAAAATTATTACAGCCACAGTAAAGAAAAATATTGAGCTGGCTATCAAAAAGCATTATCAAGAAAAAGGATATCTGAATGTAGGTATCAAGATTGCAGAAAGAACAGATACGTTGCGTGGTAACAATGCTACCATGAAGATTTATATTAAGAAAGGCGATAAAGTAAAAATCTCGAAAATTGAGTTTGATGGTGTGTCAGAAATGAAACTTAGCACTTTGAAACGCAAGTTGAAAGGAACTAAGGAAAAGAAATTTTGGAGAATATTTACCCCTTCAAAATATGTCCCTAAGAAATTTGAAGAAGACAAAGGCAAGCTGATTGAGTACTACAATAAAAAAGGTTATCGTGATGCTCAAATTTTGAAAGACTCAGTATTTAAGGATAGCGATAAAACGGTAAAGGTGATTTTCAGAATGGAAGAAGGTCGTCAGTATCACTACCGTAATATTTTCTGGGAGGGTAACTATATCTATCCTGACTCAGTACTTACTGAAATTTTAGGGGTTAAGAGAGGTGATATCTACAATACAGAAGATTTAGAAAAACGCTTGAACGGAAAACCTCAGGAAGACGTAAGTTCGGCATACATGGACAATGGTTATTTGTATTTCCAATGTGAACCAGTTGAAACGGCCGTAGTAGGTGACTCGATCGATATTACTTTCAGAATCACTGAAGGTAAACAAGCAACTATCAACAAAGTAATTGTAAATGGTAATACCAAAACTTCTGACCACGTAGTAATGCGTGAGATTAGAACATTGCCAGGACAAAAATTCAATAAGTCGGCGATTATTCGTACAGTTCGTGAATTATCAACAATTGGATACTTCAACCCTGAAAAGATTACGCCAAACCCAATTCCAAAAGCGGATGGTACGGTAGATATTGAATACAACGTAGAAGAAAAACCTTCTGACCAAATTGAATTGTCTGGTGGTTGGGGTGGTTATATCGGATTTGTGGGTACGCTAGGAGTAACTTTCAACAACTTCTCTGCCAAAAATATTGGTAACTGGGAATCTTGGAAACCACTCCCTTCAGGTGATGGACAAAAATTATCAGTACGTTTCCAAGCGAATGGGGTTGCTTATCAAAACTACTCATTGTCATTTACGGAGCCTTGGTTAGGTGGTAAAAAGCCAAACTCATTCTCTGTAACCTTGAGCCGTAATATCTCGTATCCGTATAAGATTCAGCAATACAATTATTTGTCTAACCCTTATGCCTACGGTAGCTATGGTTATGGATACGGCTATGGATATGGTACAGGAACATCAACCTCGACTTTGACAACAGCACAACAGGATAGTGCTACAACTGCTCAAAACAGTGCTCACTTCAACAGTACAAGTTTGTCATTTAGTTTAGGAAAACGTTTGAAATGGCCTGATGACTATTTCTCATTGAGTAACTCACTTTCATTATCATTGATTGATATTGCGGGCTTAGGTTCAAGTTATTATGGATACCCAGAAGGAAAATCATTGTCAATTGCTTTTGTAACAAACTTGTCTCGTAACAGTATTGACAACCCAACTTTCCCTCGTTATGGATCTAGTTTCTCATTAACAGCATCTTTAACACCTCCATACTCGTTAATAAGTGGTAATACCAATAGTACTTTGATTGAATATCACAAATGGATGTTTGATGCCAGTTGGTTTACGGCAATTACTAGTAAGCTAGTGTTCCACATGCGCACGCACATGGGTTTCTTGGGTAGTTATAACCCTAACAAAGCAATCTCTGTATTCGAGCGTTTTGACGTAGGTGGTTCGGGTATGATGACAGGTTATACGATTGCTAGCCGTGACATTATTGGTTTGAGAGGTTATAAAGATCGTATTTTAGGTTCGCAAGGAACAGTGCCAAATGGTGGGGTTGCTTACAATAAGTTTGTAATGGAAATGCGTTACCCAGTATCGCTTAACCCATCGGCAACGATTTTCTTATTAGCTTTTGCTGAAGGTGGTAACAACTTTGCCAACTATCAAGAATACAACCCATTCAAGTTGTATAAATCAGCGGGTGTTGGTGCACGTATCTTCATGCCAGCGTTTGGTATGATTGGTATCGATTATGGTTGGGCATTTGATAAAGTTCCTGGTGTGTCAGATTTTGGTCGCCAAGCCTTTACTTTCTCAATCGGTCAACAAATCCGATAGTTTATTGATACTTAGCAAAGGGTAATAGGAATTATGGTTCTTATTACCCTTTGTTTCTGTAAAGGATAGAATCCATAGTTTCTGAAGGAGTTTTATCAGTAGTAATTTTACACTTGGCAAATTCAGTATATATTTGTTAAGCATTTGTTAATCTCTGAATTTAGGGAATTCAAGATTCAATATTACGAAGAGCTTCGACGTTAATGTTCTACCAAATGCTAATCAGGAACTGTAGATGCCACCTCAATTAATACATTTATAAGCACATACAGAACCTTCCTTAGTTTCAACTAAATAACCCTTATCACCGTGAATAAGCAGATTTTTTTACTAATTTTGGTTTTCTTTAGTGCTTGTATGAGTAGCTTCGGACAAAAGATTGGCTATATCGATACAGAGTACATTACTTCCAAAATGCCTGAATACCAAAAGGCGCAAGAAGATATAGAAAAACTCACGACTAAATGGGTGAAGGAAATTTCTGAGAAAAACGAGGAAGTTGCCAAACTTGAAAAAGCGTATCGTGCCGAAGAAGTATTGCTTACAGAGGAAATGCGTCAGCAGAGACTCCGAACCATCGCTGATAAAGATAAAGAGGTAAAAGAACTTCAAAATCGAGTATTTGGATTGAATGGAGAGCTTTTTAAGAAGAAACAAGAAATTATGCGTCCTATTTTGGACCAGATTGTGAAGGCTACAGAAAAAATCGTTAAGCTAAAAAGACTTGATTTTATCTTTGATAAAGCCTCTGATAGTCTAGTAATGATTTACACAAATCCTACCCATGACTATACCGATTATGTGATGGAAGAATTGGGTATCTCGGTTGAACAGTTAAAGGAAAAAGAAAAAGAAGAACAAAACAATGCCAAAGAGGAGCCAGCAGGAAACTCAAAAGCGAAAACAAACAAAAAAAACTAATTAACAAATCCAAATGACAAAAATGAAGAACAAATTTTTTATCGCCTTGTTTGCTATTGTGGCATTGGCTACCTCTAACGTAAATGCACAAACAAAAATTGGTTACATTAGCTTAGATTACGTATTGAACCAATTGCCAGAAGCAAAACAAGTAGAAGCTGAATTGAAAACTACGCAAACTCAATATGAAAACTTGTTGCAAGGTAAAATCAAAGATTTTCAAGCTAAATATGCTGATTACGAAAAAAATCAAGCTACAATGAATGACGTAATCAAAGCTGACAAAGAGAAAAACTTGCAAAACCTTCAAAACGAGATTGAAGAGTTCCGTCAATCTTCAGCAACTTCTTTGCAAAAGAAACAAGCTCAATTGTTGCAACCATTGTTGAAAAAAATCGAAGACAATATGCACGTAGTAGCTAAAGAAAATGCTTACACTTACGTATTCAACTACGATGCTGGTCAAGGTACAACACCAATCGTATTGCATGCTCCAGACGATGCTAATATCTCTGATTTAGTATTGAAGAAAATGGGTGTAACTCCTAAGCCAGTAACTGCTGCTCCAGCGGCAACTACTCCAGCTGCTCCAAAGAAATAATCGTTGATTTTTCGATAATAAAAAAGCCCAAGATTTATCTTGGGCTTTTTTTATGGGGCGCTTGTAATTAATTCTAACAACATTTCAGACCAGACTTGATAGGCATTTTTTTGTAAATGAACGCCATCAATACTAAAGGCACTCAATAAAAAACCATTTTCGCTAAGTTTAGTATTTATATCGCAGAATGGGATTTTTTCTCGATTACAGAGCCGTAACAAACCTTCATTGAGTTCTTTTACCTTTTGATTAATTTCAGCCTGATTTTCGGTATATATACAGCTATTGATGATAAGTTGGATAGACTGTTTCTTTGACTGCTGAATAAAAAACGCATAATTATCCAGAATATGCTCTACAGGTACTCCCGAAAATAAATCATTAATTCCACCATTCAGGATAACGAGCTTTGTTTTTTCAGGAAACCCTTTACCTATATTCCATCTTATTTGCTGCGTAATTGCCCCTCCATAAGCTTGATTACTGATATCAAGCCTTCTCAACCATTTACTCCAATTTTCTTGTGCAAGAATAGAGTCTCCAAGTAGGAGAATTGTAGCATTTTCTGGAAATAACTTTTGCATAAACTTATCAGAATACTTTCTTAAAAGCCAAAAAAAAGCTGCTACAAACAGAAGGTTGAGCAGCAAAGATATTTTGAGAGCAAGTTTCATTTTCGAGTATACTTCCTACAGTTTTGGAATTAACATAGGAACTTCCTTTTGGTATTTTTCATAAGTTTTACCAAAAATTTGGACCAACTTTTTTTCTTCAAAATAAATTCCAATACGAATATAAGCAGTCAATGCCAATGCCATAGCAAGATTGTTGGCTGTTCCTGTGATACCAAATACCCCCCAGACAATAACAAGCGTGCTTAAATAGAGTGGATGTCTAACAACACTCATAAGACCATCAGTGATTAGTTGAGCAGGAGCCTCGGCCTGTATGCCTAGAAATGCTTTTAAATCGTACTGTTTGAAGGAAATAAACAACATGTAAACCCCCAGAATAATCATCAATCCTCCAAAAATACTATTAGCAGTGCTTGTAGGCATTAATAACTGAGAAGGAGTTGTTATTTGAAAATATAGGATAGGAATCATTAGTACTACAGAAAGTATTGTATAGGCTAATCTGTAGTAAGGAAAGTTAATTTTATTTTTTACTTCATTGGATGCTAAAGCAGAATGAAGTGCTCCATACACAATCCATAATATGCCAATGATAATTTCTATTTTCATATTTTTATCAATTTATAGCTATTCTTGAGAAGATACAGGTTCACTTGTATCAGTGGCGTTAATGTCAGTATCCTCTGTTTGTTCTACTTGTACAGGTTTTGCTTCCAAAGAGGCAAAGAAAGTATTTTGCCAGATCATAATAGCCATCACACCACAGAAAATCGCAGCATCGGCAAAATTGAATATCGGCGTTGAATACCAACTTCCTCCCCAAACAGGAACCCATTCTGGAATCCATCCTTGATAGAAGTCAAAGAAAAACATATCGATTACTTGACCATGAAACCATGGGGTAGGAGAGTCATACGGAGCATTGTGTAATAATACACCATAAAATGTACTGTCAATTACGTTTCCAATTGCTCCACCCAAAATAGCTGCAATACTCCAAAGCAAACCCTCATGAGCGTTCTTTTTAGCAAGTTTTGTTAGATAATAACCAATACCAATCATAGCAAAAACTCTGAAAAGACTCAATACAATTTTGCTATATCCTTGCGGAAGAAAATCAAGCGTAATACCGAACGCCATTCCTTTATTAAGAACGTAATGAAGTTTAACAAAATCGCCAATGATAGGAACTTCGTTGCCTTCATATTTCAAAAAATGATAAATAGCAAGCTTAATAATTTGGTCGATGACGATAAGTAAGAAAGTAAGCCAAAAATATTTGTATGGGGAACGAAACATTTTGTTTAGAATTTTGCCACATCAAAACTCTCACAAGTCCATGAGCTAGGTGGCAGTTAGTACATTAAATGGTTGAACAAACCCGAGGGGTTGCTTTTGAATCGCAAAGGTACAAAATAAAAACGCCACGATGACAAAATAGCTCGTGGCGTTTTTATTTTTATTCTTTAGTAAATCATCCACTATCTTTTCTGACGACGTACCATCTCTTTTTTAATCAAGGTAAACTCACGACTTGCTTGTCCAGCTACAGAGGTATTTTCGGCAGCACGACGGAACAAATAAGGCATAACGGCTTCTACAGGGCCATACGGAACATATTTGGCAACATTGTAGCCTGCGTGAGCTAAATTGTAAGAAATGTTGTCGGACATACCCAATAACTGTGCAAAATAGAAATGTTTGTCCTTGGCGTCAATTCCGTTCTTTTCCATTAATTGCGCCAAATACTTACAGCTATATTCGTTATGAGTACCTACACAAATCGAAATAGCATCACGATTTGTTACAGCATATTCAACGGCTAGATTAAAATCTTTGTCCGTATTTTCCTTTGTTTCGTGAACAGGCTCGCAGTAATTACCTTCGTGAGCACGTTGTCTCTCTTTCTCCATGTATGCACCACGAACAAGCTTTACCCCTAGCAAATAACCCTTTTCACGAGCAGTTTCAGTAGCACCTTTCAAATTCTCAAGCATATCTTTACGATACATTTGGAAGGTGTTATAAACAATACATTCTTGCTTGTTGAAGCGAGCCATCATGTCGTAAGTCAGGGCATCAATTGCATCTTGAATCCAAGATTCCTCAGCGTCAACAAAAATACGAACATGCAGTTCAGCAGCTCTACTACACAAATCAAACATTCTTTGGTGAACTCTTTCAAATGCAGAAGATTCTTCGGCAGTCAATGGAACTTCACTTTGCACTTTTTCAAGTAATTCAGTACTGCTAATACCTGTTACTTTGAAAACGGCGAAGGGAATAGCACTATTATTCTGCGCTTTTTCAATAGTTTTGAGGATTTCTTCTTTTGTAAGCTCAAAACTAGATTCACTATCTTCTCCCTCCACGGAATAGTCCAAAATTGTGCCAATCTTAGCTTTGTCCAAATTTTCTATTGCTTTATTGCATTCCTGCAATGTTTCGCCTCCACAAAACTGTTCGAATACAGTAGATTTAATCAGTTTTTTGATAGGAAAATGAAGAAAAATGAACAGTTTGATAAAAAAAGTTCCTAACTTTACAAGCCAGTTCTGATTCATACTTGCAAAGATGAGATACATCTTCTTTAATTGTAAATCAGATTTGTCTGAAAATGCGATAGACATGTCCTCAAAGGATATTTTATCGGCCTTCATCATCGGTTGTGAAATGGATGTTTTAGTCATGTTCAAAGACGAAAAATCGACTAATATGTTGTTAAATGGTGATCGAGTTTTCAAATAATGTTTTAATTAAAAACCCGTTAGTATCACATTGTTAAGTAGTGTGTTAATTGCTTAAAATTAATTAAAACGTGCAAATATAGTATATTAGAATAATACAAAAATACATTGGGGTAGGATTTTTTTATTAATCCCCTGTTTGGTTAGAATTTGCAGTTCTTTTGGTGTTAGAACTGGAACCTATCTGGGCTCAATCAAATTGTCATTATGAAGCAAAGATAATAGTAATCTTTGAAGTTGCGTGATGCTTTATTGATATCCTAGTGTATCATGTAAGTTTATATTTTTTTACTTGAATTAATACTGTTTGCCAATGAACGCAAATTTAGACGTAGTGCCGATGCAGGAATGGATTAATACTGACGGCAAACCCTTAATTATTGCAGGTCCTTGTTCTGCTGAAACAGAAGAGCAAGTACTTGAAACAGCCAACCGAATCAAAGCGGAAGGTTATGCACACATTATGCGTGCAGGTGTATGGAAGCCACGTACTCGTCCAGGTAGTTTTGAAGGCATGGGAGAACCAGCTTTACAATGGTTAGCTGAAGCAAAGAAACAAACTGGATTACCATTAGCAATTGAGGTAGCAAATCCTGAACATATTGAGTTAGCATTGAAATATGGTGTTGATGTATTGTGGATTGGTGCAAGAACAACTGTAAACCCATTCAACGTACAAGATCTAGCTGATGCATTGAAAGGTGTTGATATTCCTGTATTAGTGAAAAACCCAGTTAACCCAGACTTAGCTCTTTGGGTTGGTGCTTTTGAACGTTTACAAGGTGCTGGTATCAAGAAAATTGGTGCTATCCACCGTGGTTTCTCTAATGCTCAGGAAACAAAATATCGTAACTCTCCAATGTGGCAAATGGCCGTTGAGATGAAACGTTTGTTCCCACAATTACCAATGATTGGTGACCCGTCGCACATGGCAGGTAAGCGTTCGTTGTTGATGGAATTGTCACAACGTATTCTTGACTTGAACTACGATGGTATGATTATCGAAACTCACCGCGATCCAGATAAAGCTTGGTCTGATGCTTCTCAGCAATTGACTCCTGAAGCTTTAGGCGAAATGTTGCGTGAGCTTGAGGTTCGTAAAGCTAACTATGGCGTTGAATTTACAGACGAATTGGCTGGCTTACGTGCTAAAATCGACAATATCGACCGTGAGTTGATGGAGGTTTTGGCTGCTCGTATGGCAGTAGTTGAGAAATTGGGCGAATACAAGCGTGATAACAGCGTTGCTGTATTGCAATTGGATCGTTGGAAACAAGTACACGCTGATCGTGCAAAACAAGCTTCTGGCTTAGGTTTGTACCCTGAATTTGTTGAAGAATTATTCAAACTTGTTCACTTAGAGTCTATCAGAAAACAAACTGAAGTTATGCACTCTTCTTTGGCATAATCTAGCTCTGAGCAATAAATAAAAAAGTGGTTGTCATGAAAATGGCAACCACTTTTTTTTCGGCATTGATTATCTCGGGAAAAACCTCTATTTTGCCTTTTCCACATGATACCCGTATAGTCTATGAAAAATACACTACTAATTCTATTCAATCTTCTGTTTTTGAATAACTTACTGACGGCACAAGTAGCTAAAGCTGACGATAGTAATGGGGTATTTTGGAAGCCTATTGTCGAAATGGACGATAAGCTTTATCCTTCCTATGTACTTGCCAATGTCAATCGGAATTATCTGAAAGATAATGATACGCCTCAAGACAAGAAAACCTATTTTGGCGATAGTGAAGGGCAATTTGGAATAGAAATTACCTACTTAAAATTGGGACCTGCAAATGTAAAATTGGTTATAGAATGCCCCAAAATAATGGAAACAAGCTCGTTTTCTGTTTACTTAAATGGTAAAAGTTCGAAATATCAGATTTTTCCAGAGATTGCCTACAAATGGGATGTTTTGACCAATATCGCACAACCTTTTCCTGTTAATGTCAACTACTATGTATATGTCAATGATGTATTAAAAGAAAAGCAAACCAAAATTGTGACTGTCAGGAGTATCAACGATTGTCCGTTTATTTTTATTCATAGACAAAAAGTAATACATGATATGAATTTTATGTACGCAGCTTATGTCAACGAAAATCATCCTGTAATTACCAATCAGCTTATGCCTGAAATTATGCGTACTGGAATTGTAAACAGTATTACAGGGTATCAGACAAACGATAGAATGGAGGTGCTTAGACAAGTATTTGCCGTTTGGAACGTGTTGCGACAAAGAGGCGTAAAATATAGTTCTTTAGTATCATCGAATAACGAACCTGCTCAAAAATATCCCTTAGTAGTTCATCAATTTGTGAGAAGACCTAGTGAATCACTGGCTTCGCAGCAAGCAAATTGCGTAGATGGGACGGTTCTTTTTGCTTCCATTTTATACAGAATGGGAATTCATCCATTGATTGTGACTACTCCCAATCATTGTTGGTTGGGTTTTTATACCAATGCTCAACATACAGATACGATGTTTTTAGAAACTACTATGATGGGAAGTTCTTTTTCGGCTGATCAACTTGAAACAGCGAAAGGTTTGGATGTATATAGTCTCATACTAGATCGACTATATCCTGATTCTTATAAAACCTTTTTACTCGCAGTGAAAGTTGGATTTTCGAATTATTCGAAGGATAAAAGTAAATTTCTAGTGGACTCGAAGGTAAAGTTTTTACCAGAAAATGCGGATATAGAACCTTTACAATACCAGATTTTTGAAATAGAGCGATATAGGAGAGAAGGGCTTTTGCCAATAATCTCAAATTAACTAAAAGGAAGTTATCAGTTAATAGTATATCAGTTATTATAATGTGTTAATAATCAGAAAAATACACTCAATGTATGCTACAGGTATATTATTCGTGTAATCTTTCCTGTTGCTTATATCTTAGTCATTATTCTGGCAGTAGAGACGCAATGATTGCGTCTCTACTGCTTTAAATTAATCACTCATTCATTCAATCGCTAAATCACTAAATTCGGGATGATTCATGTGTCTCTGATATCTAGTTCAATAAATTTTTATTCATGTCTTACTACTAATTTTTCTACAATTGGACTACCTACATTTTGACTTACACGAACGAAGTACATTCCTGAGCGAAGGTTTTCTACAGAAATTGTAATATCATTTTGATTTCCTGCCAAAGCTTCCTGTTGATAAACGGTTCCATCCATTCCAATCACTGCTAGCTCATTAGCACGTGCTGATACTTCTGGACTAAGATTTACTTTAGCATAGCTAGTAGTTGGGTTCGGATATAATTGCAAACTCATAGCGCTTGCATTTTCTTGTGTATTTACCTTGAAATCAGTAACTGATAAAGAAGCATTATTGGTATGTGCTACAAAACGGATGTTTTGAGTACCTCTTGGCAATTCACTAATATTAAAAGACAGGTTTTGCCAAGCGCTATTTGATTCTATGAATAGCACTTCTTTTGAGGTTAATAGTTTTCCGTAAGCATCGTAAGCTTGATAACTAAATCCAGCATTGTCCGATAATGTTTTCGCTTGAAGATTCACCGTATAATTAGCGTTGTCGTTAGTCACACGATAATCAAACCAAGCACTAAAATGATTGGCGAAGCTCTGAGGGTTTAGTACTAAAGCACTTTTTCCTAATTCGCTTCTAAATTGGGTAGATTGAGCTGGTGTTGCTTTCCATCCAAGCGTCTCTATTCGTTGTCCAATAATATTGAATGATGCTATTAGCGAAAAATAAATGATAATCGCAGAATGAAAGAAATTTTTTGGTACGATTATTGTAGCTCTTTTAAGCAAAGACGCATATTTGTCCAAATGGGAAGGCGTACATGCAGATACACCATACCCTGAGCTTTGACGAGCAAAGCTTACCAGTAAGTTTGTCATAAGTAGGAGTGGGCAAAAATGTTTTACAGGTATTAGTTTGTTTTAAGGGCAACTAATACACTGCACAGAATATCTACTCAATAATGACCGTGCAGGGTTACATTGATTTAGCATTCTGAAAAATTATTCCATACTCAGCTAGTGCATTCAATTTGAGTGTGCAGCCCAAAATAATGTGCTAGTTGAGTTAATTTTTTTGTTCGATGTGCAGTCGAACAAAGATTCTATTATGGTTTTTGTGCAGAAAACCACAATGAACAAATATATCAAAAGCGTTTGATAATGAAATAACCTTGTAATCAGTTATTTGTAAATAAGCTAACGAAGAAGCCAAAATACTTAATTTTAAGTATTTTGGCTTCTTCGTTTTATTTTGGTATAACTAATAAATTGAGGGGTAAAAATGTGCACTCATCAATACTTATATAGCCATAATAAGGATAGTTTAAGAAATTTTAAGGTATTTTTAATCTACCGAAAACTCATCCAAGAATCTAGCGCAGTAGAAATTAAATCTTAGAAAATTATTAAAATATACTACTGTAAATGAGTTAGTTATCGATAAATAAAATTGAAAAGTGCAATTGCTTTTCTATTTTTGCTGAGTTTTTCCGAAATTTGTACGTAAAATAAAAATGCAATAAAAGCAGGTCAAAGATGGTTAGAAACTTAGAAAACGTTTTGTAACTTTATTCGACCTTAAAAAAAGCATTGCTTTTGTACAATTAACATCAATTTTTATCATGAAAAAATTAGTTCTTTTTATTGCGCTACTACCTCTAGTATCGTCTTGCGTAAGCAAGAAAAAGTTTGCTGAGGCGCAGGCTAAGCTTGTAGAACTTGAAAAAAGCAGAGACGAAGCTCTTGCTAAAATTAAATCTGACGCTGCTGATTGCGACAAAAGAGTAGGTGACTTGCGCGCTGACTTGCAATCAAAAGACAATGATTTGAATGCAAAAACTAAACAAGTGAAGGATTTGTCAGATCAAGTTGATTACTTGAAAAAGACAAACACAAACTTGTTAGATCGTTTATCTGATTTATCAGTTGTTAGTAAGTCTGGTGCTGAGAGCATTAAGAAGTCTTTGGATGCTTTGAACGATCAAAGCAAATATATCCAAAACTTGAACTCTTCTATCCAACGCAAAGACTCTATCAACTTGGCATTGGTAATGAGCTTGAAACGTTCATTGGCTGATGTTAATGATGATGATGTAACTGTTGAGGTGAAGAAAGGTGTTGTTTACATCTCTATCTCTGACAAAATGTTGTTCCGTTCTGGTTCATCAGAAATCAACGCGAAAGCTGAAGCTGTGTTAGAGAAAGTTGCTAAAGTTGTAAACGATCATAAAGAACTTGACATCTTAGTAGAAGGCCACACTGATAGTGTACCTATCTCTACTGAATGTGTGAAAGATAACTGGGATTTGAGTGCTAAACGCGCTACTTCTGTTGTTCGTTTGTTGCAATCTAAATTTAGCGTTGCTCCTGAGCGTATGACTGCTGGCGGTCGTTCGGAATACTCTCCGAAAGAAAACAACGACAATTCTGCTGGTCGTAAGTTGAACCGTAGAACTGAAATTATCGTAACTCCTAAATTGGATCAATTCTTCCAATTGTTGACTAACGGTAAATAATTTTAATTACCATGTAAAAAGGGTTGGAAGCGATTCCAACCCTTTTTTGTTTTTGTATCATTAAACAACAATGTGAATTGTTGGGCTTTCTGAAATCTGCTATGAGTGCACGGCAAAATGCTTGCATGGTTTTCTAAGAAACTATAGCTTAGAGCCTATGGCAGGTAAAGTATCCGTCGAATTTTGATATTATCCTTCTAATGGTAACAGATATACGATTAACAAATAACTTCCTGATTACAAAAGTGCCGCACCAAAAACGCCTGCACTATCACCTAATAATGGTTTTACGATAGGCGTTGTGATTTTTTTATCGTTAAAAATATATTTCTTAATTCGCTCATATCCTTCTGTGTAAAGCAAATCAATATTGCCTACACCACCACCAATCACAATTAAGTTAGGGTCTAAAACATTGGTCAATGTAGAAATCGCACGACCAAAATATTCAAGTAGTCTCTCGATAGTTGCAGTAGCGACTGGGTCGATACCTGCCTCGTGGCGTTCAAGTATTTCTTTGAGTTTTAATGGTTTTTCTGCATTATCGGCATAATACTTTTCCAAGGCAGGACCAGCAATGACCTTTTCGACACAACCTGATTTGCCACAATAGCATGGCTCACCATTTTCTTCAAGGATATTATGCCCCCATTCTCCACCAATGCCGTGTTGTCCTCCAATTACTTTTCCATGAACCACTAATCCACCACCAACTCCTGTACCCATGATAACTCCAAATACAACTTCAGCATTAGGGTAGTCTTTACCTGCCCCCATCAAAGCTTCTGCAAGCGCAAAGCAGTTGGCATCATTAGCAAGTTTGACTGGTATGCCCAACACTGCTTCAAGGTCCTTATTCATAGGATTCCCATTCATGCAAACTGTATTGCAGTTTTTCATAGTTTGAGTAGCAGGGTCAAGAACTCCTGGTGTGGCAAAGCCAATTTTCTGAGGTCTTTCGCCAAGTTCATCGGCTACTAAATCGACTAATTTTTTGATTTGAGAAATAATATGCTCATATCCTTTGTCTGCTTCGGTCGGAATCCTCTTACGAATCAAAACATTCATATTATCGCTGCTCTCTAATACAGCACATTCGATTTTGGTTCCGCCCAAATCAATACCCCAAAGTTTCATTTTCTTAAATTTGTTAGAATAATTAGTTTAGATAGAAATTGAGTAATAGTCATTGTTAATAGCTAAGTATGAGTTGAATTATGAATTAATAGTGTAGGAAGGAAAAACTATCTATTTCGGATATCGGATTGCGGAAGTGTAACTTACTTTTTAAATTAAATTTTGTAAAAAATAACGGTATAATTCCATATTTCCGAAATCAGAAATCCAAAATCTGCGATAGCTTGAAATCCTTTGTACACTACTAACTCACAATTCATCACTCAAAACTCAGCATTAATACTAATGAAGCTCTTTTGATTATCTTCTGTTGTCGTCGTCATCCATCATTGACAGATAACTCATATAGCGACTTGCCGCTATTTTGCCCTCTCCAACAGCTTCGATTACAGCACATTTGGGTTCGTTAATATGCTGGCAATTGTTGAATTTACATTCTCCCATAAGTGCTCGCATTTCTGGGAAAAAATGTGAAAGCTCTTCTTTTTCAATATCAATGAGTCCTAACTCTTTAATGCCTGGCGTGTCGATGATAAAAGAATTATCAGCTAATTCGAACATTGTGGCAAAAGTGGTTGTATGAACTCCTTTGTTGGCAAAATTGGAAATCTCTGAGGTTTTTAAGTCCAAATGTGGAGCAATTTTATTGACTAAAGTTGACTTTCCTACACCCGAATGACCTGAAACTAGAGAGATTTTATCTTTCAATAAATCTCTAAATCCATCTATTCCAATGTTTTCTGGCACAGATGTGAAGATACAAGGATAACCAATTTCTTCGTACATTGCTGCCAAATCAGCTAATTCATCTTTTTCTTCTTCCGAAAGTAAATCTACCTTATTGAAAACAATTGTTACTGGAATCCTGAATGATTCTGCTGAGACTAAAAAACGATCGATAAAGCCTTGTGATGTTCTGGGATAATTAAGCGTGGCAATGATAACCGCTTGGTCAAGATTGGCAGCCAAAATATGCCCCTGAGCAGTTTTGTGTACCGATTTACGAATGATATAATTTTCTCTTTGTTCAATTTCGTAGATAATCACCGTATTTTCAACGGTATCTTCGATAGTGAACATTACTCTGTCGCCTACAGCGAGTGGGTTTGAAGTTTGAAGTCCTTTGATTTTGAACTTACCCTTCAAACGACCTTTCCAGACGTGCTTGTCTGAGTCGGCCATTACCTCGTACCATGAGCCAGTTGAGCGTATGACTAATCCTCTGTGCATATATTAAATCGTAAGAAAAGTAATTCATTCGAAACGTATTTCTTCTTGCAATTACTTTTCAGTGAATCACTTATTCGTTGTTTGAATAAGATTTTTTACAAAATTGATAATGGTTTGAGTACTTCCAATATTACTTTTAACATAGGTTAAAATCTTGTCAGAAACCTCTTTCCGTTTGTTGGAATCTTGATATAAACTGGTGAAAATACTTTCAAAAGTTTGAGTGTTATCAATTACCTGAGCACCTCCTATGGCAATTAAATCCATAGCCTCCTGGAATTTGGTATAAACCTTATTTCCAAAAAAGATTGGGAGTCCAAAAGTGGCTGCCTCCAAGGTATTATGTAAACCTTTACCATAAGCTCCTCCAATCCAAGCATAATCGGCATATTGATAAAGCGATGAAAGCATACCAATATTATCGATAAATAGTACTTCGGCGTTACTGAGTTCTTTACCATTCAGTGCTTCAGAATAGCGAATACTTGGCTTTTTGAGCTGTTTTTGCCATTGTACGATTGCTTCTGGATGAATTTCGTGAGGTGCAATGATTACCTTTAATGGATGTGCAAAACTATTGATAAGAGGGCAAATTACGTCAAAATCTTGTTGCCAGCACGAGCCAACAATTAAAGTTTGAGTATCGTTTTTAAACTGTTCTGCAATAGGAATTACTCTTTTATTTTGGGCAATTTGAGCAACTCGGTCAAAGCGGGTATCACCTGCAATACTTACATTTTCTTGAATTTGAATACCAGCTAAAAGAGATGCCGATTTATCGTTTTGTACAAAAATGTGAGTTAATAATCGCAGAATACTACGATTGAATTCACCATAAGATTTAAAGTAAACCTGATTTTCTCTAAATATAGTCGAAAATGAAATACTTGGAATGTTGGCTTGTTTGAGACAATTCAGATAGTTATACCAAAACTCATACTTTACAAAAAATGCCACCGTGGGGTTGATAAGTTCCACAAAGCGCTTGGCATTACTTGGAGTATCGGCTGGAAGGTAACAAATAAAATCTGCCCCTTCGTAATTTTTTCTAATCTCGTATCCAGAAGGGGAGAAGAAGGTTAGTAATATGTGATGATTGGGAAATTCTTTTTTGTAAGCTTCGATCACAGGACGACCTTGCTCGAATTCACCCAAACTTGCACAATGAAACCATGCAATAGAAAGTGGGCTTTGTGATTTTTGACGAGCTTGTGTTAGTTGATATTCGAGTTTTTCGAAAAGTCCCTCTCGACCCTTGAGCCATAGCTGAGCCTTTTGATTGAAAGGACTTGCCAGACGAATTAGCCATTGATACAGCTCAATCGATAAATTATATAGTACTTTTGCCAATGCGTTATTAGAATTGTATCATGAAATTTGAATCAAATTTACTAGGATTTCGTTTAGCAATAAAACAATTATAAAAGACAAACAACAAAAATACCATAATCCTTGATAGAAAAATGATAATTAGGTCATAGATAGGTTATCATTTTGGTATCTGTAACACATATTTTACCCCATGAACTGGAATCAATTAACCACAGTAGAGCAATTACAAGCCATTAAAGAAGAGTCATTTAATCAACCAGTGTTGATTTTTAAACATAGTACTCGTTGTTCAATTTCATCTACAGCCTTAAGTCGTGTTGAGCGTAATTGGAAACAAGAAGCGGTTGGCGAATTAAAGCCTTATTATTTGGATTTGATTGCTAATAGACCTATATCAAATGCTATCGTAGAAGAATTTGGCGTAGAGCATCAGTCGCCACAAGTGATTCTAATCAAAGACGGAGCAAGTGTGTATGATGCTTCTCATTTTGATATTCGTTTCGAAGAAATTGCAGAAACAGTCTAACGATGTCGGATTGGAGATTTCGGATTGACGATTAGAAATTAAATGGCTTTTGAGTTTAATCTTTGCAAATCGCTGACATCAGAAACTATAAAGGCTACCTAATGCAAATAGGTAGCCTTTATAGTTTTTATCCCAAAAATATTTGGGTAAAATGGATGAATTTCTTTGAAAATTAGGCAAGTATGCCCTAAGAATACTTTCAAATAACAAGTACACTGCTAACAAATAACATTCATTTACCTATAGCCATTGAATATCAATTACTTGTTCGACATCAGGATGAAGGCTCAACGATACAGGACATTTGTGTGCTGTATTTTCTAATTTTTTAATATGTGCATCGTCCAAGGCAACATTTGTCTTCATTTTCAGGTTAATCTCTAAGCGAGCGATTCTGCGTGGAGGAGTTTGAGACATGATTTTGGTAACCTCAACCTCCGAACCTGCTAATTCGATTCCATCTCTTTGGGCAACGATTGCCATCGTTGTAAGCATACAAGTCCCCGTGGCAGTAGCTACCAAGTCGGTTGGAGAAAATGCTTCGCCTTTGCCCATGTTGTCGGTAGGAGCATCGGTAATGAGCTGATTGCCTGATTGTAAGTGAGTAGACTCTGTACGAAGTTCTCCAAGGTAAGTTGTTTTTACTGTGGGCATATTAATAGAGTTGTTATGATGATTGTAAGAAAAAGGTAATTTTAATTGAAAATAACCAAGCTCCAAAATAAATTGCTTTATATTTCGTATTGCTTAAGAAGCATTGGCTTTTGTTTTTCTTGAATACAAAGGTCAATATTTGTATTACCGAAATTTCCTGTTTACTTTTCCTAAAATTACTCAAAAACCTTGATTTTTGATGATTTTAGGCTAAAATGAAAAGTTTATCGTGAAAAAAACTACCCAATATTTAGCAATGAGTTTACTGTTGATGGCTTGGTCAAATTTGTCACAAGCGCAACGTAGAAATACTCCTGCCAACACAACAACAACTACTACTACCAAGTCTGCTGCTCCTAACCGTGCGCCTTCTGCCAAACCTAAAAAAGAGGTGGATGAAGAAAACTTTAACTCGATTTTCTCGGTGGGTATCACTACCAATACCAATTCTGGATTACTGGGCGGTTTTATGGTACGCAAAGAAATCGTTATTGACAATGGTGCGGCACGTAGACAGATGCACTATTTCAACGTCGAATTGGTGAATGTAGATAATTACCAAGAAAGTACGCTTCATGCTGGAGGAAATGGCTCGGGCTACGCCTATGGTAAAAAGAACTATTTGTTTGCTTTGCGTCCACAGTATGGCCGTGAAATAAGCTTATTTAGAAAATCTTCAGATGGAGGTATCAATGTGAATGGGTTCATTGCAGCTGGACCAACGCTTGGTTTCTTGAAGCCTTATTACGTAGATGTGTACTACGGAAGAGGCTATTTGGTAAGCGAACCTTATGATCCCAATGTTCATTCTATCAATAATATTGCTGGAAGTGGAGGCTTTTTTAAAGGATTTGGTAATATGAAATTTACGCCAGGAATCAATATCAAAGCTGGTTTGAATTTTGAGCTAGATGCTTTCCGTCAGAGCAACATTAGCCTTGAAGTGGGCTTTTTAGCTGATATTTATAGCAAAAAGGTAGAAATTATGGCACTTTCTGATAATCAAAGTGTCTTTACTTCGGGATATTTGACAATTTTCTTCGGGGGTAAAAAGTAAGTTCGTATTTTTGCACATTGTTGAATCAAAAATAGGGTAGAGTTTGTTAGAAGTATAGATTACTTTTTCAACATACCTCAATTTATTGTAATGATAGAACTTCCAGTAGTAGCTCCTAGTGCTACCAAGCATAACAAAAAACCAGATTGGTTGAGAGTAAAATTGCCAATCGGTAAAGAATACGCAAAAGTTCGTAGTATTGTCGACGAATATAAGCTACATACCATCTGTCAATCAGGGAATTGTCCAAATATGGGCGAGTGTTGGGGAGCAGGTACAGCTACCTTTATGATTTTGGGTAATGTTTGTACTCGTTCGTGTACATTTTGTGCGGTGGCTACCGGTCGTCCAAACGAATATGATGCTGATGAGCCACGTCGTGTAGCTGAGGCTATTAAGTTGATGGGAGTAAAGCACGCTGTTATTACTTCAGTAAACCGTGACGAATTGAAAGACCGTGGCGCTGAAATTTGGTATCAGACTGTAGTGCAGGTAAAACAAGAGTCTCCAACAACTACCATCGAAACGCTGATTCCAGATACAAAAGGTAATTGGGACGCTCTATATCGTATGATTGAAGGTGGACAAGAGGTGGTTTCGCATAACATGGAAACGGTTGAGCGCTTGTATCGCAATGTTCGCCCTCAGGCAAAATATGCGCGTAGTTTGGAACAAACTAAACGTACCAAAGAATTTGGTAAACGTACCAAAACTGGTATTATGTTAGGTTTGGGCGAAACTAAAGAAGAGGTTTTCAAAGCGATGGACGATTTAGTGGAAAATGGCTTAGATGTTTTGACTTTGGGACAATACTTACAACCAACTAAAATGCACCATGAGGTAATTGAGTGGATTCATCCAGATACTTTTGCCATGTATAAAGAAGAAGGTTTGAAAAGAGGTATCCAGTATGTTGAATCAGGTGCATTGGTTCGTTCAAGCTACCATGCCGAAAGACATATCTAGATATAACAGATAAATGGAATAATTATAAATAGGTAGTAAGTGTAATACTAATGCTTACTACCTATATTTTCTTTTAGGGGTTTATAACATGGCTATGTTATGTACATTAACCATTTTCAAGTGACTTTTTAATTTTTAAATACTGTTTGTTTTGAGTTGGTCGTTAAATACTAGTAGAAATGTAAAAATCTAAAAGGATCTAAACACAATATTTAAAGTAAAAAAGTATTTCTGACTAAATACAAATTTATACATGATGTATTTTACCAATGTAAACCTGAGAATTACCTCTCTAATTTATTTATTTATACCCAATTTAATCTTTACTGGTGCATGGTTTAAAGACATAATATCACTTCCTCTTGCATGCTTGTTACTACTTTTTGTTTTCGACTCAGTTAAATCAGAATTAAATCAAGATAGGTTTTCTGTTCAAACTACCTACCTCCCTTTAAAAGATATTGTAATTTTATTATTGTTAAGTTTAGGTCTCTGTCTTGTCTTTGGAATAGGAGAATATCGCCAACAAACTGTTGACTGGGGTACCAATAACTTTAAAGTTTATGATTTGGTAAATTATAAATGGCCAACATATTATGATAAATACAATACTTTCTCTAGTTATTATTGGGCATATTACTTACCAACGGCTTTTCTAGGAAAACTACTAGGAATAGCATCTTGTAGATATATCATTTTGTTATGGTCTTGGATAGGCGTTTTTTTGATTTTGATAGGACTATATAAAATTGAGAAGGGATTAAAATTTGTTTTTTTATTTTTACTTTTCAACAATGGAAACACTTTGATGTTTATTATTCAGATGTTGAATATTCCATATTTGAATCAATTTATAATAAATAGTAATGTTCGACTAGCTGATTTTAATATAACATTCTGGTCACCGATGATAGCATCTCTACAATGGGTGCCACAGCATTTAATACCTGCAGGTGTAACAACATTGCTAATATTAAATTCAGAAAGCAGCAAAAATTACAAACTTGAAATTCTAATATTGCTTTGTAATATTATTTGGAGTCCTTTGATTTGCATCGGACTACTTCCTATAGTAATTGCTAGGTATTTTGATAAAATTACCACTCCTCAATTTTATAAATTATTACCTTATTTTTTACTAATGATTGTTCCATTTATTCCTTCAGTTCTATATCTTACTTCTAATAGAGCCATAGAGTTGAGTGATACAAATGGCTTTATTTGGACAAAAAGTAATTTTTGGATAGAAGGATATTTAGCCTTTTGGTTTTTAAATATTGCTGTTTGGTTTTTTTTAATAAAAGAATCATTGAAGTCTTCTAAGCAAAAACAATATTTATTTTGCGCTTTAGGTGCATTCGCTTTATTACCATTATATAGAGTAGGAATGTTTAATGATTTGTTACTAAGAGGTATAATCCCTTCTACTTTTGTACTGGGTGTTTTTATTACACAACAACTAGCAAATCTGAAGATTCAGAGCTTTAAATTTATTGCTTATGTCTGTCTATTATGCTTTTTGTCAGTCCCTTCTTTTATAAGAATTTTTGAAGGAATTAGACCTAGCTCTCCTGTGACTTCTATTACACATCCTTTTCAAGGAGATATGAAAAATACAATGGATTTTTTAAAAGAAGTGTACACTGAACGAGCATTGGTACAATATCAATTACAGTCAGACTCTTTCTGTGAAAAATATTTATTGGATACAAAAAAAGATTAGTTGGATAGATGGCAGAGATTATCTGCCATCTATTATTTTTTTAGGAGGTACTTTTCAAAAAAACTGTCCTTCTTTAATAGATATTGCTCTCCTTCTTGTTGCGAATAGTTTTTTACCAAAACTTCATACATATCTCCTGTATCTGTCTTTTTAGACATTGTTCCGATTAATTGATTATTGCTCAATTGAAAAAAAACTATTTTAAGTAATGGAATAGTCACTAACATATATATAACCAATAGAAGAACTTTTTTGGGAAAGTTTTTGGTATGTACGATTTGTGAACAAATATAAATTGAAAAAATGAACATTAAAGGGATATTTCCTCTAGCCATCAGATCATTCCAAACTCCATATTTTGTTAGACATAAAAGACAGAAAATAATGATGCTAACATAAAATAAATAAGATAGTTCTTCTGGTAATTTTGCACTAAATTTTGTGATTAGGAATATAGCAATAAAAAGGAATCCAATTTCGGAAAGAAGATAACCTACTAAAATAGCGAACCAGTCAGCATTATAGTTCCATACAAATCCACTTACTCCAGAGCTAGAAGTTGCTGATAGATAAATTGCAATAGGAGCAAGGAATAAAAAAATTAAAATACCAATCTTAACAAAACTTACAAACTCATTTAACACATGGTAATGTTTTTTGAACAGAATTAACAGATATAAAAGTGAGGCTATAAGTGTAGGAAAAGGCGCCCAAAAAAATGAGCAAGAAATATAAAATAATGGCAATTTTATATTGTCATTACGGGCCGAAATTAGAATGACAATAGCACACAATAGACTTGGAATAATTTGATTTGGAACCCACATTGCACTACCAAAAATTGAATAGGCAACGTAATATATTTGATCAGCGTTGGCTGAGATTAATAAATTAGAATGAATAAATTTTTGATTGATATAAAAGACAAAGCTATAACTACCTGAAAAAAACAACGATAGAATTAATACCTTTAAATCTTTTTGTAGATATAGATATACTAATGACATACTAAAAAACATTCCTAATGTTGCCCATAGAATCCAGATAACGTTTGTAATAAATACGTTAGCAAATATCTTACTGAAAAATGCTGGAGCTAAGTAATATCCAAAATAATAACATGGATAACGATTAACTTTTGCATAAGTAAACGGCCAATCGTACTTTACTAAATCTTGAATTTTGGCAGTATGTCCAATATAATCTCTGATTTGACTTGCAAAGTCTCCTACACCTGAAAGAAGCACTATTGTTAATGATAATATGAATAATAAAACCACTTCGTTCAGATAGAGAGTTGAATAATGTTTACGATTTCCTAACGTGGCATTAAATTGTTTTACTACAATAAGAAATGCTGTGATAGAAATAAGTGCAAAAATCAATTTTACCCAAGTTGTGATGAACAGAATGCAGGGAAAAGCTAAAAAAAGAAAAGAACCAAATAATAGCGTTTTTTGAGAAGTAATAACCTTATTGGAGTACATTATTTACAATATTAGAAAAACAAAAATGTATTGAGTGTGTTACTCAAGTAAAGAAATACAATATTACTAAAACTACATAGTTTTCCAAAGTTTCGTTAGAATATGAATCAACGTGATATTAATAACACTCATTACCTGAATGTATCAAGAACATCGTAAACAGTTTGATTTTATTATAGCAGGAGGAGGCTTGGCGGGTCTGTCGTTGGCTTATTATCTATCTCAATCGAGTTTAGAGAACGCTAAGATTCTAATTATTGATCAGTCAGAGAAAAAGGAAAATGATAAAACATGGTGCTTTTGGGAAGCTCAACCTAATGCTTTTGACGAAATTGTCAGACAGAAATGGAATGGTGTTTGGTTTCATGGAAGCAGAAATTTTAGTCAATTTTTGCCCATTGACGAATACCAATATAAGCTAATTCGAAGTCCTGATTTCTATCAATTTATCTATGATGCTATTTCTCGAAAAAAAAATATTAACTTTTTGATTGATAGTGTATTCTCAGTAGAAAAGGATATTGATGATAAACCACAAGTTAAAACTGTAAAAGGTATCTATAAGGCGTCTCAAATAGTTTTTGACAGTACATTTCGTTCGCCATACGATGATAAGCGATATAGCCAAATGCTTCAGCATTTTAAAGGTTGGGTTATCGAAACTGATGAGCCTTCCTTTGATGAAACCAAGCCTACCATGTTTGACTTTAATGTAGAACAGAACGATGAATGCCGATTCGTTTATGTATTACCTTATAGTAAAACCAAAGCCTTAGTTGAATACACGATTTTTTCAGATAATTTACTTGAGGACTCAGTCTATGACAATGAGTTAAAGGATTATATCACTCACCAGCTAAAAATAGCTCATTATCGTATTGAGGAGGTAGAAAAAGGAGTAATCCCGATGTCTGATGAGCCTTGTATTCAAATACCTGACCATGGCATTGTTCGCATAGGTACGTCTGGGGGCTATGTGAAGGAGTCGACAGGGTATAGCTTTACTCGCACACAACGTATTTTAAAGAACCTTGTGCGAGATTTAGAGCGAGCAAAGGGCAATTTTGATTCTTTTGAAAAAGAAAAAAAGGCATGGCGGAAAGGTACATATATTCCCAATTGGAAAGCATTATTAGATAGTATTTTGCTAGATGTAATGCTCAAAAATCGCCATTCGTCAAAAGATATTTTTACTTGTTTGTTTAGTAAAAATCGACCAGCCCAAATTTTGAAGTTTTTGGACGAAGATACAAGTCTATTAGAAGACTTGGCTATAATGCACACTGTTCCGATAATTCCATTCTTGAAATCCGCATTTGTAGTGATATTTAGAAAAATATGGTTATTTTTAAGATAATTTATCTATAATCTAGTAGTCAACTAAGCTAAATTGTCATTTAAAAATATTAGTTGTAGTTTTGTAATACAATTCTGACCCTTGGCTGTAAGCACTGAGCTAGATACAAGAATTTTGAGCGTTTTTCCGCTTATTTTTGTCGATAATTTCGCTAGTAAGCTTTTGTGCTTGGGTCGAATATTTCCGTAGAATTTCAAAAAAAAATTAATTGTAGAAATGGCATATCTTTTCACCTCTGAGTCAGTTTCTGAAGGACACCCAGATAAAGTTGCTGACCAAATATCGGACGCTCTTATCGACCACTTCATGGCGTTTGACCCTTCATCAAAAGTAGCTTGCGAAACTTTAGTAACCACTGGTCAAGTAATTTTGGCGGGTGAAGTAAATACTAACACTTACTTAGACGTACAGAGTATTGCACGTGAAGTAATCCGCAAAATTGGTTATACAAAGTCTGAATATATGTTCGAAGCAAATTCTTGTGGTATCCTTTCGGCTATTCACGAGCAATCTGCTGATATTAACCAAGGTGTTGATCGCAAGAACCCAGAAGAACAAGGTGCTGGTGACCAAGGTATGATGTTCGGTTATGCTACAAAAGAAACCGAAAACTATATGCCATTGGCATTGGATTTGGCTCACAAAATCTTGCAAGAACTTTCTTACATCCGTAACAATGAGCCAGCTTTGATTGGTTATTTGCGTCCAGATGCTAAGTCACAAGTAACTATCGAATATTCTGATAACAACGAACCTCAAAGAATTGATACAATCGTAGTGTCTACTCAGCACGATGATTTCGACTCGGAAGAGGCTATGTTGGCAAAAATCAAAGAAGATATCATTGCTATTGTTATTCCTCGTGTGAAAGCAAAATTGACTCCTGAGCTTCAAGCTTTGTTTAGCGATGAAATTACTTACCACATCAACCCAACAGGTAAATTTGTAATCGGTGGTCCTCACGGAGATACAGGTTTGACTGGTCGTAAGATTATCGTAGATACTTACGGTGGTAAAGGTGCTCACGGTGGTGGTGCATTCTCTGGTAAAGATCCTTCAAAAGTTGACCGTTCTGCTGCTTATGCTACTCGCCACATTGCGAAAAACTTGGTAGCTGCTGGTCTTTGTGACGAAGTATTGGTTCAAGTTTCTTATGCAATCGGTGTTGCTAAACCTTGTGGTTTGTATGTAAACACTTACGGTACTGCTAAGGTTGATTTGACTGACGGTGAAATCGCTCGCAAAGTAGAAGAAATCTTCGATATGCGCCCTTACTTCATCGAACAACGTTTGAAGTTGAGAAACCCTATCTATTCTGAAACTGCTGCTTACGGTCACATGGGACGTAAAAATGAAGTTGTTACAAAAACGTTCAAGTCTCCAGATGGTAAAGTTGTAGAGAAAGAGGTAGAGTTATTTACTTGGGAAAAACTTGACTATGTAGATGCAGTAAAAGCTAAATTCGGTTTGGCATAATATTGACATTCTTGATAAACAAAAAAGGCAAAGTCCACGGACTTTGCCTTTTTTGTTTACCTTAAGTGAAATGCTTATCGATAGCTTTCTAATTTCATTAATGGTGTTTGTCCATTAAAAAGGGTTAATTCTCCACCGACGATATCAAAGCGATTAGCTTTGCCAAGTGCTTCAATAAAACGAGTTTCAGCTTGTAATTTATCGCAAGCCATTTTGGTACTTATAATTTGGCTGAAAGTAACGTTTGTGCCATTGGCCTCTAGGTCTCCTCTCAGTCTGTTGCAACCTCCAGTTCCAGAAAATCCTTTTAAGTCTCTCGCAATTGTCAAATAAGCTGACTTCGAATTGGTTGGCTCCCAAGCACTACCTGTGTAATAAGCCGATAAAATCCATTGTGATGCCAATGGAAGTTTGGGTAACTCAGGTTCTTGCTTAGAAACTACTCTTACCAAGGTCCATTTGGTATCTGGTGCGTCGGCAGGAGGGTTTTTAAGTTTAGTTTCTTTTACCTTGATTTGATATTCAAATCCTTCAACAAACTTAAAACGGTCAATTGCTCCTGAGTACGTTTGCCATTCTTCTTGAGGACTATATTTTACCTGAAAACATTTGAGAGGCGCTACGCCATTACAGTCGACTTGATGCGGGGCAATCCACACAGATTTGTAATTTCCTCCTCCACTTGAGCGACGAACTACACGAGTCACACGGTGTTTACTACGTTTTGATTGATGTTTTTTGCGACGAGGGCGTGCGTCAACTAATAGGATGCTACTTAATAGAAGCGATAAGGTTAAAATCCAATATTTCATGAAAATTTAATGGTTTAAAAAACCTTGTATCTTCACAAGCGGGATGATACAAGGTTTTTGAAAGTAGTCGTATTTACGCAAATTAGTAAAACTCCTTTAGTTTATCGATAACAAATGGTAATTTTCGAATAGTCTGGATAGAATATATTTAAGATGAGAGATGCTAAAATAAAAAAAGAGGTTACCTTTTGGGGCAACCTCTTTTTTTTATTATCCTATTTCGTCCAAATTGATTGGTAAATTTCGAAGTCGTTTACCCGTTAGGTTGAATATCGCATTACAAAGTGCAGGAGCAATAGGTGGTAAGCCTGGCTCGCCAACACCTCCTGGTTCTTCGGTGGAATCAATGATATGAATTTCCGTAGCTGGCATCTCGTTGATGCGCATTACGTTATATTCATGGAAATTGGTTTGTTCAGTGATACCATCTTTGATTGTGATGCCATTTTTGATGGCTGCTGTCAATCCCATTACGATATTTCCTTCTGTTTGAGCTTTGATATTGTCAGGGTTTACTGTCATACCACAGTCAATAACAGAAACAACTTTTTCAATTTTTACTCCTTTTCCTTGTTTCGAAACCGTAATAGCGTGTGCGGCTATGGTACCAAACGAACGAGCAACAGCAATACCTATAGCCTGATTGTTTGGTAACTTCTGATGATAGTTCGATTTTTTGGCTAAAGTTTGTAAAACTCTTGAGAAACGTGGAGAATCTGCTAACATTTCGAGTCTGAAAGCCAATGGGTCAATCTGAGCTGCATGTGCTAATTCATCCATAAACGATTCTTGTCCAAAAGCAGTAGTCGATGAATATACCGAACGCCACCAAAGGATAGGAATATCAGTTTCTGCTAAGTTGAAAGAAAGCTTTCTATTGGCAATATCATAAGGACTATCTTCAAAGTTAGCCGTCTCATGTGCCCAATCATCGGCTTTATCCTTGAGCGGTACTCCGAATACTTGATGTTGGATAGAAGAACCAACAATTTGGTGATGGTGAGCCACTAAAGCACCTTTTTCATCAATAGCACCTTCCAAGCGGTCAAGCATTCCCGGACGGAAAGGCCCTTGCGTCATATCGTCTTCACGCGTCCAGATTACTTTAATTGGTGCGTTGAGTTGCTTAGAAATATGTGCAGCTTCCATCACGTAATCGAAATAGGCTTTTCTACCAAAAGCCCCACCCATGAATGGCACGTTTACCTTAACATTTTCAGGCTTAATTTTCAAATAAGCTGACAATTGTTGAATAAGCCCATCAGGTCCTTGAATTGGCGCCCATACTTCTACCTTGTCGCCTTGTACCCAAACAGTTGCATTTTCTGGCTCGAGAGGAGCGTGTGCTAAGAAAGGAGTTTCATAAGAAGCCTCTAATTTCTTAGTTGCTTTTTGGAATGCACCTTTAAAATCACCTACTTTTTCTGGATAATCAATCCCGTCTTTTTGTGCTAACTGACGAAGATTGGCATAATAAGCATCTGTCGAAGTTTTGTCTGAACCCTCTGCATCCCATTGAATTTTAAGAGCTTTTCTTGCTTTCAAGGCTGCCCAATAGGTATCTGCTACAACAGCAACGGCTTCTACAGCACGATGAGGCATTTTGCGTTCGGTTTTTACGACCTTTTTCACACCTTTTACCTTCATGGCCTCTGCGCTATCTATACTTTTGACTTTGCCCAAAATCGTTGGAGAGCGTTGAATGCTTGCATATAACATGCCAGGAACTTCAGCATCAATACCAAAAACAGCAGTACCATTAATTTTAGAAGGAATTTCTGGTCTTGGAACAGATTTGCCCAATAGTCTAAAATCTTTCGGGTCTTTTAGCTTGGGGTTTTTAGGTACTTCTAATTTTGAAGCTTCTTCTACCAACTCCCCGTAGGTATAAGACTTGCCAGAAGGTTTGTGATACACTTTACCTAACTGAGCGTAACAGTCTGTAGTAGGAACATTCCATTTTTTTGAAGCAGCCGTAATCAACATTTCTTTTACCGCTGCACCTGCTTTACGCATAGGTTGCCAGCGTGTGCGAATAGATGATGAACCACCTGATAACTGCGCACCATATTTACCTTGACCGTCGGTATTACGGATTTGTACTTGAGATAAATCTACCTCTAGTTCTTCTGCCAACAATAGTGGTAAAGATTGATAAGTACCCTGCCCCATGTCTGGACGAGCATTGAATAGAACAATCTGTCCGTCGTCGTTAATTAAGATATAAGGGTTGAGTTCTAGTCCTGCTAATGAACTCGTTGTGTCAATTTTGGTAATGGTTGCAGCTTGCCCTTGTTGCCAAGGCAACGAAAAGCCGATGGCTAACAAAGCCCCAACTTTTCCTGTAGATTTCAAAAAGTCTCTACGACTTGAAGATTCTAATGATTTTGTCATGATGTTTTGCGAGAATTTAAGATAAACAATGGTGCTAGAATATTCTTATCTACCAGTTGTATTACCTGAATCTTTCATTAATTCTGCCGCACGGTGAATCGCTTTGCGAATACGTGGATAAGTTCCGCAACGACAAATATTACCAGACATAGCCTCATCGATATCCGAATCACTAGGATTAGGATTAGTTTTTAAAAGTGCCACCGCAGACATGATTTGTCCTGATTGGCAATAACCACATTGAGGTACTTGGGCTTCAATCCATGCTTTTTGTACAGCATGATCGGTATTATTAGAAATTCCCTCAATAGTTGTGATTTTATTCGTTGCCTTTACTGTAGAAACTGGCGTTGAGCATGAGCGAATTGGTTGTCCGTCTAAATGAACAGTACAAGCACCACAAAGTGCCATTCCACAGCCAAATTTAGTTCCTTTCAAACCCACATAATCACGAATCACCCACAAAAGAGGAGTGTCTGGGTCTGCATCTACAGTATATTTTTTGCCATTTACAGAAAGATTGTACTTTGCCATGATGTGCGAAAGTTTAGGAGTTGATTAGTATCTAGAAGGATAGTGTTTGTAAAAGCATCAAGAAAGTCGTCTGACTTTGTCTTTAACATTTATAAAAATACAATTTGTCCTTATTTTGTTCAAATTTTTTAGATGAAAGACAAAGTATTTCAGATTGCGGATGATTGATTGGAGATTTGTTACAATATGAAGATAAAAAAAGAGACGTAATTCCTTACGTCTCTATAATTTACTAAAATTAAAAATGTCATATTACCAGTCAGGTGTTACACCTCCACGTACTCTTGAGTTGAGAGAAATACGAATAATAGGAGTAATTCTCGAAGTTGGGGTGTCTTTGGTAAATGTACCATTTTCGAGTCTATAGCCAAATTCCAATCGGAAAATACGAGCAATACCATCGATACCATAACCAAATTCAGCATAATGAAAATTCTTATTGGCAGTGTACATGTAGTTGGCAAAAAACTCCTCACGTAAAGCTAGCTTTCGAGCGATATTTAGTCTTGAAACCAAAAACTTACGCATCCCCACCATCGTCATAATATCGATATAAGCTCCGTTGGTCGAATACAAAAATGGATCAATAAATTTCTTACTAGCTCCCCAAATATAGTTGTCATAAAAACCGACTAATCTATGTGTTGTAAGCATATTTCCAATCGAAATCATGTTGTTATTGCCATTAAAATGCTTGTAGTCGGCAAAGGTCATATTCTTTACGTCGAAAAATGTACCAGCTTGTGCGATGTAGTTAAAATTGGTATTGAGCGATAACGGAAAGTTATGTGTAATACCTAATTCAACGGTATGAAAGTCAATGTCTGTATTAAGAACTTCGCTGAAAGCACCACGATATTTGAACATAATTAATGGCGACGAAGACAAATCGACCATTCGAATGTTGTTACGATATTGCTTTTTGAGGGTAGGACGATAGTTTACCTGAAAACTGACCGAAAAAGCTGTATTGGTCTTAAATTCGGTATTGCCAATTTCTTTATTTTCTGGGTTATTAGGCAAATATGGCGTATTCTGGAAGTTAATCCAGTAATAATTGGTGGTGTTTTCCAAAGGAAACCTTCTTGCCCATTCAGCCGAACCTCGAATGGCAAAGGCATTTGAAATTCTTTCGACTAAACTAAAATTGATAAACTCTTTCTCGTAAATCTTTACATAGTTTTTCTTTAGTAATAAAGTCGATAGTGAGTTCAGGTCAAAAGCAATTGGGGTATCTACATTGTATTGCGATACAAATTTTCCACCAGTGATACTGATATCGTCTTGTTGGGTTTTCCAACGAAGCTTTAGTGTTCCTGATGACTTATTTAAGTTGTAAGAATATCGCCACGTTGGGTCTATTTCGAACCAATCATAACGAGCTTTTCTAAAGCGATATAAAGCTCCCGTATTTTGAACAAATCCTTCAACGGTATTGAAGTTGAAGTCTAAAACAGGAGATTTATAGTAAATTTCGTGTGGATAAAAACCTCTTGTATTATCTCCCCAAAAATATGAGCGACTAAATAAAACACTTCCGACTCCAAATTTAAGGTTGGTTTGACGATAGGTAGCATACTCGTCAGGTTGCGGAGGCAGTGTTGATTTGGAAATCGCCGAAATAGAGAGACTTGGGAGGTAGGTTTTTGTTTGGTAAGATTTTTTTAGGTTATCCCACCATTCTTGCGATTGTGATTCAGGCAAAACCTCCAAATTTATCTTATCATATCGTTTTAATCCTGAGCCAATATTGGCATCACTCCAAGTGTTTTCCAGATTAGAGCCAAGCGTTCCCATGACTTGCTTAAACTGCTGAACTTCGAAGTTACGTTCTTGGATATTATAAACTTCACGAAATTGATGTTCCGCAGGTCTTACAATAGGCTCGATGTTGCCAAGCTGATAATTCCAAACGTGGGCTATGTACTGGTACTCACCCTGAAATCCCATGAGTTTGCCAGTGGTAGAAATTTGATATTTTTGAGGAAGAACCACAGATTGGACAGATTCAAAATCTATTTCAAAATGATACTGAATTGCATAGTGATTTACCGAAACATCTAATCCGACAATCCATCCTTCGTCAGTAGACAAAGCAATTTTACCAGAAAAAACTTTCTCGTCATTATTAAGTTTGGGCGTAATTTCAAACCAATCAGCTTCTTTTCCAGCCAGAAAAGCCTTGCCTATCCACTTAAAATCATAATAGTGAAAAGCTTTAGGCGAGAGAGGAGAAATAGCTTTTGGTCCCACATTTGCCTTATAAAAGTTGGGATTTACAAACTTGTCAGCACGAGCTTCTGCATGATAATTGTTACGAGCAGCCTTAAAATCAAATACATAATTATAAGCAGTATCTACCCGAAACTTGCCATAAGATTCTGATTGATATGCTAATTTGCCCTCTATCCCTTCCTTTTTGAGAAGTCCCTTCCAAATACTAGGGATACGATTCCATTTACCTGTATTTTGGATAAAAATCTCAGCAGAAAAATTAGCCTGTTTTTGGTCATGCTTACTAGCATTCAAAATAGCTTTTTCTACGGCTTGATGAGCATATAATGAAGAATCAGTCGTATTGATTTGAAAGGCATTAGCAGTATAAATTTGGCAGCATATAGATAATAGTAATATCAGTGGCCGAATGAATTCTTTAAACATAAGGACTTGCAAAGCAAGGCTTTGCCTCAATGGTTGATATGGAGCGTATCTCCAAAATTTAGTAAACGGAAAATTACCCCCTTTTAGTTTTGTTTATCTGAAAAAAAATGTGATATTTAATTAAAAAGAAAATTTAAGCAAAAAGGCTTATTTTTTCATGAAATAATACCATTACTCTTAACCTAGGACTAAATTACTAAATAAAAAAAGGCAAAGCAAATTTAAGTACTTCTTCCATAGCCCTCAATGAGAAAGCTCATTAAAGGAAAAAATTCTAATCTAAGATTAATGTCAGTCTCCCGATTGCGAGTAAAATAATAAGTAATTTTGTGCGTTCGATTTTATTTAGATTCTTTCCAAACTGTTCGGACAAACTAATACTTCGTTGTTAGTTAACTATTAACCTTTAAAAAACCAACAACCACATGCAAAGCACTCAGTTAAGCCTTATCGTTAAGAAACTGACCGAGTTTTACGGCACTGAATTTAACAATTTCACATATCAGTCACCGCTATCACCGACCCGAACCTACGCTAAGGATAGCATTTATGATTTTGTGAATGACCTTATCCAAGAGGCCAGAAAACAACAGTTTTTAGTCGTCGAAAACTACGCAGACGCCAAAGAGTTCCACGTTCTAATCGAGCAAAGCTCTCATCCAATTATATTTTTTGATGATTCTCACGGAGAGATTAGACCAATTTTAGCATCCAGAAAGCTCAAAGATGATGCGCCGTTCTTTTGGCGGATTTTGGATAACGAAACAGAGGCTATTTCCTCGTCTTCTTCATTTAGGCCAGCTACCGTTTCAAATGCTCCCGACAAATCGAATAATGGAAAAGTTAGATTTTTGAAGGTCTTTCCCCTCGAAAATATTTCGGAGGATAATGCCTTCGAGCAGTTATCTCCTGTACAGAGGCTGTTTAATATGCTTCGTAAGGAGAAAAAAGATATTACCACTATCTATATTTATGCCATTGTAGTGGGTATCATTAGCTTAACCTTGCCACTTGGCATTCAGGCCATTATTGGGCTTGTATCTGGAGGCCTTTTCTTTAGTTCTGTTTATGTTTTAGTAGGTGTCGTAATACTTGGAATTGTTTTTTCGGGTATCCTACAAATTTACCAACAAACGCTCGTCGAAATTCTTCAAAGAAGAGTTTTTGCTAAAGCTGCCTTCGAATTTACCTATCGTATCCCTAGAGTCAAATCTGAATCCTTATTAGGGGTCTACGCACCAGAGTTAATGAATCGCTTTTTTGACATTCTGAATGTTCAAAAAGCACTTCCCAAAGTACTTATCGACGTAACAGCAGCCGTAATCCAAATTTTGTTTGGAGTTATCTTGCTATCGCTTTATCACCCTTACTTCATTGCATTTGGGGCTATTATGGTCATTGTTGTATCATTGGTAGTCTATTACAATGCACCCAAAGGACTTGAATCTAGCTTGATTGAATCGAAGTATAAATATAAAGTAGCACAATGGCTCGAAGACATTGCTCGTACTTTATATGCCTTCAAATCGGCTGGCTCTACCAATTTGCCTATGCAACGCATGGACTATCTGGTGAATAACTATCTCAAATACCGTAAAAAACACTTCAATGTACTGCTAATCCTTTTTGGAAATGCGGTATTCTTCAAAGCATTTATTACTGGTTTGCTCCTGATTTTGGGGACAGCCTTAGTCATCGACAGACAAATTACGCTTGGGCAGTTTGTAGCTTCTGAAATTATCATCGTATTGGTAGTAAACTCTGTAGAAAAATTGATTGGTAGTATCGAAACAGTTTTTGACTTGTTGACGGCCGTTGAGAAAATGGGAACTGTAACAGACCTTCCACTAGAGCGCCAAACAGGCTTAAACTACGATTTTAATCAACATTCAGAAGGAATGGCTATCAAGTTGCAAAACTTGAGTTACAAATATCCAGATGGAAATAAAAAGGTGTTGAAAAACCTGAATTTGGATGTTCAGCCCAATGAGAGTATCTGTATTACTGGGACTAACGGGTCAGGTAAAGAAACTTTACTCAAAATCTTATCTGCCATTTTCACCGAATACGAAGGCTCTGTTTCTTACAATGGTATTTCGATTCGTGATTTGGACCTAAATGCTGTTCGTGATGCCATTGAGCGTAACCTTGCTATAGACTTGATTTTTGATGGCTCCTTAATCGACAATGTGGTAATGGGACGCAAGAATATCACTTTCGATGATTTGCAGTGGGCGCTCCGAAGCCTTAATATGCAAGATATTATAGCTGAGCTCCCTGATGGACTCAGTACCCAAATGATTGCGGGAGGTAAGCGTTTTTCTGAAAGCTTTATCGCCAAAGTATCAGTTGCTAGATGCGTAGTTGAAAAGCCAAAATTGCTAATGATTACTGACATCTATCGCGAGCTTCACAAGGCTGAACGTATGAAATGTATCTCATTCTTGACCGACAAAGAGAATCCTTGGACATTACTCACTATCTCAAACGACCCGATGGTTATGGCGGCCTGTGATCGAGTTTTAGTAATGAATGAAGGCGAAATCGTGTTGGACGGGCCATTTGACGAGCTTATGAAAAACGATAAGTTTATGTCATTGGTGGACTAGTTGTTGAAGAATAGGCTTTGAGCCAAAACAATTATTTCAAACGTAATCTTAAGAATTTACTCATGTTAAATATATCAAAACAAAAAGTTCACGACCGTGTTCATGAGGAGTTTGATTTATACTCCCTCAACACTTTGCATACGCCACGGTCAGCGGTCGTCTTAAAAAGATGGCTTATCGGGATTGGGGTTGTTTTGTTGCTTATAATGTTTTTGCCTTGGCAACAGAATATCAATGGCAAAGGCGATATTACAGCACTTACTCCCAAAGACCGTCCCCAAAATATTCAAAATATCATTGCAGGTCGAATTGAAAAATGGCTTGTGAAAGAAGGTGACTTTGTCGAAAAAGGAGATACCATTTTGGTGATTTCTGAAATTAAAGATGATTACTTTGATAAAAACCTTTCGAAACGTTTACAGGAGCAACTTGCTGCCAAAAAATCTGCTATTGAAAGTTATCATATCAAAGTAAAAGCCCTTGAGTCGCAAATTGTGGCTTTGCAACAAAATCAGCAGTTTAGTTTACAAAAAGCTAAAAACAAGGTCAAACAAAACCAAGCCAAAGTGGTGTCGGATAGTACCGATATGTTGGCAGAGCAAGTGCAAGTTAATATCGCACAGGTACGTTATGACCGTGGTGAAGATCAATACAAAAATGGAGGAATTGTATCGTTGAGCGAACTAGAATCTCGTAAGCTCAAATTGCAAGAAACAAAAGCAAAGTATGTTTCGGTACAAAATAAATTGTTGGTTTCTCGTCAAGAGCTTATCAATGCCCGTATCGAACTTAATTCCGTGAATGCCGAATACGCAGAGAAAATCTCAAAGGCAGAATCTGATAAAAGTACAGCATTGTCTTCAGTAGCTACTGGAGAATATGAATTGTCGCAATTACAAAATAAAATTTCTAATGTGGATTATCGTCTCGGACAATATGTTGTTCGTGCGCCACAAGATGGTTTTGTGGTAAAAGCTTTGAAGGCAGGTATTGGTGAAACCATCAAAGAAGGCGAGTCTATCTGTACGCTTCAGCCTTCTAATCCAGATACAGCTGTAGAACTGTACGTAAAAGCTATGGACGTACCCCTCATCCAGGAAGGTCGTGAGGTGCGCTTGCAGTTTGAAGGTTGGCCAGCTCTAGTATTTTCGGGATGGCCGTCTACCTCTGTAGGTACTTTCGGAGGTACTGTAAAAGTTATCGACCGAGTAGATAGTAAAGGTGGCGAATATCGTATGCTAGTAATTCCGAAGAAAGGTGACGACCCTTGGCCAAAGCAATTGCGAATGGGCTCAGGTGTAGTAGGCTGGGTTATGCTCGACAATGTACCTATTTGGTATGAAGTATGGCGCCAGCTCAATGCTTTCCCTGCCAACTTAAAGAGTGAACCAGAGGAAAAACAACCTGACAAACAAGCTAAAAAAGAAGATAAAAAATGATAAAGATGCAGAATAACACACATCAGGGTGCTTTTCTTGTCAAACCTTTCTTTTTTATTCTTGTACTCTGGAGCTTTACAAGCTTCAGAGTATCTGCTCAGACAGCTTTTAGTTTTGAGGATTTTAAAAGTTTGGTGCTCAAAAATCACCCCATGGTCAAGCAAGCTGATTTATACCCACGCGATGCCGAAACCGAAATTATGCAAGCCAAAGGACAGTTTGACCCTAAGCTCAGCTCCACGCTCGACCGCAAAGCTTTGGGTGGAAGCGAGTATTATAATCGTTGGGAAAACGCCTTAAAAGTTCCTGTTTGGACAGGTACAGATTTAAAATTAGGATACGAAAATCGTACAGGTAAAAAACTTTTACCTGAAGAATCTCCCGAATTATTAGTAGCAGGTATCACTGTTCCGATTGGACAAGGTATGATTATCGACGCACGTCGTACCACCTTAAAACAGGCGCAATTGGCTAAAACAATTTCTGAAGCAGAACGATTGAAGTTAATTAACAAAACCGTATTGTCCGCTTCAAAAGCCTATTGGGAATGGTGGTTTAGCTATCAACAATTACAGTTTATTCAAGAAGGTTTGAATTTGGCGAATACTCGATATGTAGCAACCAAAGAACGTGCTGCTATTGGCGAACAAGCTGCGATTGACTCTGTGGAGGCAAAGATTACCTTACAAGACCGTCAGGTTGCATTGGAGCAAGCTTATGTAGAGTTGCAAAACACTCGTTTGGCACTTTCTAATTATTTGTGGGATGCCAACGAAAATCCATTGGAATTACCCGAGGGTGCTATTCCTCCTAAAATAGCTACCAGAAAACTTGACGAGGTAACTCTACAAAACCTTATCACCCAAGCAAAAGTACAACATCCTGAAATTGTAAAATTGGATGTTAAAATCAAACAGTTGGGTTTAGAGGAAAAACTAAGAAAAGAGTTATTAAAGCCACAATTGAATTTCAATTTTAACTTTATAACCAAAACCCTCAATAGCAATTACGGACCAGAAGGAGGTATCTCTTTTGATAATCATAAAATGGGTGTTGAATTTGTGATGCCAATTTTTCTGAGGAAAGAAAGAGGCAAGTTAGAGCAAGTTCGTATCAAGCAACTGTCGACAGGTTTTGAATACAATTTGGCAAAAAGAGAAGTTGTCAATGATATTTATGCCGCTTACAACGATGTGAAAAACCTTGAACGTCAGCTTTCTATTCAGCAGCAAGCTACCAGCAATCAGGAACTTTTACTAAAGGCGGAACAACGTAAGTTTGAAATAGGCGAAAGTACACTTTTCCTAATCAACTCCCGTGAAAGTAAGTTTATCGACATGAAAGTCAAAGTTGAGTCTTTGCGAAGTAAATACGAAAAAGCACTAGCAAGTTTGGCGTATTACTCAGGTTTAAGTGAATTATAATCCTTTGCCCTACAGTTTAAGCTGTGGGGCTTTTTTTTTGCCTTGCATTTATTCTAGTACTTTTGTGGTATGAACGCTCCTTTATTTAGCCCAGAAGAAATCCAGTTTATACAAGAACATCTCAACGATGAACCTAGCAAATTGATGTTGCAGGCGCGTCGTTATCCGCATTTGCCTGTAGCCAAGTTGGTGCAACAAATTCAAGCTCGCCAGAAAGCTCAACATAAATTACCCGATTGGTATGCCAATACCAAGTTGGTTTTTCCTGCCAATCTTTCGGTAGAGCAGTGTTCTTCGCAAGTGACGGCGCTCTTCAAAGCGAGTTTAATTCATGGAGAAAGTATAGCCGATTTGACGGGTGGAATGGGAGTGGATACAGCTTATTTAGCACAAGGTTTTCAGAAAGCTTTTCATTTTGAGCAGAATCAAGAGCTACAAGAGATAGTGGCGTATAATTTTGAACAATTGGGGTTAAAACATATAACGTTTATTGGGGGTAATTCAATCGATTGGCTCAATGCGCAGAATCCAACCAATACACATTTTTCATGGATCTATCTCGACCCACATCGTCGTGATGAAGCAGGAGGGAAGGTTTTTGCCTTGAGCGATTGCGAACCCGATGTAGTGAAATACCAAGACTTGCTTTTTCAATTTTCTGAAAATATTCTGATTAAAGCATCTCCTATGCTCGACCTCGATCAGTCTGTTCGGGAATTGAAGAGTATCAAACAAATATGGGTAATTTCGGTAGATAACGAGGTGAAGGAAGTTCTTTTTCACTTGAAATCAAACCATATCGACGCTCCACTGATAACTTGCGTGGCTTTATATAAAAATCAGGATACTCAAACTTTGAGTTTTTACAAAGAAGAAGAAGCGCAAACCGCTCCGAGTATTGGTCAGCCCGCTCGTTACTTGTATGAACCTAATGTAGCATTATTAAAAGCAGGCGCTTTTAAGCTTCCTTGTAGTCGCTATGGATTACAAAAAATTGCACCTCATAGTCATTTATATACATCAGAAGTTTTTCAGGCTGATTTTATAGGACGTTCTTTTGAAGTTCTGGCAGTGTGTAAACTTGATAAAAAAGCAATAGCGCCATTTATTTCGAATAATCAAGCCAATATTACCATCAGGAATTTTCCTTTAACAGTAAAACAAATCAGAGAAAAACTTAAAATCCAAGAAGGAGGAAATACCTATCTTTTCGCTACGACCGATGCTCAGGGGCAAAAAATTGTGATAGTTTGTCAAAAGGTGACTTCCTAAAGCTATATAAGTCTTATAGCTACCAAATACTCAAATAGTTGCTTGAAATCAAACCGAATAAGCACTAAATTCGTTGGTAAGACACAATCAAAATTTTCGAAATCATGAAAAAACTTCTCATCTTATCCATCCTATTATTCATTGGCAAATCTGCCTTTAGTCAGGTTTTTACAGGAACTCTCGAAGTAGACCGTGCCAATAAAGAAGGCTTATACACAACCGTATCAGTCGATGAAAAATATGTAAAAGAATCTTGGGCGCAAGAATTAGCCAAGTATGGGCGAGTAGAAGACGGACGTAGCGGCGTGTATCGCATTACAGGTGCAAATATTCCTAGCGTTTCGAGTCTTCCCCTAATGGTTGTTAGTAAGGTGTTCTACGATAAAGGTCGTACCAAAATCTTTGTTTCCTTTGGCTTTGAAGACCAAGTTTATATCAACGGTGGGCACTCACAATATCCACAAGCTGAAAAGTTTTTGAATAATTTTGTTGACCTTATTACCCAACAAGAAAATGTACGAATTCAACAAAAAGCTTTGGATGATGTAACAGAAAAGCAAAAGAAGTTTGCAAAGTCAGGAGATAGATTGGTGAAATCTATTGAAGACAATAAAAAAGAGAAAGAACGTTTATTGAAAAAAATTGAAGAAAACGGCGCAGCTTTAGAAAAACTCCTTTCTGATGTTGAACAAAATAAGAAAGATCAAATCAAAATTCAGGAAGAACTAGCCAATCAACAAAAAAAACTGGAAGAGGCTAGAACAAAATTGCCAAAATAAATTAATCTAAAAATTCCTAATCAAGCCTGTTTTGATTAGGAGTTTTTTTTGTGACCCATCCAAAAATTCCATTTAGCCTTCCAAAACTGCCGTCCGTTTATTTTCGTCTTGATAATTCTAGGTCTCCACATAACTTTCGAACATCAAACAAGGCAAAACAGCTACAATATCCCAATAATTAACTAAATTAGGCTGTAACCTTTGATTTGAAACTAGCATCAAACCTCGTAACAATTAATACTTACTATCATGAACGAAAGACTTTATCGCAATCCTTCAAAAGCTACTTTGGGGGGTGTTTGTGCAGGACTCGCAGAAAGATTCGGAATAGAAACTGTTATTATTCAATTAATATTTTTCTTCGGAACAGTATTGTCACACGGCTTTTTCTTTTGGATGTATATCATCCTTTGGATTGCCTTACCAGTCAAAAATACTTGGGACACCACTGTAAACGATGCCACTGCTTTCAATTTTAATAAACCTGACATGAAAAAAGAATCAAATAAAATTTGGGGTGCCGTGCTTATCGGCCTAGGCTTAATTTTCTTCTTGGATGAATGGATTCCGAGCTTTGATATGCATAAATTATGGCCATTGGTGCTAATCGGTGTAGGTGGTTATATCATCTTCAAGGATAGAAAATCAAATGGCAATAACGACAATTACGGTCAATTCTAATCTTCAAAACCTTTAAGCCATGAATTCTAAAAATATATTTGCAGGAGGTTTTCTAATTTTATTAGGTATCCTCTTCCTCGGAAAAGAATATGGGTGGTTTCATATCCACTGGCATGATATTGCTCGAATGTGGCCATTGCTATTGATATACATGGGCTTGATGGCCTTCGTTGGCAAAACAAGTCGTTCGGCTACGGTAATTTCTATTATCATGATGGCTATTTTTATTCCATTGGTACTAGTTAAGAGCTGTGTTGATGATGTCAAGTCAGAAGTGTTTGATGGAGATAGAGATTTCCACTTAAGATTTGATGATGATGATAATCGTAATGATAATGACGATAATAGTCAAAATGAGGATAATGATAAGGATGACAACAATGAAGACGAAAAATCTTACGGAGTTGGAGGTAAGCAGCACATCACTGAACCGATGAACTCATCTATCAAAACTGCTAATTTTGAGTTAAATGGTGGTGCTGCGGAGTTTATCATCGATGGAGGAACTTCTGAATTGGTAGAAGCAGATGCCGATCTTGATTTTGGGAAAATCTCTTTAGGAAAAACGGGTGAGGGCGATAATCCAAATGTTAAATTTAAACTTTCAGGTAAAAAAGAAGGTATCAATTTTGACAGTGACCGTCACAATAAAGTTGATTTGAAATTCAATCCGAATGTGCTTTGGAACATGAAGTTTGAATTCGGTGCTGGAAAAGCAGATTTTGATTTATCATCATACCGTATCAAACAGTTGGACATCAAAACAGGTGTAACCAAAACCGACATCAAATTAGGTGATTTGGCTGACAATATGATTGTCAACGTAGAGTCAGGACTTACCTCTATCGAATTTGAAGTTCCGCAAGGTGTAGGTTGTCGTATCAAAGTAGATGGAGGGTTAAACTCGAAAAACTTTGAAGGATTTACCAAAAGAGGTGACTATTGGGAATCACCAAATTATGACAAGTCAAGTAAAAAAATCTTGATTAATTTTGATGGTGGTTTGCAAGATTTGAAAGTGAAAAGATACTAAGAATTGCTGATTCTTGATTTCGGATATAAATAGAAAGGAGCTCTCATTGATTTGAAGGGCTCCTTTTGCTTTCACAGATATTGAATAATGCAAATCCGTTATTTAATCGTTTGACACAGCTCCACCAATACCGAATTTGTTGATTTCGGATGTAAAAAGCATACTAGTTTATTGTCAGCACCTTTTTTAGGCACCTCATTCAATAGGATAAAGCCTTCTGATTTTAATCTTGCCATTTCTGCTTCTATATCTTCTACTTCAAAGGCAATATGGTGTATACCTTCGCCTTTTTTCTCGATGAATTTTGCGATTGGACTATCGGGATTCGTTGCCTCTAAAAGTTCAATTTTAGTTTGTCCTGTCTGAAAAAAAGAAGTTAAAACACCTTCTGATTCCACACCTTCCTGTTTGTAAGGTGATACGCCCAATAATTTACTAAATAAGGTATTAGATTCGGACAAGCTTTTTACTGCAATTCCGATATGTTCTACATGTTGCATCTTATGGTTTTGTTTTGATTTTCGATTAAACATTTATCTTTGACAAATATCTAAAAACTATTATTTGATAGCCACAAAACTATCTCAACTTAGCACAAATAGATTGATCAAACATAAAATTCTTTTGATGATTTATGATGAATATCAATATGAATCATCAAAAGGAAAGTTTTTATGAAGAAGTAATCGTTTGAAAAATAGGGTTTTGTGTTCAAAATTCTATTCCTTTAATTCAACACTATCAGTATGTCCAAACGAAAAAGAAATAACGCTCAAACAACTTTAGGCACTTCGCCTGGTACACTTACCTATGTAGGAGCTGACGTAAATTATGCCACCAAAATCACTTGGGTAGAATACAATAATGAAGAATATAAGGTATGTCAAATACCACATTTTTCGGATTTGAATCAGTTAGAATTAAGTAAAAACAAACGACATTGGTTTAATATTGATGGTATTCATGAGCCACAAGTAATTGCAACGATTGGTGAAATATTCAATCTTCATCCGCTTATTTTGGAGGATATCATGAATACTGAGCAAAAGCCTAAGTTTGAGTCTTATGAAGGAAATCAACTCTTTTTTACCTTCAAAATGCTCAATTATAACGCTACCACAAGAGAAATTGAAAGTGAACATTTGAGTTTAGTCTTGATAGATAATTGCGTCCTTTCATTTCAGGAAGAACGAACTACCGATATTTTTCTGCCCGTTCAAAATCGCATTGTGGCATCGGCAGGTAAAACTCGTAAGAATGGAGTTGATTACTTGATATATTGCCTAATCGACTTGGTGGTAGATAATTATTTTATGTGTCTGGACTGTCTTTCTGATGAAATTGAACGATTGGAGGAGGATATTATTCAAGATGCCAAACCATTGGCAATGCGAGAGCTATATGGCCTAAAGCGAGAAGAGATGACATTGCGTAAATCGATTTACCCCTTACGTGAAATGATAGCTACCGTTCTTCGTGAAGATTACCCTAGCATTACGCATTATACCTCGCTTTATTTTAGAGATGTACTGGACCATACCTCACAATTGATTGAGAATATCGATTCACACCGAGATTTGATCGCTTCTTTAATGGATTTGTATTTATCTCAAGTGAGTAACAAAATGAACAATATCATGAAGGTACTCACGGTGATTTCTGTCATTTTTATGCCATTGACATTTGTGGCGGGTATTTATGGGATGAACTTTGATAATATGCCCGAATTGCATTGGAAATACAGTTACCCAGTTGTTTGGGTAGTCATGATTGTCATGGTTATCCTAATGCTGATAGGGTTTAAACGAAAAGGGTGGTTGTAGTCTAGTAAGAAATACTCATATTGAAAATTTGTAGAAAAAGTGATTTTACTCAGTTAGAAAAAAATATTTTTTTATGTTTTTGAGAAATTAACCTCATTTTATTAACCTATTTTGGTGAAAAATATACTTTTTTAACAAAAATAGGGTAAATATGAATCCTCTATCATTATCAAATAGTGTTTTGGCTTATAGAACTGTTGATTTATAAAGCTTTTAACTACAAAAAGTACAAAAAATAATTACCATAAATCAAAAAATATTTTTTATTCCAAGTGTGGTTGCAAAATCAATGTATTTTTTCAAAAAAATATTAATTTCTAAAAAAACAGGTTTTAAAAATCTATAAATCTTCTCAAAAAAGATATAATTAAAGATTTTGAGGGTTATTTTAGAAGATAATGGGGTTTTTGAGGTGAGCTTTAACTGCTTGATTTTCTGATACTTTAGTCGGATATTTGAATCATAAAATGGTCTAAGTAACCAATGGTTTAGATAATCACAAAAAATCATAGAAGAGTATGGAAAGCGTGTTTGCTTCGATTTTGTTAATCTCGGGTCGTCCGACTCAACCATTTACTGGTGTACCGCCAGTAGTAATGGTTATATTCATGGTAGTTTCTGTTGCATTGATAGTGTTGGGTTTAGTAATTTCTAGAAAGCGCCAATCATGGTTGGAGCATTCACAAATTACAGAAGGAGAAATCGTAGAGGTAAGTAAACGTTACGAACGTAGTGACAAAATGGGACAATCCCCGATTTACTTCCCTGTGGTATCATTCAACTTCAAAGGAAGAACATTTAAGATAGAATCTGAGACTGGCATGCCAAGAATCAGTCAAGTAGGAGAAAAAGTGGAGGTTCGCTTTAACCCTGAAAACCCTTACGATTCTACTTTAGGTACGTCGAGTATTCCTGGTACAAAACCTGGTTTGTTCTTTGTTCTTGGAGCTTTGTTATTAGTAGCAAGTGCAATTCTAACGGCTCATGCTCAAATGCCAATCGCTCTTAAGTAATTTTGGACTCCAAATAATAAAAAAAGGTGTTAGCAATAACACCTTTTTTTATGCAAGTATTTGCAAGCTTATGCAAACTATAAGATTTCTACTGATTTGCCTTTGAAAGGTTGCAAGATTTTTTCATTTGGATTAAGGCTCGTAACCAAATAATCCAAATCGTCTACATCGCATACTTTGTAGTTTTCTACACGATTCATTTTTTCTTCAATCACACAGCTTACCGTTTTTTTGGCAACGCTCATCATCTTTTGTTTTAGTAACGATTCCTCATATTGTCTGATGGCTAATCCTTTTTGTGAATGGATACTGTTGATGCCCATGAAGTAAAGGTCGGCATTGATATGCTCTAAATCTTGCATGGTTTTACTACCAAGTGTTATTTGGTATCGCTTATAAAACGATCCTCCGAGCAAAATTACTTCTATTTTTGGATGTTCAGCCAATGCCGTAGCTAAATGCGGATTGTTGGTCACCACAGTAATTTCTAAACTTTTAGGGAGTTGCTCAGCAATATAAAAATTGGTGGTACCTCCGTCCATCAATACAATAGAGTGATTCTCAATTAGTTTTTGAGCTTTTTTTGTAATGATATTAAATTCATTGTTAGCAATACCCAAACCACGACTTGCTTTCATTGATAAGTACGAGTTGGCAATAGCACCCCCATGTACTTTTTTCAAGAGTCCTCGGTCTTCTAGCTCTATAACATCTCTCCTTACACTATCATACGAGACATTTAATAATTGTCCCAGCTCTACTAATGTTACTTTCTTGTCAGTTCCTAACTTTTCTAGAATTAGTTGTTGACGTTCTTCTTTAAGCATAACTTTAAACCTTTAAAGGCCCACGCTTGCGTAAGATTGCAAGCACTTCTGTTTTATTATAATAAGTAGTCAAATTTACAATTATTTCTTGCTAATATCCTAGAGTAGAATGTTTTTTTTCGCAAATCTTTGAAAAAAGGTCTCAAACTATTGCAATTTTTTGCAAATTTACTTGCAATAGTTTGAAAAGTTTTTTATACCTTTGTCTTGTAATAAATTAACCATTTTTATATCTTTAGAGAATAATTAGTATTAATAATTGGATAGTAAGAATAATGTTCTGAAGGGTTATTAAAAAACGGTGACAGCTGTGCTGACACCGTTTTTCTTTTTTATTACACTTGGAAAAAAACTCGCTTGACTCTTTCGCTTACATTTGTCAAAATTTCATAAGGAATAGTATCTATTTTTTGAGCCAGTTCTATAATCGATAAATCTTTCCCAAAAATAATCACATCGTCTCCTTCTTGCACATTTGGCACATCGGTTACGTCTATCATACACATATCCATACAAATATTTCCAATTACTTTACATCGTATACCATGTACTAAAACTTCGCCATTTCCACGGCTAAATCCTCTGTCAAAACCATCAGCATAACCAATGGCAATGGTGGCAGTTTTAGTTTTTCGATTAAGAATACCTTTGCGGCTATAACCTACGGTTTCGTGAGCTTCGACTGTTTTGATTTGCGAGATAACCGTTTTGAGTGTACCTACTGTTTGTAACTGCGCTTGGTCTTCGGGGGTAGCAGCTACGCCATATAGCCCAATTCCCAAACGCACCATATCCAAACGTGCTTCAGGAAAACGTGCTATTCCTGCTGAATTGGCGAGATGTCTTGAAGGAAAATAACCAATTGCTTCAGAAATCTCGTTTGCCATCTCGGTATAAAGTGCTGCTTGATTTCTGGTAAAATCATCGTGTTCGGCACCGTCTGCACCAACCAAATGACTAAAAATGGTCGACACCCAAAGGTTGGGATTACAGGTTAGTACTTCTAATAGCGCAGGTAATTCGTGTTTTTCAAAGCCCAAACGGTGCATTCCCGTATCGAGCTTGATGTGTATTTTGGCAGTTAGATGATGTTCATCGATAAATTCTGAAAACTCTCTTAATATGCGTTTGCTATAGATTTCGGGTTCAAGATTATACTGAACAATCTGCTCAAAATCGTTAGGGGATGGGTTCATGACCATGATAGGCAAATAAACACCATTTTGTCTCAATGCTACACCTTCGTCTGCATAGGCTACAGTGAGGTAGTCTACTCCATGAAACTGTAAAAGGTTGGCTACTTCGGTGCTACCTGCCCCATAAGCAAAAGCCTTAACCATGACCATAATTTTGGTTTGTTGACCGATTTTATCTCGGTAATAGTTAAGATTGTGGGTAATGGCATCCAAATTGATTTCGAGGATGGTACCATGAGTTTTCTTAACCAATTTACTGACAACCTGTTCGAAGCCGAATTTGCGTGCCCCTTTGACCAAAATAACACTATCTTTGATTTCTTTGATGAGCCTACTTTCAAGAAAATCTTGGGTCGTTCTGAAAAAATGCAAAGCACCTTCATGAACTCCATTTTTAGATGGAATTGAAAACAAACCACAATTGCGCGTTATAATTTCGCCAATACCAATGACCATATCCAAATGTTTGGCTTTGACCAAATGTGCAATATGTTTGTAAAGCTCACTTTCTATAACTCCTGTCTCTAGCAAGTCGCTCAAAATCAATACTTTTGCTTCTCTTTGCTTTTGCTGATTTAGAAAGTTGAGCGCAATCGTCAAACCTGCTAAATCATTGTTATAGGTATCATCAATTAAATAGTTTCCTCTGACTCCTTGTTTCATTTCAAGTCGCATCGAAATCGGACGAAGGATTTGTAGACGAGCTTGAATCTCTAATTCATTATATCCCAGATGAATCATAGAGACAATACAGTGAATAGCATTCTCAATAGAGGCTTCGTCAGTAAACGGGACATCGAGTTTCATTGCATGACCGCCTTGAAATGGCAAATCCTCCTTTTCGGTATCTGGATCATCTAACTGTAAGGTAACCAGCGTGTTTTGAAGTCCCACTTCCCAGTCTACTCTAATACCAAAGGGCAACACTCTCGACCATGAAAGGATTTTACATGAAGGGTTTTCAAAAATGAATTCCTTTTTTACAATCTCATCAATCTCAACGTAATCAGAGCAATATATTAAAGTTTTAGCCTGCTGAAACAACTTCATTTTCTCTCGAATTTTTTGACTAGTTTCAGCAAAAAACTCATTGTGAGCTGTGCCAATATTGGTAAAAATTCCGATAGTTGGTTGTATAACTTTTTGCAAAGCTTCCATTTCTTCGGGACGAGAAATTCCTGCTTCGAATATGGCAAGCGTATGAGCCTTATTCATTTGCCAAACCGACAAAGGCACACCAATCTGCGAATTATAGCTTTTAGGGCTTTTGACAATCTGAAAACGATTAGCTAATAACTGTGATAACCATTCCTTTACCACCGTTTTACCATTACTTCCTGTTACTCCAATGACAGGAATAGCAAATTGGGAGCGGTGCTGTGCCGCCACTTCTTGCATGGTCAAAATACTATTTTCTACTTGCCAAACTTTTGCTTCTGGCATGTGTGAAAGTTCACGCATGATCCCTGTTGTACAAGCTGACTTTTCAACTACAAATTCACGGACGCCTTTGCGGTACAAGTCATCCAAATACTGATGTCCATCATGATGAAGCCCCTTTATGGCAAAGAAAATAGAAGAACTTGGAGATGAAAGCTGGCGACTGTCATTCAGCAAATATTGGGCGTGGGTGCTAATGGGGGCTGTTTGAAATTTCATTCTACAAAATATCCAAAAAATATTGAGCGATTTGCAATTGAGCGTGGGATTGATTTTTAAAACACATTTTAGAAAAACCCACCCGAAAGTATCACTTTTAGCTCAATCCATCATTAAATCCTTATGAAATAGCAACAAAAAAAGTGAGGTAAAAATTACCTCACTTATCTTAATTTTATATTAGAAAAAGCTAAGTGGCTTATGATAAAGCAGCTACACCTGGCAAAACTTTTCCTTCCATATATTCTAACAATGCACCACCACCAGTAGATACATAAGATACACGGTCGCCATAACCAGCGTTGTTTACAGCCGAAGCTGAGTCACCACCACCGATTAATGAGAAAGCACCGTTTTCTTCAGTAGCTTTAACAACTGCGTCAGCAATTGCGTTGGTACCGATAGCAAAGTTAGGGAATTCAAATACACCCATTGGACCATTCCAAAGAACTGTTTTAGAGTTAGCAATTACTTCGCTAAACAATTTCACAGACTCAGGACCGATGTCAAGACCTTCCCAACCATCAGGAATTTCGCCACGATTTACGATTTGACGGTTAGCGTCATTACTAAAGTTATCAGCACAAGTATTGTCTAATGGCATATAGATTTTTACACCTTTAGCTTCTGCTTTTTCCAACAATGATTTTGCTAATTCTACTTTATCTGGCTCGTTGATAGACTTACCAATTTTGCCACCTTCAGCCAAAGAGAAAGTATAAGTCATACCACCACCGATGATAAGGTTGTCTACTTTGTCTAAAAGACGCTCGATAATCAAAATTTTATCAGAAATTTTAGAACCACCCATGATAGCTGTGAATGGACGCTCAGCGCTTTCTAAAATTTTGTTAGCATTTTCGATTTCAGCCAACATCACATAACCACATACGCGGTCTTCGAAGAATTGACCAACTACAGCCGTCGAAGCGTGTGCACGGTGAGCAGTACCAAAGGCATCATTTACCCAAACATCGCCCAATTTTGACAATTTTTCAGCAAACTCAACATTTCCTTTTTCTTCTTCTTTGTAAAAACGAAGGTTTTCCAACAAAAGGATTTCACCTGCTTGCAAATCAGCAGCTTGATCGATAGCCGATTGTCCGATACAGTCATCTGCAAATTTAACTTTGCGACCAAATACTACTGACAATGGATTTACTAAGTGCTTCAATGAATATTTTTCAGTTGGACCGTCTTTTGGTCTTCCCAAGTGTGACATCAAGATAACCGAACCACCATCATTAAGAATTTTGGTGATTGTAGGAATAGTTGCCTTAATACGAGTATCATCAGTGATTTCGAAACGTTCGTTCAATGGAACGTTAAAGTCAACACGGACTAATGCACGCTTGCCTGCAAAATTGTAGGAATTGACAGTCTTCATTTTTTTTCTTATGTTAATAGTTGTTTATAATTGGGAGATTTATGAATCAACAAAGAAAAATTACGAAACGTCTAGTTCTTTCAAAATAATATTACGTGAAATTAAGATTTTGTAAAATTATTATAACCTCGATGCTTCGTTGACTTTCCTTTAAAAATCTTCGGGGCAAATATACATTTTTCAAGAATAATTCACGAAAAAACACAATCATTTGAGTATTTTTAATTAGAGATTATGTAATAAGTTACATTTTTTAAAAGAATATTGAAATAATACTAAGTCGAGCTTCGGTATTTGTACTATTTTCAGTAAATCCTTTCAAGTATTCTTCTTTCCTGAATTATTCGAGCGCTTAATCCGTTCTGTTATAGCAAATCTAACATTTGAAGCTCAATTCAATTTTATGATACCAATCGAGAAAAAAGAACTTCCTCCCAAATACTATTTAACCTATTTTCAATACCTGTTGGACTTTGTCAAACAGAAATATACCACAATTCTCAACGAGCAAGAAAATGCTTTTATTCAGGCATTTGAGGCGCTCGACGAGGATGAACAATGTTTGTATATTCGCTTCTCAAATCGTCGTGGCTCGTTCTTCAAAACAGATAAACTGAAGTATGCAGAAATCGAAAATATTGATATTATTCTTGATGCCTTAATAGCTAAAAACTTTTTATCTGCACTTAGTCATGAGCATATCGTCTTGGCTGGTAATGTTTTGGATATCCTCAATAAGTCGGAGTTGATTCAGTTAGCTAAAATGTTGAATCTGGATGTCAAGGGTAAAAATGGACTTAAAAAAGAGGAGCTCCTCGACTGGCTTTTAGAATCAGCTACTTTTGATGAAATGGTGGCGTGGCTCAATCCCGAAATCGCCGAAAAACCTGCTATTATAAAAGTCAATTATGAGGAAGAAGTACAGATGCTCAAGTTCCTATTCTTTGGAAGTCGATATGGAGATATGACCGAATTTGTGGTGCGAGATTTAGGCTTTCAAACTTATGAGCACTACGATATGGATCAATTGGTTCCACATTTCCAGAGTCGACAAGAGGCGGAAGATAAATTCAAGGTGAGTTTAGCAAGAGAAGATTTTTATGAAATGCAGGAGCAAAACATAGCGCCAGAGGAAATATATCATTGGTTTATGACTTGGACTGAAAAGCATAAGGAATCACTTTCAGAAATTGCTCAACCCAGCTATGCAAGATTTGCCTTGAAAGTGGGAAGTTATTTCGAAAAAGCCAAATTGCCAGACCTTGCTTTGCCTGTATTTCGACTTACCCACGAACCTCCTTCAAGAGAACGGCAAGTAAGAATTTTACATAAAATCAAAAATAATGAAGAGGCTCAAGCCTTATGTGAGCAAATTCTTTCGGAGCCACAAAATGCTGATGAGCAGTTTTTTGCACTTGATTTTTTCAATAAACTAGAAGCCCAAAATGCCAAGAAGAAAGTTAAAAAAGCTGTGACAGATAAGCTTCATAAGGCAGATGTGTTGGCGTTGGATAAATCATGGCAACGTCAAGTAGAATTTGGAGTAATAGACCATTACGAAAAGCTTAATAAAAAGGCTGCTTTTACCGAAAATCACCTTTGGAGAAGTTTGTTTGGACTACTTTTTTGGGATATTATTTTTGATACAGAAAGTATGGCGATTCATCATCCTCTTCAACGTTCGCCTTCAGATTTGTTTAAACCAACATTTTTTGAAAAGCGTCAACAAAAAATGGAAGAGCGTCTCGAAATACTTGACGATCCCGATGCTTGGAATATCTTTATGAACCAAACTTTCTTTGAAAAATATGGTATTACCAATCCTCTGGTGGACTGGTATGGAGGCTTATTTCCTTTGATTATTACTTTGTTGGAACGCCTTTCGAGCGAGCAAGTAAAAGCCGTAATGCTCGAAATGGCTCGTAATCTTCGTGAAAATGTCAGAGGTTTTCCCGACCTGTTTATTTGGGACGATGGCGACTATCAGTTTATAGAGGTCAAGTCTCCAACAGATAGTCTTTCTAACCAACAATTGTATTGGTTAAGGTTTTTTGAGAGCATAAATCTGCGAGCTAAGGTACTCAGAATAGAATGGAAAAAGCCTGATACAGAGTTAATAACGGCGTAATGTACAGTTTATAAACATGGAAAAGTTTTATTTTTTCTTGAATTAAATATAATAAATTCTTTACGAATTCTTATTTTTTGTACATTTTCAAGATTATTACCTTGTTTTATTATATAGAAGATTTCTAGTTTTGATTATTCGAAGAATCTGAAAAATGGGCTTGGATTTATCAAATTAATCTTCTAAATTCATTCTAAGGAAATCGCCCAACAATGTATTTCAGTCCTATAAAAGAATAGGGCTTTTACAGAAAAATAAGTTTGGAGTCCGAGGAGTTAGCCTTTTGATAAAAGTATCGTATCGCTAGTTCCCAACTCCAAACTTGGGCAAATTCCTACTCAACGTCATTGGCACATCAATCAGATATACATACATTGTTCAGCCTTATATTTTATATACTAAAATTAAGCAGTGCGACGTTGAGGGGAAAATGATCTTTTAACCTTAAACTAGAGTGCGTATGAAATTACAGGTGCATTCAATTCACTTCGACGCAGACAAGAAGTTGTTGGAGTTTATCCAATCAAAGTTAAACAAATTGGATACGTTTTACGACAAGATCACAGGTGGGGAAGTTTTCCTTCGACTCGACAAAGGGGAAAATACAAAAGTGAGAGGTAAAACGTTAGAGGTGAAAATAAGTTTGCCGGGGGCTACACTATTTGTGCGGGAGATGGCTACGACTTTTGAAGAGGCAATGGACATTGCAATTGAAGCTTTGAAAGTTCAATTAAAACGATTTAAAGAAAAAGTTCAGGAGAAATCATTAGGCAGTCGCCAAGTTTTGATGAATTTGTCAATGGCTTCTGAAAGCTAAATATTAAAAGCCCAAGCGAAAGCTTGGGCTATTTTTTTGTATCTGTAATGAATTGTTAGTCATTAGTCAGGTTCGACTATTTAATTCTGTTAAAAAATGCGTTGAAGAAATAAAAATGATTTCTCACAGATACAGACCAGTATTGCCAATTGTGAGCTCCCGGGCGTTCAGTATATTCATGCGGAATTTTATTATCCATGAGTTTTTGGTGCAAAGCACGATTTACACCAATAAAGAAATCATCAATTCCACAGTCAATCAAAATAGATTGAGAAGGAGAGAAGGTCTGATTAATGACGGCATTTTTTTCCCAAACAGCTTTGTTTTCTTCATATTTTCCTAGTCGTCCTTTGATATTCCAGTTGTTGGGAAAAGGCAAAATATCTACGCCTCCACTCATACTTGCCATAGTACCGAATAGTTCGGGGTGGCGCGTACCCAAGTACAAGGCGCCATGTCCTCCCATACTCAATCCTGTAATAGCTCGCCCATTAGGTTCTGATTTGGTTTTAAACTTGCTATCAATAAACGGAATGAGCTCTTTCGAAATATAAGATTCATACTGATACGACGGAGTTATAGGACTGTCAAAATACCAACTATCATATCCACCATCTACGCATACTGCAATTATCTGATATTGGTCTACAAGTTGTTGGAAATCGGGCGAAGACTCTACCCATGAGCGATGATTGCCACTATAGCCATGAAGGAAATAAATCACAGGAAAACGCTTGTCGTTTGATGTCGTATAAGCTTGAGGCGTTACTACAACAATGGGGCTTTTCTTTTTCAAAAACTGACTATTTACTTGAATAGTATCGACAGTTGAGCCGAATCCAATAAATTGGATTAATAGCAATAGAATCAGTAAAGTACTTTTTTTCATAGATTGTTAGAAATAAGATGATGGAATTGATTATAAATTTTCTTCGATAGATTTCTCAAAACAAAAATAGCTTAAATTTTATACAAAACGGAGTTCTCTAATCTCTCATTGGTTCTATTAAAAAGTGTGTAAAAATTAAATTCAGCAATATGTTACTTGATACGTTTTTTTGACTGGTAGATAGGGATAGAAATTAATCGTAAACTCTGTTAATTTGATTAGCGTCATACCAATCATCGATGGAAGACTCTTTAGCGATTTTAAACCCAATTTATCAACTATGAAAAGGCGTACTGCTATCAAAAACCTCTCAATGGCTGTAGGGACTGCTATTGCTTGGCCATCATGGGCTCAAGCTTGGACACCCGAAAGTCTCTCTCAAACAACTCAACTTCATGCTGGTTCGCTCGATGTATTGGGCGAAGTGGTAGAAACCATCATTCCTGAATCATCAACGCCTGGCGCAAAGTCGCTGAAAGTTCATGTATTAGTCGACCGAATGATTCGTGACTGCTATGGTCCAGAAGCCCAACAGACGTATGCTCAAGGATTAAATTTATGTAATGACTTTTCGGAAAAAATGAATCAAAAACCTTTTTCGCAAGCTTCAAAAACTGAACGAGAAAAGGTATTGAAGGAAATGTCTGTTTCGGATAACCCAGTCGCTAAGGGCTTTATCACGCTTGTTAAAAATCTGACTATTAGAGGATATATGAACTCGGAATATGTCATGACCAATATCCTACATTTCAATATGGCTCCAGGGTATTATCATGGTTGTGTTCCTGTGAAATAGGCGTTTCCGAAAAACATTTTCTTTTATCTCCTCATTTTTATTATCCGAAAAATCACATGTCATATTTTAATATAGATTCAATTAAAGAAAGAACTTTTGATGCCATAGTTGTTGGCTCAGGAATTAGTGGTGGCTGGGCTGCCAAAGAATTAAGTGAAAAGGGGCTCAAAACCTTAGTGCTTGAGCGTGGTCGCGATGTCAAACACGTGACAGATTATCCAACGACTATGATGAATCCTTGGGAATTTGAACATCTTAATCAGATACCCAAAGCTGTCAAAGATGCCAATCCTATTGTAAGCAGATGCTATGCTTTTAACGAAGATGCAGCCCATTTTTTTGTGAAAGATAACGAACACCCTTATGTCCAAGAAAAACCGTTTGACTGGATACGGGGTTATCAGGTAGGAGGGAAGTCATTGATGTGGGCACGTGGTACGCAACGTTGGTCACAATATGATTTTGAGGGTCCAGCAAGGGATGGTTTTGCTGTAGAATGGCCAATAAGTTATAACGATTTGGCACCTTGGTATAGCCACGTTGAGAAGTTTGCAGGAATTAGTGGCAATAAAGATGGTTTATCTCAATTACCAGACGGTGAGTTTTTGCCTCCCCATGAGCAGTCTTGTGTCGAAAAGCATTTCTCTCAACAAATGGCGAAACATTATAACAACACTCGTCCCGTAATTATTGGTCGTTGTGCGCATTTGACTAAGCCTCAGCCTATCCACTTGAAGCAAGGCAGAGGTCAGTGTCAAAACCGTTCTTTATGTCAAAGAGGATGCCCTTATGGTGGATATTTTAGTAGTAACTCTTCAACGATTCCTTGGGCACTCAATACGGGTAATATGACCTTACGACCAGATTCGGTGGTGCACTCAATCATTTTCGATGAGCAAAAAAATAAAGCCACAGGAGTTAGGGTAATAGATGCGCATACCAAGCAAATGACCGAATATTATGCCAAAATCATATTTGTGAATGCGGCTTGTTTGAATACTAATTTAGTTTTGTTGAATTCTGTTTCACATCGTTTCCCCAATGGATTAGGGAATGATAATGGCTTGTTGGGTAAATACATTGCGTTTCATAATTTTAGGACGACCATTACCGCAGAGTACGAAGATTTTAAAGATACTATGTCAGACGGTATCAGACCGAATGGTAGTTATATTCCACGTTTTAGAAATGTACAAAAGCAGGAAACGGATTTCTTAAGAGGATATGCTGCTGGTTTTGGTTCAAGTCGAAACATTGCTTATGATACTAGTGGTTTTGGAGATGATTTGAAAGCTAGTTTGAATCAAAGAAACTACGGAAACTGGCAGGTAGGCTCGCACATGATGGGCGAAACAATTCCGAAAGAAAGTAATTATGTGGCTTTGGATCAAACGCTGAAAGATGCTTGGGGAATACCTCAATTGCGTATTTCGGTAGGATATGATGATAATGATGAAAAAATGATTCGTGATTTTCATGAGCAAATGACCGAAATGTTGACTATTGCTGGTTTTATGAATATCAAGACTCATGATAAACCAGACAAAGCACCTGGCTTAGATATTCACGAAATGGGAGGCGTTCGCATGGGGAAAGACCCCAAAACGTCGATGTTGAACAAATGGAATCAGCTACATCATTGTAAAAATGTATTTGTGACCGATGGTGCTTGCATGACTTCTGTTTCTACACAAAATCCTTCGTTGACTTTTATGGCGCTTACGGCAAGAGCTGCGAATTACGCTGTGGCTGAATTGAAAAAGAAAAATTTATAGAACAAAGGGATAAGTCTTGATGAAAGAGCTTTAGTTTTTTTTATGAGAAAAAATAGATTTTTGCCATAGGACGATTAAATTGTACTAAGAAATGAAATGAGGGAAAAGCAAGTCTTTCTTCCCTCATTTTTATTTGGTGAAAGATTAACTTGCGACTCAACCATTTGATTGAACCCTTCAGCCCTTTTATTTAATCTCTAAAACATTCAACTATGAAAAATAATAGACAACATTCTATAGATTTTTTACGTGGCTTGGTCATGGTAATCATGGCGATTGACCATATCAGAGACTTGATGTTGACTTCTGAAATAACTCAAGACCCCACAGATTTGGCAACTACTACACCATTTTTGTTTTTTACGAGATGGATTACTCATTTTTGCGCACCAACATTTGTGTTTCTTTCGGGTGTATCTGCCTATTTATCTTCTCGCAAACATCATGATTGGGAGTCTACCAAACGATTTTTGATTACCCGTGGCTTATGGTTGATTTTGCTTGAATTTACCATTATAGGATTTGGTATTTGGTTCGATTTACAATTTAGAAGCTTCCTTTTCCAAGTGATAGGTAGTATAGGCATGGGCATGATTTTATTAGCTTTTGTCTTCAAGCTCTCTCCAAAAGTATTAGCTATTATATCCTTAGTTTTGATTTTTGGGCATAATGCATTAGGCTTAGTTCCTACTTTTGAAAATCCAGTTTTGAAATTTCTATGGGCACTTTTCATCAGTCCAAATCTATTTCCAATTGGTGCCGATCACATGGTAATGGTAATGTATTCAGTACTTCCTTGGTTTGGTATTATGCTTGCAGGTTTTGTCGTAGGACGACTCTATGAGTTAGATCCTTTGGCTCGTAAAAAAAATCTGATGACTTTATTCTCTTTTACATTCATAGCTTTTGTTGTGATTAGAGCTATTAATATTTATGGAGATCCTAGACCTTGGACGGTACAGGCAAATCCATTTTTTACGGTATTGTCATTTGTGAATACAACCAAATATGCTCCATCATTGCTTTTTACGCTGATGACGCTCAGTTTTGCTTTAGGAGTTTTACGATTGACAGACGGAATGAATAATGCAGTAATGCGATTTTTCAGTGTTTATGGAAAAGTACCTCTTTTTTATTATCTCCTTCATTGGTATCTCATACACTCCTTAACCCTGCTTATGGTCTTTATGCAAGGCTTTACTTGGGAGAGTTTAGAGTTTGGTATCTTTAAGTTTGGGCGTCCAGCCACTGGCTCGGGTGTGTCATTAGGAGGTATGTATTTGGTATGGATAGGGGTGGTATTAAGTTTGTATCCTTTGTGCCTGTGGTATGGTAAATACAAGGCGTCACATCCAGAAAAGCAATGGCTGAGATACTTGTAAAATGAGTGCTAAGACTGTACGAAGGATTTCTAACTATTGCAGATATTTCGGAAATAAAGAAAAATATAAAAGGTTACAATTCTGAAATCCATCTTCAGATATCCGAAATCAATATTTTACAATCCTTCGTACACTACTAATATTGACTCTACTACGCTGTGCATATTAAGGCTAGGTTAAGTTTTGCTTGATGGTGAGCTTGTTCTTTTGAATCTCAATACATTCGTGCTGACATAAATTTACCAGCACATGAGACTAACCATTTCCTTCAATTTATTACTTACATTGTGTCTTTATAGTTGTACAAATCAACATCAAGTAGAACCTAATATTTGTGTAGCCAATCAGTCAAAAGAGATTAGTTTTAAAACAGATATTATTCCGATTTTGCAAAAAAACTGCTGGTCGTGCCACAATGCTGTCAACCACTCTGGCGGTTTGGTATTGGAAACATATCAACAAGTTTCGGAAGATGCCAAGAGTGGTGAGCTATACGATGCAATTGTTCCTTTTAATGGCAATCCACCAAGAATGCCCAAAGGAGGTATCTTGTCCGAATGTGAAGTAGCGACCATCAAGAAATGGATTGATAATAAAATGCCTAATAATTAAAAGGATATTTTGTATTAAGTGGTTGACTTTTAGTATAATGGATACTTTTACTCTTAGTGGTAATCGACCTAAAATATCCTCAATATATATATGAAATTTATGTGCTATAGGTACTTTGATGAGGGTAACGTTCCATTTTATTCAATTCTGTGAATAAGTTTATCTGAAGAATAAACCTCGATACTGCCAATCTTTTCTTTTTGAAACTTCTCCATATTCCATCCCATATTGGTGTCGAATGGCATCATGTGTTCAAACTTAGAAGGTATGAGTTCAACTGTACAATCCCTAGAATAAACAACCAAAAGAGAATGGGCAAGTCCAGGCTTAGAGTCCATGATTGTGATGCGTTGATAGGAGGGATTTTCCTTTAAAAAAGACTTAACGGAAGAATTGAGATATTTCTCTAGATTCCGAGAACATGGAGTCTGTTGTGTTGTTTCTGTTTGACAAGCCAAAACTAATAAAGGAAGGAGTAGAATTCTTTTCATAATAACGTCTATTTTGGAGTACTAATAGTTCTTTTTGCTTTAACTATAAGCAAACAATTCAATGTGTTATCGCAATCCTGCTTTTACAGCTAAAACTTAAAGTTGTTAAGCTAAATTTCGAACATTTAGGTTAATTTATGGGTATATTCGAATAAAAGATTGTCCTTTTTTACTTCAATCCTGAATTTGTAATGCGTACATCAACAGAACTCAATCGTCGTAACTTCCTCAAGGCTTCTGGGCTTTCGGGAGCTGCTTTTATTCTTGGTTTATCGGCTCGTGCTGCTGAGCCATCAGAACAAGCAATTGAAAACCTTAGTTTGCTCGAAGATTCTTTTGAGCTTACGCCTTTTGTTATCATCGAAAAAACTGGAAAAATCACTATCATGAATTCCAAGCCCGAAATTGGTCAAGGTACATGGCAGGCTATTCCGATGATAATTGCAGAGGAGTTGGAGTTGGGATTAGATCAATACGAGATAAAACAAACCTCTGGTGATAAGAAATTTGGTGGGCAAACGGCAGGAGGTAGTTCTTCGGTGCGTACAAGCTATGCTACCTTGCGAAAAACAGGAGCGGCAGCTCGTGAAATGCTCGTACAGGCAGCTGCGCAGACTTGGGGAGTTCCAGGAAATGAGTGTTATGCCGAACGAGCCAATGTTTTCCATAAACCTAGTGGTAAAAAACTGGCATATTCAGCGTTGGTTGAAACTGCTTCTAAGTTGGAAGTTCCCAAAGAACCCAAATTAAAAGATAGTAAGGATTTTAAATTAATCGGGAAACAAACACAGCGTCAGGATATTCCTTTGAAAGTGAAAGGACAAGCCACTTTTGGCATGGACGTAGAAGTGCCTAATATGGTTTATGCTTCGGTGGAACGTTGCCCAGTTTTTGGTGGAAAAATCCAGCAACTAGATGATGCCCAAACCCTAAAAGTAAAAGGAGTACTACAAGTTGTGCGTGCGGAGAGAGTTTTAGGTAAAAATAGATATGAAGTTGTTGCGGTAATTGCATCCAATTATTGGGCTGCGTTGAAAGGCCGCAAAGCGCTAAAAGTAACATGGGATTATCAAGGAAATGACCAGTTTAGTAGCAAACAATTTGAACAACAGTTACGTGATTTGTCTAAAAACGAAGGGGTTATAGATCATAATCAAGGCGATTTTGATAAAAACTATGCTGAAGCTCCAGTAAAACTAGAAGCATTTTATGAAACGCCGATGGTGTCGCATTCACCGATGGAGCCAATGAACTGTATTGCTAGCTGGACGGGGGACAAAGTTGAAGTTTGGGCTTCGTCTCAAGGGCCAGATTTGTTACGAAATAGAGTCGCAGATGCCTTTGCGATTCCTGCTGATAATATTAAAGTTAATATTTTCTTTAATGGAGGAGGTTTTGGGCGCCGTTTGTACCAAGATTTTGCTACCGAGGCTGTGTCTATTGCCAAAGCCGTTGGTAAACCTGTCAAAGTAATTTGGACACGTGAAGATGATACCACACAGGGACCTTTCAGACCTATGACTTTTTCTGCCTTTAAAGGTGCGCTTACATCAGATGGCAAAGCTTTAGCCTTGCAGCATAAGGTAATATCGCCTTCCATTAATGCTACGCAAAATAAGAACTACGATAAAACGAAGTCTGACAATACCATGACAGAGGGTATTAGTGAGCAACAATACGAAATCCCTCATATCAAAAACTATTACGTTCATGCCGAAACGCATATACCAATGGCAGCTTGGCGTGCAGTAACGAGTACGACTTTGTCGTTTGCTCATGAGTGTTTTATTGATGAAATGGCACATAAGGCCAGCAAAGACCCATTTGATTTTCGTTTAGAAATGTTACAAAAAGAAACAGATACCAAACGCGTAATGCTTAAACTCAAAGAGGTATCTCAATGGGGTAAGCCATTGCCAAAAGGTTGGGCAAGAGGTGTAGCACAATGGGAGTTTTTTGCAGGCTTGGCAGCACAAGTAGTGGAGGTTTCGAAAAAGCCAAGTGGAGGCGTAAAGATTGAAAAAGTATATGCTGTGATTGATTTGGGAACAGTTGTCAACCCAGATACTGTAAAAGCTCAAGTAGAAGGTGCAGTAACTATGGCCATAGGCGCAGCAACCAAAGATGCGATTACTTTCGAAAAAGGGCAGGTACAGCAGTCTAACTTCCATGATAATAGAATGGTGAGAATTGAAGAAATGCCAATTGTTGAAGTACATATCTTGGCAGAGGGTGGACCTAAAATCAAAGGAGTAGGAGAGCCAGGACTACCACCATTTGCACCAGCATTAGCCAATGCGATATTTGCTGCAACAGGCAAACGTATTCGCAAAATGCCTTTTGATTTGGATAAAGTATAAATTTAGTTGGTATTCATGAAGACTACTTTGTAGTTTTTAAAATTATTCCCCCAATCTTTTATATATCTAGGTAGTTCACGTTTGTTATCAGGGTTATTGGTGAAATAAAGAATACGTTTGTTGTCAACTACAGCAGCCCAATATTGAGAATTGTAGGCATTTTGTACAACAATGCAAGCTTTTTCTTTTTCTAACCCTCTGACTTTTCCTTTGGTAATATATACGTCGTCAAAGTTTTGAGTCAATATTTGTGAGGCATCAACAAACAAATCATAAAATTCCTTAACATCATTTCTGAATAAAGAGTCCTGTTCGTTATTCAGAAAATAACCAAGATCTAAAAGTGAATATTGTATCAAAAAATTATTACTTCCCTTACGGAAATATTTACCACAAAAGCTTACATCTGTTTTTCCACAGTTACTTTTGGGGTCATTTTGAATCGAAATAATAGAGTCTCCGTGAAGCTCAAAATGTAGTTTACAAATTTGATTAATAGAGGCATTGGCATAAAATGCCTTTGAGCCACTTTGTAACATCAAACCATCAATGTAATCGTTTTGAGCTCCACTTGTTGCATGAATGGAAAAGTGAGAGAGGCTGTCTGAAATAGCTGAAATTTGTAGTGAAGCATTTTCCCATTTATCGTATCTATACCAAGTACCTACACATTCTGAGAATTTATTTTGAGAAAAGCAGGAAGAGCTTTTTGTAAAACTTAAAAATAGGACCTGTAAAATAAAGATGTAGTACTTTAATTTCATGTATTAGACTTTAAAATAAATTTTTATTTTATAAATAACGAAGTTATACTAAATTTTTGTAAATGTAAATGAGATTTATTCACAATAGAATAGAAAATCAATAAGTCTTGAAAACTAAAAAGAAATTAGAGCTTTTTTTAAGTAAAAAATAACCCTATTTTATTGTTGTTTATGGAATCGCTTGAAATTATTATTCTGGCTGCTGGAAACTCAAGTCGGCTTGGTCAGCCCAAACAATTGGTGGTTTATCAAGGCAAAACCTTAATTGAACATATCGCCTCAAATGCTTTGATGGTTAGCCCACATGTAACCGTGGTGTTAGGGTCACACGCCAAACGTATCGAATGGACGTTGAATCAGGCACAGTTATTTCCCAAAATCGTTTATAATCCTGATTGGGAGCAAGGAATGGGAACGTCGATAAAAGCAGGAGTAAGCTCTTTGACCAATAAGCAAGCACCCATTATGATACTGTTATCTGATCAACCAGCTGTAAAAACTCATTTGCTTTGGCAGATGATTCATTTGTATCAGGAAAAAAAGCCCGAAATTGTGGCTTGCGATTATGGGGGAAAATTGGGTGTTCCGATGTTGTTTTCTCCACAAGTACGTCATGAACTTTTAATATTATCTGGAGATCAAGGGGCACGTAGTTTTTTGCCCTACTACAGCGACACAACTCTCACAGTACCTTTTGCATTGGGAACTTGGGATATTGATACCCCAGAAGATGTGGTAGAACTTATGCGAAAAAAAAATTGAGCTAGTACTTCATTTTTCTTACTAACTTTGATAGACTTTAGATGAAATACAGAGGTGAGGTGAGATAAGGAAAATGGTTTTTGTACAATTTATCTGTAAAAATATTGACATCAAAAAGCTGAAGGACAGAGTTCTTCGGCTTTTTGTTTAATCAAGCTTTCGTAAGATAGATTTTTACCAAAAAAGAAAGCTGCAAGGTAGTTACCTTACAGCTTTGCCATATTGCTTCTTGCTATTATTTGATCACTAACCTATTAGATATAGTTTTCAATACAAATATATATAATGCCTAAGGTATGAAAACTATGAATGTTGCGAAAATTATTATTTGGTATGTAAATGGCTGATTCTGGGTTTTAAAAATATAAGTGATGTAAAAATAATATAGATATAATCCTAAATTATTGATATGAGATATTTTATTGAATGTGCGTATTTAGGGACTAATTATGCAGGTTGGCAAATACAACCCAATGCATTGACAGTTCAGGAAGAAATAGAAAAAGCACTAACCATTTTACTGAAAGAACCTACCAGTTTGATGGGAAGTTCACGTACTGACGCGGGTGTACATGCCTATACGCAAGTGGCGCAGTTTGACCGAGAAAATCCAATTTCTGATATTTCGCAACTGATATATAGATTAAATAAAATTTTATCTCAAAATATTTCTATAAAACAGATTTATTTGGTGCCAGACGATTTTCATTGTCGCTTCGAAGCTACTTATCGTAAGTATGAATATCGGATATTGAGAAGAAAATCGCCTTTTTATCAAAACATGGCCTACCAATTCGAAATGCCTTTGGACGTGCCTAAAATGAATGAAGCAGCACAAATTTTGTTTAAATACGAAGATTTTGAATGTTTCAGTAAATTACATACCGATGTAAAAACTTTCAATTGTACCATGATGGAGGCTGAGTGGATTCAAGAATCAGAAGATTTACTGGTTTTCCATATTAAAGCCAATCGTTTTTTGAGAGGAATGGTACGTGCTATTGTGGGCACTTTGTTGGAGGTAGGTTTAGGAAAATTGAGTGTAGAAGGTTTTGAAAAAATTATTACCGATAAAAATCGTCAAAATGCTGGTCGCTCGGTACCAGCACAAGGCTTGTTTTTGATGGAAGTGAACTATGAGTTGTAAAAAAAGGATAGGTGAAAAGTAATTTTCACCTATCCCTCAATCTTTATTTTCTTAAAATTTGTATAAATACATCTTCTAATTTAGAAGCCATTCGAATCTTAATATCATACGCATCTACATTTAGGCCTTTAGCATTGAACTTCGAAATCCAGATTTCCTTAAACCCTAATTTCTGTGCTTCGGCAATACGCTGTTCGATTCTATTCACAGCTCGGACTTCGCCTCCCAAACCAACTTCTGCGGCAAAACAAACGGTATTGGGAATACTAATATCCTCGTAAGAGGATACAATAGAGGTACAAACAGCCAAGTCTATCGCAGGGTCTTCCACTTTGAGTCCACCAGCAATATTCAAGAAAACATCCTGATTACCCAGCCTAAAACCTCCTCGTTTTTCAAGTACTGCCAAAATCATATTCAATCGTTTGGCATCAAATCCTGTTGAGCTTCTTTGGGGTGTTCCGTAGGTGGCAATTGAAACAAGCGACTGTATTTCAATGAGTAAAGGGCGATTTCCTTCTAACATGGCACCAATAGTGATACCAGAAAAATCCTCGTCTCGTTGTGAAATTAGTATTTCTGAAGGATTCGTAACTTCTCTCAAACCTGATTCCAACATTTCATAAATTCCCAACTCTGATGTGCTACCAAAACGGTTTTTGGTGGTACGTAAAATACGATATGCCAAATGACGGTCACCCTCGAATTGTAGCACCGTATCGACCATGTGCTCTAATACTTTAGGGCCTGCCAAGCCCCCATCTTTGGTAATATGCCCAATCATAAATACTGGCGTACCTGATTCTTTGGCGTATTTCATCAACTCAGCAGCGCATTCTTTTACCTGTGAAATACTACCAGCACCTGCTTCAATAAAAGACGATTGGAGCGTTTGGATAGAGTCAATAATCAAAATATCTGGCTCAAATTGCTCGATTTGTTTGAAGATATTTTGGGTTGAGGTTTCGGTTAAAATATAGCAGTTATCACTTTTGTGAGCCAAACGCTCGGCACGCATTTTGATTTGCTGTTCAGATTCTTCTCCCGAAACATACAATACACGATAATTGCTGAGTGTCAGGGCAATTTGGAGCATCAACGTAGATTTACCAATGCCTGGCTCACCACCGATCAATATCAACGAGCCTAACACTATGCCTCCGCCCAAAACTCGGTTTAACTCTTGGTCTTTGGTTTTGATACGAGGTTGTTCTTCGAAATTAATTTCCTGAATCGCTCTCGGTTTAGCGGCTACTTTCAACGAACTACTTGATTTCCAAGAACCTTTGGTCGGTTCTTCTTTTTGGATGACTTCCTCCACAAAAGTATTCCATTCTCCACATGATGGACAGCGCCCCAACCATTTAGGAGCTTGATGTCCACAATTCTGACAAAAAAAAGAGGTTTTAGTCTTAGCCATAAAATTATTGTATAAGTTAGTGAGCAAAATTAAACCAATCTTGCCCGCTCTGGGCTCTAAGCAATATGCTGTAAGCTAAAAGTTCAAATGTGTTTCTAACGAAATCATGAATACAGTTACTCCATTAGATAAATATTGATTTCAAAATGGGTGCCAAGCAAATTTTAGCTGTCATAATAATATTCAAGACAATTGTCACAGGAAATAAATATCATTTTCTACGAAATTGGATGAATTTTTGTGTTTAAAACTTATCGTATGAATTAAGGTTTTGAGGTATTTCAAAAATATATGCAAAGATACCGTTTACGAAATTATACGAAAAAAATGATTTATACTTGTATCACTAACACATCAGGTATCGTTATTTCCCCAGTTTGAGTTGAACAACTACAAAGATTATCACTAGTCGCGCAACATTAACTTTAAATAAAACTTACTTATGAAAAAGACATTTGGATTCCTTGCCCTGTTTATGCTTTTAACAATGGTTTCAAAAGCTCAGTTCTTTACACTCGGTATTAAAGGCGGTGTAAACCTAGCACAATTGAAATTGGGAAATGAGTTGACCATGAATTCTCTTGGCGCAAATTTTCAACAAAGCTTAGACACAAAAACTGGTTATGTAGGCGGTGTATATATGCGTATTGGTAACAAAGTTTTCATCCAGCCTGAATTTTTGCTTTCAGCTAAAGGAGGTAGCTTGAATATCTTGAAGGGTGGAAGTACAGCGGACAAACAGACTGTAGATATTGAGTACACAAATATCGATATTCCTGTATTGTTAGGTTTTAAAATGGGACCTTTCCGTATTAATGGCGGTCCTTTGGCATCGTTTAATGTGAGCAAAGGAGCTACCTTGAACGAAACGATAAAAGCTTATACTCAAAATGGAACAGAAGATGCTTTCAAGAAAGCTTCGTATGGTTATCAAGTTGGGGGTGGGTTAGACCTTGGAGCACTTTCGTTAGACGTGAGATATGAGGGTAGCCTTTCGGATGTAACATCAGCTCAATTTGCCAATGACATGAAGTTTACACAAAAAGGTAATTTGTGGCAATTAACATTGGGATTAAAGATTTTATAGGTTCCGAAAACTTTCTATTTAGAAGAATATGAGTCGTACCAATTGGGTGGATGAGGGATTATTTTAAGTATAAAATTTTACTTGTGGAGATGCAATGCTTTGCTTCTAAAGATGTATCCTTTTGAAATAAAGTATTAAAAAAGCGGTCGAAAATTGTTTTTCGACCGCTTTTTTGACATTAATATGCTAGGTTTTACTTGGCTTAAGACGCAAAGCATTGCGTCTCTACTGCTGAAATGATAATCACTCATTCAAGCAATTCTGAATGATTCGTGTTTTTTGAATTGTTTTGGATTGTTTTTGAAATAATTCAAGAAAGATGGGATTTTTTGGATAATTCATAAACTAAGCTTTTTAAGAATTATGTTCTTTTGTAAAACAATTCTCAAAAGACCCAACTTCTGTCATGATGCAAACTACCTTCAAAGACCTTTTGCAGACTGAGCTCAAAAGCTTAGTGGAGCTAAAACATTCTGAGCGACCATGGCACATGCCTCTGATTGCGGCTTTTTGTGCTAGTGTAGCCCTGTTTTCGGGTTTGTACCTCGGACAGTTGAGCAACGGGCTATTGGTTTGTTTGGGAGGTCATGTGATTTTGTATATGCCCTCGTTGCCCTTAACCAATCGAATGATTACGATGATTGTGTGTTCTTTTGGGATGGTATTATCGTTTACAGTGGGTATAGCCTTTAGTTTTAACCCATGGATTTCGACGGTGGTTGTGGGTATTTATGCTACGTTGGTACACTGGGTAGTGGGGCATTTTAAATTGAAAGCACCAGGGAGCTTCTTCTTTTTATTAATTGCTGTAATGGCTAGCTGTATGCCATTTGGCTGGAGCGAAATGCCTCAAAAAATTGGTTTGATTGCTATGGGAACCATGTTGGCATGTACCATTACTTTTATTTACAGCTTGATACTACTCAATACCCAAAAAATTGTAACTCACCCTCCTGTTACGATAGCGATTACCGTTCGCCGTCAGCGTTATCATAACCTGATACAGTCGATGGTGGTGGGTGGCTTTGTGATTATATCGCTTGGCATAGGGCATTTTTTCGCTTTGAAAAACCCTTATTGGGTTGCTATATCGTGCTTGGCTATTATGCAAGGTATTAGCCGTCGCCATGTGCTACAACGTATTATTCATCGAATTTTAGGCACAACTCTAGGACTTGGTCTTTGTTGGCTGATATTACATTTTCAACTTCAACCGCTAACCTTGTGCTTGAGTATTGTTACCTTGATGTTTATTATTGAAACTTTAATCGTTCGGAATTATGTATTGGCAGTGATTTTTATTACACCCATGACCATCTTTTTGACCCAAGTTGCCAATCCTTATTTCAACAATACGGATCTTCTTTTTACTTTTCGATTACTGGACATTGTTTTGGGGAGTTTGTTAGGAGCTTTGGGCGGTTGGTTGTTGTTTCACAATCAGTTTAAATACCAAACTGCCAAGCAAATACAACGAGTTAAATTACTCACCCAAAGACGTCATTCGACCCGAACAACGATTTGACATTGTTGAGAAGAAAACGTTATCGGGAACGTTTGCATAAATAATTCAATGGTAATATTTGGAGAATGCTTTGTGATTAACCTACATTTGAAAGTAGTTTTTTAATATAAAATATTATTTTTCTTATGTACAGACCTCTAAAGGCATCAAGCGATTCCGAGTTACTATCTCTTTTGATGGAGGATAGCGATGCAGCTTTTGAGGAAATTTACCGTAGATATTTTACCAAATTATACGCTTTGGTAAAGCGCCGTCTTTGCGATGAACAGCAAACAGAAGATATTATCCATGATTTATTTTTGAATCTTTGGATCAGTCGTCATAAAGCAAACATAGATAATTTACCTAACTACTTAATGAAGAGCGTCAAGTATCGTGTGTTAGATGCACTCGACCACGATACCGTACGCCAAAACTTTCTCGATTATCAAGTTTATGTTCCCCAAGAGCATAATTCTACAGAAGAAAATATACTCTATTCCGACGCCCTCCGTGTGTATAATGAAAATTTGATGATATTGCCTGAAAAATGCCGAGAGGTATTTGTGTTGAGTCGCGCGGGATTATCTCAAAAAGAAATTGCCCAAAAACTAGGTATCTCAGAGAATACCGTAGAAAACCACATTGCCAAAGCACTACGACTTTTGAAGTCTGGCATGGCCGAATATTTGACACCTAATACCCTGATTCCTATCCTTTTCTTCTTTTTTTAAAAAAATATTAAAAAAAAATCACATTTGAGTAGTGGAAGTCTTTTTCTGAAACGACTTATATATGTAAGGAGTTGATAAGACTTTATTGATAAAAAACAGTAATAAAACATGAGCCATCCTGAATTCAAAGATGATGACGATATCATCAAGTCGCTCAGAGAAAAATATACTCCTGAAGAAATAGAAAGACTTTTAGATTGGTACAATGCTTTCGATGAAATCGAGCCTTTGGAAGAAGATTTACCCAAAATTGAAAAGAAGGTTTGGGAATCCTTACAAGCCGAACGTGGTATCACTCCCGATGCAGAGGAGGAAGAAATGCAAAGTTCAGTTTGGAAAGATTGGTGGAAACAAAATTGGCTTATGCTTTCGACAGCGGCAGCAGTCATTGCTATCATTATTGGTATTGCCACACAACCACAATCGAAAGGTGATATTGAAAGTTTGGTAGGAATTCCGACACTATCTACTAAAGAAAAAAGCCTTTGGGAAACGGTTACCAATGTAGGAAAAGCTATTCAGGAAGTGAGCTTGCCAGACGGAAGTAAAGTTTGGCTGAATCCTTCAACGAGCATTATGTATAAAATTGTCAAAGGTGCGCCTACTCGTGAGGTATATCTCGAAGGGGAAGCATTTTTTGATGTAAAGCCCAATAAAGACCAGCCATTTCATGTCAAAAACAAAGGCTTGAATGTGATGGTACTTGGTACCAGTTTTAATGTGGTGGCTACGGCTAGTAAAGACAAATATGAAGTTTCGGTAGTGACAGGCAAAGTGAGAGTCAATTACCAAGAAGATGAAGATAAAGTTAATCAGGTAATTATTACTCCTCAACAACAAGTAGTTATTCAGAAAGAAGAAAATACGGTTGAAACCCACGACTTCACTATTGAGCAACATACACATAAGCAAATTTGGGAACCTATTACCCTAAGTTTTGACGAAATAATTTTAGATAAAGTAATAGAACAAATTGAGCACGAATACGGAATCGTAATCCGAACACCCAACACCGCTGTAAGAAAATGTACCTTATTTGGGAATTTCAAAAACCAACGACTTCCTGTAATCATGGACATTATCTGTAGCTCGATTAGTGCTACTTACCAGATTGAAGGCAATGAAATTATCATACTAGGTGATGGTTGCCAATAAAAGATTAGTATCATAGTCCGTTTTAGCGATTTATTTAAAAGAAAAATCTTGGTGTGATGACCAGCAAGAAATTATTTACCAGATGATTTCTTATTCATACAAAGACTATCGATTAAATAAAGTAGCTACCTATAAAAAAGGCCTGAAGTGTTACCAGCACTTCAAGCCCGTAAGCCTCCAAGAGCATTTACCAGATGCCTTTAGAGGTATTGTAGATTTCACAACCAAATCGTACAAAGCAAATTTATGGAAAAACAATTTATTAAGACAACATTTTTCAAAATCATGAAGATGACTGTCATTCAGTTAGCCATAGCTATTGCCTTTATGGTGGTATCTTATGCAAAAGATGCCAGCGCGCAAGAAGTTTTGGCAAAACCTGTGACTGTTTCAGTAAAGAACAGCACTATTAAGGGTGTGTTGAAAGAATTAGAGAAAGAATCAGGCGTTTCTTTCATCTTTAGTTCTAAGCAAACACTTACCCAAGCAAATAACCTGAGCCTTATTGCCAACAATGAAAGCCTGAGAACGGTCCTAAACCGCTTCTTGAATCCTCTCAACATGAGCTATAAAGTGGTGCATAATTCTATTGTACTGACTGCTTCGAACGGACTAGAAGAGAAGTCGGGAATGAATACACCCATGCTCGAAACCAGTCTCACAAAAGCCCCAGCCGCCGATCCTGTTAAAGGAAAAGTCATGGATTCAGAAACTGGCGACGCTCTTCCAGGAGTTACTGTCAAAGTAAAAGGTACAAATAATGGTGCCACCACCGACTCACAAGGTCGCTTTAGTATCAATGCGCCCAAAGGTGCCACTTTGGTATTTTCATTTATTGGAATGAAAACCCAAGAGGTAACCATTGAAGGTAAAGGTGAGTTGAGCATTTCGCTTGCACCTGAAAACAGCATGCTTGCCGAAGTATCAGTGGTAAGCGATGGTTATGGGGTAGTCAAAAAAACAGATAATACTGGTTCAGTGGCATCTATGTCATCACGTGACCTTAAAAATATTCCTATCACCAGTGCGGCACAAGCTATGACAGGTCGTATGGCTGGGGTAAGTGTTGTTACAACCGATGGTTCGCCAGATGCCGATGTCGTAATTCGTGTTCGTGGTGGTGGCTCAATTACTCAAGATAACTCTCCTTTATATGTTGTGGATGGTTTTATCGTAAGTAGCATCAAAGATGTACCACCTTCAGATATTGAAAGTATCAACGTATTGAAAGATGCAGCAGCTACGGCTATTTATGGAGCACAAGCTTCTAACGGGGTAGTTGTTATTACAACCAAAAGACCAAAAGCAGGTCGTACAACGGTTTCGTATAATGGTTTTATGCAGTTGAAAACCTTACCTTCTGACCGTGCCTACAAAGTACTTTCTCCTTACGAATACGTTTTAGTGAACTACGAAAGAGCCAAATTACGTGGTACTACAGACGTAGCTAATATGGAGAAATTCTTTGGTAAATATGGCGACTATGATTTGTATCAAGGTAAAAAAGGCACAGATTGGCAGAAAGAACTTTTTGGCGCTCCTCGTACTACACAATCTCACAACGTTAGTATTAGTGGCGGTACTGAAATGACAACCTTTAGTTTGAGTTTGACCAACAACACAGACCAAGGCTTGTTGACAGGTTCGGGCTATACTCGTAATGTTATCAACTTTAAGATTAATCAAAATATTAGCAAGAAGTTAAAATTTGATGCTTCGGCTCGTATCACGAACACCGTAATCGACGGAGCAGGTACTTCGGGCTCGGCACAGTTGAACATCAAGGATGCCGTTCAGACTCGTCCAACCAATGGTATTGCCGATGCTTTGGATATTGATTTGACCACAGCAAGCAGTGACGACGATTTTGCTTCATTCTTATTGGCATTGGTAAATCCTAAAAAATTAGTAGCACAAGACTGGCGTAAACGTACAACTCAAGACTATGTATTGAATGCAGGTTTGAGTTGGTCAATTATTAAAGGCTTAGATTTTAAAACAACATTAACAAGCTCAAAATCGTATGACAAAGTTTTACGTTACTATGGCCCATTAACTAGTGAATCCTTCAACAACGGTAGTAGTTTGCCTATTGGTGAAAAAACTAACTATGAGATAAACTCATTGCGTTGGTTGAATACCTTGAATTATCAAATGAAGGGTTTGGGTGCTCACAAGCTAGATTTCTTGTTGGGTCATGAGGTTTATACAACAGGTGGAAATACGAGTTTCTTACGCGGCGAAGATTTCCGTGCTTCTATTACGCCTGAAGAGCTATTCGCTAATATGTCGTTTGGTCGCACCGACCGCCAATACACGACTGAAAATACCGACCAAAATCGTGTATCAGGATTTGGACGTATCAATTACCAGTTCAAAGACCGCTATTTAGCAGCTTTGACATTCCGTGCAGATGCTTCAAGTAAATTTAGTGCTGCCAATCGTTTGGGATTCTTCCCTGCTGTAGCATTAGGATGGAAATTGTCTGAAACTAAGTTGTTGAAACAAATGCGTGACCTCGATGAGTTGAAACTTCGTGTTTCTTATGGTGCAACAGGTAACGACCGTATCGATGCTACGGCTACACAATTCTTGTTTGAAGCAACAACTTTGAGAGGACCAGGTTTTGGCAATGTTGACAACGTATATTATACCCCAACAGGAACTACATTATATAATCCGAACTTAGTTTGGGAAACGACCATCAACCAAAACGTAGGTCTTGATTTTGGTTTCTTCAAGCAACGTTTGGTAGGTAGTTTGGATTTGTATCATAACAAAACAAGCAATTTGTTATTGCAATCTGCGATTCCTTCGAGCTCAGGTTTTACCAAACAATGGAATAACGTAGGTAGTACTTCAAACCGTGGGGTTGAATTGTCATTGACAGGATATATCATTGACAAACCAGAGGCATCATTTTCTGTAAACTTAAACTTCGGTATCAACAAAGCTAAGGTAGAAGCATTGGATGGAACTCAGGAGCGTTTCTTCCAATCTAACTGGGCAAGTACCGACTTGCGTGACCAAGATGACTTCTATGTGAAAGTAGGAGGTACATTGGGAGATGTGTATGGATATGTAGCAGATGGTTTCTACAAAATAGATGACTTCTCTGGTTACGATGCTGTAGCCAAAAAATATATCTTGAAAGATGGCGTAACTAACTCGACTGCAATTACGGGGAATACCTCTATCCGTCCAGGTTTTATGAAATTGAAGGATACCAACGGTGACGGAGTCGTAAACAGCTTAGACCGTCAGGTAATCGGTAACACTTTACCAAAAGCACAAGGTGGTTTTGGATTTAATGGTCGTTACAAAAACTTCGATGCTTCTATCTTCTTCAACTGGTCTTATGGTAACAAAATTTATAATACAGGTAAAATCCAATACAACCAGTTCCGTCGTGTGACTTACGGTAACTTAACTGATATGATGAGCATCAACAACCGCTTTACTTATTTGGATGTAGATGGAAAATACACAGGAACACCAGGTGAAATTGTGACTGATTTGGAGCAATTAAGACAACTAAATGCTAATAAGACAATCTGGTCACCACTTGGCTTGTCTGATGCACAAGCGGTTATTTCTGACTGGGCACTTGAAGATGGTTCATTTATTCGTTTGAACAATCTAAACATTGGTTACTCTATTCCTAAGCACCTTATTGCAAAGCTTGGGATGTCTCAGTTCAGAATTTATTTCACAGGTAACAACCTCTATCTGTGGTCGAAATACTCTGGCTATGATCCCGAAGTTAGTACTACCAGAAGTGGTTATTCAGGTTTGACACCTGGGGTAGATTATTCATCTTTCCCACGTAGCCGCTCATATACACTTGGTGTAAATATTACTTTCTAGCCTTTGTTAAAAGTTTGAATTGAACTTTTGGTGTGTTTAACCTAAAATCAGACTCAAGCCTCGGCAAAAGTCTATTCAATGTATTATGAAAAAGAAATTCCTCATACTCGCAGTGATAGCTTCTGGTTTTCTAACGTCATGTAAAGACTTTTTAGAACCTGATTCATTATCAACTTTTGATGTAAACTATATTTATTCAAACCCAGATGATGCTCGTAAAGGTGTAAATGCTATTTATGAATCATTTGGTCAAGATGCGTTTCGTTCTCGTCTTTCAAATAACATGGCAGGTAATACTGACATCGAGCACCAAAGTGGCTGGAGCAGTACTGCTGACCGTTATCAAATTTGGGATTTGAATGCCCTCGCTACCAATGGCGACCTTCGTATTGTATGGAATGCAGCCTACACTTCGATTCGTAACTGTAATATTGCTATCGAGGGAATTGAAGCTAGCGATGCGCTAAAATCTACTGACGCGGCTACTTCAAGAAAAATGTACCAGATGCTGGGTGAAGCTTATACCATGCGTGCGTATTGGTACAGTATGCTGACTTTGTATTTTGGAGATGTACCTAATGTGCGTCAAGCTCCAAAGGCAGGAAACAACTTTTTCTTACCTAAAGAAGACCGTAATGTAATTTTATCACAAGTCATTGATGACCTTATCAAAATTGAGGATAAAATGCTTTGGGCTGACCAAAATAGCTACAGTATTGAACAAATCAACCGTGAATACACCATGGGGATGATTGCTCGTTTGGCACTTCAGCGTGGAGGGTATTTCTTGACTCCAGCTATGCAAATGGAGCGTAAATCTGACTATTTGGATTACTACAAAATTGCAAAGACCTATACTGAAAAATTGGTTACGTTGAAAGACCGTGCTTTGCCGACAGATTTCAAACAAGTATTCTTGAATGAATCAAAATTTGTGACTCCTTCCAACAGTGATGTATTATTTGAAGTACCATTTGCCATTGGTAATGGTGATGTGGGTTGGAATATCGGTATTACCGTAGAAGGTGGTACAACGGCAGCTCACAGCTATGGTTCGGGTAATAACTATATGGCGATTCCTCCAACGTATTATTTCTCATTCGATACTTTGGACGTTCGTCGTGATGTAACTTGTGCTTTCTACAAAATCAATACGAGTGCTCAGGCAGTATTTGTAACCAACTCGATGAACATTGCTCAAGGCAAATGGAGTCGTTGGTTTTTGGACAAAGCTCCTGGAGCTTCTACTGCTAAAGGTACTGGTATCAACTGGCCAATGATGCGCTATTCGGACGTATTATTGATGTTGGCTGAAGCCGAAAACGAATTAAATGGTCCGACCGAAATTGCCCAAAATGCCTTAAAACGTGTTCGTCAGCGTGCTTTTGCCTCAGCGAATTGGCCTACTAAAGTAGATGCTTATGTTAAATCAATATCAGCTTCGAAACAAAGTTTCTTTAATGCCATTGTAGATGAAAGAGCTTGGGAGTTTGGCGGTGAAATGATTCGTAAATACGAATTGATTCGCTGGAACTTATATGCACCAAAGATGAAACAAATGGTGGACGACTTGAAATTGATGGCAGATGCTGCTCAGACAGGAACAGGTAAATTCTCTGAATTGCCAGATTATATGTATTGGAAGCGTGATGCAAGCGGAACGTTCAAGTTGTTGAACCCAAGCCGTAAATATGTGGGTACGCCAGATGCCACTTGGACACGAATATCGTTCTTGGCAAGTTTGAAACCAACGCCAACGACCTATGCAGATTGGATTATCAAAGATTGGGAGAAATATTATAATGGACCTGTAGCAGGTGTATCTCGTTATATTTTCCCTATTCCTGCCGAAGCCATCACAAATAGTCAAGGTAAATTGGCAAATGATGGATACGGATTTTAGGTTTGTAAAGTTGAATGCAATAGGCTCATCATTGGTTTGTTGCATTCAATTAATACAATTGGTTTTCTTAAATGAACAGGAGCCCACACAAGGGAGTCCTTTATTTCAAGAGCTTTTTTAACAAAGAAAATTTATGAAAAAGTCATATATCAAACAGAGTATCTTGTTAGCAGTATCGGCTTTGGGTTTACTTTTTGCTTGCAAACCCGAAGAAGAGATTACTGCGGAAACGCGCTTATTTCGCCCTGTTTTAAATAAAGATCTTTCGGCCAAAAACAATACGATTATCGTAAATATGGCCAATATCAAAGCTGCAGTGGGCTACACCGTGGAGGTGAGTAGAGACACTTTCAAAACGGTAGACTACAAAGTTGATGTGGATACCAATTACGTAGTAGTTGACCAAACCTTGTTGAAAGGGGAGTCGTTGTTCTGGAATACACAATATCAAGTTAGAGCTACCGCTCATGCTGCCAATACCCAATACGATAGTAAACTGTCAGATTTGGGTGGAGTAAGAACTGAGAAGTTCCCTACCATTATGACTACCCCAACGGCTTCTGACGTGATTGACGTGGCAGCTCGTGTGCGTTGGACAACGGGTTCAACGGTTATTGCTAAAATTAAGGTTTTTGCTAAAACGGATTTAAAACTTGCAACGCCATTAGCATCGTATGATGTCACTGATGCAGAGCAAAAAGCGGGAGCAAAAATTATTAGCAAATTGGCTCCTTTGACTACTTATCAATTAGCTATTTACAGTGCCGATGGAGCTATTCGTGGTTGGGATAATTATACAACTATCCAACGTGCTGTAGACACCTCTCAGCCTGGAGTGATTGACTTATCTGAAAACGATGACCCAAATGCGTTAAATAATGCGTTGACCAGCGTAGTAGAAGGTGGGATTATTGTTTTGAAAAAAGGAGCTACTTATGTAATGCCTACTAACAACTTTGATAAGTCTGTAACCGTTACCAGTGCTTATGGATTTGGTGATCAGAAAACCATTATCACAACGTCGGGCGGAGGTAACATTGCAAATGGTGCTTCAATCAAATATCTTAAATTCTCAAATATTGAATTCATTGGGGCTGATATTGCGGGTAGTTATATCTTTAACCCTAACTTGGCTACGACTACTACCATAGGAGAATTGTCCTTTGACAACTGTATCATGTCTAATATGCGTGGTATATTACGTATCCGTGCAAAGGTATTTATCACGAATTATATCATTAAAAATTCAATTGTGTATCAAATCGGCGGATATGGTGTTTTAACAACCGATACCGATGGCGATGCACAAGCAGCAGTTGATAATATCTTATTGCAAACGTCAACTTTCAGTAAAATCAACATCTTCTTAGTTTCTCGACAAAATTCAAAATCAGTAGTTGTCGAAGATTGTACTTTGAGCGAGATTGCTACAAACCAAGGTTCGCTGTTCCAATGGAGAGGTACTGCGGGTGTTCGTAGCAACGTAACAGGAGGTATTCATATTAGCAACTGTATTTTTGGTCACGCTTGGGATCAGGCTGGAACTAGCTTGTTGACAGTACGTGGAAAATCAGCAGGTTTAGAAACTACGACCTTTACTGTGCTTAATACCTACACAACAAGTGATTTTGGCTATGTGGTTGGTACAGAAATCCCAGGGTTACCGTCGCTTACGTATGCTAAAAAAGCAACAGATTTGTGGGTGAGTCCTTATTCAGGATTAAACTTCAATTTTAAAGATACCGCATTCTCTGGTCGTCGCGACAGTGGTGACCCTCGTTGGAGAGTGAAATAAAACTTGACTGCCCCCGAATTTTCGGGGGCTTTTTTCCTTCCAAAGATTATGATGAAAAAATCCTTTGCTTTAAGTTTCTTAAGCTTTCTTCCTTGTCTATTTCTAGCTTGTCATACTGCTAAAACACAATCTACGGCTGTTCAAACAGTTGCTACAGAATATCCTAAAGATTCTGTAGCAGAAAGGATGCTTCTGTACCAAAGAGATAATGGCGGTTGGCCACAACCTGGCGGAGATGCTATTAATTATTCACTTACTATTAAGCCGGAACTTAAGAAAAAACTTTTGGCCGAAAAAAAAGTATATGATACCACCATCGACGACAAAGCAACTACTAGAGAGATTACCACTTTAGTAAAAGCCTATACTCAAACCCAAAATCCTACTTATTTACAATCAGCCGAAAGAGGTATCAAATACCTGTTAGAAGCTCAAAATAAAGCAGGTGGTTGGGGGCAGTTTTATCCTGATACTTCTGGTTATCATAAGCATATTACTTACAATGACAATGCCATGATAGATGTCATGAAAGTGATGAGAAGTACAGCAGAAGCGAAAGATGAATATGCCAATATTTCACCAGCTTTGAGACCTTTAGCACAACTAGCAGTTGACCGAGGAGTCCGTTGTATCTTGAATACGCAAGTTCGCCAAAATGGAACCCTCACCGTTTGGTGTGCTCAACATGACAGACTCACCCTAAAACCAGCCAAGGCACGAAAATTTGAGTTACCATCAATGAGTGGTGCTGAGTCAGTTGGAATCATTAACTTTTTAATGACCATTAAAAACCCTTCTGAAGAAATCAAGCAATCTGTAAAGGCGGCTGTTGCGTATCTGGAATCGGTAAAAATCAAAGGAATAAAAGTAGAAGACATACCTGCACCAGCGCTTCCAAAAGGCAAAGACCGTGTCGTAATAGCAGACCCTAATGGAGAAATTTGGGCAAGATTTTACGATTTAGAAACCAATAAGCCCTTCTTTGTTGGTCGTGATAGTGTACCCAAAGCAACATTAGCCGAAATCGAACATGAACGTCGCATTGGATACGGTTACTACGGCGAATGGCCTAAAAAACTCATTGAAGTTGATTATCCAAAATGGCTTGCCAAATGGAATAAGTAAGACTATGTTTTAATTTTAGAAGTCATTGAAAATGAAAAGGTATGTATTTGTTTTTCTGAAATCCTATTGTTTGAGCCGCAGGCGAGTTTAGGATTTCTTGACTTTCTTTTGCGGCCGCCGCTGCGGTTACTTTTCTTGTGTCAAGACAAGAAAAGTAAGGAGTGGCGAAGGGAAATTTTGTTTTTCCGATAAATACCAAATAAAATTTTAAACATACTCTAAGCTCAGTCATTATGTCATAGAAATGATTTTGTTATTACTATTTTGAGAGCTTTTTAGCAATAGTCCAATGCTGATACCCGAAAGCTCAGACCCTATTTAAAACCTATTCAAAATGAAAATTTCTTCTTTCTTTCAAGTGAGAAAATGTATTTTTTCACTTGCTGCTCTCATATTGTGTTTATTGTCGGAAATTAAAGCTCAACAACTTGCTTTTCCTACTGCTGAAGGTGGTGGGCGCTTTGCCAAGGGTGGTCGTGGAGGTAGCGTATATGAAGTAACGAACCTCAACGATTCGGGTGTTGGTAGTTTACGTGACGCCATAAGCCAACCCAATCGAACTATTATTTTTAAAGTTTCGGGAGAAATAAAACTAAAAAGTAGACTTGTAATCAAACAAAATAATATTACGATTGCAGGTCAAACAGCTCCAGGAGATGGGATTTGTATTACAGGATATACCCTTAATATTTCGGCATCGGATATAATCGTCCGATTTCTTCGTTGTCGTTTTGGCGATGAAAATGCTTCTGAAGATGATGCCATGAATAGTTGGAATGGCCCGTTTCAGAATATTATTGTCGATCACTGCTCGTTGAGCTGGTCGATAGATGAAACGGGGACATTTTATGGCATTCGAAATTTTACCTTACAATGGTCTATTTTGAGCGAAAGCTTATATAACTCAAAGCATGATAAAGGGATTCATGGTTATGCAGGGATTTGGGGAGGAGCAAATGCTACTTTTCACCATAACCTTTTAGCACATCATTCCTCGCGAAACCCACGATTTGGTGGTGCAAGAAAAGGGTATGTGCCATACGACCCAGCTGATGAACTAGTAGATTATCGTAATAACGTGGTGTATAACTGGGGAAATATCAACTCTTCTTATGGAGGAGAAGGGGGCAAAATCAATATGGTGAACAACTACTACAAAGCTGGTCCTGCAACGCCAGGTAACTTGACCACCAGTTCGGCCTCCAATAAAAGAAATCGTATTTTAAATTATACTAACTTCTATGTTGATGGTACAGACACCACTTGGGGAGGGAAGTTTTACATTGATGGCAACTATGTGGCTGGGTATCCTGATGTGACGGCCGACAACTGGACAAAGGGTGTACAGAAAGATAGTTACGTCAATGCAGATGCACTCATCAAGGCAGCTCGGCAAGAAAAACCTTTTGACACAGCACCCGTTCGTACCCACACTGCCGAAGAGGCATATTTGAGAGTATTGGATAGCGCTGGAGCTATTTTACCACGTCGTGACGCCATCGACCTTCGTATTACTCGTGAAACCCGTACGGGAACTGCTACGTATGAAGGCGCTACTTATGCTTTAGTCACCAGTGCTGGAATTACTCACCCTTCAGGAATTATTGATAGTCCTACCAATGTTGGTGGAATTCCTAAATATGGCAGCAATACCGCTTATACGGATGCGGACAAAGATGGGATGGATGATATTTGGGAATTGTCTAATGGTCTAAATCCTAAAGATGCTACGGATGGAAACAAGATTGTCCCGAACGGCTATACACAACTAGAAAACTTCTTGAATGGTATAAGTAAAGATACAGGAACGGGAGAAATTCTGGGAGGAACAAAAACAGTTGACTTGATGGGATACGACGCAGTGGTAGCACTGGACGGAACAGGTTCTCACAAAACACTCCAAGCCGCAATAGATGTCGCTCCTGTCAATAGTACAGCACCTTTTCGGATTTTTATTAAGAATGGAAAATATCTTGAGAAAGTTAATATTCCTTCTAACAAGCCATTTATTTATTTGATTGGTGAAAGTGCAGCCAAGACTATTATCTCTTGGAATGATTATTCAGGAAAAGCAAATCCCGCAGGTGGAACGTATGGAACAAGTACCTCTGGAACTTTGACGATTAAGTCAGATAACTGTGGGTTGTGGAATTTAACGGTAGAAAATACAACAGGCGACTCTCCACAGGCATTAGCTATTTCGTTAGAAGGAGACAAAACCGTCGTGAAATCATGTATTTTCCTAGGAGGTCAAGATACAGTATTAAGTAATGGTGACGGAAAGCGCCAGTATTTCAAAGATACTTACATCGACGGAGTGGTTGATTTTATTTTTGGTAGTGCCACCGCCATTTTTGATTCTTGTATCGTATATGCCAAAGACCGTGTCGATAAATTAGCGGGTAGCTATATCACAGCAGCTAATACGCCAACTACTCAAACGTATGGTTATATATTTAGAAATACTATTTTGCCTGCCAATAATGGGGTTACTTCCTATGTATTGGGACGTCCTTGGCAAAATGACGCAGGTACAGCCGATGCTGCTAAGAAAGGGAATAAGGTTGTTTTTTTGAATAGTATTTATGGAAATAAGATAGTTAAACCAGAGGGTTGGTCTGTTTGGGATGCAGGAACTAATACGAGTTTGATTACCTATGCCGAGTATAAGCCCAAAGGATTTAATGGTGCTTTGGCAGATGTTAGTAAAAGGGTTTCTTGGTCAAAACAGTTGACAGATGCTCAAGCTTTGGTTTATTATGATAATTCGAAAATATTTGGCACTTGGGATCCTTGTTCAATAGCTAATGTTTGTCCAACAACGAAAGGGGAGTTGGTCATGTTAAATTTTAAAGTTATCAAAGGAGCTAATTTATCTACCCCAACGACTTTTGCTTGGAATACCGCTTGGAACATGAAAGATATTCAATTCTCAGTTTATCGAAGTGTAGATACGAAAACCAATTTTGTCAAAATCAAAGATATTACCAGCACTACTGATACGCTTTGGAATTATACCACCAATGATAATGCTCCAGAGGCAGGAAAAACCTATTACTACGTCATTAAAGCGACTAAAAATGGTTTTAAAGAGTTTAATACAGATACTGTTTCGGTAACATCTTTGCCTACAATCACACTCAACGGAACACCTGCGGATTTTTTACAAGGACTAGGCACACCATCAGCGGCGCAGGTATATACCGTAGCAGGTGAAAATTTACCATCCGCGCTCACCATAACTGTACCTACCAATTTTGAGGTTTCTATAGATGCAGGAAAAACTTGGAATACCTCGACCGTTTCGCTCAGCCCAACTAGTGGAATTGTAGCAACTACCTCAGTATTGATTAGGCTCAATGCCAAAACAGCAGGGAGCTACACAGGCACTATTACTCATGCGAGTACAGGAGCTATTACTAAAACCTTGCAATTGACTGGTATTACCCAGACAGAAGCATTGGCTTTTTCACAACGATTGGCATTATGGTCTATGAGCATATCCGATGCGGATAGTGCCGCTGTTCGTGCCAAAGGGATAACAGTTAGCAAACCTTCCCTAAAAAGATTGTATCTCTCGAACGGCTCGGTGATTCCTGCTTACTCTGCTTTGCATGGTCAAGCTTTTGCACCATCTGCCGATGGTGGAGGCTTATGGACTACCGCAGGTGGTGGCTGGGGCAATAACCTTTACAGAGGTTCGTACGAGCAAATTGTAATTAAATGTAATACTGATTATACACTCAGAGTAGATTCTTTACAGCTGAAAACAGCTTTATATGCCGCTGCAACAGGTAAGTTTGCTTTGGTATTTTCAAAAACTGGATTCAAAAGTGATTCATCCGAAGCAACTGCTGGTTTATTGGCAGGTATCCCACTTGTTGCAGGAGCTAATGGCAAGTTTACTACGCCAATTATACCCAATGCTGAGCCAAGTTCGACAGTTACTCGCTATCAATTTGCCCTCAATGGTTCCACAGGTATTAATCTGGTAGCAGGAGATTCTCTAACGTTTCGTCTTTATTATAGTACTGGTAGTTCAAGTGCGGGTCGTTATGCCAAAATCAAAGATTTAGAGCTTTTAGGAGTTAGTAAGGCTATCCTAAAACCTGCTATGGCACTGACTCAGGCACTCCAAGATTTTAATTATATGATTGGAATGACCAATGAGCCTCAAAGCTATACCGTAACAGCCGAAAATCTACAAGGTGAAATTCAATTAATTCCTTCTGCTTTTTTTGAACTATCCTTAGACAAAACGACATGGGTGAATGCAGCCTCTATCCTGAAAATTACGCCAACGAATGGGATGGTTTCAACCAAAGTTTATGTTCGTTTTACGGCAAGTACCGCTGGTAATTATACAGGAACCATCACGCACAAGGCTACTGGAGTACAAGATATAACGGTAAATTTGAAGGGTATTGTCACAAAACCTTTGGGTATCGATGAAATAGGAAATCATGCCTTACTGCTCAGTCCTAATCCAAGCGTCAATGAAGTACAGGTATCTCATCCTGCCGAAAAAGCTGAATTGCGCCTCATCGATTTGCAAGGCAATAGCAAAGTATCTCAATCATTGAATGGACATACTACCACAACAACCCTAAGTTTGCAAGGCTTGCCATCTGGTGTGTATCTGGTCGAATGGAGTACTGGTGAAAAAAAAGCTGCAAAAAAGCTGGTCAAGGAGTAGTTAGTTTTAGTGCAAAACCTTCAAATAGTCCTCAGATTTTCTGAGGTAGACGAAATAAATATGAAAACAAAGATTTTAATAGGCTTATTACTATTGATGACCTTTTGGTCAACTGCTCAAAAGTATGATTTTGTGGTGGCACAAGATGGCTCTGGGCAATTTCGAACTGTACAAGAAGCATTTAATGCTGTGCCTGATTTTCGTAAAAAACCTACGACGATTTACATCAAAAAGGGGATTTATCAAGAAAAATTAGTGCTTGCTGAATCCAAAGCAATGGTGAAAATCATAGGAGAGAGCCTGACCGAAACGATTATCCAATATGATGATTTTGCCCAAAAGAAAAATATCTTCGGAGAGGAGAAAGGGACTACAGGTTCGTCAGGGTTTTATGTATTTGGCAATGAGTTTTCGGCACAGAATATTACTTTCCAAAATACCGCTGGTCCTGTCGGGCAAGCGGTTGCAGTTTGGGTAAAGGGCGATAAGGTACAGTTCAGAAATTGTAGATTTTTAGGTTTTCAAGATACTTTGTACACTTATGGTTACGAAAGTCGACAATATTACTACAATTGCTATATCGAGGGAACAGTCGATTTTATCTTTGGTTCGTCTACAGCTTTATTTGAAAAATGTACTATTTACGCCAAAAATGATGGCTATTACACGGCTGCTTCCACTCCTCAAAACAAAGAATACGGCTACGTTTTTAAGAATTGTACTTTTACTGGTAGTGCGCAAGCAAATACTTTTTACTTAGGTAGACCCTGGCGACCGTATGCAAAGGTGGTAATCATGGAGTCGGTGCTCGACAAACAAGTAAAACCTGAAGGTTGGAACAATTGGGACAAAGTATCCAATGAAACAACTTCGTATTATGCCGAATACAAAAATACAGGCATTGGTGCTGAAACTTCGAAGCGAGTTAAATGGTCACATCAACTCACAGAGGAGGATGCCAAAAAATATACCAAAGAAAATATTTTCGGAGATTGGAAGGTTGATGAATAATTTTACCTGTTTTAAGCTATAGGCTTTATGCTAAAAGTTAGCTCATGAAATCATTGAAGCTTTTTCGCCTAATGCCTATAGCTTAGTACTTAAAGCGTTATAACGCTTTAGTTTCGAATTTTAAAAGATATGATAAAAGTAGTTCCTACACCTTCTTCACTTTGAACTTCAATGGTGCCGCCAAGCGCTCTTACCTGTGAGTTCACAATATAAAGCCCAATTCCTTTACTTTCAGAGTTTTCATGAAATCGCTGATATAGACCAAAAATTTTATGTTTGTGTAATTTCAAATTTATGCCTAGCCCGTTATCTTTTATGTATAGCTTCAAATGAGTCGAAGTCATTTTGGTAAATATATTTAACTCAAGAGGTCTTTCTGGTGACTTATATTTGATGGCATTACTAATGAGATTTTGAAAAATAGACTCTATGTAATATTGGTTAAAGTAAACCCATTTTCCTTCTGTGAAATCCTTTCTAATATTATACTCGTCTGTAGAATCAATGTATAGCAGGGTTTCGAGAGAGTGCTGAAGTTTTTCCTCCAAATCAATCATAGTTTGTGCGATATTCACCTTGTTTTTGATGACTAAGATATCCAAAAGATCATTCACTGTAGAGTTAAGAATCTGAGTCGATTTTTTAAATTTATCAATTAGAAAATCTAATGTCGGATGAGTAATCATTTCAGGCGTCAGAAAATTGACTACCGCCATGAGATTTGATAAGGGCGCCCGTAAATTATGCGAGACGATGTAAGAAAATTGTTTTAGGTCTTCATTACTTGCGGTGAGTTGCTCGATAAGAGCCTCACGCTCAACCTGATGCTTTTTGATATTCGTAATATCTCTTCCAAGTAAGAAAATGAGGTCTTCCCCTGGTAATTTGGTTGCCGACCACGATATCCATCTAATATCATGATTACTGGTTAGGCACCGAATTTCGAAAGGAGATGTAATATCTCTTTCTTCCAAATCATCCATGATATTTCTCGTAAGGTCTCGATCCTGAACGTGAACGTAGTCATAAAAGGACTTTTCAAGGAGCATACTTTCTTCATAAGCCAAAGAATCCTTGAAGCCTTCATTTACTTGTACAAATTCGCCTGAGGTGTTAACTATCCCAAATAAATCTCGGTTGAAATTAAAGATATATTTGAGTTGTTCTTCCGAATTACGACGTCTGATTTCATTGCTCAAATGACGACTAATTCCTTCAAACAATTGAATCAGACTCGCGTCTTTTTTGATTTTTTTTAGAGAATAAAAAATCATCCAAATCGTAGTATTTCTTTTGTAAGGTAATGAAACCAAAAAAGCCGATTGAAGACTACCCTCAAGTGTAGTGATTCGTTTCGGACTAGTCTGCAAATGATGAAGGTCTTCAATCCAAATAATGTTATGATGTTTTAGCTTTTGCTTAAAAAAGCTTTCATCAAAATACCATGTTGCAATAGGTAATTGAAAGGATTCAGCATTGAAGCTATTGCTGGCAATTAGTTTGGTCGAGTTAATAAGAGTATCACTCAGCCATATTTCACTATATTCCCAACTAATGTAGTTGCGGATACTTTTTAAACATTCACTTAACCCATCAATCATGGAGTTTTTTTGATTAAATAGCTCAATAACTTGGGCTACAAAATCCCGTTCGCTGCGTGCTACTACTTGCTGTGTGATATCGATTACCATAACTTGTACCGCAGGCATATCTTGATAAATGGTATCATTGGCAAGTATTTCTACATGCATAATTTCCCCGTTTTTCTTCTGATGCCTTACTTGCCAATGCCTAAAAGGGTTATTCGTAATGATTTCACGTTTGAGCTTTCTGTACCACTCTTTATCTGCTTTGGGACGAATATCCAAGGTGGTCATTCCAATAAAATTTTCATAACTATAGCCATATTTTTGAACAGCAGCGTTATTTACCTCTAATATTTGAAAACTTTCTGCTTTATAAATCAGCATTGGATAAGGATTGCTGTAAAAAAAAGCTTCCTGTTGTACTTGATTGCTTTTAATGAAACCTTTCTGTTTTTTCTTCTGTGAGATATCCACAATAATCCCTAGTGTTCGCACAGGTTTTCCCAACGAATCATATAGAATGTAACCGCGTTCGTTGACCCATAGGTAAGAAGCGTCAGCACGTCTGAATCGATATTCTACTTCCCAATAACGTTTTGGAGAACTCTTTAAGGACTGTTCGATGGCATCTTCTACTCGATAATAATCTTCAGGATGTATATTTCTTTGCCAGAAATAATAATCTGTTGCATATTCAGACTCTTGGTATCCCAGTGAATGATAGAATTTTTTCCCAGAGCGTTTGGCTGTTGAGTGAATTAAGTCAATATCCCATACTGCTCCATATTTCAAGTCATCGCTAACAAAATCCTTTAAATCAAAATATCCTCCTGGTTCATTCAGCCATTTGAGACAATTGTCAATTACTCTTTTAACGCTTTTTTGACCGTATTCTCCTTTGATAAGATAATCCTTGGCTCCATTGATTAGCGCTAAAAGGGTCGTTTGAGGAGAGGTAAATTCACAAATAGGAATTATGTGAACGCGATGCTCTTTTAAATCCATTAACTCAAAATGAATATCAAAAGAGTACAAACTTTGTAGTGATAAATCCAAGAAAACTAAATCGATAGGCCTATTGCCAAGTAAATGAAGCTTTGCCTCTTCAACTGTGTGAGCATGAAGAATAGAATGAGTAGGAATACCTGCTTGTTGTAGAAATGAAACCAATAGAGAGAACTCATTTTCATATTCTTCTACTATCAAAATGGATAACTGGTAACTCATAATACATTGAAGTTTTATCAATGAAATGGGACACTAATGATAATTAAGCTCAAAATTATTTTGTAGCCAAGATATAATTAGTTGAATGCCAGTTAGTAGACATTTATAGTTTGAAGAAGAGCTTCTAGAACTATTATTGGTAAAATAAAAATAACAAAAAATTACACAAGATAAAACGAACTAAGTTAGTGAGCAAAATTAAAATAGTTTTACCCGCTTTAAGCTCTAGGATTTTTACCTAATGCCTACGGCTTACTGCTTAAAGCGTATCAATGAAATTTTATTTTGCATTATAACCTAACAAAATAATGTGTTTTTAATTTAAAAGAGTTTTTCTCAAAAGCTGTATAGGAAGCATACCATTATCGGTTGCTTGGTCATGAAATTTGCGAAGTGAAAAGTATTTTCCCTGACGTTTTTTGACGTCTTCCCTTAATGCTAGTAATTGAAGTTTACCCAATGAATAAGATAAATAACCTGGGTCAAACGTCCCACGAAGTGCTTCTTCGTAGGCTGGCTTTTCTTCATAATAGCAATTAGCCATAAAGAATTTTGTACCTTCTTTAACCGACCAGCCAGCGGTATGCTCTTTGATAGATACCACCAAACGACACAATCTCAACAGAGATTCGGACAGTTGAGCCATTTTGTATTTAGCCATCACCTTGGGGTCTTCCGATTTTCCATAACCTTCTTCAAGCATCATTTGCTCAGTATAGTGTGCCCATCCTTCTACAAAAGCGTAGCTTCCAAATAACTTTCTAGCACGACTGACTGAGGAGGCATTTAAGTGTAAAAACTGCACATAATGCCCAGGGTATGCCTCGTGGATAGAGATTACCTCAGTTGAATATTTGTTAAATAAGGTTAACCATTCTTCTTTTTGAGCAGTGGTCCATTTGTCTGAAGGTGGAGTTACATAGTAATAGGCTTCAGAAGCTTCGGCTTTTTCGAAAGGACCTGGTGTATCCATTGCCGCAGTTGCACCCACCATAAACGCAGGTGTTTTAACCACTTTTGCTCTTACTTCTGATGGAATAGTAATAATGCGATGATCAATCAAAAACTGTCTTATTTCCTCACATTTATTTTTTGTAAAAGACACCAAGGAATCAGCTTTGGGATGCTCTTTTTGAATCATTTTAAACACCTCTTGAGGCGTTTTGGTCGAGTCAATAACTTTGGCTGCCTCAGCAAACTCTTGTTGTTCTTCTTTCAGTTTTTTTAACCCTATTTTCAAAATTTCTTCAGGAGTAGTATCCAATAATTCATTATACTGAAGCATTTTGATGTAATTTCTTCTACCGATAGCATATTTTCCATGCGCACGAGGAAGGGTATGTTTTTGCAGATAATCAGCAAAACCTCTCAATGCCCTACTGGCTATTTTAGTAGAATATGCTAAAGAGTCTTTTAGATTTTTTTGATATACCTTTTCAAAAGCCTTTGGAATATCTTTTTCTACATATTCTGCGGTACTTCTAAAAGCATCAATCGAAAGCTCTACCTCTTCTTTGTAATTGATAGAGCTCATATTTTGTTTGGCTGTAACCAAAAAGTTAGGGAGCTGTTTTTCAAAATGAATCACCGCTTTGGCTCGTTGGTCAATACTTGCGTAATTTCTTTTGACGTATGGTGTTAGGTCAATAACGCCTAGGTAGGTCAATGGTCTTTCTGCAATATGAAGCACATTGTATTTGTGAAGGGAGTTTTTGACTTGACTTACAAGAAGATAGTAGTCTATCAAATTATTTTGAGAAAGTTTAGTCGTGTCAAGACTTTCAAATTTTGCTAAGAACTCATTCAAATGAGTGGCTTCCTTGTCAATTCCTTCTTTGCTAAAATCAGGCAACTTCCCATCAAATTGATGGTATCCTTGAGCGACAGCCACTGTAGGGTGCCCCATCAAGTAATTTTCTATAAATTCACTAGATACTTTTTCAAATTTTTGATCTTCTGACTCAAATAATCCGCAACTAGTAAGCAATAAAATCACAAGAGCAAGATGCGTAAGCTTGCTAAAATGCTTCATAATACCCGATGAGTTTAATGACAATTTGTGCAAAATACAGATTTTTGACGCATGATTACGAAAAAAAAACGAAAATTCGTGAAAGATACCCTTTATTAGGCAATTCTAGGTTTGAAGACCCAGTAATTCTGACTAATTTTGCACTCTTTACGAAATCGTAGTAGATTACTATTCATGCAACTATTGCCCCGAAACTAATCTTGGGCAAAATTATCAATCAAGTACAATGCTATCAGAACAAGAAATCCTCCGTCGCCAGAAGCGCGAAGAGTTGATGAGATTGGGAATCGACCCATATCCTGCCGAGATGTTTGAAGTGAACGTAACGGCCGCTGATATTCACAAGAATTACGAGAATAATAAACTAGATTATAAACAGGTCTCAATCGCTGGTCGTCTGATGAGCTTCAGAATTATGGGTAGTGCTTCTTTTGCTGAATTGCAAGATAGTACTGGCCGTGTTCAGTTATACTTTAGACGTGATGATTTGTGCCCTACTGAAGATAAAACTCTTTATAACACTGTATTCAAGAAGTTATTGGATATTGGTGACATCATCGGAATACATGGTTACGTATTCACTACACAAACTGGTGAAATCTCTATTCACGTAACCGAGTTCAAAATTTTAAATAAATCTCTTCGTCCTCTACCAATCGTAAAACGTGATGACGAAGGAAACGTTTATGATGGATTAACAGATCCTGAAATTCGTTATCGTCAGCGTTATGTGGATTTGATTGTTAATCCGCATATCAAGGATATTTTCTTGAAACGCTCTCGTATCGTAACAACCATGCGTTCGCTATTTGATTCAAAAGGATGGTTAGAAGTTGAAACTCCAATTTTACAACCTATCCATGGTGGAGCATCAGCACGTCCTTTCAAAACTCACCACAATACATTAGATATGCCTTTGTATATGCGTATCGCTAATGAGTTGTACTTAAAACGCCTTATTGTAGGTGGTTTTGATGGAGTTTATGAGTTTGGAAAAATGTTCCGTAACGAAGGTATGGACCGTACTCACAATCCAGAATTTACTTCTTTGGAGTTTTATGTAGCGTACAAAGATTACAACTGGATGATGAATATTACGGAAGAAATTTTCGAAAAAGTAGCCATTGCTACCAACGGAGATTCTAAAGTACAAGTAGGGGAGAACTTAATCGAGTTTGCTGGCCCTTTCGAGCGTTTGACAATTGCTGGTGCTATTGAAAAATACACAGGTGTAAATGTGGAAGGTATGGACGAAGCTACTTTGCGTCAACACTGCCAAGAGTGGGGAATTGAAGTGGATGCAACGATGGGTACAGGTAAACTAATTGATGAAGTTTTTGGAGAAAAGGTAGAAGCAAACTTGATTCAGCCAACCTTTATCATCGACTATCCTGTAGAAATGTCGCCATTGACGAAAAAACACCGTAGCAAACCAGGCTTAGTAGAACGCTTTGAGTTGTTTGTAAACGGTAAAGAAGTTGCCAATGCTTATTCTGAATTAAATGATCCTATTGACCAACGTGAGCGTTTTGAAGAGCAATTGCGTTTGGCTGAACGTGGTGATGAAGAAGCCATGGTGATGGATGAGGATTTCTTGCGTTCTTTGGAATATGGTATGCCTCCAACAGCAGGTATTGGTATCGGTATCGACCGTTTGACGATGTTAATGACTAATCAAACTACGATTCAGGAAGTATTATTCTTCCCTCAGATGCGTCCAGAGAAGAAAGCAGAAGTATCTACTGAGGCTGAATATGAAGCCATTGGTGTTCCAACGGATTGGATTCCAGTATTGCAAAAAATGGGCTTCATGACGGTTGCTGCTTTGAAAGAAGCGAATCCAAACAAAGTATTCAATGATTTGGGTGGTATGCGCAAAAAGATGAAATTAACAATTGCTATTCCAACCAAAGATGAAGTCTTGAAGTGGTTTGAGTAAATGAGCTACGCTTGACAAAGCTAAAACTTTGTCAAGCGTTATATAAACAACAAAAAAGCTGAATTTTGATTTGACTCAAAATTCAGCTTTTTTAATTTGTAACGATAAACGTTTAAAGATTTATCATTACTGACAACTCAGTACTTATTATGATAATTTTCTAACATTCACCGCGTTCAATCCTTTTTTACCATCTGTAGTTTCGTAAGAAACAGAGTCGTTTTCACGGATTACTGCACCACCAAGGCCAGTTACGTGTACGAAGATTTCTTGGTTTGTTTCATCGTCTACGATAAAACCAAATCCTTTAGATTCGTTGAAAAATTTTACTTTACCAGTTTGCATAAAAAAAATAAATAAAAATATAAAAAATAAAAAAGTGCTAATGCTGACTTTTGCTTAAAACAAAGCCTTCACATGAAAAATCCCAGCTTATGGAGTCTGGGATTCTATAAGACCATATATAGCTTGAATGTTTATGCCTTGATTTTCTGAAGTTGTTCTGTCTGAAAACTAACGACAAACGACCAACGACAAGAGACGCAAACTATCTAATTTTCTTCACATTAACGGCGTTTAAGCCTTGCTTTCCTTCTATAGTCTCGAATGAAACCTTGTCATCTTGACGGATTTGTGTACCACCTAATCCAGTTACGTGAACAAAAATTTCCTGTGCAGTTTCATCATCTACGATAAAACCAAATCCTTTACTTTCGTTAAAGAATTTTACTGTACCTGTTTGCATGATTAAAAAAAATAAAAATTGATAATAAAAAACTCCAGCAAGCCTTCAAAGGCTCACATTAAATAGTTCGAAAAAAACTAACAGTAAGTTTTTAAGTTCTTGATAATCACAGAGGGACAATACTAGAAGGAATTGTAAACTCTTGAAAACTGGTAACTTTTGGACTTCGGAGATCGTATAATTAAGAACTATTATTTCTCAAATGTAGGTATAATTTTATACAATCCAACTTTTAGCATTCTTTTTTTTTGAAAATGAGTAAAAATACCTGATATTTAGATTAGAAAAGTTATATTTTCTATGGTAATGTTAAAATATTAAGCCCTTAAAATGCTATTGATTTATCAACAATTTTACCTAAAAAAGATGTTGTAGCACTCTAAGTGTCTCATTTACAAATTGTTTGTACTTATAAGTTTTGTACAAAAAGCATACTAAGCTTAGCAGATTTTCGTATATTTGTTCATGAATAGATTTGAAGTCTATCATCAACAAAACCTTATCAAACTATTGATTAAATAATCCCTAATTTACTACCATGCTAAAATTCAAGTACTTTGTTGAACAACACGTGTTTGGTGTGTGCACACGAATAGGCGAAAAATTTGGTATTGCTACTGGGAGTATTCGCTTGTACTTTATTTACACGACTTTTCTAACAATGGGTTCACCCATCATTATCTATTTGATATTGGCTTTTTGGATGAACATTCGCAAATACCTTCGCCAAAGAAATCACCCTACGGTTTGGGAATTATAGTGATTTTGGTAAATCGCTAAATTTCTTGATACCATTCAAAAAATGCGCTTTTACGATAGAATTGGGATGTATGTACTTGTACCCATTCTTTCGTATAAGTGCTTTTCTTTTTTTATGCCAACTCCCAAAATTTGCATAAAAGTTGAAATGCGCCTTGATTACAGCCAAACAATCTTGCCAGCCACCATCTGCCAAAAACTTTACTCCTGCAATACCATCGAGCACCAATCGCATGAAAATATTCAGCCATAGATGTTGTGGTGGGTGATTTTTGTAAAGAAGTGCTAAGCCGTTACGGAAGTTAAGATACGTTTTTCTTGGGTTAGATTTATGTAACGTACCGCCGCCTACATGATAAACAGTAGACTCAGCCGAGTAAAAAACCTTATAGCCTGCTAGGTGTATACGCCAACAAAGATCGATTTCTTCCATGTGAGCAAAAAAGTCACCATCAAAGCCTCCCACTTCATGGAAAGTAGAAGCACGGACAAACATACAAGCACCCGTAGCCCAAAATACCTCACGAGTATCGTTGTATTGACCATGGTCGATTTCTAGATTATTAAAGATTCTTCCTCTACAAAAAGGGTATCCTAAGAAATCAATGAAACCACCAGCGGCACCCGCATATTCAAAGGTATCTTTCTTGTTGAAATCTAAGAGTTTAGGTTGGCAAGCAGCAATAGAGTCGTCCGAATCCATGAGCGTGATAATAGGCTCAATCCAGTTGTCGCATACTTCTACATCCGAATTGAGCAAGATGTAATATTCAGACTCAACTTGTGCTAGGGCTTCGTTATAGCCTTGTGCATAACCATGATTTTCAGTTAGTTCGATTAGTCGAACACTAGGAAACATCGTTTTGAGAAGAGAAATAGATTGGTCTTTGGAAGCATTATCGGCTACAATAATTTCTGCTAATGGTGAATGAGAAATTACAGATGGTAGAAATTGTTTCAGAAACTTTTCTCCATTGTAATTTAAAATAACAACTGCAACTTTTTTCATTTTAGTGGTGAATCAAAATTAAAACTGAACTTACCATTAGCAGTACCTATAGTACCATGCAGGAAATATTTTACAAAGTTGCAATAAGATTTTTTCTGAAACAAAAACTAATCTTTGAAAAGTCTAAATCATTTTACCAATTGCTTTTGAGTGGGAGAGGGTTTGATACATTGGCAGTGTGTGATTAACTGAAAGACGCATGAAATACTTATATTTGCAAGCTTAAAGGTTGAGTATGTGTACCGATTTGATGACAGGCACTAGATTTTGTCACATTTTGTATCAATAAATCGTATTGAATTTCCTATTTTTAGGCATACTCTATGGCTAGCAGGCTGAGAGAAATTTCTCAAAACCTTTTCTAATTTGATTATAGCTGTTGCTACCCAAACACTAAAACTTCAAACTAAATGTCTAAAAACACTATTTTTCGTAAAAAAAACATTCAGAGTGTACTGAGCCAAAGCAAAGACGGTCATTCGTCGGGCTTAGTAAAAGTACTTGGCGTAAGAGATTTGACCTCCTTTGGTATAGCGGCAATTATCGGTGCAGGAATTTTTAGTACTATTGGTAGAGCAAGCTTTGAAGGTGGGCCAGCGGTATCGCTACTTTTTGTTTTTGTTTCGATAGCCTGCGTATTTACAGCGCTTTGTTATGCACAATTTGCCTCTATGGTACCTGTATCGGGTAGTGCTTATACGTATGCTTATGTGTCTTTCGGAGAAATATTTGCTTGGATTATTGGTTGGGCTTTGATTTTGGAATATGCTGTTTCGAACATGGTAGTAGCCATCTCTTGGTCTGAATATTTTGTGGGGATGCTAACAGGTTTTGGGATTCATTTTCCTGATTATCTGACCATCGACTATGGAACAGCCAGTAAAGCATTTGCGGCTATTCAACGTGGCGAGCAAGCAACCGATGTAATGAAAGTGGCTGCTGCGGCGTATGAACACGCTCCAACGATTTTTGGAAATGCAAAATTATTGATTGATTTACCTGCGGGAGTAATCACTATTCTTGTGACAGGTTTAGTATATATTGGTATTAAAGAATCACGTACAGCGAGTAATGCTTTGGTTGTGTTGAAGTTGTTGGTGATTTTCTTAGTAATTATTCTTGGGGCATTTTATGTAAAACCAGAGAATTGGTCACCATTTGCCCCTAATGGTGTGCAGGGTGTTTTGGGAGGTGTAGCTTCTGTGTTTTTCGCTTTTATTGGATTTGACTCTATCTCGACAACGGCCGAAGAATGTCGTGACCCACAAAGAGACTTGCCACGTGCAATGATTTACTGTTTGATTATTTGTACGGTGCTTTATGTTGCTATTACCTTGGTTTTGACAGGTATGGTAAATTACACAGAATTGAAAGTAGATGATCCTTTGGCGTATGTATTCCAAAAAATTGGCTTTGATTTTATTGCAGGTGTGATTTCAGTTTCTGCTGTAGTAGCTATCACAAGTGCCTTATTGGTATATCAAATGGGACAACCACGTATCTGGATGTCGATGAGCCGTGATGGATTGTTGTGGAAGAAATTCTCTGAAATTCATCCAAAATTCAAGACTCCAGGCTTTGCGACCATCATGACAGGTTTGGTCGTGGCGATTCCATCGTTGTTTATGGATATGGGATTTTTTGTGGACTTGACTAGTGTAGGTACTTTCTTTGCGTTTATTTTGGTTTGTGGCGGTATTCTGTATTTGGATTACCAAGGCTTGTCGAAGGATGCTACCTTTAAAGTACCGTATATCAATAGTAAGTATGTTGTAGCTACTTTGTTTATTATTGGATTTGGCTATGCTATCTCGCAAGGAACTTTTGTGGAGCATTTACAAGAAAAACCACTTTTGGCTGTATTCTGGCTGGTTTGGATTGTATTATCAATTATGGCTTTCAGGTTGAATTTTTCATTGCTACCTGTACTTGGTATTTTAACAAACCTTTATTTAATGACTGAGTTAGGGGTTACCAACTGGGCTATCTTTATTATTTGGTTGATTATCGGTCTTGTGATTTATTTTGGTTACGGTTATCGTAATAGTAAGCTTGCCAAATAAATAACAAGATGTTAATAGTATATGAGTTATTTGTTAATAGTGTATCAGTTATTAGAATGTGCTCATAGTCAAGAGGCTATCATCAAATTGAACCTCCTAGTCCAAGACTCAGTCTTGGACTTACTTTTTTAAATAGTTTAAAACTGTTTTTATAAAATTCAGTGACGAAGTCCAAACTGCTGAAAATCTCTTATTCGTTTTGTCCAGTAATTAGATTTATTACCCAAGAATAACAAATATGATTCATTTCGAATGGAGTGAATATTTTTTAATTTACTGATTAGTCATCTAATTATATTAATGAAGCTGTTTAAACTTTTCAAAAAACATATTTTATTGATTAACTCTTCGTCTTACTTTTTAACTAGGCGTTCCCGCCTTGATACAAAAAGTAACCGCAGCGGCGGCCGCAAAAAAATCAAGAATTTATAAACTCGCTTCGCTCAAACAGTATAAATTCATTGCTTACGCAAGCAATTTTACGAAAGTTTAAACAGCTTCAATATCAAAAAGGCGGTCGAAAATTGTTTTTCGACCGCCTTTTTGATATTATATTTCGGAATGATCCCTCTTTTGACGCAAAGCATTGCGTCTCCACCAGTGAAAATGTATTTTAAATAATCACTAAATCATTCGATCAACACTCACTAAATTTTTAACTAGTCATTACTTCTACGTCCCGAAAGCATATTTAAGTAATATAATAATTGTGCTAACATACCAATAGCCGCAACGACATAAGTCAAGGCTGCCCATTTGAGGGCGTCCTTGGCCATTTCGTGTTCTCTTGGAGTTACTATATTTCTTTGTTGCATCCATTTGATCGCACGATTACTTGCGTCAAATTCAACAGGTAAAGTAATAAAACTAAAGATAGTTGCTACTGCAAAAAGCGCTACGCCAATGGTTAACAATAACTTGCTACCTGTTGAGTACATAATCATCACGCCAATCATCAATAGCATGGGAGTAAAGTTATTGGCAATACTCAATACTGGAACCATGGAGCTACGAAATTGTAACATCGAATAAGCAGTGGCATGTTGTACCGCATGTCCGCACTCGTGAGCGGCAACAGCTGCTGAGGCTGCGCTGCGTCCATAATATACATCTGGGCTTAGATTGACCGTTTTGTCTGCTGGATTATAATGGTCAGTGAGTTGTCCTTCTACCGATAAAACTCTGACATCATAAATGCCATTGTCTTGTAGCATTTTTTCCGCTACTTCACGCCCTGAAAGCCCATTGGCAAGACCAATTTGAGAATATTCATTGAATTTACTCTTCAGTTGCCAACTAACTAACATGCCAATCCCACCAAAAATCAGGGAAATTAACCAAATTCCTGTCATAGTCTTGTTTGTTAAATGGTTTTTAAAAATGGTAATGTAATAGCCCTTAGGCTATTGGCTTACAACTTTGGGATAATAATTGTCTGAATAACGGGTTATTTTGACTACCCGATGAACCCCTGATTAAAGCTGTTTAATTTTCTGTATTAAAGAGGTAGTTGAATATCCTTCTACCAACGAAATGGTTTTTACCTCTCCTCCTTTAGCTAAAACAAAATCTGAGCCAACGATATTTTCAACGGTATAATCGTCTCCTTTGACCAAAATGTCAGGTTTTACCTGTTCAATAACCTGTAAAGGTGTCGGTTCGTCGAACAAAATGACAGTATCTACAAATTCAAAAGCCGCCATCATGCGAGAGCGAGCATATTCATTTACAACAGGACGGGTGGGTCCTTTCAAACGATTTACCGAAGCATCAGTATTGAGTCCTAACACCAACTTGTCGCCTAACTTTCTAGCTTTTTCCAGATAATCAATATGCCCTAGGTGAACTATATCAAAGCACCCATTAGTAAAAACGATTTTTTTCCCTTCAGATTGCCATTTTTCTACTTGATTGATGGCTTGTTCTAACGTACAGATTTTATCTTGAGTCATCAGGTTGTGTTTGCTTAAATGTGAAATATGTCAAGGTTGTGAAGATTAACTTTCTTTTTTACTTGACTTTGAGGTTAAAAATAAGGTAGTCAAAAAGCTAAGAGCGCCCAACAACAACAAGGCAACCATTTGTGAACCATGTATGAAGGTAGCTAGGATGATACCATTTTTTTGTTCTAAACCATACAATACGAGTGCGTTACCAACTAAGAAGTGATATGGTCCAATACCTCCCTGTGTAGGAGCTGCCATGCCAAATGTTCCCATAGTTAGGACAGTCAAACCTGCCAACATGCTCAAATGAGAGGTTTCAGGAATGGCAAAAAATAATACATACGCCGAGAAATAATACATTACCCAAATAAGAAGCGTATAGAAAATGAAAAGCCCTGGTTTTTGCATTTTTCCAATACTCAACAAACCGTCCAACAAGCCATTAATCAAACCAACAATTTTGCCTAAAACTGGATGCTCTGCTAATTTGGCTTGGTACTTTTTGAAAAGCCAAATGCCGGCCACGCCACCAACAGTTGCTACGACCAATAGAACAACAATAAGCGTTACCTTTGAAGCAAATTGCTCCATAAAGAAATCTTTGAGCTTCGTGAATTCTAGGGCAAGGTTTAACAGAAAAATCACTAATAACATCACTAGGTCAAAAATACGCTCAGTAACTACCGTTCCAAAAGATTTTTCTATGGGAATATCGTCTGTTTTCTGTAAGGTTCCACAACGGGTTACTTCTCCCATGCGTGGAATAATATAGTTGGCAAAATAACCCGTAAGCACTGCCAAGGTAGTACGAAAAGTAGAAGGCTTGTAACCCAAAGGTTCCATCAAGAGTTTCCATCTTATCGCACGAGAGATATGAGCTACTAAGCCCAAAATTCCTGATAAAATAATCCACCAGTAGTTAGCTTTAGCAAACTGATGAAGCATATCAGCAATATTGATGTCTTTAAAAACAAACCACATCAAGCATCCCGCTAGTCCTAAAGAGATAACATATTTAAGTATATTTTTCATGAAATAAATGTTGATAAGTGAAAAGATGTTATTGGTTTAAAGTCTATCTTTTAAATAAGAAGAAGTTATCAGTTTACAGTATATCGGTTATCAGGAAATAATTATAATTGGTGCTTGTAATCCAAGTGTATAGATTTTGTAAGTGCTCAAATACAAATGGTGAACATAAGCTTATGTTCACCATTTGAAAGCCATACTAGATGACTAATTTGTTGTTATGGTCTGGAAACACAAGTTTCGGTTTGTGTTCTTTTGCTTCTTCAGGAGTCATAATTGCATACGCAATGATGATAGCAATGTCGCCTACCTGCGCTCTACGAGCTGCAGCCCCGTTGAGACAAACTGTACCAGAACCTCTTTCTCCTGTGATAACGTAGGTTTCGAAACGCTCACCATTGTTGTTGTTCACAATCTGAACTTTTTCATTTTCGATAAGCCCTGCAGCATCCATCAAATCTTCGTCGATTGTAACGCTACCTACATAATTTAGCTCCGCTTGCGTGATTTTAACACGATGGAGCTTTGATTTCATGACATGAATAAACATGACTTTGTAGTTAAAATTTGCAAATATTTTGAGTATGTAACAAAGTACAAGCCTCAATAATTGCACAAAGATAGTTTATGTAAATAGTTATTTGGCAATTAAATAGACTAATTCTTAATAGATTGAAAGCTTAGTCTATGTCAAAAAACTAGATAATAATGTTGTCAATCAGGCGAGTTTTGCCCAAAAATGCGGCAATACATAGGGCTATTTTTCCTCCTCCAGAGTTTTGAGATAGGGTGCCATGGAATGGTTGGAGCGTATCAAAATCAGATATTTCAAAATACTCCAGCTCAATACCCTCTATATTTCTAAGAAATTCGGCAAGTTCGGTTTTTACTTCAGATACCTCTTTATCTTGTAATAAGCTAGCCTTTGCGTTGTTTAAGGCTTGGTACAAAAATGGCGCAATAGCACGCTGTTCTGGACTAAGATTTCTGTTTCGAGACGACATCGCTAAACCGTCTTCTTCTCTTTGAGTTGGGCAAATTACTAATTCCAAATGAAAGCTTAGTTCATTGACCATACACGAAATTACTGCGCATTGTTGTAAATCTTTCTGTCCAAAAAAAGCTTTGTCGGGCTGAACAATGTGAAATAATTTTGAAACAACAATACCTACACCATTGAAATGCCCAGGTCTAAATGCACCTTCCATAACGGTTTCTAAAGCACCAAAATCGAACTTCATAGTCGGTAATTTGGGGTACATTTCTTCAGCTGAAGGGGCGAAAAGAATATCGCATCCTGCGGTATCCAACATTTGGCTGTCGGCCTCGAGGGTGCGTGGATACACCGCCAAGTCGTGAGCATTGTTGAACTGCGTAGGATTGACAAAAATGCTACATACTACTATATCAGACTGGGCTTTTGCTTGATTGATAAGAGAGATATGTCCTTGATGCAGAGCACCCATAGTGGGTACAAACCCCACTGTCATACCTTGATTACGAAGTTGCTTGAGATGTTCCTGTAATACGGAGATTTGATGAAATACTAACATCCTGTTTTTGTTTTAGTTAGTCTATAAAATCGAATGCCAACTATTGCAAAAGTTGGGTCGTTTGCTTGATGAAGATTGCAAAAAACGTTCAAAACTACAGGGTTCTTTTACATTCTTCGCAAAATGATTGTGGAATTTCCGTATTTTTTTTATATTTTTGCATAATTTTTTTCGAAATCTGTGCTTGTTTTTTGTTATCGTTAGTTGGTTGTAAACAAGGTTTGAGCGATTAATAGGAGATAAAACGCTCGTTGCAACGCTTGTTAAATTTTACACCAGTTAACACTTTTTAACAACTACTAAGCTCCTAACTACGACAACAATGTCTAAATTGCGTATCCTTTACGTTGCCAGCGAAGTTGACCCATTCCTTTCTACTACTCAGGTAGCTGATTTTGTAAGAAAATTGCCAGCGGCCATGCAAGAAAAGGGAATGGAGATAAGAATCTTGGTACCAAGATTTGGGTTGATCAATGAACGTAAAAACCGTCTTCATGAGGTAGTAAGATTATCGGGCTTCACCGTTCCAGTGGGTGACGATGATAAACCTGTGACCATAAAAGTAGCTAGTTTGCCATCGGCAAAGTTGCAGGTGTATTTTATTGATAACGAAGACTACTTCCAACGTAAGACTGTTTTCACAGACAAAGAAGACAACTTTTATTCGGACAATGACGAGCGAGCAATATTCTTTTGCAAAGGCTCGTTAGAAACCGTAAAGAAATTAAGATGGGCTCCAGATATCGTGCATTGCAATGATTGGATGACGTCACTTGTACCGTTGTATCTAAAAACAACTTACAAGAACGATCCAATGTTCAAAGATGCTAAAGTCGTATTCTCAGTTTATAATAGTGCTTTCTCTCACAAATTTGAAGCTACAAGTTTGTACGAAAAAGTAAAATTGATGGACATTGAGGATACTATGCTCGACAGCCTCAAAACGGCTGACTATGCTGGCTTTATCAAAATTGGAGCAGAGTATGCAGATACTGTGATTACCTCAGAAGAAGAAGTTACGGAGAAATTTAACACAATTGTTGATGAATTACCAGACAAAAAAATCGAGTTTGTTCCTGAAGAAAATATCGAGAGCTACTACAACCTTTACACAGATTTGGCAAGTGCGTAACCTTTGGGTACTCCTTGTTGGTGCGTTCTTGATGGCCTGTGATGATCCTGAAGAAATTGGTACAGAGCTTTTCGGTCAAGATATTGGTTTAGCTTATACCGATACTTTGACGGTTGATGCATCAACAATTCAATTGGACTCGATGCAGACATCTGGTATTCCATCGGTGTTTGTTGGTAGTATGAGTCATCCTATATTTGGTGACTACAATGCTAAAACATTCTTCCAAGTAACCAATATTGATACTATCAAAATTGATACAGCAGGAACGAGCGCTTACAAGGCATCTTTGGTTGAATCAGTGGATTCGTTAGCATTATATTTAGTATTCCGTCGTGTGGCGGGTGATACCACCAAAACTCAAACGTTTAAAGTACACAGAGTAAAAAGCTCTGCAACTCCAACGGTAAGTAAGGTTTATAATACAGGTGATGCGTTGCCTGATTATGATGCAACTCCTCTTGCAACGGTAACTAGAAGCCCTTTGCACCCAATCAGAAATGCGACTTCTACTTCTGAAGATACTTCAAAGTACAGTTATGTAAAAGTGCCACTACCTATGTCATTGGCAAAGGAGATTTTTGCACAACGTAATTTATCTAGTGCCAATGCAGTGGTATATGACAAATTTAAAGATATTGTCAAAGGACTTGTATTGGTAAGTGAGAGTAGTCAAAATGCAGCACTTTCGTATTTTTCTGTAGGGCAAAGTATGATGGATCTTTCATACCATTACACTTATACTTACCGCAAAACTACTGGGGTAGATACTACAGTAAGTGTCAATAAAACCACTTCATTCTACTTTAGTAATGGAACAGCGTCAACTGGTGAGCAGAATGTAAGATGGACCAATGTGACAGTTAATAGAAAAGGAGCTTTGGCAAACCTCAAAAAACCTGCTGATGCACTCAAATCTTCTGACGCAGGTGGTTATGTATATATGGATAATATTTCGGGTTTAGCTGTAAAATTGAGATTCCCGACTTTGTTGAAGTTGAAAAATAACAAAAATGTAGCGATCAATAAAGCTGAATTAGTCCTTGAGCCAGATCAACCACTTTCAGGCTTTACACGAATTTCAAATTTAGTAGCTATCCAAGAAAATGGTGCTAACCGCCCATTACGTTATACCTCAACCAATGGTTTTGTTTATGCAAATAGTGAGACTCAAATCGCATCTTATGCAACCAAAGCCAATACTTATACCTTTAACGTAACCTCGGCTTTACAAAATATTTTATCAGGTAAAGCAACCACGAACGGTTGGATTCTTACACCGACTTGGATTGGCTTAGCCTCAAGTTCATCAACATCGGTATCAGTGTTATCTAGTTCAAGAATCGTTGCAGTAGAACCAGTTCAAGCGGTATTCAATGCTAAGAATATCAAACTGAAAGTCTACTATACACATATTTCAAAGTAATAATTGGCAAAATTTTTGCTACTCATTTAAAGCGGAGTACTCATGTAATGAGTGCTCCGCTTTCTTTTTTACAGTAATATATTGCCGTATTTTTTTGCCAAAAATCATGTTGGTTAAGGCAATTTGATTATTTTTACGCATCAAACACAAGAGTAAAGCAACTATAATCAATCAAATTTTTAAACTATAATCATTATACTATGTGTGGAATTGTAGCCTATGTTGGGCATCGTGAAGCCGCACCTTTGATTCTCAAAGGTTTAAAACGTTTGGAATACCGTGGATATGACAGTGCTGGTATAGCCTTGTTGAACGGTGCGTTGAATGTTTACAAGAAAAAAGGTAAGGTAAAGGATTTGGAGGAGACTATTGCCCATGAAACACTCCAAAGTACGATTGGGATTGGTCATACGCGTTGGGCTACACATGGTGAACCAAATGATCGTAATGCTCACCCGCATTATTCTGCAAGCAAGAATCTAGCAATTATTCATAATGGTATTATTGAAAACTATAGCTCTATCAAGAAAAACTTGATGAAAAAAGGGCATGAGTTTCATTCTGATACCGACTCTGAAGTATTTGTACATTTTGTGGAGGATATTCAGATCAACGCTGGATGTACCTTGGAAGAGGCAGTTCGTTTGGCGATGAAGGAAGTAGTAGGAGCATACGCCATCGTTGTAATGGATGCGACTAATCCGACTCAATTAATTGCTGCTCGTAAAGGTTCTCCGTTGGTGATTGGCGTAGGAGAAGGCGAATTTTTCTTTGCTTCTGATGCGACTCCGATTATTGAATATACTCATGAAATGATTTACCTAAACGATTATGAAATTGCAGTAGTACGTGATGGTGAATTAACAGTGAAAAATATCGATAATGCCCTACAATCTCCTTATATCCAAACGGTAGAGTTAGAACTTGAAGCTATCGAAAAAGGAGGATATGAGCATTTCATGCTGAAAGAAATTTTTGAACAACCACGTTCGGTGGCTGACTGTCTTCGTGGTCGAGTAAATGCAGATAATGGGCACTTGGTATTGGGCGGTTTACGTGAATATACCGACAAGCTAGCTAAGGCTAAACGCATTGTAATTGTGGCTTGTGGTACGTCGTGGCACGCTGGTTTAGTTGCTGAATATCTCTTTGAAGAATTAGCCCGTATCAATGTTGAAGTAGAATATGCCTCAGAGTTTAGATACCGTAATCCAATTATCAAAGAAGGTGATTTTGTAATTGCGATTTCACAGTCTGGCGAAACTGCTGATACCTTAGCCGCTATTGAATTGGCTAAGTCAAAAGGAGCTACTATTATTGGGGTATGTAATGTAGTAGGTTCGTCGATTCCTCGTGCTACTCATGCGGGCGCCTATACGCATGCTGGACCTGAAATTGGTGTTGCATCAACTAAAGCTTTTACAGCTCAAGTGATAGTTTTGACCCAAATGGCTATTGCTATTGCGCGCAAAAAAGGCTCTTTACATGAAGATACTTTTAGAAGATTATTGTTTGAGTTAGAACGTATTCCTCAAAAAATCGAGACTGTATTACAAAGTGACGGTAAAATCAAGGAGATTGCAGAGAAGTTTAAGGATGCTCGTAACTTTATTTATTTGGGTCGTGGCTATAACTTCCCAGTGGCTCTGGAAGGCGCTTTGAAATTGAAAGAGATTTCTTATATCCATGCAGAAGGTTATCCTGCGGCTGAAATGAAGCATGGACCAATTGCTTTGATTGACGCCGAAATGCCAGTGGTATTTATTGCGACTAAAGATAGTTCTTACGACAAAGTAGTATCGAATATCCAAGAAGTAAAAGCTCGTAAAGGTCAGGTGATTGCCATTGTAACGGAAGGAGATAAGTTAATCCCAACGATGGCAGATTATGTAGTTGAAATCCCTGCGATGCATGAGGCTTTGATTCCATTGGTATCGGTAATTCCTTTGCAATTGCTTTCGTATCATATTGCCGTAATGCGTGGTTGTAATGTTGACCAGCCTCGTAACCTTGCCAAGTCGGTAACGGTAGAGTAGGTGTTTATGCTGAATGATGAGTTGTGAATTTTGAATAATCAATTTATTCTTAATATAGATTTTATTGCTCAGCTATGAGAAAAGCCCTTCGTATTTTTACGAAGGGCTTTTTTATGCTTTTATCAAGCCAGTAAAGGCTACAAAGTTGATGATTTATGGGTATTTTGTTCTGTTTTTACTAAACTTTTATCAACAATATGAAAAAATATCTTTTACTATTAGCTTGTTGCCTTTTTTCAATTTTTGGGAGTTATTCACAATCAAAAACGGATATAGAGGTTTTAAAGAATACGATTTGGAAAACTGAAAATCTGGGTAATGGTCTTGTTTGGGAATATTATCATTTTAATCAAAAAGAACTATTTCAATCCAATCAAAGTGTTCATATTTTAAGGACAAAGCTTAAGAATAAATCTGTAAAGTTTGCCTTTGGTTCTGCCGATATTCATCATAAAGATTCTGATACTACTAGAAAATTACTCAAAACAAGCTTGATAGCTGCTACAAACAATGCCTTGGTGGCTGTGAATGGGGGATTTTTTAACACTAAAAAAGGAGGAGCGGTCGACCTAATCAAAATAGATGGAAAGGCGTTGGACACGGCAACCTACAATTCTCGTAAAGCATTGCCTGACCATAGTCGTTCGGCAATTGTAATTCATCACAATAAGATTTCTATTGTAAAAGGAGATACCTTACCATTTTGGGAGAAAAAACTTGCTGAAGAAAATATCATGGTAACAGGACCTTTATTGTTATTTAATGGCAAAGAAGAACCTTTGAAAAATAATGCTTTTACCAATAATCGACATCCTCGTACTTGTGCTTGTATTACCAAAACCAAGGAAATTTTATTGATTACAGTTGACGGGCGCAATGCTGAGGCGCAGGGAATGAGTTTGCAAGAGTTAACTTTTTTAACCCAAAATCTTGGATGTAAAAATGCCATTAATCTCGATGGGGGAGGCTCGACAACGATGTATATCAAGAATAAACCTGATAATGGAGTCGTAAATTTTCCTTCTGATAATAAACTATTCGACCATTTTGGTGAGCGAAGTGTCAGTAATATTCTGATGATTTTACCTAAATGAAAAAGGGTGAAAAAATACATCTCACCCTTTATTGTGTACACATCTGTCTTAATTAAAAAGTTAGTGGGCAAAATGAAATTAATTCTACCCGAAATATGCCGTAAGCTAAAAGAATAAAAGTGCGTTTAATAAAATCATAAATGCATTTTTTGCCTAATGCCTATAGCTTAAAGCATTTTATACTTATCTATTGACCAATACACTAGCTGTGGGTGCATATTTGGTCGGATTTTTTGCATCTGTTGTTACCATTCCTCTTACATATACCGTGTAGCATTTTCCTGGCACCACCAACGTTTGATTGACTGTTGCGGTAGTTACCAACGCTACGCCTCCCGAAACCTTTGTAATAAATGGTACAGTAATCGTACCAGATAAGAAATTATCGATAGGAACTGTGTAAAAAGTATTGTCGGCATTTTTGTAAGCAATATTTGTCGCAATAGTCTGCCCATTTACCGTAAAATCAATCGTTGTAGAGTTAGACACTAAGTTCAATACTCTCACATAGATATTCTTACCATTGGCAGCAGGGAATTTGTCTTCTAAGGCTACCGCCGAATAATTGGGTGCAACCCCTGTCGCAAACACTGAATAATACTTCCCATCTTCAAGATTTACATTAGCTGTAAGTCCTACAGCATTATTCAAAGAAGGAATAACCACTCCAACTTTGGTTGCGCCTGCTGGATAAGTAGCATATTCCGCCGTGAGAGGAAAGGCGTTACCGTATGTAAGCAAATTTGGTGCCGCAGGAGGCGTTGTGTTCACTCCTGAAAACTTTTTATCATTCAAATAAATATCCACCCCCGCAACATCAGGTGCAGCATGAATAAATTTAAGGCGACTACCCGTTGCTGGAAGAATATTTTGAAATGAATCTGTTTGTTCACCACAGGCTGCTAGTCCGAAGATGCTAGTAGCGAGGGTTAGTATTGATAAAAATCTTTTGTAAGTCATTTTTGTAAAATTTAGGAGAAAATACTCTCTATTTTTAAAAAAATATTTAGCAATGTAGGAGAGTGTTTAGCACTGGTACGATAGGATAAATCACTATCTTTTGCACAGAACCAATGATATTACTCACAATGCTACATTTTATTCAGTCTTTGTAAACCACTGTTCATACGTGTGATAATCAGGGTTATTTCCACCTAATTTATCCAAAGAAGCTCTGTTCCATACATATTCTGAGTTGTAACGTGGGCGTACGCGCTGAGCAGGTTTGCCGTTGTTTTCAGTTGCCAAAGTTCTTGGTAATGTAAACCCTGTATAAACATTAGCATCGTATTTATATCTACGAAGGTCAACCCAAGTTTCTACGTTTCCGTGGGCATACAAGGCGATGAATTTTTGGCACATGATATCACTCAAGGTTAAATCCGAACCTGTTTGCTTAACGGCTTTACTTGCTAAGAAAGTAGCTTTATCCGTTGCAGATACACCCACAAAATCCATGTGAGCCGAGATAGCATTTTTATAGGTAGCCAAGGCTGTAGCTTTGTCACCTTTCTTAAATGCTGCTTCAGCTTTGATAAACTGAATTTCTGCATAAGTAATGATAGGGAAAGCCGCATCGTCTTTGTAGATATACTTTCCTTTGGTTACATCGACTGGTGATTTACCTACCAATGCCGAAGGAGCGACTCCCCAAAGAATAGGAACACGCTTAGGGTTGTCGACTGGTGTAGCATTAGGGTCAACACTACCAGGCGTTACGCCTCTATACACTCCATCAACACAAGCGGTAAACATCAATGGTAAGCGTGGGTCAACCACACCATTGAAAACACGACCATCCAATAAACTGATACTAAAGTCTGTTTGACGGTACGATTGCATGTTATCACGAAGTGGTCCAAAGAAGTTGGCATCAGCTGTACTTGAACCACGGTGAGGAACCATAAAGTTGTCGGCATTGGACGACATAGCTTTGTCACAATATTCTATAACCTTATCTGGATTGTATGAGCCTTTGTTACTGATGTGGTTGGCGTTACGAGCTAAGTTAGCATATACAAACTTTTTCCATTTGTCTACATTGCCACTATAAACTTTATCGCCTCTTACTAATGAACCAACGCCATCGCCAGTTTTATTGAGATTATCTAGTGCTTCTTGACTCAAGCGACGAACTTCTTCATAAATCAAATCCTGAGAATCATAATCGAAAACATAACGGTTAGGTTCAAAGGCTTGCTTCAATACCATTTCGCAATGCCAGTCGGTAGTACTTTGCCACGACCATGCACGAATTGCTTTGGCGGCTCCAACGTAGTCCCATTTTTGCTTGGCTACACCATCTGCAACAATCAAATCAATATTTTGACCAATAGACCAGTAATGAGAACGCCATTTTTCACCGCCAGCATCCGAACCAGATGCATAGCTATGTAAATCCCATGTATTAGCTGCGGCTGAAGAAGCCCAAACCTGTGAGTATTGACCTGCATAACGACCATCAAATTGTTCGCCACGAACCATTTGAGATACAATAGGAGGGAGGAGTGCATAACCTTCTGCAACTTGTGGGTTGCTTGGGTCTTCGTTGATATTGAGATAATCTTGGCAACTACTCATCATAAGTGCTGTAGCTGCAAGAAATATATAGGATGATACTTTTTTCATGTCTTTCTTTTGTTTTAACTGAATTTTAAATAAAAACAGATTTCAATTAGAACGTTACGTTGATACCAGTACTGAATGTGCGAGGCAAAGAAACTGTACCAAAGTCGATACCAGCAGCACCAACACCCAACGAAGTGGCAGTAGTACCGTTTACACTTGGGTCAGCACCTGTGTAGTTGGTAATCAAGAATAATTCAGTGCCACGAACAAAAATAGAGGCGTTTTTAACCCATTTCACATTAGCCAAAACTTTTGATGGAAGTGAATAAGATAAGCTTACATCACGCATACGAAGCCAGTTGATACTGTGTTCAACAAAATCTGATTCAGCCAATGAACTGTAGAAGGCTTGGTTGGTACTGGTACTTGGTGTAATTTGAACCGTGTTTGGCGTTGGGTTATCCGTATTTTCGTAGCCATCTCTTAATACACCTTTGTAGATAATTGGCGTGTTGCGGTCAAGTGTTTTGGTACTCAAACCACGCTCGTACAACCACATCGCATTACCGTTAAACACATCTCCACCTTTACGAATATCCAATAAGAATGAAAGGTTGATAGACTTATAAGTAAATGAGTTTCTTAAACCAATAGAAAAATCTGGATTACGGTCACCAATTGGTAAGAAGTTGGTATTCTTGATAGGTAAACCCGTAGCTGGGTTAATCAAAATATCACCTCTCTTATTACGCAAATAGCTATATCCGCCAATTGCTGTTGCCGAACCAGCCCATTGCTGATAATAGCTTAGATTATCTACTGTAGGGAAGTATTTCGACAAATCTCCAACAAAAGCACTCGCACGAGCATTGTTGTATAACCAAGTATCCGAATTGTAATATTCCGCTACGTCAGCTGGAAGATTTTTTACATCTGTCGTAAACTTCGAGAAGTTGACATTGACATCCCAAGAGAAGTTAGACGTTTTTACAGGAGAACCTGATAGTTGTACTTCAACACCCTTGTTTGAGAATGTACCACCGTTCAATAAAGCGAAGATAAAACCTGTCGCATAACTCAAACGTTGTGTTACGATTTGGTCAGAACGTTCGTTCGAATAGAAGGCTGCATCTACATTCAAACGACCTTTGAAGAAACGTAGTTCAGCACCTACTTCCATACCAACACCTCTTTCTGGTTTTAAGTTAGGGTTACCGCCGTAGAAACCATAAGCAAAACCACCATCAGTTGTAGTTTGTGGTGTAAGCGTCGACTTGATTTTGTATGGCGTAGCTGGGTCTTTACCTGTTTGGGCATAAGACGCACGAAGTTTACCAAACGAAAGGAATCCTAGATCTTTGAAAGCAGGCAATTCTGTAAAGACAAAACTAGCACTTACTGAAGGATAGAAATAGTCATATCTGGTAGCACCATACAAAGCTGATGACCAGTCATTTCTGCCAGTTGCTTTTAAGTAAAGAATGTCTTTGTAGTTCAAATCTAAGCTAGCAAAAACACTTTGTAAACGTTTCTGCTGAATCGTTACTTTTCCTCTTTGCGTTGTTACGTCGGTATTATTGATACTGTTAAATTCTGGCAAATAGAGTTTTTCACCATACGACGCATTTACTTCAGATTTATCATCTTGGAAAGATGTACCCACGAGAATAGACCCGTCGATGTCACCAATTTTCTTTTTAGCGGTAGCAATAAAGTTTCCATTAAAGATTCTACCTACATCAATCGCATTGTCGATATAACCTTTTGCTGCAATACCGTTGGCAGCAGCTACTGCACTCGAACCACTTCCCGATTCTGGATGAATCAATAAATTAAGGAAAGTAGTATAGGTATCCACACCGAAGCGACCAGTTACATTTAACCAAGGCTTGATGTCAGCCGAAAGAGCGATATTTTCGATCATACGAAGGGTTCGCTCCTTGTTTTGGTTTTTATATAAACTAAAGTAAGGATTATCTAATTCAGAGTTATCAGCAGGAACCAAACGGCGTCTTGTACCGTCTATGTTCAGGTAATTACGCATATCGTCGTTGGCAGGCCAGCCCAAAGCACTTAAATACATACCGTTTGCACCTCTGTAGGCTTTGGTAATATCCGAATTGGTTAGGGCAAATGAGTTTGTTACTGTTACACCTTTAGCAATTTCGGCACTACCTGTCAATTTGGTTTGAAACTGTTTCATACCCGTAGTAGGTACAACACCCGACTGGTCAGTATAGGCAGCCGAGAAACGATAAGTGATTTTTTGTCCACCTTCAACACTCAAATTATGACGTTGTGTAGTTCCTGTTTGAAAGAAGTTTCCTACGTTATCATAGAGTTGTGTATTTGTACCTTCTGAATATTTTGGCCCACGAAATGCAGTAGCTGTTGGGTCAATTACCCCGTACGAACCTCTACCATATACTTTCTGAGTTTCTACAAAACGATATATATTCGAAAAGTCAAAAGAGTTGCTGTAATTTACTCTTGTTGCTCCTTTTGAACCTTTTTTAGTGGTAATCATAATTACCCCCGACGACCCTTCAGAGCCATAAAGCGCTGCTGCTTCAAGACCCTTCAGAACAGTAATGCTTTCAATATCATTGGGGTTAATATCTGCAATACGGTTCATGTAGTCATTGGCACGGTTTGGACCATCAGATACCAAGCCACCTTGAGAGAAAGTATTGTTACTTACGGGTAAACCATCAATTACATACAAAGGTGAGTTGCTACCACCAATAGACGTAGCACCACGAAGCTGCACTTGTGCCGATGCACCTGGTAAACCTGTTGTTGGCGTCATCGTAAGACCAGCCACACGACCTTGCATCGCCATCAAAAAGTTACTGCGACCAGTGTTCGAAATTTCCTCACCTTTTACATCTTGTACCGAGTAACCTAAGGCTCTTTTTTCTTGCTTAATTCCTAAGGCTGTTACAACTACCTCGTCAAGTGCAGAGGTCATAGATTTTAAGGATACATCGATTTTTGATTGTTTTCCTACTTTAATTTCTTGTTTTTCAAAACCTAAAAAACTAAAAACCAAAATAGTGTTGTCCGTTACCGAAATCTTAAACGTACCGTCTTCGCTGGTGGTTGCTCCTTTAGAAGTACCTTTGATACTAATACTTACACCTGCTAAACTTGCGTTGTCTTCGGCATTTGTAACTTTTCCTGTTACCTGTCTGTCTTGGCCATAACTCAATTGCACTGTTCCTACCACAATGCACATGAGAAGCCATGTGAGTTTGTTGAGTAATATTTGTTTCATAAATAAAATTGGTTGTTGTTGATTTGAAAAGACATTGTGTATGGTTTATGTGAAAAAACGGAATGACAGTACTTTTCTAGTGCGCTGAGAAAGCTACTAGAAACTACCAACTAGAGAAATGAAACAAGAATAGAAAAGACAAACCGAAGGTGGTGTATAATCAGTTAAATAGAGGTAAGTAAAATGTTATTCAATTGTATGTTGTCTATCTGAAAGTGCTTAAAGTCAGTTGATTAAGTGCTTAAGATAAGACTAAAATAAAACTAACAATTCTTTTACTTAAAAATGAATACATCCATAGGTTTGAGTACACTGAATGTTGGTACTGATAGTGTTTAGAATGATTTGTTTATAAAAAAATAAAAATTATAATATTCACTCAAACTTAACATTCGTAATTCAATGCGATAGATCTCAGGTCTTTTTCATTCAAAACAGTGAAAAGGGCAAGCAAAGGCTTACCCCTTTCTGTTTTGTTATTTAGTTGTGTTGATTAAAGGTAAAATGGTTTAATTGTCAGGATTATTCGGTGTTGAAGGGTTATTCAAACGTTCGGTATTTGGATAAGGGTAATAATTGCGAGAGCGCTCTGCACTAGCACCTTTATCAAATCCTGGACGTGCAAATCTTCTTGAATCTTCTAGATCCAAACCAGACATATATAATTCGATACGACGATTTCTGTAAATTTCGGTCAATACCGCATCTTGTGTATTGGCACCCGAATATGCTGTTAAGCCAGCCCCAAGCCCCCAAACGTCGGTAGTTTTGGTCAATACTTTGTTCAATTCAACTACAGCATTGGTCAAGTCATTTTTTCTTGCATAAGCTTCCGCCTTAATCAAGCTTATTTCACCTGGTAAATACACTGGTATCGAGACAGTATTGGCTGTAAAAAATCCTTTTCCACGATATACACCTTGTACTGGACTGCGTGAACTGAAGTAAAAATCAATGCGTTTGTCGGCTGTGTTAGGTGCCAAACTTGCAGGCAAACCCATATTCAAATCCAATGGCTGATACACGTTGATATTACTCAATGCAGTTTCGAAAATAGGGTTACGACTTTGGTCATCAAACTTATATTCTGACTTTTTGGTAAGGTCTACTTTATTGGCAAGTTCGATTGCTTTGTCATTGTTGCCCAACATTAAATAATATCTTGAAGCCAAGGCATAAGCCGTATTTACATAGTCAATTCCACCAACAATTCGGTTTGTGAAAGTCGTAGGAGCAGTAGTAGTTGCCACTGCATTAGCAGCCGACTCTAAAAGCGTTACAGCTTCTTGTAAAACCTCCTGACGGGTATTAAATGCTGCGTTTTCAGAAACTTTTACTGGTGCTTTTTCAAAAAACTGTGCTAATGTACCTAAAGAAATAGCCTTGAAAATTGAAGCGTGTGCCGAGATATACGCTTTCAAAGCTGGGTCATTTACTTTTGATACATTGTTCAAAATCAAATCAGCGTTAGCTTTTACTAGATTGGATTGCTCCCAAAGATTTTTGACAACGCCGTTGGTTTCAGTAACATTGGCACCGCCTTTTTGTAAGAAATCTTCATCGGCATTACCAGCGTTGAGTACCGTAAGGGACTTTGTCGTCAAACCTGCGGCAGTAACCGAAGCGTAAACTGGACTAGTACGAGACACCGTAAAACGATATTGTAGGCCATTACACAAGGCAATTAAGCCATTTGGGTCGTTTACTACTTGTGTTTCACTGGCCGAACTTGGGTTGAGATATTCGCTCTGACAACCCGTAAGTCCTAAGGTCAGTGCTAATCCCAAAATTGATAGTTTATTGAAATATTTTTTCATACCTATAAAGGTTGTTAATGCTCTAACTAAAATTTTCTTTTGTACAATTGAAAGTGAATTCTGCTAGTCCTGTTATTAGAAGTTTGCAGAAATAGTCAACTGATAAGTACGAGGAATTGGAATATTACCAAAGTCTACACCTCTCAATAAGCTACTGTTACCACCTGCGTTTGTTTCTGGGTCAAAACCGTTGTAGTTATCCCACGAAACTAAGTTACGACCCACTAATGATACATTTAAGTCGTATTTACCAGCTAAGGCTTTTACAAAAGAATATCCTAATGATACTTCACGAAGTTTGACAAATGAACCATTATCTACACGATATTCTTCAATTGGAACAAGGGCGAAAACAGTACCACGAGGAGCCGTGCCACGTAGTTCGGCTTCGGCTAAGTCACCAATACCTACGTTGTTACGAGTACGCTTGTCAGCGTTGAATACTTGTACGCCTTGAATAGCATCCAATAGGAAACGAAGAGATAATTTTTTATACTGAAAATTAGAGCTAAATGAGCCTGTCCAGTCTGGATTTGGATTACCGATAACAGAAGTAATAAATGCACCTGTTGGTTGTCCTGAGGCATCTCTTGAGGCATCTCTTTGTGGGGTATAACTCAAAATACCTGTTTGTGTACCACGTTCACGTTGTGGAAAACCTTGTAGGGTAAGTAATAACGAGCCGTCGGCATTGCGTGCATAAGGGTTGCCATAGAATACTGATGCTGGTTGACCTTCAATCAAGAAGATAGGAGCGCCCGCTGCGTTGGTAATAGCGACGTTGCCACCAGGAAGTTTGGTGATTTTGTTGCGGTTGCTACTAAATACCACGTTAGCATCCCATGAGAAATCTTTCGTTTTGATAACATTGGCACCCAATGAAACTTCAAAACCCTTGTTCTGCATTTCACCCACGTTGTTTACAATACTCGTTCCACCCGACGAAGCGGCTAGTACACGGTTTACCACCAAGTCGGTGATATTTTGTGAGTAATAAGTCAAACCAAGGGATACTTTGTTTTTTACTAAAGAAAAATCTCCCCCAAATTCTAACTCACGCATACGTTCAGGTTTTACCGATGGGTTAGCTAACTGACGACCTGGCAAAATGGTGCTTTTACCCAAATAGGCAGCAGGAGAAAATTGCCAAAAGCGGTCATAAGTACCCAAAGCTGTCAAACCACCCGCATCACCAAATGAGGCACGTAATTTGGCACCATTTAACCAACCGTCTTTTCCTTCAACCAATACATACGAACCACTGATTTTTGGATATAATTGGTTTGTTTGGTCTGGTGAGAAAATAGTCGAACCATCACGACGAATGGCTCCTGTCAAGAACGCACGATTTTTGTAACCAAAAGTAGCTTGAAAAAACTGTCCAGTTACTGCATATCTGTCGAGTCCGTAGGTTGCAGTTACCGTGGTCGAAGCGGCTCCACTAACAGTTTCGATAAATGGAGCCAAGTTCTGACCAGTAGTTGTACTTATATCTGTTTGCGTAAATTGGTGGTTAAAACCAGCCGTTAACGTCATTTTTACATCATCCGAAAGATTTTTGTCATAACCAATATTTACGTCAGTATTGAACAAAAACGTATTACTACTAGCTGTTGCAGCAAAACCCATTGGGTAGCGCTCTAATGGCAAGCCTGCTTCAGTAGCGTAAGGATATGGTTTGATTGTATTTTTTCCTAATTGAGAAAAAGCGTCAATACCCATTACCCAGTCAATCGTAAGCCCTTTGGCTGGCGTCAAGTTCAATTGTAAGTCCGCAATAGTACGGTTGGTAGCCTGTGAAAAATCCATATCCTCAATGGTAGACAATGGGTTTACACGAGTAGGTTCTACTGCCAAAAGGTTTCCTGCTGCATCACGTTTGGTAATATCATAAATATTGTTGGTGATGTTTACAGAGTTGATAGGGCTATAAAATACGTTTCCATTTGGCTTTTCATTTGAGAAGGTGTTGATATAATTCAAACCTGCTGAAACTTTAGCCCAGTTATTCAAATGCTGGTCAACTCGTACTTTGAGTCCGTAACGCTGAAAATCAGCACCTTTAATAATGCCTTGATTTTTCATATACGAAACCGACGCCAAATACTGTGTTTTTTCATTACCACCCGTAATAGATAGATAATTGTCGGTGCCTACGCCAGTTCTGAAAATTTGGTCTTGATAGTCATAACGAGTAACATCTACCAAATTTGTTGCTAAAGGAGTACTTGTTCCATCTCTCAAGATATTGGTTGTAGTAACACCTGGGTTAGCCGCAATTTGAGCTGCCGAAACTCCTCCGATAGTATGTAAACGTAAACCAGCAAAACCAAACTGTTTCCCGTAGGTGCTCACAAATACTTTTTTGCGTAATTGATTTACACTCATGCTTGTTGAGAAGGTAACCTTTGGTGTTCCTGACTTACCTCGTTTGGTCGTAATAATTACCACCCCGTTGCTTGCACGTGAACCGTACACCGCTGCTGCTGCTGCACCATTCAATACGTTGATAGTTTCAATATCCTGAGGGTTAATATCCGCCATACGGTTGGTACCAAGGTTAGCAACACCCGCTTGAGCGTCTACAGCGATTTGAGATACGTTCGACGAAGCGTTACTTACAACAACCCCATCGATTACATAAAGCGGATCGGAACTACCTCTCAAAGACTTAGTACCTCTCAAACGAATACTAATACCACCTGAAGGATCTCCTGAGTTTTGTGTAATTTGCGCCCCCGGAATTTTTCCTTGCAACGCCGAGAACAAATTTGTTGTCCCTGTCTTTTGGAGTGCGTCTGCTTTTACCGAGTTGATAGTATTACCAAGCTCACGTTTGTTAGACGATAACGTAGAACCTGTAAATACAACTTCGTCCAAGGCAAAAGCATCATCATCGCTTAGGGTAAGGTCTAGGTTGAGGGTATTTGAACTCCCTAACGTGATATTTTTTGTCGCATTTTTATATCCTATAGAACGGAATATCAATTCATAGCTGCCTTCTTTGAGGTTTGCACGCAAGGTGTATTCACCTTTAGCATCGGCAACCGTACCCAAAGTTGTACCTTTGATGATTACCGAAGTACCTGCAAGTGCTTCATTTGTCGATTGAGAAGTGATTTTTCCTTTGATGGTATAGGTTTGAGCAAGAGCTGAAATTGACATCAGCATCAGTGCTACCAAAACCATAAAAGGTCTCTGTAAAGTTTTTTTCATAAGTCAATACATGGTTAAAATTGGATGAATGATTTTTGCGCTTTTATGCTAAAATTTTCATGAATATAATATTAAAACAGGCAAATACCTGCATTTTTAAGCAAGGAAATATTGACAAAAATATTGATTTTATTCAGATTTGTTTAAATTTATATAAATATATTACAAAAACTAAGTATAATTCCCTAATTATTAATCATTAATACTTAAATAAAACGGCAAAAACCTGCAAGGTTAATGCTTACTAATCGCAATAGTATGTTAAAAAAAGAAAGACAGGCCTTTATCATCAAGGAAATTAACCTGCACAACAAAGTCTTATCTTCAGATTTGAGTATGGCTTTGGATGTGTCTGAAGATACTATTCGGCGTGATCTCAATGAGTTAGCTTTAGAAGGACGTGTTGTGAAGGTACATGGTGGAGCTTTGTCAAAATCATATCAGATGGCCGCCGTACAGACTGATACTTATGCGTATGAGAAGAAAGAGGTAATTGCCATGAAAACTTTAAAGCTATTTAAAGATGGTATGGTAATTCTTACAAGTGGAGGCACTACCATGCGTGAAATTGCCAAGCGTTTACCAGAATCTTTACAGGTAACTTTTTTTACAATCAGTCCACTTATTGCCCTCGAACTAGCCGAGCATCCTAAAGCCGATGTGATTTTGTTGGGTGGTCAGCTTTCCAATGCGTCAAAAGTAACTATTGGGGCAGAGGTGGTTCAGAAAATCAGCGAAATCAAAGCGGATATTTGTATTTTGGGTATCAATGGCATGGACTTGGATGGTATTACCGATTCGGATTATGAAATTGTGCAGGTCAAAAAGGCCATGATAAAAGCATCGAAACAGATGATTATCCCCACTATTTCGGAAAAACTTAACACTGCGCTTCGTTATAAAGTAACACCGACAGCCGACATAGATTGTTTGATTACAGAGCTTTCGCCTTTGCATGATACGATTCAACCTTATTTGTCTCAGGTGAAACTTGTTTTATAAGGATGAGGTTTTCGGGGAAAATGGGTAACTTTGACGAAGAAAATATCTGAATTTGAGGGTAGGTTGAAAAATATCACTTTCAACTATTCATTGTTTCAAATTCGATTTCACGTTAATCAAAAATCAAAAATGTCGTCAGTTGTAATTGCTCCTATCGCAGAAAGTTTACCTCAATTTTTATCTGATTCAAAGTACTCAAAGGTACACGTGATTGTAGATGAAAATACAAAACGCCATTGCTATTCGCTCGTAAAACCTTTTTTACCCAAGCATACACTCACTCAAATCAAGTCGGGGGAACAAGAAAAAACCTTAGCTACTTGCGAAAAAATTTGGCAAGATATGACTGATGCCGAATTGGATAGACACAGCTTAGTTGTGAATATTGGCGGTGGTGTGATTGGTGATATGGGTGGTTTTTGTGCGTCGACCTACAAAAGAGGGATTGATTTTATCCAAATTCCGACAACCTTGTTGTCTCAGGTAGATGCTAGCGTAGGAGGGAAGTTGGGTATCGATTTTCATGGATTCAAAAACCATATTGGCGTATTTCGTATTCCCAACACCGTTTTGATAGATCCAATTTTCACTAAAACCTTACCATTTAATGAATTGCGTTCTGGTTTTGCTGAAATCGTGAAGCATTGTTTGATTGCAGACAAAGCCAAATGGGATATTATCAAACGTAAAGACTTCGAAGCACAAGATTTTGCTGATTTGATTAGTCACTCTGTCGAAATCAAAAAAGCAGTTGTGGCACAGGATCCTACAGAAAAGGGTTTACGTAAAATACTTAATTTTGGACACACACTTGGACACGCTATTGAAACATTCTATTTGGGTAAACCAAAATTACATTTACTCCATGGAGAAGCTATTGCAGCAGGGATGATTTGTGAGGCGTTTGTAGGTTTCAGAAAAGGATTGATTACCCAAAAAGAATTAGCTGAAATAGAAGAATTTATTTTCTCTGTTTACGGTATTGCAACCATCCAAGCAGAGGATGTAGAAGAAATCATCGCACTTACGGCGCAAGACAAGAAAAATAAAGGAAAAGAAGTAAGATTCTCTTTATTGGAAGGTATCGGAAAATGCGGTTTTGATATTGCCATCAATGCCAAAGAAATGAAAGACGCTTTGGCGTATTATAGAGGTGATGTGAATTAGTATATGAGTGAACAGTGATAGAGTAACAAAGGCACAAAGTGTGAATTGAGGCACAAAGTAGCAAAGGCACAGAGGCACAAAGTGTGAATTGAGGTATAAAGTAGCAAAGGCACAGAGGTACAAAGTGTGAATTGAGGCACAAAGTAGCAAAGGCACAGAGGCACAAAGTGTGAATTGAGGCACAAAGTAGCAAAGGCATAGAGGCACAAAGTGTGAATTGAGGCACAAAGTAGCAAAGGCACAGAGGCACAAAGTGTGAATTGAGGTATAAAGTAGCAAAGGCACAAAGGCACAAAGTGAAAGATAAAACACTTTGTGCCTTTGTGCCTTTGTGCCTTTGCCACTCCCTAAAAATTCGGTTTCAACAAATATTTCGAGTAGAAATCGTCAATTACGCGAACAGCGTCGGTTGGGTTATCTACTAGCGAAATCAAATCCAAGTCATCTGGATTGATATTACCAGCATTTACCATCGTCGTTTTAATCCAATCAAGCAAGCCACCCCAGTATTCTTTACCCACTAATACCACAGGGAAACGACCAAGTTTATGTGTTTGAATCAACGTTAGGGACTCAAACATTTCGTCGAGTGTACCAAAGCCTCCTGGCATAATAATAAAGCCCTGTGAGTATTTGACAAACATTACTTTGCGTACAAAGAAAAAGTCAAAATTGATACTCTTGTCATTGTCAATATATGGATTCGGATGTTGTTCGAAAGGCAATTCGATATTCAAACCAACAGATTTTCCTCCTTGTAGTTTAGCACCTTTGTTGCCTGCTTCCATAATACCAGGACCACCACCCGTGATTACACCATATCCATGGCGAACCAATTTAGCGGCAATTTCCTCAGCCATGATATAATAAGGATTGTCAGGTTTTGTACGAGCAGAGCCAAAAATCGAAACACAAGGGCCGATTTTTGCCATTTTGTCGATACCTTCTACAAATTCTGACATAATCTTGAATACTCTCCACGATTCTTCAGAACGAATTTCTGCCCAAGTGTGGTCAACAAAAGCTCTCTTAATTTTGTCTTCTTCTTTCAACAACTTTTCGCTTTCTCTTTCAGTCATAGCTTTTTCCGGTTTTTATCGTTACAAAATAATGGTTTCTTACACAATGGTCAGTACCTTTGTACTAAGCACCGAAAAAGCTTAACGTAAAAAAAATATTTTTTGTTACACATTCACTGAATTTTTTTCAAAAATGTCAAAGAAAATTGCCATCGGAGGTGACCACGCAGGTTTTGAATACAAAGCAGAAATTGTAAATTATTTACAATCAAAAGGTTACGAGGTAAAAGATTTTGGTCCATACAGCACTGCATCTTGCGATTATCCTGACTTTGCTCATCCAGTAGCATCGGCAGTTGAAACAAAAGAGTTTGATTTGGGTATCTTATTGTGCGGAAGTGCCAATGGTGTGGCTATTACAGCCAACAAGCATCAGGGAATCCGTGCGGGTTTGGCTTGGAATACAGAAGTAGCTAATTTAGTACGTTTGCACAACGATGCGAATATCGTTTGTGTACCTGCTAGATTTGTGAGCTTAGAAGAAGCTTTTGCAATTGTAGATACTTTCTTGAATACAGAATTTGAAGGTGGTCGCCACCAATTGCGTGTGAATAAAATTCCATGCTAATCGATGATTCTTCTATAATTTGGAGATTGGAGTGTACGAAGGATTCTAAAACTATCTATTTCGGATATCGGATGTGGGATTTCGGAAGTGTAATCTTTTATTTTTTGTAAAAAATAGAGGTAATTTACTTTATTTCCGAAATCAGAAATCCCAAATCCGAAATTATTGGAAATCCTTCGTACAACCCTAATTTGGAGATGAGAATAGGCTTATCTCCAAATTATCAAATCACCCTTCCGTCCTCCATCTCAATGATACGCTGTGTTCTTTCTGCAAAATTAGGGTCATGCGTCACAATCAATAAAGATTGTTTGTACTCTTCAGATAATTGACGGAATATATCAAAAACCACCTCCGTATTTTTCTTATCCAAATTTCCTGTAGGTTCGTCACCCATAATAATTAGTGGGTCATTGATAAGTGCTCGTGCAATCGCCACACGCTGTTTTTCGCCACCTGACAGTTGATTGGCTTTTTTTAGCGCCTTGCTATCCATGCCCAATTTTCGCAAATGCTCAATGGCTCGATGTTCTAATTCTTGATGAGAAATCTTTCCTAGTTTTAACCCTGGCAACATGACGTTTTGGAGCACACTAAATTCGTTGAGGAGGTAATGAAATTGAAAAACAAATCCAATCTTTTCATTGCGAACACGAGCCAATTCAGCCTCGGTTTTACCTGTAAGCCTTTCCCCATCAATCCACAATTCACCCTCATAGTCAGTATCCATTGTTGAAAGGATATAAAGTAAGGTCGATTTTCCACAACCAGACTTTCCGACAATAGAGGTAAATTGACCTTTAGGTATTTCGATGCTTACATCTTTCAAAATAGGCACCGTAACAGGGTCGTGAAAGCTTTTATTGATATGTTTGGCTTCAAGCAACATTCCGATTTTAGATTTTATGGTTGAATTGGCCCTTGCCGAATGCCGATACCTGACATCCGACCGCCCCAAAAGCTATTTTCCTCTAATAATATCTACTGGGTCAATTTTACTAGCTTTTCTTGCTGGAAACAAACCTGCCAAATAGGTTGTAATCAAGGAAAAAGTGATACCAATCAAGTAATATTTCAAGTCATAATTCACAGGATAGGTACTTATAGTAGGTAAAGCTGCCGTTTTGAAGGGTACATTATCGATTAATAGTGACAATAGAAATCCGAAAAACAGTCCCGTGCAACCACCCAATATACCAATACTGATAGCGATGGTAATAAATATCTTCTTGACATCGCTTCCTGCAAAACCCGTAGCTTTCAGAATGGCAATGGTATCCATTTTTTCATAAATCAACATATTCAAGATATTGTAAATCCCGAAACCAGCCACTATGAGTAATGTAATGCCGACTGCATACGAAATCAAACTGCGCAAACTACTACCTGTTTCAAACTGTGCATTAGCGGTTTGAATATCCTCGGCATCAGTGCCAAAAATTTGTGCATATTCTTTGCTTACCGTAGGAGCCATATTCAAATCATACAATTTAATTTGAATATCGGTCACATAGGCATTGCTTTGTCCGATGAGTTTTTGAGCTGTTTTTAAAGAAGTATAACTCTGAACTTTATCTATCTCGCCCAGTCCAGATTGGAAATATCCTACCACTTTTAAGGGAAATCTATCACCTTTGGCGGTGGTGATTTGTACCACATCGCCAATATTTGCTAACATTTTGTCTGCCAAACCTTTTCCCAAAATAATACTATTGGGAATATTTTTCAAATCCATATACGAACCTGAAGTAACGTAATCGCCAAACGAAAAAAGTCTTGCTTCTGCCTCTACATCTATTCCGTTGACTACGCCTGTTACATCTGTTTCGCCCACATTGAAAAATACTTGGGCAATCATTTTGGGTGAAATTCCCAAAACGCGTTTGTCTTTTTTTAAAGTATTAATGATGGCAGCACTGTTGGCAATCTGAGCATTTTTCCCGTTGGGCTTGATAGACCTGATAAAATTGTGATATTTCTTATAACGACTATCTAGCAAAATAGGCTGATTTTCATTGGCTTTTATTTCGTTAAAAAGTCGTACATGTGGGGTTCTATTCAATACTAAGCTATCCAAGAGGTCGTTGAGCCCGTTCATAAAACCCAACAATGCGATGAACATGGTAATACTAAACATCACCCCAATGGCCGCCACCAAGGTTTGTTTCCAACGAGCCAAAGATAGCGATTGAGCAATATTCCAAATTAGTGGGTAGTTCATAGCGTAGGTTTTTGGATAGCGTCTTGGGCAGTAATCCCTGATAAAATTTCAACACGTTGGAAGTCCTTCAGTCCAACTTTTACAGGTCTTTTTTGACCATCTTTGTCCAAGATAAACTGTTCATCAACCAAATAATTTCTTGGAATCGTCAATACCTTTGGTCTTTCAGCAGTAATGATATTTGCCTCTACATTGAGGTTGGGATACAAGACTTGAGGTTGCACTATAAAGCCAGCTTTTACTGTAAAAGTCCTAGTTTTTTCATTCATTAAAGGGTCAATGCTATTAACTCTGGCTTCAAATACCTGTTTGTCGTAACTATCTAAAGTAAGTAATATTTTTTGTCCAATTTTGACACGAGTAATATCATCTTCGTCGATTTGTAATTCAAGTATAAAAGCTTTTGCATCGCCGATAATAGCCACAGGGTTTTGGATAGCAACCATTTCACCTATTTCTTTCGAAAAACTATAAATACGTCCAGACACCTCGGCTCGAACGGCAAAGTCAGAAGCTATACTCTTGGCCAAAGCGACATTTTTGGCAGATTGTTCGGCAGAGAATTTAATTTGACGACGCAATTCGCTCACTCGTATTTCGGCTGATTGGAAGGCTGTTTGGGAGTTATGATAGGCTAGTTCACGCTGTTCTTGATCTACTTTTGTTCCGATTTGTTGTTGCCAAAGAGCATTTTGTCGACGCCAAAGCAGGGAGTCTGAACGTAGTTTTTGATAAGCTAAATCTTTAGCGATAACCGCATCACGCAAACGTTCCTGATTAGATTTGACAGAAGCATTTTCAAAACTCAACTCCGCATTCTCGATATTGAGTTTTGCACTAGGGTTAGCGATTTCGAATAAAATTTGCCCTTTTTCGACAAAATCACCTTCTTTTACTTTTAAAGAAGCAATAACTCCTGCGTTTTTAGGAAAAACCTGATATTGATTGACACTTTTTACGATCCCCGAAGCATAAACTGACTCGGAAATTGCCTGAATTTGAGGGTAAATCGTTTCCACCTTTTTCTTACAGCCTGTTATCAGACCTATCAGTAAGACTCCTGCCAACCAATGTTTCATGTGTGTTAACTTTAAAGTTGTTTATACGTCAGCCTCTCAAAGCATCATTTTGTTTGATGATGTAGGAATGTTTAAAATTAGAAAGATTTTGCAAACTCAATCATGAGGATAATTGGTTTTTGTCTTGATAATGGTCAAAATCTTGGGTAAATACTATATGAAGTTTTACTTTTTGTTAAAATCCTGAAAGATATATAAACCTTTATTGCCTATTTATAAAGATAAAATAACTAAAATTGGTGATTATTTTTATTTAAATATCTGATTTTTTACTAAAAATCAGTGAAGTGTAAAAATATATCTTTGTGGCAATCTACCTTTGTCCCATCCATTTTACACATCAATCGGAAAAGTAGTATCAAAGTGTTGCTTTGATTTAAAAAGGAATCGTGTGTGAATCACGAACAGACGTGCTACTGTATTTAACCGCTCTTCGGGGCAAGTCGTGTACAATATATCCATTGTTCCAGCTGGAATGAGAAGGAGTACAACGATGTTATAAGTCAGGAGACTTGCTGCTTTTCTCAATGACAAGACTCTCACGAATAGGGTGTTGGACGCGCATTGATTTTTCAAACTCATTTACGAATGAGTGATTGAGCACATTAGTGATTTTAAGACTATGTTTAAATTTTATAAGTCATTGAAAAATAAAAGTATCTATTTGTTTTTCTGAAATCCTGTTGTTTGAGCCGCAGGCGAGTTTAGGATTTCTTGACTTTCTTTTGTTACTTTTCTTGTGTCAAGACAAGAAAAGTAAGGAGTGTCAAAATGAAAATTTGTTTTTTCAACAAATGCCAGATAAAATTTTTAAACATACTCATAAAACTAATAAGCTCTATTGATATAAATTCAGGTCAGCTTTTGTTAAACATCAAAATGTGGTGTTTCATGATGTTTGCTTTTGAGAAAGCCGAAAGCTGATACCTGAAAGCTTTTGAAAAATCTGTTCCATTCGTTGAAGGTTTTGTGTGTTGTGCCTAAATGGTTGAGTATTTCATTTTTAAACATTCAACCAACATGCTTACTCACATCCTTGGCTATCCACGTATCGGTAGCAAAAGAGAACTCAAAAAAGCCTGCGAACAATACTGGTCAGGCAAAATCAGTAAAGAAGAATTACAGTCTCAGGCATATCAGTTGAGATTAGAACACTGGAAAATCCAGCAGGAAAATGGCATTGACCTTATTCCAAGCAACGATTTTTCTTTGTATGATCATGTACTAGACTTGTCATTGACACTAGGCGTAATTCCACAACGTTATCAGGCATTAGTGGATGGAAAATCTAGTAAAGAATTAGATATTTATTTTGCTATGGCTCGTGGTTATCAGAAGGAAGGTTTTGACGTCGTAGCCTGCGAGATGACCAAATGGTTTGATACCAATTACCACTATATCGTTCCTGAATTTACTAAAAATCAACAATTTTATAGATTCTCAAATAAGCCCATTCAAGAGTTTGAAGAGGCAAAACGATTGGATATAATCACCAAACCTGTCTTGATTGGCCCCGTTTCTTATTTGCTTTTAGGAAAAGAAAAGGAAAAAGGATTTAATCGTCTAGACTTGATTCAGCGTTTGTTGCCTGTTTATATCGAGTTATTACAGGAACTTGAAAGTCGTGGCGCACATACGATTCAAATTGATGAGCCTTATTTGGTGATGGATTTGTCGGCAAAAGAAAGAGCTGTTTTCCAAGAAGTTTATCAGCAAATTAGAAAAGCATTGCCTGCCCTTCAAATCGTTTTGGCGACTTATTTTGAATGTTCTGGCGATAATTTATCTACTACGTTAAGCCTCCCTGTCGATTGCCTTCATGTTGATTTAGTTCGTTGTCCGTCTCAATTAGGAGATATTCTCGATCAGGAAGCTTTTGTCAATGGAACTACCAAGCTTTCGTTGGGCTTAGTAGATGGTAGAAATATTTGGAAAAATGATTTTACCAACTCTTTAAGTTTTATTGAAAAAGCTCTTTCAAAACTTGGAGAAGAGCGTGTTTGGATTGCACCATCGTGTTCATTATTGCATACGCCTTACGATTTGGATTTGGAAAAAGACGAAAGTGTATTAACTCCAACCATCAAAAATTGGATGGCTTTCGCTAAACAAAAATTGAAGGAGGTGCGTACATTGGCTGATTTGACCAAACCACAATTGTTTAGCAGTTTAGCTTCTATTTTGACTGAAAATCAACAGGCTATCGAAAGTAGAAAGTCTTCAACCCTCATTCATCGTCCAACGGTTAAATCTCAAATTCAAGGTATTAAAAACGCTGATTTTGAGCGTGAAGCACCGTTTGCACTTCGCCAGTCGATTCAAAAAGAATTATTACGATTACCGCTGTTACCTACAACAACGATTGGTTCTTTTCCTCAAACAACAGAAGTACGTCAGTTAAGAGCTAATTATAAAAAAGGTCTTATTTCTGATGAAGTTTATACACAAGAAGTAGAAACTGAAATCAAAAAGGCCATTCATTGGCAAGAAGAATTGGGCTTGGACGTATTAGTTCATGGCGAGTTCGAGCGTAATGATATGGTTGAATACTTTGGTGAGCTATTGTCTGGTTATGTATTTTCTCAAAATGGCTGGGTACAAAGTTATGGCAGCCGTTGTGTGAAACCTCCCATTATTTTTGGAGATATTGAGCGCAAAGGAGATATGACAGTTCGCTGGACGAAATATGCACAATCACAAACTTCTAAAATTGTGAAAGGAATGCTCACAGGACCAATCACCATGTTACAATGGTCATTTGTGAGAGACGACCAACCAAGACGATTAACAGCATTTCAGTTGGCATTGGCTATCCGTGAGGAAGTTGTCGCTTTAGAAAAAGCAGGCATCAAAATTATCCAGATTGACGAACCAGCCATACGTGAAGGTTTACCATTGAGAAAAGAAAATGCGCCAATTTACTTGGATTGGGCAGTAAAAGCCTTTCGTTTGAGTGCTTCAGGCGTATCTAATCGTACACAAATACATACACATGCTTGCTATTCAGAATTTAATGATATTATCGATTCGATTGCTGATTTGGATGCTGATGTAATTACGATTGAAACTTCTCGTTCGCAAATGGAATTATTGGATGCGTTTGCTGAGTTTAAATATCCAAACGAAATTGGACCTGGTGTATATGATATTCACTCCCCAAGAGTACCGACAGTTGAAGAAATTACAACTCTTTTGGAAAAAGCATTGACCTATATTCCTCTTGAAAACCTTTGGGTAAATCCTGATTGTGGACTAAAGACTCGTCACTGGGAAGAAACGGAAAAAGCCTTGAAAAACATGGTAGGCGCTGCCGAAGCATTAAGAGCCGAAGTTGGTGCAACAGTAAAATAGTCCTTTCTCTAATTGAATGATTGGTGATTGAGTGGTTGAGTGATTATATTTTATATTTCACTAGTTTAGACGCAATGCTTTGCGTCTAAAAGCAGCGTAATAATCTTAGCCAATCCAAATTTTAGCATTAGGGTTATTCTCCCATTAGTATCAAAAAAGCGGTCGAAAAATAATTTTCGACCGCTTTTTTGATATTGTAATTTTTAGACGAAAGGTATTGTATTTCTACCAACTGTTTGTAGATAAAAACAATCACTCATTCGCTAAATCACTAAATCATTCAATTACTTTCGGAACTCTAAAATACTCGCCGTCTTGTTTTGGCGCGTTTTTCAAACCTTGTTCACGAGAGATATTTGGAATTACTTTATCCTCACGCAAAGCATTTACCTCAAGGCTCATGTGCGTTAAAGGTTTTACGTCTGCCGTATCAATTTCATTAAGTTCTTCCATCCATGTCAACACAGAGTTGAGCGAACCCATCATTTCATCTTCAGCAGATGCGGGCATTTCGAGTCTTGCCAAATGAGCAATCTTCTGTAAAGCTTCTTTGTCGATTTTCATCAGAAAATAATTTAGTTAACAGATTCTCATTTCTCTAAATCATCACGACCTCTCAACTTTTTATCATCCATGTGTTTATTCAAAAACTCATTGATTTTATTGATGTCAACAGTTCGATTGATTTCTCCGAAAGAGTTGATTGTTATATCGAATCCAGCAAGTTCGTCATGAACCTTCGGGAGTTCATTTTTTGCATTATCTTTTTTCTTTGCCATAACGTAGTTTAGAAATTTTGAGGTGAGAAAATAATTACTCAAATACTTCTCAAAGGTCTAAATTAATCACTTAATCATTTATTTACTAATTTATCTTTCAGAGATAAAGCAGTAAAGATTTAAGGTAAAAAAACTATTACTTACCTACAAAATCAAAAATCCTAAACACCGTGTTAAACAAGCTTTCATCAGCAGCAAACTACAAGGTAGTCAATGCTGTATCAAGGCGTTGAATAACGGCATCTTTGCCGATAATTTCCATCAAAAGCATCAAGTCAGGACCTGCACCTGCACCTGTAACAGCTACACGAAGTGCCTGCATAACTTTCCCCATTTTGATGCCTAGTTTTTCTAATTCGGCAGATAAGGTATGTTTGATTTCGTCAGCTACAAAATTTTCTAAAGCTGGCAATGCCTCTTTGAAAGCAGTGATTGCCTTTTTAGCATCGTCGTTCCATTTTGAAGCAATAACCGCTTGGTCATAACTTGTTGGAGCTACAAATAACGCATTAGCTTCTGAAACAATTTGCTGTGGGAATGTTACACGCTCTTTGAACAGATGAACGATTTTTACCGCTTTATCACTTTCAAATTCTGTTAAGTATTGAGATGCTAAAGCCTCGTCAGTTTGTTGACGCAAATACTGTTCGTTGTACCATTTGGCTTTATTGATGTCAAATTTGGCACCCGATTTATTGATACGCTCCAAAGAGAAAGCTTGTGTCAATTCTTCCAAACTGAAAATTTCTTGTTCGGTGCCTGGGTTCCAGCCTAAGAAAGCCAAGAAGTTGATTAAAGCTTCTTTCAAATAACCTTCTTCTCTAAAACCAATTGATTTAACGCCTTCAGGGTTAGTCCATTCTAATGGAAATACTGGGAAACCGCCGATTTCCGCATCACGTTTTGATAATTTGCCATTGCCTTCTGGCTTAAGCAATAACGGAAGGTGAGCAAATTGAGGCATGGTGTTTTCCCAACCAAATGCACGATACAACATCACGTGCAATGGCGCCGAAGGTAACCATTCTTCTCCACGAATTACGTGAGTGATATTCATCAAATGGTCATCAACAACGTTTGCCAAGTGATAAGTTGGCAAACCGTCAGACTTCATCAAAACTTTATCGTCGATGGTTGAAGAGTGAACGTGTACCCAATCACGGATTAAATCTTTGAAACGGATTTCCTCTTTAGCAGGTACTTTCAAACGAATTACGTACGGTTCGCCTGCTTCGATTTTTGCTTTTACCTCTTCTTCCGTTAAAGTCAATGAGTTTTTCAAGCGAGTACGAGTTACAGCATTGTATTGGAATGCCGAACCTTGGCTTTCGAAAGTAGCACGCATCGCGTCTAATTCTTCAGACGTATCAAAAGCGTAATAAGCTTTGCCAGCATCTAATAAGATTTGAGCGTGTTCTTGATAAATAGCCGAACGCTCAGATTGGCGATATGGCTCATGTGGGCCGCCTACACCAACACCTTCGTCAATAGTGATTCCCAACCATTGAAGCGACTCAATGATGTATTGCTCAGCGCCAGGAACAAAGCGGTTTTGGTCTGTATCTTCAATACGGAGCAACATTTTGCCCCCTAATTTTTTAGCTAATAAATAATTATACAGTGCTGTTCTTACTCCACCAATATGCAAAGGCCCCGTAGGACTTGGAGCAAATCGAACTCTTACTTCTTGACTCATTATCTCTTGGTTTTATTCAGACTGCAAAGATAATTGAGATTTATGTGAATATTGTACGGAAAAGGAAAAATAGCAGAGAAAGAGAGGAAACAAGAAAAATCCATCCATGAGCAGGGCTATATCGGATTTGAGATTTGGGATTTAGGATAGGGGTGCTTATTACTCGAAAGAAACAATGACACCCCTATCCGAAATGAAATATCCAATATCCGCAGCTTTCAAAATTTTCGATTACAACTTTATACATGAGTGAATCGAGCTATGAAAGCCGAAAGCAGATATCCGAATGCCAATTAGGCTACTGCAATACAAGAAATCTCAACGTTCACGTCTTTAGGTAAACGAGCTACCTCAACAGTTTCGCGAGCGGGAGGGTTAACCGTAAAATAGCTACCATACACTTCGTTTATCAAAGCAAAATTGTTCATGTCTTTTACAAAAATCGAACACTTTACCACGTTATCGAAAGTCATATTTGCTGCTTCAAGAATCGCTTTTAAGTTTTCCATCACTTGTTTAGTTTCTTCTTGGATGCTTGCACCTGCTTCTACCAATGCCAAGGCGATTTGACCAGATACATATAAAGTACCGTTTGAAAGAACAGCTTGTGAATAAGGACCGATTGCCGCTGGCGCTTTTTCTGTGAAAATTATTTGCTTACTCATGGATAGTTTAATACGTTTGTTAACGGAAAAAATGATTTTGCTCGCAAGATACAAAGTTTGATTCTTTATCAGGAAGGAAATATCCGATTATGTTTAAATGCCATTCTGTAATCAATATCGTTAATGTATTGCACAAACATCATTTATCTTTTATCTAAACTATCCCCATCATGTTACCTATCAATCATATTCATCATATCGCCATTATTTGTAGTAATTACGAGGTTTCGAAAAAGTTTTATACCGAAATCATGGGTTTTGAGATTCTACAAGAGGTTTATCGTGAACAAAGAGATTCGTACAAACTGGATTTGAAAGTAAATGGTCTATATCAAATAGAACTGTTCTCTTTTCCTAATCCTCCAGCACGTCCGTCACGCCCCGAAGCAGTTGGTTTGCGTCATATTGCTTTTGAAACCGACGATGTCAAACTAGTACATCAATTAATTACCCAAAAAGGGGTCGAATGCGAGCCTGTTCGTATCGACGAAACAACAGGCAAAGAATTTTTCTTTTTTGCCGACCCTGATGGATTACCCATAGAGTTTTATGAAAAATAAAGGTGTTCAATACATGCTAATGTCCTCTTTATGTTTTGCCATAATGAGCGCCATTGCAAAGGTATTGGGCAAAGTATTTCCTTCGGTCGAACTGGTGTTTTTCCGAAATATTGTAGGATTAATTTTTATTATTTCCTCCATCGTCAAGCGACCTTTACAGCAAGTAGGAGGGCGGTTTGGTCTTCTGACCTTACGAGGTATTATGGGGACGATTTCTCTGTACACCTTATTTTATTGCATTACGCATATTGGTTTGGCTCAAACGAGTACCTACGGACAAGCATTCCCCATATTTCTTGCTATTTTTTCCTATTTCTTAACCAAAGACGAGCAACTCAATCGAAAACAATGGGCGGCCGTTGGACTAGGGTTTGTCGGAATCTTATTGATATTCAAACCAGATGTTCGAATCCCAATGCAACATCATTTGGCTGGGTTAAACTATGCGATTTTTACAGCACTATCTTTCTTATCAATCCGTGAACTGAAGCGATATTATGATACCCGTTCGGTAGTCATGTCTTTTATGCTTACAGGTGTTGTGGCAAGCATTATATCCATGATTTTGGGCGAGTGGATTACTGATCGTCGCTGGGATTTTATGATAGGGAAATTTGTGATGCCGCAAGGTATGCAATGGTTTTGGGTATTGCTCATGGGACTTTTAGCGATGGGCGTACAAATTTTCAATACTTTAGCATTAGGAGCCGAAAAAGCTGGAATCGTAGGAGTAGTAAGTTACAGCAGTATAGTCTTTGCAATGATTCTTGGTACAATTTTGGGTGATAAACTACCCGATACGATTACTATTCTAGGCATTGTCTGTATCATTATTTCTGGCATTTATATTTCCATCAAAAAGGAATCAAAATAAAAAATATACCCATGAAAAAAGTCTTATTAGGGATTACAATATTGGTTGTTGGCTTGGCAAGCTGTAAAAAATCAGGCAATTCATTCGAAACCGCAACAAGCGATACTTTAACGTATGAATTAAAAAAGTTTGAAAAGAAAAGCGATAACTGTATAAAAGAAGATTCATTGTGTGCGACTGTACGTTTTGAGTATCCCTTTTTTAAGAATGAAGCATTAGACCAGCAAATTCAAACAGATTTGATTGCTATTTTCCAGGATAGTTCTGATTCCACGGTTGTACCTGCTAAAAAAGTCGACGACCTAGCTGAACCCTTCATCAAAGAATACGCACAAACGCTTGAAGAAGGCAAGAATTATGCGGAAGATGCCAATGAGAAAAACCCTGGAGGCTTTTTTGTGATGCCATGGATAGAGGAAGCAAGTTTGAAAGTCGAACGTCAGACAGATACCTATTTGATGCTCAAGGCCAATACCAATTGGTTTAAAGGTGGTGCACATCCCATCAGCATGGAATACTATTTTGTGTACAATCGTGAAACCTTGAAAAGAGTAAAACTAGAAGACTTGTTTGAAAAAGGATTTGACCAAAAATTGCTGGCAATAGCAGAGAAGCAGTTTAGAATCAATGAAAAACTCAAGCCCAATGAGCCATTAGACGACCTACATGGGTATTTTTTCGAAAATGCAAAGTTTATTCTGAATGATAATTTTACGTTAACTCCCAAAGGGCTCAAATTTTTGTATAATGTGTATGAAATTAAAGCTTACGCTTTTGGAGTCACTGAACTGGAGATTCCTTATGAAGACTTAAAAGAAATTTTGAAAAAATAAATAAAAAAAGAGGCAATATCGATTGAAATTGCCTCTTTTAAATTTAAGATTTAAGTGAACTTTTGTGTAAAATGAAACTATTAATTTGCCAGGGGTAAGGTAAAAGTGTACATCTGTAACCCATGATATTATTTGTTTAAACGTGACTAGTGTAGAATATTCGTGATAATCTAAAAATCAACTACTTCCGTAGCTGTTTGGTGCAGGAATCTGTAACAAATGTAAGAGATAACCCGTGGAAGGTGTCAACCGTTTACTCAATCATCGACCGCTTACGCATTTTTTTTAACAAGAATCAAGAAATTTATTTAATGATAACTTGGCAGGATTTTGAAAAAGTAGACCTCCGTGTGGGGACTATCATCGAAGTGCAGGATTTTCCAAAAGCTAAAAAGCCTGCTTATCAACTCAAAGTGGATTTGGGGGAAGAACTTGGTATTAAAAAATCTTCTGCACAAATTACCAAGCTCTATACCAAAGAGGAGCTTATCGGCAGACAGGTGATTTGTGTGGTGAATTTTCCTCCTCGACAAATAGCCAATTTTATTTCTGAAGTGTTGGTGACGGGTTTTGAGCAAAGCGACGGAGAGGTTGTTCTCACTACCGTCGAGCGCAATGTGCCTAATGGTACAAGACTATTTTAGATAACATTTTATATTTTAGTGGGTTAACAAATATTAACGTTTGAAACTTTTTTTCGAATCGAGAAGTTTTGTAAATTGCAGTGTCGTTTGAAATTACGTTCTTTTTAGCCTTGATAACCTTCTCAGTATGAAAACATCTACTCAAAATAAAATTTTGCTTTCAACTTTACTACTTGGCGTATGGGTCAGTAGTAGTGGTTTTGGTTTGGTTGAGCCGACAACGGTTCTCGAAAATCGTCGCCATAAATCAGAAATGAGAGCTGATTCGAGTCAGAGTCTTGAAAGATTGAAGTTGGAGCAGGACAAGGATAAGAAAGAAAGCTCCAATAATTCAAATCAAGATTCGGATGATTCTGACAAAAAAGTAACCGATTCTTTGATTCAATGGATAGCCAATAGTCTTCATGTTGTGTTTATCAATTTTATAAATGCATTGTTCCATTTAAAGTAGTATATGAAACTTTTTCTCTCACGCATATTTTGCCTGTTTTTGGCTTTGCAAGTGCTTCTTTCGAGCGCTGGCTTTGCTATGAATGAGCATTATTGTAAAATTAAAGGAGAGAAAGTATGGTCGTTGAGTAAAGTTAGAGGTTGTTGTTCTGTTAAAGAAAAAAAGCAATTTCAAACTAAATCCCCTTCTTACAAAAAATCAAAATGCTGTAACGATAAGGTTTTTCATGCTAAAGTAACAACAGAATCAAGTCAGAATACCTATACTGATTCGATTGACCATGTTTCTTTGATTTGGGAAAGCCAAATGCCTCCGATGTGGGTTTTCCGCAACGAGATTTTGCCTATCGAAACGGCTTCTGTTTTATATTACCATTCTCCTGCGCCACCACCTTCGGGGCGCCAAATTCTTGTTAAAATACAATCTTTCCTCATTTGAGATTGCACTTTTGATCATATCATTAGTGTGTTAAAGGTGTGCATTTTTGAAAATGCCTCACTTTTTATATTTCCTCAAAATGAAAGATTTTATGAAAACTACCTATAATGGGTTGATTCCTAGTATAATTCTTGGAGTAATCCTGCTCTTTATTTCTTCTTATTCAATCATGGCTCAAACAGTAGTAAAAGGCGCTGTTTATGAGCAAAAAAGTGATAACTCTTTAGAGCCTCTTATTGGTGCTAGTGTGCGCTGGGCCAATGCCAAAAGTGGTGTACTTACCGATACAGAGGGAAATTTTTCTATCTCGAAAAAGCCTGAAAATCATGAGCTTATTGTAAGTTTTGTAGGTTACAAAACAGATACGCTTATGGTACACACCACTGGATTTGTGAAAGTACTTTTGCAAGTAGCTGGTCAGCTTAACGAAGTAACGGTTACTTCATCTCCTACCAATATCGACCGACTAAATCCCATACAAACAGAGTTTATTAATACCAAAACATTGGCAAAAGCTGCGTGTTGTAACTTATCTGAAAGTTTTGAGACAAATGCTTCTGTATCTGTAAGTTATGCGGATGCGATTACGGGGTCTAAACAAATTCAAATGTTGGGTTTGTCAGGTAATTATGTACAAACCAATGTAGAGAATATCCCAAGTGTTCGTGGGTTGGCAACTACTTTTGGATTAAACTATATTCCTGGTACTTGGATTTCTTCGATTGATGTATCAAAAGGCGCAAGTTCGGTTGTAAATGGCTATGAATCAATGACTGGAGCATTGAATGTAGAGCTCCAAAAACCTGATGATTCAGACAAACTGTATGTGAATACCTATATTAATTCTTTTGGTCGTGGTGAGTTGAATATCAATACCGCTCGCAAATTGAATGATAAATGGTCGGTAGGTTTGTTGACGCACGGTTCGGGACAAAGTATTTCGATTGATCAAAACCACGATACGTTTAGAGATGTGCCGTTATTTGGTTTGGCTACTGCGCTCAATCGATGGAAATATCAGTCTGATCGTATGATGGCACAATTTGGCATAAAAGGCTTGTATGAAAATAGAACAGGAGGGCAAAACGCTGCTGATTTTGTCAATAAGCCTTATTACGAGTTTGGCAATAGAACCAAAAGGGTAGAGGCATTTGCGAAGATTGCAGCGCTTTTTCCAGAAAAACCTTACAAAGGCTTGGGCTTTATTATGAATGCTTCTGTACATGATGCCAATGCGTATTTTGGTTTGACATCTCGTAGTTATACAGGATTACAGAAGACGTTTTACAGTAATTTGATTTATCAAAATATCATCGACAATACCAATCACACTTATAAAGTGGGAGCAAGTTTTATCGCTGACTCATATCGTGAAAGCTATTTAGATTCGGCTTTTCATCGCAATGAAATAGTGCCAGGTGTATTTGGTGAATATACTTATGTAATTCCTGAAAAATTTACGTTGGTCTTGGGAGGACGTATGGACTTTCATAATCTTTATGGAAATCGTTTTACCCCAAGAATTCATGCAAAATATGACTTGTCGAGCAACACACACTTGCGAGCAAGCGCAGGTAAAGGCTGGAGAATGCCCAATGCTATTGCCGAAAACTTTGCGATGTTAGTTAACTCAAGACAACTATTGGTACTCGATCAAATTCGCCCTGAGGAATCATGGAATTATGGCGCAAGTTTAAGTCATGACTTTAAAGTGGGTACTCGCAATGCCAATTTGACCTTAGATTATTATCGTACCGATTTCAATAATCAATTGACTGTAGACATGGAATCAGCTTATTATATCAAGTTTTACAATCAACGAGGCAAAAGCTATTCTAACAGTTTCCAGGCTGAGCTAAATTATTCGCCCATAAAACGAATGGATGTGAAATTAGCTTATCGCTTATTTGATGTGAAAAACGATATAGTGACAAGCTCAGGAGAATTGGCTTTGCTACCTAAAATGTTTGTCAACCGAGATAGAATTCTTGTAAATGTGGGCTATGCTACCAAGTTTGATAAATGGAAATTTGACCTTACATGGCAGTGGAATGGCAAACGTCGCATTCCTGATGCAAGCCACGAGCACGTTCAAACTATAGATTCTGAGCCAGTCTACGCTCCAGCATTTTCTAATATCAACGCCCAAGTTACTAGAGGGTTTTATCGTTGGGAGCTATATGTTGGAGGAGAAAACCTGACAGGATTTAGACAAAGTAATCCAATTATGAGCGCTAGTAATCCATTTAGTCAACACTTTGACGCCTCAATGGTCTGGGGACCTATCACAGGTAGAATGGTGTACGTAGGAATGCGTTGGAAAATTCCTTCGAAAGTCTAGTATAAACGTAAATTTATTCATAAACTCAATTTAAAAATCAAACTCATGAAAAAACTATTGGTATTAGCGATGCTTGCAACAGGATTGGCATCATGTGGACAAAAAGAAGCTGCGAAAGAAGAAACAAAAACTGTAGCAGCAGATTCGACCCAACATGCAGAAGCACACAGCGATAGCACAAAAGCTTATAAATGTCCAATGAAATGTGAGGGAGAAAAAACGTATGCTCAAGCTGGAAAATGCCCATCTTGTGGTATGGATTTGGCTCAGGTTAAGTAAGCAAAACGATGAGTTGAGAATGTAGCGTCATTCTTAACTCATCGTTTTTAATTGTTATTTTAAACTTCTAATAAACATCAACATGAAAAAGCTAGCAATTATGTGGGTATTGATACTCACCACATTTTTATCCTTTGCAGATAATCCATCGACAGTAAAAATCAAAACATCGGCTATTTGTGAAATGTGCAAAGAGCGTATCGAAAAACGTTTGGCATTTACGAAGGGCGTTAAAGATGTGAATCTGAATTTGGATGATAAAGTCGTTTCGGTGACTTTTAACCCTAAAAAAACTAATGTTGAAGCACTTAAAAAAGTGATTACAGAAACAGGTTACGACGCCGACGATGTACAAAAAAATGAGGAGGCACATAGCAAACTTCCAAGTTGTTGCCAAAAAACTAGTAAGGGAATGAAACACTAAAATGCGTTTAGTGAAAGATGACCAACCTTTGTTCAAACTTTTAAGTGGAAAGAGAGTTATTAAGGAAAAGCAAAGAATACCTAAGCTTGCTTTTGAACTATATGAATATTTTTCTGAAGACCTCAGTTGAAAAAAGTATCCAAGAAGTGTGGGATGGTTTTGATGAAAAGCTTTTCAAGGCTTTGGCTCCTCCATTTCCACCCTTTCGAGTATTACGATTTGACGGATGTTTGACTGGCGATAAAGTTGGAATAGAGTTAGATTTTATCTTTTTTAAACAAAATTGGGAATCAGATATTATTGAGCATCAAAAAGCGGACGGAGAATACTTTTTTGTAGATAAGGGAAGTAAGTTGCCATTTTTTTTGAGTACTTGGCTGCACAAACATCGAATTGTTAGAGAAAATGGGCAGACCTATATAATTGATGATATAAAATATAAAACACCAAATATAATTTTGGACTTTTTGATTTATCCAGTTTTATATCTTCAATTTTTGTACAGAAAACCAATTTACAGAAGATACTTCAAGGCATAGATTTGTTACTCAAAATCCTAAAACAGAATCCACTCTATTTGCAAAGGGTGGATTTTTTGCTTTATTTCGTTAATTCAAAATCCACTAATCGGAAGAAAACTTCGTATTACAGACTAAACATTTATCAAATGAAATTAAACATTACGACAAAAATTCTATTGGGTTTTGTGATTGGTGTAGCCATCGGACAGTTTCTGAATGTGAGTATGAGTCCAGAGGCGGCTGCGGCCATTTCATCAAAATTTCAAATCCTCAGTAAGGTATTCCTTAAGCTCATCAAGATGATTGTTGGGCCGTTGGTATTTTGTACATTGGTAGTAGGGATTGCCAAATTAGGGGATTTCAAAGTGGTAGGTCGTATTGGTATCAAGACCCTATTATATTTTTACTTTGCTACTATTTTATCGTTAATCGTGGGGATGGTGGTTGTAAATGTAACCCGTCCTGGCGAAGTACAACAGTGGCCTCGTCCGCAAGCAGGTACAGATACGGGTATTACTGGTAGCAAAATGAAGTCGATGGAAGACTTTATCTTACATATCTTTCCTGATAGTTTGTTTAAGGCATTAGCCGAAAATGAAATTCTTCAGATTGTAGTATTCTCTATCTTTTTTGGTATTGCTCTTGGTTCAATTGGTGATAAAGGTAAGATTATCATCAAAGCCATTGATTCTTTAGCCGAAGCAGTATTCAAAGTTGTAAGTTATGTCATGGAGCTTGCTCCGTTTGGCGTATTGGGTGCTATGACTGCCGTAGTTGCTAGCAAAGGGTTAGGAATTTTGGTGAGCTATGCTTACCTATTGCTTTGTTTCTTTGGAGGATTGCTTTTCTTCATATTCGTAGTACTTTGGGCTATTTGTTTGGTTATGAAAATTCCATATTGGAAATTATTGGCCGAAGTAAAAGATGCGCTCTTTTTATCATTTAGTACCGCTAGTTCTGAAGCATCATTTCCACAAACTATTGCAGCTTTGGAACGTTTTGGGTGTTCGCAACGTATCATCGGATTTGTATTGCCATTAGGTTATAGCTTCAATCTCGATGGTTCAATGATGTACATGACCTTTGCTACGGGCTTTATCGCTCAGGCGTATGGTGTACCATTGTCATTAGAACAACAAATTACGATGCTTTTAACGTTGATGATTACCTCAAAAGGTATTGCAGGCGTACCACGTGCCTCATTAGTCGTAATCGCAGGAACGTTAGCCATGTTTGATTTACCTACCGAAGGTATTGCGCTCATTCTAGGCGTAGACCCATTCTTAGATATGGGACGTTCAGCAACTTCGGTTGCAGGTAATGCAGTGGCAACTTGTGTGGTGTCGAAATTGGAAGGTGAGTTGCAGAATGTGTAATTAGCAATACATGATAAATGAAAAAGGGGTTGAGCTTGCTCAATCCCTTTTTCATTTATTATGTATTAATTATTTTCAATAAATACGAGCTGTTAAGAAAAAGAAACTTTTTAATAGGTAGAGTAGATGGAATAAACCTATCATGTTTAGTATTATTCAGAAAGTAACTAACTTTAGACTTTTAGCGTTTCAAAAATCATTAGAGGAATAAATATGAAAAGTGCCAGAGCAGAAGAGTTGAAATTGAAGTATCAGGAGCTGGAGCAAGCAGAGAAAAAAATCCTGTTGGTGCTTTCCTATCTCAATAAATTCATACCTATTGGGGTAGTATATAGATTATTTGATGTATATCAAATCAAAGATGAGAATAGAAAGGATTTTACACAGCAAAAGACCAAAAGATGTATCGATGACTTGAAGAAAGCAGGTTTTTTAAGAACCCATTTTGGAGCAGAAATAGCTCTTTCAGATGAGATTTCTACCTATATATTTGAAGAACTTATCAAAAGTCCTTATCTGGAAAGTATCCAACAGTTGACAAAGGCTAATAGTCGGTTTATGACTGATAATAGACTTTATTTTAACGATTTGAATGAGTTTAGAGTTGCTATTTATACTGGTGATTTTAGTCAGTTTAGTGTCAAGAGTCAGAAAGATGTTTATGTAAGCTATTCTCGTATAAACTTATTTCAAGACGCAATTGGTTCGGGATTAGATATTACCAATTTACTTGGAGGCTACATTGCTGGTCAGCAAATTCAATGTGTCGAATACGCTTTTCTGTATTACCTAAATATAGGAAAAGATTTAAGCCAGTTTATTTCAGGCTTGAATGACTTTAATGTCGACAGTCAGTTAATAGATTTGTACAAAGCCTACTATCATTTTTTTAGAGCAGAATGGCAGGAGTTTAGTGCAATGGTTGAAGAAAATAATAGTTACTCCGACATATTAGCATTGCATGCCTTCTCGGAAGTAATGAAAGGAGAATATACGCTTGCGATTGAACTGTACGAAAAGTCGATTAAGCTTTGGAGAAAAGAAAACAATAAAAAGAAAGGATATTCAAATACCTTTTCACTTTTCGGATATGTACTGTCGTTGGCAAAAGTCGATAAATCTAAATTTATAACGTTCTACGAAGATTATTATGCTTTTCACCAGAAAAGTAACGTCCATTCCATTGTCTTTGAATTGATTATTTACTTTTACGGTTATTTTATTCAATCTTCCAAGTCACAACTTACCAACACGCTCCCACCAAGTATTTTTAGCTATTTGGGTTTAAGTATTATCAATGCTCTCTTTAAAAATGCTAGTTTGTCCTATAGTTTGGCAGAAGCCCTACCATACCTGACTTCCAATAATTATATAGTGATTGAGGCCGAAGTTTTAAATGCCATTGCGAAAAGAGAAGAAGAAAAACATACGCAAGCCAATGAAGAAAGATTAACGTTCTTAAAAGAACAGATAGGTACCACAATTTTGGGTAATCTTTTGGCAGAGCAAGAGGACTGGCAACGGGCATTGTTACTCTTACAAAAAGTAGCAGATTCAATTGGTGGAGTTACAAGTACTAATGAAAAATCAAACGTACGTCTGGCTTGGGGGATAGATTTACACTTTGATGAAGTTTGGCCAATTGAACAAAAATTACAAAAAAATGGTACTTGGTCGGTAGGAAGAAAAGTGGCACTCAAGAGATTGTACAATGACGAGTTAGATTATTTGACCGAACAGGATAAATTGGTTATTCAAAAGAGCATTAGCGTTCAAAACAACTATAATGATTGGAGATATAATTCTAGCCAATACGTAATTAATTCCTCCGAAGCTTACAAATTACTCTGTGATCATCCTCATTTGTATCTGCAAAAAGGTGCTGAGATGATTCCATTTACGCTATCCAAAGGCGAGGTGATACTTCAAGTAAAAAGTACGAAATCCAAGCTAACGGTAAAATTTGATGAGAAAATAGAGGGTTCTGGTATAAGGCTGATTAAGCAAACGCCCAATCATTATAAACTTGTCGAAATAACACCTGCGCATGTGGCCATTAAGAATGCGTTCGGGAATAATAATTTGGAAGTCCCTATCGAAGCGAAGACTGAACTATTGAAATCATTGGAGTTGATTTCTAAAAAAGTGGTCATTCAAAGTGATTTAGAAGAACAGTTTGAATCATTACCTATTTTGGATGCCGATGATAGGATATATGCCCTGATTAATCCACAAAATGATGGGTTTTTAATAGAGTTTTTTATCAAACCTTCTAGTAAAAAAGCCATGTTTTTGCCTGTAGGCAAAGGTTCCGAAACCCTCGTTTCTACGGTTGATGATGTTCGAGTACAACTCAAGCGAAATCTGAAGAAAGAACGCAAAAATTATGAGGCTATAATAGAACAATGCCCAACATTGGGAATGTTTGAAAGTGGAAACAATCAATGGACAGTTGATTCGCCCAATGATTGTTTGACTATCTTACAAGAAATGGCTGAGCCATTTAAACAAGGTAAATTAGTCATAGAATGGCCAAAAGGTCAGAAAATGAATTATTTAGGAGAAATCAATACCCAAAATTTATCGCTTAAGCTCAAAAGCCAAACCGACTGGTTTGAGGTATCTGGCGAGGCAAAATTAGATGATAAGTTGGTGTTGTCGCTTCGAGATATTTTGGATAAACTTGATACAAATGCCAATTTTATAGAATTATCGGAAGGGCAATTTATTGCTATTACCGAAAAGCTTCGTAAACAATTACAGTTGATGAACCGTGTTTTAGATACTGAAATGCGAGGTAATATGCATTTATCAGAAACAATCGAGGATTTATCGAATGACTTAGATAGTTTCAAAGCAGATAAAGCTTGGCTTGAAAATTTGAAGCGTATCAAGAAAATTCGTGACACAACCTACGAAGTGCCCAAAACGTTTGAGGCTCAATTAAGACCTTATCAATTAGAGGGTTATCAATGGCTCGCTCGCTTGTCTGAATGGGGAGTAGGGGCGTGTTTGGCGGATGATATGGGTTTGGGTAAAACGGTACAATCTTTGGCATTGTTACTCAAGCGCGCCGAACTCGGGCCAGCACTGGTGATAGCACCCGTAAGTGTTTGTCGAAATTGGGAATCCGAAGCGCTAAAGTTTGCACCAACGCTCAATGTACGGACCTTCGCAACGGCAAATAATAGAGCAGAAATGCTAGAAAGTGCTAGTACTTTCGATATTGTAATTGCAAGCTATGGTTTGTTACAGAGTGAAGAAAAGCTTTTTACAAAAAAGAAATTTGCTACTATTTTGCTCGACGAAGCGCAGGCTATCAAAAATAAAGCTACTAAGCGCTCAAAAGTTGTTATGGCATTGGACGGTGATTTTAAGATTGCAACAACAGGTACACCTGTCGAAAATCATTTGGGCGAACTCTGGAATTTGTTTAGATTTCTAAATCCAAGCTTGTTGGGAAGCCATGATAGTTTTCAAGAGAGATTCTCAAATCCAATTGAAAGATACCAAGATAAAGATGCCCAAAAGGCTTTACAGAAAGTCGTAAAACCTTTTATCCTCAGAAGACGTAAAAATCAGGTATTGGATGATCTTCCTGCCAAAACAGAAATCGTATTGAATATCGAAATGTCTGTTGAGGAACGCTCATTTTATGAGTCTTTGAGACAGTCGGCTCTTGAAAGATTAACCAGTGAAGAAGAAGGTCAGGATAAACGATTTAAGATTCTTGCCGAATTGACAAAGCTCAGATTGGCGTGTTGTAATCCAAAATTGGTCAATGACGACGTACCAATAGGTAGTTCGAAACTCGAAGCTTTTGTTGAAATACTCGAAGAACTTCGTGAAAATAATCACAGAGCATTAGTCTTTAGTCAGTTTGTAAAACACCTAGAGATTATCAAACAATATCTTACCGAAAATGGCATTGCTTATCAATACTTAGATGGCAGTACGCCTTCCAACAAACGACAAGAGAGCATTGATGCTTTCCAGAAGGGCACTGGCGACATATTTTTGATTAGTTTAAAAGCAGGTGGAGTAGGACTAAATTTGACGGCGGCCGATTATGTGATTCACCTCGATCCATGGTGGAATCCTGCTGTAGAAGACCAAGCGACTGACCGTGCGCACCGTATTGGTCAGCAACGCCCAGTAACAGTATATAGGTTGGTTACAGAAGATACTGTTGAGTCCAAAATATTGAAACTTCATGAAACGAAAAGGGATTTGGCAGATAGTCTGCTAGAAGGTACAGAAGGAAGTGGTAAATTATCAGCTGATGAATTATTGGCCTTAATTAGAGAAATATAGTTTTCAATGAGTGAGTGTTGATTGATTGAGTTAGTTATTATTTTAAAGTCTATATTTTAGCTGTAGAGACGCAATGATTGCGTCTAAAGCCGAGTTGTATCTCGTATCAAAAAAGCGGTCGGAAATTGTTTTTCCGACCGCTTTTTTTGAAAAGTTGGAGAAGAACTCCTATGTTAAAATTCTGTATGACTTATATTTTACAATTGGTAATACCTATCTTTCTATAAGATTTTTAAAACTTCACAGCACGCTTGGCAGGAAAGTACGAAGCAGCAAGGGTCATTATGATGACGACAACTGCCGTAAAAAAGAAGTCATTGAATCGCATTTCTACAGGATAGGCATCTACCAAAGAGCCTACAATTCCCATTGAAACAAAACCATACATTTCTTGAAGCCAGCAAATGGTAAAACCTAGAATCAAGCCTACCAAAGCACCACTAAACGCTACAATAGCACCTTCATATAAGAAAATTCGCTTAATTACACTTTTTGATGCGCCCATAGCACGAAGGGTTTTAACATCTGGTTTTTTCTCAATAGCCAACATTGAAAGTGAGAAAAAGATATTAAAGCTGGCAATTCCGATGATAAATGAGAGGGTAAGAAATACAAAAAGCTTTTCGATTTTGATGGCACGTAATAGACTGGCGTGTTGCTCGTCTTGGTTTTGTACGACAAAATTTTCTCCTAATAAATCCTGAATCTCACTTTGTATTTGAGGAATTTGCTTAGGGTCTTTTACTTGGATTTCTAGAGAAGTGCGCTTGTTGCCATATTCAAATAGCTCTTGAGCAAAACTGAGTGGCACAAACACAAAATTATTATCATATTCTTGCTCGATGGCAAAAATACCTGTCGGCAGTAAGTTTAAACGATTGAAGGCGTCTGTCGAATTAAAATCGATAGTTTTGCTATGATTGTTACGAGGATACCAAGTTTCGAGTGGATAAAAAGCGTCTACATCAACCCCTAGTGTAAAAGCTACCCCAGAGCCAACCACTGCATAAGAGATACCTTGACCGCCCAATTTTAATTCACCATCAATAATGCTCGATTTGAGGCGTTGTTGTTTGAGAAAATTGTCATCAACTCCTTTTAACGTTACCACCATTTGAGCTTCTTTATACCTAATGAGGGCACTTTCTTGAATAACTTGTGTAATAGTGCTTACGCCATCTACCGCTTGAAGTTTGGCAAGAAAGGCAGGAGTACATGGAAAGTTTTTCCCTTTTTTAGCACTGATTTTTAATTCAGCATCAAAAGTTCGGAAAAGACCTTTTTGGAAAGCTTCTAATCCATTAAACACCGATAAAACAATCACCAATGCCATTGTACCAACGCAAACGCCTAGCATTGAAATCCAAGAAATAAGGGAAATAAAGGAAGTCTTTTTTCGAGCAATGAAATATCGTTTCGCAACAAAGAAAGGCAAATTCATGATAGGGAGCTCTTGGAGATAAGATAAACAAATATATAAGAAGCAATGAGTATAAAAGTGAAGGAAATGAAACGTAAATGAGATTACGTTTCAAACCTAAATTCTTCACTTACTATTGGTGCAACCCAATATTAATCCTCAATTTCTTCTCCTTCTTTCAAAGGTGGAATGTCTAAGCTTGAAATTAAACGATCCATTTTGGCAGCATATTCGGCGGTATCATCCAAAAAGAACTCCAAATCAGGAATAATACGAGCTTGGTGACGGATACGTTGTCCCAAAACTCCTCTGATTTGTTTCGTTTTTTCACGAATCTCCTGCATCAAACCTTGTTTATCGTTGGCAAGCATGAAGCTCAAGTAGATACGAGCAATAGACAAATCTGGTGTTACTTTTACATCGGTGATTGTGATGAAAGCATTACCAAAAGCACTACGCATATCTTTTTGAAAAATCTCGCTCAAATCTTTTTGAATCTGACGAGAAAATTTTTGTTGTCTTTTCGAATCCATTTCCGCTAGTCTTTACAAATCGGCATATATTGCCATCTATGAATAAATAAACCAATAGCACTGGTTATCATAGCGATTTTCTGAGGGTGCTATTGTAATATTAATGCAAATTTCGGGAATTTAATTTGATTAACCGTAATTTCGTGAAAAATACCTTTTAATTAAAGTAACAGTTATGTTAAGTTTTTTCAGGGTGAATGCCCTCTATCAAATATTTAGTTTATTGATTTTACTAATCATATCTCGTATTCATATATTCTTGTACGGTTCGCCTGAGCTGATTCCTGAATTACAATGGATGCTAGTGGGCGAGCAAATCAATAAAGGTTTTGTAATGTACTCAGATATTTGGGATAATACCGCGCCGTTCTCTGCTATGGTATATGCAGGAATTGATAGTATTGTTGGTCGTTCTCAATTTGCGTATCAATTTCTAGCCTTTTTTGTAGCTGCTTTTCAGGTAATATATTTCAATGTGGTGATTAACAATAGAGATATTTTTCCTAAAAGAACCTATTTGCCTGGTTTGATGTATGTAATCTTTTTAAATATCTCGATTGACTGCGCTACGCTATCGCCTGTGTTGATGGGCACTAGTTTTTTGTTGCTAGCTTTCGGGACAATTGTTAAGCAAGTTAACCGACTAGAGGCTACCGATGAAGTGTTTGAAATTGGCTTTTTGATTGGGGTGGCCACATTGTTTTATCCTCCCGCTTGTGTTTTTATTTTGTGGGCGATTGCTTCATTATTGTTCTTTAGTGGTGCTACATTGCGTCAGCATTCATTGGCTATATTTGGTTTCTTATTCCCTTTATTTTTGACTGGACTATTCTTTTATTTGGATGGTACTTACGATGATTTTTTCCAAATATTTATCTCATCTGTATTCCAAATTCGCCAGTATAACCTCAATGACTTCCGTACGCTATTGGCGACGTTGTTTCTGCCATTTATTTTTGCTGTTTTGGGTTTTTTGAGATTGGTCAATGCCACAGGATTTGTCAATTTTCAGCTTCGTTGTCAACAAGTGATGATGCTTTGGGGATTAACAGGTTTTCTTTCGATAGGACTAATGCCCTTTTTGGCGCCAATGCAGTTCATTATTTTTGTGCCAGCTTTGGCATTTTTTGCAACAAACTTTTTTAGTAGTTTCAAAAAAGCATGGATGGCCGAAATGCTCTTTTTGGGTAGTTTATCAGTAATGATTTTTTTCTATTTCCAAGGGGCAAACGATAGCGATGAATCTTTTGCAAAGCTAAATAATTTGAAAATCAAGCGTAATAGTGCTTTTCCTTTCAAGAGTAAAAAAGTATTAGTGTTGGGAAATGGTATGGAGGAATACTTAGATAACTATGCTGCCACGCCTTACCTTAACTGGAACTTGGCAAAATATGAATTAGAGAATTTAGATAATTACGAAAATGTAATAAGTATCTTGAGAAATTTTGAAAAAGATACGCCAGAAGTCATTATAGACAAAGCGAATTTAGTTCCTAAACTGTTTAAAAGAATCCCCGCACTAGCCCGTCGCTATCATGCTGATGGTAAATGCGTTTATTTATTGAATTCGTAGAAAATAGCTTTGTTTTATTTTAAGGTAAATATTTTAGTTAAATTGATAGTACAGTTTTAACAATAAAAGCATTTGCCATACGAAAATGTCAAAATATATCAATCCATACACTGATTTTGGATTCAAAAAAATATTTGGAGAAGAGGCAAACAAAGACCTTTTAATAGATTTTTTGAATCAACTGTTACCTCCACATCATCAAATTGCCAATTTGCAATTTCGAAATGGTGAAGTTATGGGAGAACTATCTCAGGATAGGAAAGCAATTTTTGATATTCATTGTCAGTCTACCGAAGGAGAAAGGTTTATCGTTGAAATGCAAAAAGCAAAAGTTAATTTCTTTAAAGATAGGTCTCTATTTTACGCAACTATCCCCATTCGTGAACAAGCCAAAAGAGGTGATTGGGATTTTAAATTGACGCCTATCTACCTGATTGCTATTTTGGACTTTCAGTATGATGAACAGGAAGAAATACAAAAGTTTTTAAGATCTGTGAAATTGAAGGATCAAGATGGAGATGTATTTTATGATAATTTGACTTTTAAGTTTATCCAAATGCCTCTGTTTGATAAGGATGCTACGGAATTAGAAACACATTTTGACAAGTGGATTTACTTTTTGAAAAACTTAGAAACATTCGATTCTATTCCTCATATTTTAGAAGAAGATATTTTTGAAAAAGCCTTTAGTGTTGCTGAGTTAGCCAAAATGACTCCTGAGCAATATGAGCAATATCAAGAAAGCTTACTGACTTATATCGAAGTGAAAGAGGTAGTAAAAACGGCTGAAGAAGAAGGTCGGAAAAAAGAAAAAATATTAGTTGCTCAAAAAATGAAACAGATGGGCTTATCTCTCGAGCAGATTTGTGATATAACTGGCTTAAGCGAAAAAGAAATAAAACACATAATAAGCTAGGTTACTTCTTAAAAATGGTTCATCTCGAATTTTAGAATTTGGGATATTCTTCAAATTTTCATCAAAAAAGCGTTCAGAAAATATTTTCTGAATGCTTTTTTGATGAAACCATGCTGGAACTTACTCAGCTTAAGACGCAATCATTGCGTCTCTACTGCTAGAATACAGATTTTAAAAAAATCACTCAATCTCAATTCACTCAATTTAAGAGACTTTTACTTTTTTCTACCCTTCAAATACGCTTCCATTTCTGATAGACTCAAAGCATTAAAAGTCATATCGGCTGTCAAGCCACCTTTGCGGGCGTTGGCAACACCAAAGTGCATATCAAAATACCCTTCTTTCTCGTGGGCATCTGGATTAATAGACAACTTAACGCTTTTCTCCAAAGCATATTGAATATATCTCCAATCCAAATCCAAACGATAAGGGCTTGCATTGATTTCAATCACAACACCATTGGCAGCGCAAGCATCGATTAGTTTGTAGTGATCGACAGGATAACCTGCTCTTGATAATAGCAATCGTCCTGTAGGGTGCCCCAAAATCGTTGTATAAGGATTTTCTATGGCTTTTATCAAACGATACATAGCTTTTTCTTCAGTCATTTTCAGGTTTTGGTGCACCGATGCTACGATATAATCAAAGCTTTTTAATACCTCCTCATCATAGTCCAAAGAACCATCTCCCAGAATATCGGATTCTATTCCTTTGAGAATTTTAAAAGGTTTGTCGCCTAGTGCATATTGTGCATTAAGCTGGTCGATTTCGGCATGTTGTTCCGCTACACGGACTTCATTTAGTCCTCGAGCATAAGATGCTGTTTTGGAGTGGTCGGCAATGCCAAGATACTCAAAGCCCAATTCACGACAATAATTGGCCATCTCAGCCAAAGTATTTTTACCATCTGAATAAGTAGAGTGATTGTGCAAAATACCTTTGAGCGAGTCCCAAGTTACGAGTTGGTCGTTATTATGTTTTTGAATCCAATCAAACTCAAACGCACCTTCACGCATTTCAGGGATGATATATGGAATGCCTACTTTGGCATAAATAGCCTCTTCGGAGTCAAAAGTTTGATTTTGAACGGTCTGATAAAGATGATGCTTGGCTAAATGTTTTGGCGAAGCACTGAATATAAAACCTTGATTAATAAATTGTTTTTCAGGACAAATAATCACTTCGATAGGAATCAGTTTGCCTTCTATATTGCCACGCCAAGTAAATGGCGATGAATCTTTTTCGTTTTGCTGTAGGGTAGGAGTAGCATTAAGTAATTGTTGTACCTCCCAAGGTTGGTCGTGACCCACAACCAATTGAATAGACTCAACCACTTCATTTTTACGACGAATATCTCCTACGATTTGAACATGTTCAAAAACTGGCTCAAGAATATCGAGAATAAAATCGGCAATTTCTTGTCCTTTTTCCATTCTTAATTTGCCCGAATTCGACTGGTTATAAAGAATAGATTGCTTGATACTTTCTTGAATTTTGTCCCCAAAACCTTTGAGTTTGGCTACTTCACCATTTTCACAAGCTAGCAATAATTCACGGGTATCGGTAATTCCCAATTCCTGCCAAATCATGCGCACTTTTTTAGGACCTATTCCTTTGATTTTGAACATCTCCAAAATGCCTTCTGGAGTTTTGTTTAATAGTTCATTTAACTCTGCAAGTTGTCCTGTGGTACGAATTTCTTCGATTTTTGAGGCAGTGCTTTTCCCAACTCCTTGTATAGCCGCCAACTGTGCTATGGGAGTCGTGATAAAGTCCTCAGTAGCTTTGTCCAATGCACGCACAGCAAAGCCGAGGTTTTTTATTTTAAATTCATTCTCGTCGTGAAGTTCCAATAACTTGACGGTTAGTTCGAGAATGTCCAGTATATCTTGATTGTTCATATCGTAAAATTTAAAAGCGCAAGGAAATAGAGTTGTAGTGCTACACCTCAATTAAGGGCGTTGGCAAGCACGTTACTTCTTTTCAAAAATAGCAAAAAGGGTACAAAACAACGATTGTGTATGTACCCTTTTATCAGAATTTTCTCAAAGTATTAGGACTGTTGATTAGCTTCTTGCTCCGCCAATACTTCTGCTACAGGACGAAAATTGCCTTTTTTGAGCATTTCGTTTTCTGGCTCGTAAGGACATACTTCTAAGATCGTTGTAATATTAATATCAGTAATCTGGTAATCGTTGAGGTTGCCCAAATTCTTTTTTAGTAAAGTATAAACTTCACCTGGGTCGTTGGCATTGATTAGCATCATGTGAGCCGTTTTTTTCTCTTTTTGCGATTTCTCATCAAAAGAGATATACTGCACTTTTGCTTTAAACCAAGTTTCGGCATTGTTGTCTTCAAAAAACACCTCACTTAGTTTCATTTTTGTAAGGTTTGTAATTTGAAATTCGGGTGTATTGCTGGCCACAATCTCAAAAACTCTAGCCTCTGCGTCGGTGTAAGATACTGCATCAATCAAATACGCTTCGTTGATGGTTTTTAATGAGCCTGCCTCGTCCTCTCTCTGGTAACGAATTTTGGCCAAATACCAAGTTGCCATAATTAATCTGTTTTATTTTATGCCTGCAAAACTATCAAGACTTTCTTAATATTCCTCAAAGCGCGACCCAAACATTTTCGGTACAATTATTCTTCTTGAATGAATAAGCGAATTTTTTCTGTTGCTTCGAACAATTGTCGATTGATGTAGCGTAAATTTGGCTATTGAGTTGCTACTTATCTGAAATAACTCATTTTCATCCCAACTAAAAACCTTATGAAAAAAATAGTACTTGTACTTACCTGCTTGTGTGAATCATTATTAGGTTTTTCACAAAAGAAATCTGTTGCAGTTACTCCAGCGGTTTATTATCCTGAGGCAAAAGAGTGGCAAATAAAATCTCCAGAAAGTGTAGGTTTAAAATCAGACAAAATTCAAGCGGCAATAGAGTTTGCTAAGTCCCACGAAATTAAGAATCCTCGTAGCATGGAGGTTAATCATTACCAAACCTTCGGTAAAGAACCCTATGGCATCGGAATAGGACCTTTTGCAGATAGGGGCGAACCAACAGGAGTGATTATACATAAAGGATATGTCGTGGCGACTTGGGGTGAACCATTGCGTTGTGACATGACCCACTCAGTGACCAAAAGTTTTTTGTCGACCGTCGTTGGCTTGGCTGTTGACAACGGGCTTATTGGTTCTGTCAATGATACAGTATATAAATATGTGCCACCGATTGAGGTTTATGGAAACCCAGTTGCTCGACCAGCCGAGGACTATGGCAAACCAGAATTGCTCAAACCATTTGATACGCCACACAATCGTAAAATTACTTGGGATCATTTATTGCGTCAGACGAGCGATTGGGAAGGAACACTCTGGGGTAAACCTGAGTGGGCAGATCGCCCAAGTGCTAATCCTACCGAATGGACTACCCGACCACGCAATACGCCAGGTTCAGTGTATGAGTACAACGATGTACGGGTAAATGCTTTGGCTTTGGCAGCTACAGGCGTTTGGCGTAAACCTTTACCCCAAGTACTCAAAACCATGATTATGGATCCAATTGGTGCTTCTAATACTTGGCGCTGGACGGGTTATCGCAATTCTTGGATTGTACTAGACGGACAGCCCGTGCAATCAGTGAGTGGAGGTGGACATTGGGGTGGAGGCATGTTTATCAATGCTTATGATATGGCTAGATTTGGTCTATTATGCTTGAGAAAAGGTCGTTGGAAAGACCAACAACTTATTTCAGAAAATTGGATTAAACAAGCCTTAACGCCAACCTCAGCCGAACCAACGTATGGTTATATGAACTGGTTTTTAAATACAAATCAGAAATTGCTACCGAGTGCTTCGCCAAACGTGTATTATCATTTGGGCAATGGCACCAACATGGTTTATGTCGACCCAGACCATGACTTGGTAATGGTGGTGCGATGGATTGATAATAAATCTTTAGATGGAATGGTAAAAGCTGTTTTGGAGGCTTTTTGAGATGGTAAAAAAAATTAGAAAAAAATACGCTAAAAAATATAGTGAGTAAAAATACTTATTTTTAAAAGGGATTCTTTTTTATTTATAATCTCCCATTTAAAAAGTACTATAAAATTATTATTTTCAAAATATTGTTTGGTAAATCAATTTGGAAGCAAAATATAATTTTAATAAATTAGGTTTTACGTTCTGAACAAAACACTAAAAGAAAGCCTATGAACTTTAGCTTCAACAATTACAATACAGAAGGATTTTACGATGAAATGTTCGATGCAGAAGGAAATGTACGAATAGGATATGAAGCCTTCAAAGAGCGTGCCGAGCAATTGGGCGTAGAGGAATTTCTTCGTCGTCATCAAGCGGCTGAACGTTCGTTGATGGCCTTGGGCATTACTTTTAACGTGTATTCTGAAAACGAAGGTACTGAGCGTATCATGCCCGTGGATATTATTCCAAGGGTAGTAGCTGCCGACGACTGGGCAAAAACTGAGAAAGGTTTGGTTCAGCGTATCACAGCATTAAACATGTTTTTGGACGATATTTATAACGACCAAAAAATCCTAAATGATGGAGTAGTTCCTCGTGAGTTAATCGAGTCTTCGAAAAACTTTTTGAAGCCATGTATCGGTTTAAAGCCTCCCAAAGGTATTTGGATTCACATTACTGGTACCGATTTGATTCGTGGCGACGATGGTGAATTTATGGTTTTGGAAGATAACTTACGCTGTCCTTCGGGAGTAAGTTATATGCTCGAAAATCGTGAGCTATTGAAGCGTACTTTCCCTGAAGTACTTGGTAAAACACGCGTGCAACCAATCTCGGATTATCCAACACGCTTGTTGCAAATGTTACAATACATTAGTGACCGTCCAAATCCAACGATTGTTGTACTTACGCCTGGAATTTATAACTCTGCGTATTTCGAGCATTCGTATTTGGCTCAACAAATGGGCGTGGAGCTAGTTGATACCCGTGACTTAGTCGTTCACGATGGTTATGTAAAAATGCGTACAACCAAGGGTTTCCAGATTGTTGATGTAATTTACCGTCGTATCGATGATACGTTCTTAGACCCACAAACTTTCAATCCTCATTCTTTGATTGGTATCCCAGGGTTGATGGATGTGTACAAAGCAGGTCGTGTGGCGCTTGCCAATGCCCCAGGAACAGGCGTAGCCGACGATAAGGTAATTTATGCCTATGTGCCTCGAATCATTAAATACTATTTAGGAGAAGAGCCAATTATTCCAAATGTGGAGACCTACATTTGTGGAGAGGATGATGATTGTAAATATGTGTTAGAAAATATTGAAAAGTTAGTTGTCAAAGAAGCGAACGAAGCGGGTGGCTATGGTATGTTGATTGGTCCGAAATCTACGAAGGAAGAACAAGAATTGTTTAAAAAACGTATCAAGGAAAACCCAAGAAACTATATTGCTCAACCAACAATCTCGTTGTCGCGCGTGCCATGTTTGATCGATGACCACGCAGAAGGTCGCCACGTGGATTTACGTCCTTATATCCTTTACGGAAATGGAGTACAAGTAATCCCAGGAGGACTGACTCGTGTGGCGCTGCGCAAAGGCTCATTGGTAGTTAACTCATCTCAAGGCGGAGGCTCTAAAGATACATGGGTGTTGTACTAAGTATGAATGTTGAGTGCAAAGTGTTACGAAATTCACAGCTCATCATTCGATACTAATATTTAAGTAAAGCGCTAAGAGATTAGCATTGAATTTACTTTTCCTAAAAAACAAATTGTCACAGATGCATAATTAATATGTATTTGTGGCAATTTGTTTTTTGTTGAATAAAGTTTAAAATATTAAAATTTATTCTTAATTTTCAGGCACTTACAATTGAGATGCTTCAATGAAAGATAGTTTCACCTTACTAAATTCTAACCTATTTTTCGACACCAAAGCTCGCTTCTGTAATCTATTATCACAATTCACTAAATCTTTTATAATTTATTTTACTATGAAGAGAATATTTCTACTTCTTGCACTGATGTGCTTGACAGGGCTAAATACTTTTGCCCAAAAAAAAGCTAAAGAACCTTTAACAGAAGCTGAACTACTCAAAGCTCAACAAGCCTACCTTGACTCAGTTGAAACTGCAATTAAGTATCAAACAGGTACTATTACACTCTCTAATAATTTGGCAAAACTGAAGATTCCTGCTGGATTTAAGTATATTAATCCTGAGCAATCCAATCAAGTGCTGACAGAACTATGGGGTAATCCACCAAGCGAAGGGATTTATGGGATTATTTTACCCGAAAAAATGAAAATCACTGATGAGAATGCCTATGCGTTTGTAGTTGAATGGGATGAAATGGGTTACGTGAAAGATGATGACGCTGACGAAATTAATTATGATGACCTCTTAAAGGATATGAAAGAGGACATGGAGTCTGAAAATGAGGAAAGAAAAAAGGAGGGATATCCTGCTATTCAAATTGTAGGTTGGGCTTCCAAACCTTTTTATGACAAAAATCGTAAAATTTTGCATTGGGCTAAAGAACTTAAGTTTGAAGGTGGCTCAGAAAATACCTTAAATTATAATATCCGAATTTTAGGAAGAAAAGGAGTACTTGTTCTCAATGCAGTAGCTGGAATGGCTGAATTTCCGCTGGTTAATAAAGACATTAATAAAGTACTTGATATCGTAGAGTTTACAGATGGAAACAAATATGCAGACTTTAATCCCAGCGCAGATAAGATTGCCGCTGTTGGTATAGGAGGATTGGTAGCAGGGAAGGTCTTAGCAAAATTGGGAATTTTAGGAGTTTTGGCTAAGTTCTTTGCACCACTTCTTAAGTTTGGCAAATTGTTGATTGTGGCTGTCGGAGCAGGATTGTCTGCAATATGGCGATTTTTTACAGGGAAAAAAGAAGAGGAGGGTGAAGTACCGAAAGAAATTAATCCAGAAGAACCTACAGAGCCAACCGTGTAGTTATTTGTATTTTATAGTAAAATATGAGTCATCCCGAATCTTACTTGTAGAGACTCAATGCATTGCGTCTAAATAGGTATTGTTTTGAAGTAAATCATCAAAAAAGGTGGTTGAAATTAGTTTTTCAACCGCCTTTTTTGATAAACTTTGGACAATAACCCTAAGTTAAAATTCGGAATGACTCACGTTTTAATACTAGCTTGTAATATCTGACTCTGCTTGAGGTGCAATGCATTGCGTCTCTACAACTAGAATATAAATTTTAAATTAATCACTCATTCATTCAATCGCTAAATCACTAAATTCGGAATGACTCATGTTTTTCTTACTGAATCTTATAAGCTTTTGGCGCTTGCTGATTGATACCAAAAACTATCGTTTGATTTAGTTGTAGCACCGACCGAACGTCGCCTTTGATTTTCAGCCCTGACTTATTCTGTGGAATGGTTACAAAATTTCCTTTTCCATCGCCTTGTAAAAGTAAACCATAATTGGCATCAGATTTTCCAAATTTGAGTCGAGTGATATTTTGATTACCTGCAAGCAATACATCTTTTTTACCGTCTTTGTTGTAGTCAAATACCAACAGGTTGTACACTGGTGCAAATTGTGCTTCTATCGGTAACGCTTTTTCTTCAAATTTGTCTTGTGCATTCAAGGTAAAATATCCTGTCTTGAGATAATTAGCTGTTAACTTTTCGGCGCCTTCTAGTTCTTTGTCGTCAAAAATATCTTTTAACGTGGCATCTCCATAACTGTCGTAGCTCGTGAATTTTTTACGCTTAATGGTAAGTTGTTCAAGCAATTCGTCACGGGTAAGATAAGGATATGACTTTCCTTGAACGTAAGTACACAAAATTGGATCGACAGTTCCGTTTTGGTCAAAATCTTTGAAATATAATTCGGCAGGTTCTTTAAAACTTACTTTGCATTGACTGTTAAGCCCTTGATTTCCTAATAAGATTTCTGGCTTACCATCACCGTTCAAGTCTTCAACGACGATTTTATTCCACCACCCTTGATAATTTTTATCAAAGTACTTATCCGTCTGATTTTCTATCTTATTCCCTTGTATAGTAAATACCGAAATAGGCATCCATTCGCCCACAACAAGCAGTTCTTGCTTTTTATCTTGATTCAAATCCACAAAAGCAGCGTCTGTCACCATACCAATTTTTTGTAATTCTGCTGGTGTTTGATCTTTGAAAGTGCCATTGCCTTGGTTAATGAGGATATAACTTCGTGGTGTTTCTGGATATCTGCCAGGAATTACTCTTCCCCCTACAAACAAATCAGGTTTTCCATCTTGATTGACATCGCCTACTCGAACGCAACCCGTGCTTACTGGCATAGCAGGCAGGGCAGAGGCACTCAACGTAAATCCGCCTTTGCCGTTATTGATAAATAGTTGGTCTTGAAGCAATGGATCATTTTCGGTGAAATTTCGATACCCGCCATAAGCCACATACAAGTCTACTTTTCCATCGCCATTGGCATCGAAGAAAATAGCATCGCTTATATCAGCATTGGTTTTGGTATTAATACTTTGTTTGCTGAACCCATTGGCTTTATTTTGGATAAATAACTCACTGTTTTTACCAAAACATCCACCTACAAATACATCCTCCAAGCCATCTTGATTCACATCGGCTTTAATCATGACTGGTCCAACGAATGACATCGCTTGCGTGAGTAACGACTGACGCTTAAAATCATTTTGAACTATCGTTGCCGCTGCGCTTTGAATAGGGGAGTTGGTTTCAACTAAATAGGTATTAACCACTGATTGTTTAGGAGCGCTATCTGTCGCATTTTTCTCTTCCAATACTAAGGCTTGGTCTGCTTTAACATTTTTCAAAACTTGTACTTTACCGCTTGCCCAAGTAACCTTCAGTGAATCAATTGTTTGTGATTTTCCTAAGCCAAAGTGGAGTTCAAAACTTACATTTGATTGGAAACCTCGCGTTGGCATTTGCTCTTGTTGTTGTGAATTCCCAGAAGCGTATATTCTAACCGTTGTTCCGATTCCCATCGTGTTGGGCGCATTTCCTTTGAACTGAATATTGAGGTAGTGATTCTCAGACTTTTGCTTGCTTTCATTCTGGTAAATAAAGGCAGGAAGATTGATATTATTGACCACTAAATCCAAATCGCCATCTTTATCAAGGTCGCTATAGGCTGCGCCGCTGCTATTTGATGGACGACTTAAGCCCCATTTGTCGGATAAATTGGCAAATTGGAGATTGCCTTTGTTACGGAACATGTAATTACTTACATTGGAAGAAGGCATTTTTTTGACTAACTCTAATACATCTTCACGCTGAAAACCACCCTGTTTTTTCTTGATGAAATCATCCATATATTTCAAAAAGTCCAAATTAGTATAGTCATGCAAATAACCATTGGTTACATACAAATCTTTCCAGCCATCGTTGTCATAATCTGCAAAAAGTGCTGACCAGCTCCAGTCTGTATTCGAAATTCCCGATACTTGTCCGATTTCACTAAATGAGCCGTTCCCGTTGTTTAGGTGCAACATATTGCGCATATATTGGTGGTGAAAACCTGATTGTACGCTCAAGTCAAACTTGTAATAGTTGTCGGGAGCCATCAGTAATTTTTGACGACGATTGTCTTCTGGCAACATATCCAAGGTAAAAATATCTGGCAATAAATCATTGTTAATATCAGCTACATCGTTGCCCATCGAAAAGTTGGAAGTATGCCCTAATTGCTCAAGACTAACCTCCGAAAACCCTCCTTTTTGATTGTTGAGATACAACCTATCAGGAACCGCGTAGTCGTTGCTTACATAAATATCTGGCCAGCCATCTTGGTTAAAGTCTGCAATTCCTGCCCCTAAACCATACGAAAGAGCCGAACTTTGAATACCTGCCTGACTTGTAATATCTCTAAAATACCCTTTATCATTGGTATAAAATCGTGAGCCACTCACCGAGTCATCTACTTTCAGTAACTCGGCAGTATCTGACAAATTGAGTACTGGAAGTGATTTGATATTATGATTTAAAAGAAAAAGGTCGAGATCACCATCTTTGTCGGCATCAAAGAAATACGCATTGGTGCTCGAAGCAGGGCTATCTAAGCCATATTTTGCAGCCTCCTCCAAAAATGTTGGAATACCATTGGCATCATTCCCCTGATTGATAAAAAGCTCGTTGGCTTTTTTCTCTGGACGAAGATTCCCAGAATGACACACATAAATATCTAGTTTGCCATCGCCATTAATATCCACCATCGTAACGCCAGTCTTCCAAGGGCCTTGGCGACCAGCTACGCCAGCTTGGGCAGTAATATCTTGAAACACCATTTGAGTTTTGTTCAAATAAAGCTTGTTTTCATTCATATTACTGGTAAAATACAAATCATCATAGCCATCTCCATTGACATCGCCCACGGCAACGCCTCCACCATTATAGAAGTACTCGTACATGAGTACGTTGGTATTGAGCCCTTCGTCTATTACGTTTTGGAAATCCACATGAGTTTTTTCTGCAGGTAGTAAGGTGAAAAGCTCATCGGGAGACTCATCATCTTCTGAGGGAGCTTTGGTGGAATCTGTACAACTGATGAGAATACTTGTACAGAGAATGAGAAAGGCTGAATAGGAAAAAATTTTCATGCTTGTTAAATAGACAGTTTTAAAGGGTCTGCTTGATTTAGATTTTGTTAATTAATAAGCCATTTTACCACTTTGGATTGGTAAGCTACTTATTGCTTAAGAGTTATAACTACTGAAAACTACCCAATTTTCTCGAATTTTTTAAAGAAGATATAGAGAAAAAGAAGGAAAAAGTAATCTCATCAAGCACTTCATGTATGGCGAAACAAAGAGTACTATAAAGTGCTTGCTCTAACATTTTTTTTCGGTTGAAGTGAGTATTGAGCATTCCTCAAAAGGTAGTGGAGTAATCTTTAATAAAAATATTTAAAATATCTATAAAATATTGTTTTAATCAATAAAATATAGTTTCAGGGCGCTCTAAAATATACTTTTTATAGGTGCGTATTTCAGATATATTCTTCTTTTATCGTATTATATTGACATTAATCAATAAGTATGCAGACCAATTGGCTGTTTTATGATAAATTTTATTCTTTTTGTGCAAATGTTTGCACAGCCGTATTTATTCAAAAAACCAGAAAAAATAAAATAATTCTCAATTTTATGAATAATGGTATGGGTATAAAAAGTACAACTATTTCTTAATTTGTTAAAAGTATGTCTGTGCTTAGACCCCACTTTCATACTACAGGCGAGCTTGTACATGATGGCTTGACCATATCTATCTAAAGTAATAATAACTATGAAAATTTCGGACGACTGCGTGTTCAAGATTGAGCATTGCCTCAATACCTACGTGTATTTATTCCAATCCCATTACAATTCCATAACATAAAAAATTATGATTAATTCTACTCAGTGGAAGCATCAGAGTCGGAGAATTTGTTTTCTGACTTTGGGGTTCATTTTTATGGTTTTTGCTAATACACTTGCCCAAAGTGTAAAAGGAAAAATCACTGATGACAAAGGTCAAGGTTTGCCCGGGGTCAACATTCTAGTGAAGGGCACTAGCGTCGGTACTACATCCGATGTCAATGGTGTGTATTCAGTGAATGCTGGTAAATCTGCGACATTGGTTATTACCTCAGTTGGGTTTATTTCCCAAGAAGTATCTGTGAATAATCGTTCTGTTGTTGACGTTGCACTTGCTACAGATGTCAAATCTCTCGAAGAGGTTGTTGTAGTAGGTTACGGTACGCAGAAAAAAGTGACTGTTACAGGTGCTGTTGTTGCAGTACAAGGTGAGAAAATTTTGAAATCACCAGCAGTGGATTTATCAAACTCATTGGCAGGTCGCTTGCCAGGTTTGGTGGTTGTCCAACAAAGTGGTGAGCCAGGAAACGATGGTGCAAGTATCTCGATTCGTGGTACAAACACCCTTGGTAACAGTAGTCCGCTTGTTGTAATCGATGGTATTCCTGATCGTGATGGTGGTTTGGGTCGTTTGAACCCACGTGACATCGAATCGATTTCGGTATTGAAAGATGCTTCGGCGGCAATTTATGGTGCTCGTGCTGCAAACGGTGCTATCTTGGTAACTACCAAAAGAGGTAAGACTGGTAAGCCAACAATTACTTATGACATGAACCTTGGTTGGGCTCAACCAACAAAAGTTCCTCAAATGTCTAGCGCTGCGGAGTATGCTAAAATCATGAATGAGCTTCCGATTTACAAAAACATTCCTGCAGGCGAGTGGGGTGCAGCATGGCAAAGTATCCAAAACACAGGTACTTACAAGTCTCCAACTGCAGGTGTTGGTACAATCAATGCGAATTATAGCCCAGATGCTGTGAAGAAATATGCTGATGGTTCAGACCCTTGGCGTTATCCAAATACTGACTGGTTTGGCGATGCATTCAAAACTTGGACGCCACAAACTCGTCATAACTTACAGTTATCGGGTGGTTCTGAAAATATGCGTTATATGGCTTCTTTGGGCTATGTTTCGCAAGATGCGTACTACAAAAATTCAGCTACTAACTATCACCAATACAACTTCAGAACAAACCTTGATGCCAAAATCAATAAGTACATTAGTGCTAACTTGGGTATCATGGTGCGTCGTGAACAACGTAGATATCCTACTGAAAGTGCAGGTTCGATCTTCCGTATGTTGATGCGTGGTCGTCCGACTGAGCCAGAAGTTTGGCCAAATGGAATGCCAGGTCCAGATATTGAAAATGGTCAAAACCCTTATGTGATTACAACCAATGCTACAGGTTATGTAGATAACCCAACAGACTATGTGCAATCAAACGGTTCAGTAATCTTGACTAACCCTTGGGTAGATGGTTTGAAAGTAACTTTGTCAGGTGCTATCGATAAAAATAGCCAGACAAGCAAGACTTGGCAAACACCTTGGATGTTGTACTATTGGGACAAGCAAACCTATCAATCTGATGGTGTAACGCCTTTGTTAGTAGGAGCCATTCGCTCAAACTTTACTGATCCACGTTTAACTCAATCATACAGTAATGTTTTGAATACCAACTTGACTGCTATGATTAACTATGACAAGAAATTTGGTGCAGACCATAACTTGAGTTTCTTGGCTGGTGTAACTCGTGAGACTTTTGATGGTGACAACTTCTTTGCTTACAGACGTAACTATATTTCTTCGGCTGTTGACCAGTTGTTTGCGGGTGGTTCTTTGCAACAAAATACAGGTGGTAGTGCTTACAACCGTGCTCGTTTGGGGTATTATGGTCGTGTGCAGTATAACTACAAAGAGAGATATTTGTTAGAATATATCTGGCGTTATGATGGTTCTTATATCTTCCCTGAGGCGCATCGTTTTGGATTCTTCCCAGGGGTGTTAGTAGGTTGGAATATTTCTAATGAAGATTTCTTCAAAGTAAAAGGTGTTGACAATTTGAAACTTCGTGCTTCTTATGGTCAAATGGGTAATGACCAAGTATTCTTCAATAACCAACTGCAAGAATATGCTTACTTGTCGACATTTGGTTTTGGACAGTATCCTATCAACAACCAAGTTGTAACGACTTTGAGAGAAACTGTTTTGGCTAACCCTAACTTTACTTGGGAACGAGCCAACAACTATAACGTTGGGATTGATGGATCATTCTTAAACAACAAGATTAACCTAACATTGGAGTATTTCTACAATAGAAGAGATCAAATCTTGATTCAAAAAACAGGTTCAACACCAGCATCTTCAGGTATCAATTCTTTGTTGCCTCCAGTAAATGCAGGTATTGTTGACAACCGTGGTTTTGAATTCAATGTATCTTATAACGGAAAAGCATCAAAAGATTTGACTTTCAGAGCTTCAGTAAACGGAGGTTATGCTAAAAACAAGGTAGTGTTTATGGATGAAGTACCAGGAGCTCCTAGTTACCAGCTACAAGAAGGTAAGTCTATTGGTGGATATTTGGTGTATGAATATGATGGCGTATTTAAAAACACTGCTGATATTGATGCAAACAAATTAGACTACTCGGCAGTAACGTCAAAATTGATTCCGGGTGACATGAAGTTCAAAGACGTAAATGGCGATGGTAAAATCAATGGTGATGACCAAGTAAGATTAGACCAGAATGCAACACCAACATTCAACTTTGGTGCTACTATTGATGTTCGTTACAAAGGCTTTGATGTAAGTGCACTCTTCCAAGGTGCTATGGGTGCTGCTATTCGTATTCAAACAGAATCGGGTGATATTGGTAACTATTTGAAATACTCTTATGATCACAGATGGTCAGTAGACAACCCAAGTAGCGTAGACCCACGTTTGGCAAGTAGAGGAGATACCTACTTTACTGGCGGTAACTACGGTAACAATACCTATTACCTATTTAGTAAAAACTATGTTCGTTTGAAGAACATCGAATTAGGCTATAATTTTCCAAGTAATATTACTGAGAAGTTAAAATTAGGAAGTTTGAGAGTTTATGTCAATGCATTGAATTTGTTGACAATTGACAAAAACAAAATCTTTGACCCAGAGGCGACTGCTCAAGGTGGTGTGTACTACCCACAATCACGTGTGATAAATGCAGGTTTGAGTCTAACCTTCTAAAAACGTAATTTAACATGAAGAAATTTAGTATAAAAGTAGGCTTATTCGCTGCTCTGATGGGGCTTACTTTATCTTGTGATCAAGAATTTTTGAATACCAAACCCTTAGATAAAATATCGAGTGCAGCAACATGGGCCGATGGACCACTTTCGGAAGCTTTTGTTTTTAACGTGTACTCTTTCTTAGGATATGGTGGTTTTGAAGAGCAAGCTTTAGCTGCTTACACCGATGAAGCGATGTTTACCCACGCTGGTCGTAATATTAATACTTTTACGGAAGGCACTGAAAGTCCAAACAACATTGCTTGGGTGAGTGACACCTACGGTTGGGATAAAATGTACTTGGCTATTCGTGAGGCAAACGTAGCACTTGAAAACCTTCCAACAGCTACTTTTACCAATGCTACATTGAAGGATCGTTTGATTGGTGAGTCATACTTCTTGCGTGCTTACTACTATCAGCAGTTGTTGCGTTTTTATGGTGGTGTTCCACTCATCAGCAAATCTTATGGTTTGAATGAAGACTACACTGTAGCTAGAAGTTCGTATGATGATTGCGTGAAGTTTATTGTGAGTGATTTGGATAACGCCATCAAACTTTTGGATGGAAAACCATCTACACCAGGACGTGCTACCAAGTTGTCAGCGATGGCATTAAAAGCACGTGTATTGTTGTATGCCGCGAGTGATTTACATGATGGCCCTACCGCTAAAGCAAAATCTCCAGTGTTAGCTACCTATCAAAATATTGATTTGTTGGCATATCCTTCTGGTGACCGTGCTGCTCGTTGGCAAGCGGCAAAAGCTGCTGCAAAAGCAGTTTTGGATGCTACTACGGGTTATAAATTGAATTTGACAGCACCAGTGTCTGTTGAAGAAGGTAAAAATAACTACAATGCCATTGCAATGGGTGGTCAAAGTGCCGTAGCGGATCCTGCTGCTGCATCTGAATTGTTGTTCCAACGTACACATACTGCTTTGTACACACAGGAAGATAACTGGCCTTTGGGTGGTATTCACTATGGTATCAACAACGGACCAAACGGTTATCACAACTGGGCAGGTAATACGCCAATCCAACAATTGGTTGACGATTACGAAATGATGGACGGTACTAAATTCGATTGGAGTAATGCTACACATAAATCAGCTCCTTACGAAAACCGTGACCCTCGTTTTTATGCTTCGGTTTTATACGATGGTGCACCTTGGAAGCCTCGTCCTGCTGACGTTAGTGCATTGGACCCTGCTAACCAAATCCAAACAGGTTATTATGATGATGGAAAAGGAGGATTATTAAATGGTATTGATACACGTGAATCAGCCGTAGAAAACTGGAACGGTAGCCGTACGCACTACTATACTCGTAAGTTTATTGATCCAAACCCAGCATTGGCAGATAACCAATCTTCTGCACAGGTGATTCCATGGCCGTTTATTCGTTATACTGAAATGGCTTTGAGTTATGCTGAAGCAAGTCTCGAAACAGGCGATGAAGCGGAAGCTTTGAAATGGATTAACAAAATTCGTTTCCGTTCGGGTATGCCAGCTGTAAATGATAAAGGAACTGCTTTGCGTGATCGTTTGAGAAATGAAAGACGTATCGAGTTGTCTTATGAAGAGCATCGTTATCATGATGCACGTCGTTGGATGATTGCTGCTTCTACGGTAGGACGTGGCGTAAAATCTATCCACGTGGAGGCTAAACTTAAGTCAGGAATGACTGCTCCTGCTATCTATAAATACGATAAAAATCGTTACAATTATAGCTACTCAGTGGAGGATAATACGTCTAACGAAACGCGTACTTGGAACGACAAAATGTACTATCGTGCGTTGAGTCGTAACGAGGTATTACGTAATACCAAGTTGGTACAAAACCCTGGATATTCGAATTAATCCTATCCCTAATCCAAATATCAATTAGGCAGTCAGAAATGACTGCCTAATTTGGTTAAATCGTTTTACATCTCTGGAGATGCTTTACCACTAATTCAATGATTTATTTTACTTTATGATTTTATCAATATAAAATATACATATATTGTGCACTAATCAGTCAATATTAGAGTTGTACTACTAGGTAGAAAGCATTTGACTTTTCCTCTTTCAACATAAATTTATAAAATATGAAACCTTCAATGAAAAGCTTAGGTGTATTCAACGGGATAGTTGCAGTTGCTTTAGTTGGCTTTTGTATAAGTTGTCAGTTTTTTCAAAAAAAAATTACTGAGCAAGACTACGCTACCCGCTGGTCGGATATGGCTTTGTATATTACCAAAAATACCCCTGGCAACTCGCCAACTTATGCTTCTAGATGTCTTGGTTATATTGGTCTTACCATGTACGAATCCGTGGTGCATAGCGACCAAACTTATGCCTCAATGGCAGGTCAGTTAGACAGTCTAAAAAGCTTACCGATACCTCAGCCGAATCAGACCTATGATTGGCTTATTGCACTCAATGCATCTCAGGCGCATATCATCAAGGCGCTTTACAAGCAAACCTCTGATGTAAATAAAACAAAAATAGATTCACTCGAAAATGCTTTCCTAGAAGCACGCTCTGCTAATATCACTGACCCCGAAATTACAAAACGTTCTATTGCCTACGGACGTGCAGTAGCCGAAAAGATATTCGAATGGGCAAAAACAGATGGAGGCAACGAAGGCTATTTTAATAATTTTGATAAAAAAAGAGTCTATCCTCAAAAGCCAGGAGGATGGCAACCTCCACTTTATAGTCAATCGATTAGTCGTTCACCATTACATCCTGATTGGGGTAAAAACCGTACCTTTTTAATAGCAGATCATAAAATAGCAGCTCCTAAGCCCATTCCTTTTGACTCAGTACCTCAATCTGAATACTATCAGCAGTTTTTGGCAGTATATCGTCAAAGAAATGCTTTGACTCAGCAACAAAAAGAAGCGGCTGTATGGTGGGGAGATGATCCAGACGAAACATTTACACCACCAGGTCACTCTTATTATATTGCAACACTAGTGATTAAGAAAATCAATCCTCCGCTCATCAAATGTGCCGAAACGTATGCTCGTGTAGGTATGGGAGTTGCAGATGCTTTTGTTAATTGCTGGAAATGGAAATATCAGTTTTTTACAGAACGTCCCAATACCTTTATTCCAAAGTATATCGATAAGTTTTGGGAGTCATTTTGGCCAGATCCACCATTTCCTGCTTTCCCATCAGGTCATGCTATTCAAGCGGCTGCAACAGCAACAGTTTTGGGCAATTTGTACGGCAATTCAATCACCATCGTAGACGACTCACACGTAGGACGCAAACCCGATGGGCTGCGACATGTAGAGTTTAAGGCTCGTACATTTAATGCGCTTTGGGATATTGCCAATGAAGTAGCTAACTCCCGCTTTTACGGAGGTATTCATACGCCAATGGACAACGATGCAGGCTTGCAAAAAGGAAAAGAAATAGGAGAAAATATCAATAGCCTTATATGGCAAAAAAGCCTCTATAAAAAAGAATAATAAAAGTTGACAATAGCGTATTTGCCTTCAAAGACCATAAATCATGGCAAAACTCACCACTTTTAAGTCATTTTACTACTAAAACCTACAAGTATTAATACTAAAATATCTAACATAGCTCAAGTTTGACACCTACCACTATATCCCTATGAGCTATTGTTATACTACTTGATATTTGAATGAGACTTTTGCGCTCATTCATGATGCTCAATTGGCCAGCTTTGGCGCTCTACTAATTTTAAGGATAGATTATGTTTTGCAGTTATACAATTGCAGGGTGTTTCTTTTTGTAGCCTACTGTACGAAATACGCCTGATGATGAGTTGCATCACTAGCCATATCACCGTTCAAGTGACGATTCTCTTTTATCTCTTTAAGCAAATTTCTATGATTAAACCTTTACTAAAATTAGGAATAGTGTTTCTTATGAGCACTACTATGGTTCAAGCGCAAAAAATGTTTACCGATGTTTCAAAACAAGCAGGTATCAATCTCCAATTCGAAGTATTCGAAGGGTTTTTGGGTGGTGGAGCATGTGTGTTAGACGTCAACAATGATGGTTTTGACGATATTTTTATCGCTGGCGGAAAAGCTGATGACGTTTTATATCTCAATAATCGAAATGGAACCTTTACGAATATTTACCTAAGCTCAGGGCTTACTAAAACCCAAAAGTACTTAACGCAAGGAGCAGTAGCAGCCGACGTAAACCGCGATGGTTGGGTAGATTTATATGTCACGACAATTACTTCAAAAGGAACAAAAAAGATAATTCCACGAGAAATCAATTTGCTTTTTTTGAACAATAAAAATAACACCTTCAGAGACGCTACCAAAGAATATGGATTAGACGAACTGTATTCTTTTAGCACAGGAGCCAACTTTGGCGATGTCAATGCCGATGGGTATCCAGATTTGTATGTAGGGAATTATTTTACCCAATACCCAGGCGATTTGAGTACTATCAATGCCTCGATGATTGTTGGGGCAAATCAAATAGGAGAGGGCAATTTGTTGATTAACCAACAGGGAAAAGGTTTTAAAGATGAATATAAAAACTACGGACTTTCGCACAAAGGCTTTGGTTTTGGAGGCGTTTTTACCGATTATGACAACGATGGCGACCAAGATTTGATCGTCAACCATGATTTTGGGTATAAAAAGACCCCTAACTTGTTGTTGGACAACCAATATCCTATGAGTTATTTCAATGACGTAGCGCCTAAATTGGGTATGGACTTGAAAATTAATTCGATGGGAACTGCCATTGGTGATTACAACGATGACGGATTATTGGATTACTTTTTTACCAATATTCGTTTTAATAAGTTTATGGTCAATAATGGGGCAGGCAAGCCTTTTTCTGACAAAACTGCTGAGACTGGACTCAATACGATTACAATTAGTTGGGGCGCAAATTTTGCCGACTTTGATCACGATGGTGACCTAGATTTGTTTGTGGTCAATGGCGATTTGAATCCCAATTGTGTACCAATGGCCGATTTTTATTTTGAGAATAACAAAGGGAAATTTATCGATTTGGCAGGACTCAAAGGCGTAAATGATTATGGAATTGGTCGTGGCTCGGTGGTGTTAGACTATGATAATGATGGCGATTTAGATTTATTAGTGGTTAATCAAAAGCCAGTAATGCCCAATTTTCCAGCAGAATCAGCCACCCATTTGTACCGCAATGATGGAGCAAAAGGCAATTGGATAAAAATTACCTTGAAAGGTATTCAAGCCGAAACACACGGCTTGGGCTCTAAAGTGGAAATCGTGGTCAATGGAAAGCATCAAATTCGTGAAATAGACGGAGGAGGTTCGAGCCATTTATCACAAAATGCCACGTTTGCCCATTTTGGACTTGGAAATGCTACTCAAATAGATGAAATTATCGTGCATTGGACGGGAGGATATAAGCAAGTGCTCAAAAATCAGAAAGTCAATCAATTAGTAGTCATAACCGAAGAAGAACATGTAAATCCTTTAGTCTGGACTAAATTAATCATAGGAGTAGTCGTAATATTGGTACTTTTAGGAGGATTTTTTATTTGGAAAAATGTGAGAAAAAAGAAATAAGCATTTTATGGATAAATGAATGAGCGATAAAGAAAGGGGGCATCCCTAATTTAGTGATTTAGCGATTGAATGAGTGATTAATTTAAAATTTGTATTCTGGCAGTAGAGACGCAATGATTGCGTCTTAAACTGAGTAAAATCTAGCATAGTAGAATCAAAAAAGCGGTCGAAAAATATTTTTCGACCGCTTTTTTGATGAAAACTTAGAGAATAACCCCAATCTTAAAATTCGGGATGACTCATGTTTCTATAAAAGACTTTCTACAAAATTGATAATTTTAGGCAAAAAGATAATAATATGACAAATCATAGAAGCCATAGCCGTTATCCAAACTGAGCCAGCAGCAATATCCTTGGCTTTTTTCGCCAAAGGATGAAAGTCTGGAGAAGCCAAATCCACAACCGCTTCAATGGCAGAATTAAACCCTTCCGAAGCAATCGCCAGTCCATTACCCAATATCACAAATAGCCACTCTGTAACGCTAATATCGAAAAACCAGCCAAACAAAAGCCCAAAGCCGAAGATAAGAAGATGAATACGAAAGTTATTTTCTTTCAGCAACATTCCTAAGCCCTGAAAAGCATAATTAAGACTTTTAAAAAATTTTGGAAATAGAATCATGGGAAAATGTCTGATGGTATTGGTTTAACAATTATACTAAACCTAAATTTCGCTTGGTCATTTCGAATGCTGTAGGATATTCAGTAAGTGGAGCAGGTTCATGATTAAATTCTATAGCTTTTATTCTTGAGGTTATTTCCTTTCGTCTCCAATCTTTAACGTAGTTTATACCAAGAATATCAATCATGTCATTGATACTTTGTATATGTTCTTCTGTTAAATCTGTATTCTGTGTATTGGCAAAAAAGACATGTTTTTCGTGGTCATAGGAAAGTAAAGCAAAAGGGTCATATTCTGGTAAATCAGGCTTTAATATTGAATCTATTTTTCTCCTATTCTTGTTACGATTTATTTTTCCATCAACCATAAATAAATTATCCCAAAGCCAACCTTTATCTGATTTCAAACTTTCATCAAAGTGCTCTAACTCTCCAAAATGAGATGGTAAATCTGCTGAATAGCGTCCTTCTTGATTCCAACAATGATTTTCTAAGCCTGTTAGTACAAGGGTTCTTTCTGTGTATGCACATAATCCATTTTGACAATGATATAGATTCATGATTATGTCATGATAGAACATTCCTTTTGATGAATTATATGCAGGATGTGGACACTGATGAGCTTCCAGATTTTCTTCCCATTTTTTATAGGCAGTAGATAGTATGACTGATTTGTCTATTCTTTTCATCTTATTTCAATTCCCAATTTAATAGTGTAGCTAGTTTTTGATATTTCTCAAAGGTTTCCTTTTTCTTTTCAGGGGTCAATGAGTTATGCTTTAACTTACTTTCCAAGGTTGCTAACTCTATCAATTGTCTATCTCTCAGTGGATTACTTTCTTGTTCTAAGTCAAAAACCTTTTGTAAAATACCTGTCCACGTCAAATACTGAGGATTAATAGTGTAGTTATCGACATGTTTCTCTCCTTCATAATATTTCTCTTGATATACCTTACCTCTCTCGTTAAATTTTAATTCTACAATTTCCCAAGGCTCAAATGAGGAAGCGATAAGGGGTGAGTGTGTAGCAAAAAAGAATTGACTATCTTTTGCCATACTCGTATAAAAATCAACAATTTCTTTTTGAATATCAGGATATAACGATCTTTCAGGCTCATCAAAAAGAATAATCGCTTTTTCAGGTTTTAAGCCATAAAGAGGTAAAGCAGTAAGTATCACTTGTTTTGTACCTGTACTGAGGGCATCAAAAGGTATATCCTCGCCTTGTCGAGTTTGAATTTTGATAGTTTCTATATCTTCTTTTCTTTCAAAATCAAGCTCGGTTTTTACTTTTAGGTTAAAACGATTTAAGATTTTATCGAGAAAGTTTTCTGCCAGATCAACAATTGGATTTGGAGAGTTTTTACGCCAGTTTACATATTCTTGTCTTATTTTAAGAATGTCATCATTTGATAATTCTGAATTTTGCAGCGCTTTGGATGTTTCGAGACTATTTTTTATTTCTAGTTCACGGTCTTTTATAATGGCATCGTTGATTAGTGACCAATTCTCTTTAAAATCTACCTCTCCGAAATTAATGAAGTTAGCATCTTTGTTGAAAGAAGTTTTTTCATCAAGAACTTGTTTTTGTAATGGTACATAATCAGGAAAGTAATATATTTTGGATAAGTAAGATTTATTAGTGTTAATATTTGATAGAAGATTATTTGCTTTACTGAGATATAGCATGTATGTTTTCTCACCTATGAAGGAGATAAGTGGTTGCTGATGACCTAGTTTAATTGTTGCAACAATACCATTATCAAATTTAATCTGTAACTCTGTACTTATTTTAGTATAGGAAAATTCATTTCCCTTTTGAGATGTCGATATTATTGAGTCAAGGGTTTTTCCTATCAACTCTATCAAACTCGTCTTCCCAGTACCACTTTGACCAATAAAGCACACTTTATTCAAAGCTTGACCTGCTTTTGGGTGTCCTTCAGGATAGGTGAGATCTAATTTGAAATCTTCAAATTGATTATAGTTTTTGATATGTAGTTCTGTTAGCTTCATGGTAATGGATATTTTCCTCGCAAAATAACTAAAAAAAGGCCAGTCCCTTGAACTGATCTACTAAATTAATGCTATAATGTGCCTAAATGGCAAATGCCTAGTTCAAGACTTAGTCTTGGACTTATTTTTAAACAGTTTTGAAACTGGACTAATAGCTAGTAAAAGGAATTAGATATTTTAATCACTCAATCGCCAACCACTCAATCACTCAATATTACTTGCCACAATCTTTTCTACGTGTATCTGCTAGTGCGATGATTTTCCAACCTTCTGGGGTTTTGAAAAGCTGGAAGGCATCGACGCCACAATGACTGAATTTTCCATTGGCATAAAACTCATAAGGCGTCCAAGCAGTCGCCATCTGTCCATCGATTCTGATTTCATAGCTCAATAATCTTTCTTCAATTGCCAAACTGGCAGGGAGTGAGCCAATTTGTTTGACAAAATCGGTAATTCCGTTTTCGGTTGTAAGCTCTATTTGCTGGGTTTTACGACTCATTCCTATCGACTGCATTCGGATAGATGGGTGAAAAACCGCCTTAATCATAGTGGTATCATGCTTTTGCATACCTGCAAATAGCTGGTCGATTACTGCTTTCACAGCAGTTTCATCAGCAGACTGAGCAGATAGTGATGCCGTAATACCAAGGATGATGGAGAAGGTTAATATAATTTTTTTCATATCAAAAAAGAGTTTAAATGCGTATGTTGATTTTAAAGTGTATTTTCAAATAAAGATATTCATTTTCAATCATTTTATCATAACTGTAGATATACAATACCAATGTCAGAATTTTAAATAAATGATACAAATACGGAATAATAAAAAAGGTTGTGTCGACATTTTTACAAATATCAACACAACCTTTAAAATCGTTTATTTCTGTAGCATACAAGATATATCCTTCTGATTATCTTCTAATAACAGATATACGTATAACTAATTCCTAGAATTCAGCAGTTTTTGGCGTACGAGGGAAAGGAATTACGTCACGAATATTAGTCATACCTGTAACAAACATCACCAAACGTTCGAAACCAATACCGAAACCAGCGTGAGGAGCTGTACCAAACTGACGAGTCTCCAAATACCACCAAATAGATTCGATAGGGATACCTACTTCTTGACAACGTTGTGCCAATTTTTCATAGTTATCTTCACGTTGTGAACCACCAATGATTTCACCAATACCTGGGAATAATACGTCCATAGCACGTACAGTTTGTCCTGGAACATCATCCGAAACCTCATCTAGTTTCATATAGAAAGCCTTGATGTCTTTCGGATAGTTGGTTAAGATAACTGGTTTTTTGAAGTGTTTTTCTACCAAATAACGCTCATGCTCAGATTGCAAGTCGATACCCCACGCTACAGGATATTGGAATTTACCTTCTTTATGGCGTTTTGAGCTCAATAAAATTTGAATTGCTTCGGTATATGTCAACTTGACATATTCGTTGTCAATCACAAATTTCAATTTTTCGATAAGCGCTAATTCAGAACGTTCTTCTTGTTTCTTGTTTTTCTCTTCTTCTTTCAAGCGACCTTCCAAGAATACCAAGTCATCATAACAGTTTTCAAGAGCATATCTGATAACATATTTGGTGAAATCTTCTGCCAATGCCATGTTGTCTTCCAATTCATAGAATGCAACCTCTGGCTCAATCATCCAGAACTCCGCTAAGTGGCGAGCAGTATTTGAGTTTTCGGCACGGAAAGTAGGCCCAAAAGTATATATCTTTGACAAAGCCATCGCACCCAATTCACCTTCAAGCTGACCAGATACAGTAAGGTTTGTTTCACGACCAAAGAAGTCCTCTTTGTAATTCACAGAACCGTCTTCGTTCAATGGCGGATTCTTAGGGTCGAGCGTAGTAACACGAAACATTTCACCAGCACCTTCAGCATCCGAACCAGTAATGATTGGAGTATGAAGATAGAAGAAACCATTGTCGTTGAAGTATTTATGAATCGCATAAGCCAAAGTGTGACGAACACGAAGAATTGCTGAGAATGTATTTGTACGAGGACGCAAGTGACCAATTTCTCTCAAAAACTCCAATGAGTGTTTTTTAGGTTGTAATGGGTATTTCTCAGGGTCAGCAGTACCATATACAAGCGCAGATTTTACTTGTAATTCTACTTTTTGACCTGAACCTTGTGACTCGATTAAAGTTCCTGTAATGGCTACACATGCACCAGTTGTAATGAGTTTTTGAGTTTCCTCATTCAAAACACCTGCCTCAGCTACAGCTTGGATATTGTGAATAACCGAACCGTCATTTATATTAATGAAAGTTACGTTTTTTGATTCACGCTTGGTTCTTACCCAGCCTTTTACTGTAATTTCTGAGCCTACAGCTGCTTCTGCTAAGATTTGTTTGATTTGCATTGTCTAGTTTTACAAAATGTATTTGAATAAATCTTCTTTATACTTCAATACGTAAGTATTTTAGTAAATAGGATTGCCATTTTGGTTACCTACTATTCAAAATTACTTACAATTCTGTCAATTACCGAATGATGAATTGCTTTTCATAAGTTTTTTATAAGTAGAAAAATTTTAAAAAATGTAAGTATTTGTTTTATAGGTGTTTGTGTAAAATGATTATTTGTATTTGGGATTTATCAAACATCTTAATTATTTTTATCAGATAAATTGGCAAGATTGTTGATAGAGGGTGAAAAGAAAGACCGTCTTCAAACCTCATACCAAACTTGATGGATGTTTCTACAGTAATCCTTACATGTCATAAAATATGCAAAAACTATCCTTAAACCAGTCGCTTCAACAGCGACTATCACCGCAACAAATTCAGTTTATAAAGCTCTTGCAAATTCCAACGTTTGAGCTGGCGGCTAGAATTGAAGAGGAGCTTGAAATAAATCCTGCTTTGGAAGAAGGCATGGAGATGGACAATGACGTCCAAGAGCAAAAGGAGGAATTTGACGAAGAATTCGACGACTTTAATGAAGATGAATTCGCTGATTATGAGGACAGAGATTTAGATATAGACTCTTACCTCCATGATGATTATAGTGGCTACAAAATGCAGGGTGACGGAAATGGAGGGGAGGAAGAAGAAAAAGAAATGCCAATCATGATGGTGGAGAGTTTGACAGACCATCTCAACACTCAACTCGGTTTTCTTCGTTTAGACGAAACAAAAGAAACAATTGGAAAACAAATCATCGGTTCTATTGAAGCCGATGGCTATATTCGACGTCCTTTGCAGGCCATCGTAAACGACCTTGCTTTTACTCAAGGCGTTTATACCAGCATTGAAGAAGTCGAGGAGGTTCTGCGTGCCATTCAGACTTTTGACCCTGCGGGTATTGCTGCCAGAGACTTGAAAGAGTGTTTGCTACTGCAACTTGACCGTAAGCCCCAAAGCGAGCCGCGAATTCAAGATGCGATACGTATAGTAGATGAGTACTTCGAAGAGTTTTCGAAAAAACACTACGAAAAAATCCAGAAACGACTCAATATCAGTGATGAGGCAATGAAGGAAGCAATTTCCTTAATTACCAAACTGAATCCAAAACCTGGCGCTTCTGATGATGATTCAAGTGTGACACAATTTTTAATGCCCGATTTTATTCTGACGAATAATAATGGCAAATTGGAGATTTTCTTGAATTCCAAAAATGCACCAGAATTACGAGTGAGTACTTCATTCCATGAAATGCTCGAAACCTACGATAAAAGCGACAAAAATAATAAATCAATAAAAGAAACAGTTACGTTTATCAAGCAAAAGCTAGATTCGGCCAAATGGTTTATCGACGCAATTAAACAACGTCAACAAACGCTTCTGAAAACTATGCAAGCGATTGTGGATTATCAGAAAGAGTTTTTCCTGTCTGGGGATGAATCAAAACTCAAGCCAATGATTTTGAAAGATATTGCCAACGAAATTGAGATGGATATATCGACGGTTTCGAGGGTGGCAAGTAGCAAATCCGTACAAACAGAATTTGGCTTATATCTGCTCAAGTATTTCTTCTCAGAAGGTATATCGACCGAATCTGGCGAAGATGCTTCAAGTCGTGAAGTGAAAAATATCTTGAAAGAATTGATTGAAAATGAACCTAAGAAAAGTCCACTTTCGGATGATAAACTAGAAAAATACTTAAACGAAAAAGGGTATAATATTGCTAGAAGAACGGTAGCAAAATATCGCGAACAGTTAAATATCCCAGTAGCCCGCCTTCGTAAACAACTTTAATTGCGAGTCTATCATAAGTGAATGATGAATAGTTTTAAATTTGCTGTTGCAAGAAAATTATTCATCATTCACTTTTATTTTACTCGACTTTGAACGCTCGTCTCGCATATATTCTCTCTGTAGTACTACATCCCCTAGTTATGCCAACCTTGCTGTTTGGGATTATTTTTTACCAAGCGCCTGCTGCTATCGCCAACTTGGAGCTCTTTAACAGTGCAGCCAAAGTCGGAATGCTAAGTCTAAAGTTAGGACTGTTGATTTTGATATTTCTTCAGACTTTTCTTGTTCCTGCTCTTTCTATTTATTTCGTCTACCGTTTAGGCTATATCAAAACCCTTGATATGCAAACACTTCGCGACCGACGATTGCCTTATCTCCTCACTGTGATTATTTATACTATTATTACGGCATTTTATACAAAATCCATTCAACAATTTCCTGAAGTGGCCGTGCTTATGAGTAGCATTACATTTTCTATCGCAGTAGTATCTTTTGTTAGTTTGTACTGGAAAATATCTGCTCATGCTGTTGGTATATCAGGAACAATAGGTGCAATCTTGGGAATTGCGATTCATTTTCCTGAAGCACATTTGCTTGGAACTCTTGTTGCCTTGGTACTTTTAGCAGGTTTCTTACTTTCGGCTCGACTACAACTGGCGGCACATACACTTTCTCAAATTATTGCAGGAGTAGCGGTTGGCTTGGCGATTAGCTTATCTGCCACTTTACTATTACTGTAAATAGATATTGTGGCGAGGTTTATCCAAAACGAATATTAAAGCTAAAATTAAATAGTATGCTTGCATAACAAATTATTTTTTTAGAACTTCAAACATTGATTGTAAAACCTTTTTAACAGAAAATCTATGTTTGAATTACTAAAATATGAAGTGAAAAATGCCATTGCATTTATTACGCTCAATCGACCAGAGGTATATCATGCTTTAAATCCTGCATTGATTCAGGAGATAACCAAAGCCGTAAATATAGCTTCAGATGATACAGAGGTTCGTGTGATAGTGTTGACTTCAGAAGGGGAAAAGGCTTTTTGCTCTGGTGCAGACTTAAAAGAAGGGTTAGGTAATATAAAACTACCAAGCGAATCACTGCGTAAAAACTACAATCCAATGGTTTTAGCCATGCGAAATTCACCCAAACCTATCATTGGAGGGTTAAACGGAATTGCCGCAGGCGCAGGATGTTCACTTGCTTTGGCTTGTGATATTCTGATTGCATCGGAAAATGCAGCTATGTCTGAAATTTTTGTTAGTATTGGGTTGATTATCGATGCAGGGTCCTCCTATTTCTTACCAAGAATTGTGGGATCACAACGTGCCTTTGAATTGTGCTCCACAGGCAGACGCTTAAGCGCTCAAGAGTGTTTGGAGTTAGGACTAGTTTCGAAAGTAGTACCAGCCAATGAATTTAGGGCAACTTTAGCGCTTGTCGCACAACAATATGCCAAAGCACCAACCAAAGCAATTGGGTTAATCAAAAAAGTGCTAAATCAATCTTCACATTCTTCCTTAGAGCAGATGCTAGAACTGGAAGCAGTTCATCAAGACGAGGCAGCTCAAAGCCATGATTTTGTAGAAGGAGTCACAGCATTTTTACAGAAAAGACCTGCCAATTTTCAGGGTAAATAAATATAATTAGCAAAACGGTATAGATATAAATTAGAAAAGTCAAGAGTATCACTCTTGACTTTTTCTGTAACCCGAACCCATAAAAAAATAATCTAATAAAAGATTACTTAGTTAGTATTTTGAATGCTTTCGCAATAGAATATCGTATGTTAATTGTTGATTAAAATCTTGGTCAAGTGATGCCTTAAATGCTTATTGGACGCAACGAAGATGAGCCGAGCTTATAACTCAGGAACAAGTATGAAGAAATTAGTTTTAAATTAAGTAAGGTTATAATTTATACTAATTATATCATATCGTCATCACATCTAGCGGTATGTTTTGAGGACATCTATAACAATAGCAATTTGCATTAGAATTGTTAAAATAACAATATTTTTTTCAAATATTTTTCATAGAAAATCTGCATTTTTTAAAAAGTATATATTTTTATCGTTGAAAAATCATGATTTTTGAGAAAATAAAGTGATTTGTTTTTGTTTGATTCCGAATATTCATTCACTTTATGTGGGCCTCTAAAATTTATTTTATGGTATATTTAAGGTATAATTACCCTTGAAATAACCTGTTGAAAATAGATATTTTCAATCTATAGTTTCATGCTTCAAAATGCGCTGAAGATGACTCGAAAAGATACTTTTCAGATTTGCTATTTATAGATACCCCTCTTGTATGGCACATAAACGTTGTTAGGTAATAAATGAAGAAAGAGTTCGTTGCTCTCATGAACTTTTTTTGAAATATCTCTTTTATTCAATAAAGCTGTACTCTTTTACAAGGAATTAAAGAATATACCCCGATATTTTGACATTTATTGAGTAATTTGCGGAGTAAATAGCAATAACAACCAAGTTCTTTAATGTACGATTGATTTTGTGTAAAATAAAGGCTTGCATGGTGTTGGAAAACTCTCAAAATGACTAGATGAATGTGGTATCTCGGATTATTGTTCTGTAATCCTATTCCACATAGCTCATACACTGTAATGAATAGAAACCTTACTGATGGTCTGAATTTTATCTCAAAACTTACATGGAAGCGTTTCCTAAATGCTACTCAAGTATTGGCGAGCTACTATTTCTCTAAATTTACAGGTAAAGTTTATCATTGGGGGCTTCCTATTAGTATTTCATTTGAGCCAACTACTTCTTGCAACCTACGATGCTCCGAGTGCCCAAGTGGGCTTCGTTCTTTTACCAGACCAACAGGAATGCTTTCTGATGAAATGTTTCGTCAGACTATTGATGAGCTTTCGGATACGCTTTCGTATCTGATTTTTTATTTTCAAGGCGAACCTTATCTTCATCCACAATTCTTGGAATTGGTTCAGTACGCTGCTCGTAAGAAGATTTATACAGCTACTTCGACCAATGCTCACTACTTAAGCGATGTTCAAGCCAAAAAAACCGTAGAGTCAGGACTAGATAGACTGATTATTTCGATAGATGGAACAACGCAAGAGGTGTATGAACAGTACCGCGTGGGTGGTAAACTACATAAGGTAATTGAAGGCACAAAGCATATTGTCAAATGGAAAAAAGCGCTTAAGTCTTCCACACCACATATCGTATTTCAGTTTTTGGTGGTACGTCCTAATGAGCACCAAATCGAGGAAGTAAAGCAATTAGCGAAAGAGTTAGAGGTAGATGAAGTTGCTTTAAAAACAGCTCAAATTTATGATTATGAGCAAGGTTCGGACTTGATACCGACGATAGAAAAATATGCTCGCTATCAACAGCAAGCAGACGGTAGTTATCAAATCAAGAATCATTTGCTCAATCACTGTTGGAAAATGTGGCATTCGTGCGTGATTACTTGGGATGGACTGGTAGTGCCATGTTGTTTTGATAAAGATGCTGAGCACAGACTGGGTGATTTGACTCAAACATCATTTAAGACCCTTTGGAAAGCCGAATCTTATCAAAGATTTAGACAAGTTGTTTTGAAATCAAGAAGTGAGATTGAAATGTGTAAAAACTGTACTGAAGGTACCCAAGTTTGGGCATAAAGCCTTGATACAAACAAGCTTTTGAGACAAAAATGTTAATAGAAGAAATATTAAGAAAATATGATTTTGCTCCAGTTGTGCCTTTCGATTTGTCGAAAGACACACTACTGAAAATCGACCTTACCGCTGAAAATACTGACTTAGAAAAAATAGACCTAACTAATACTGCTGTTTTTACCGAATATGTATTTGCCAAAATCCAAGAAGCACACGCTGTTTGTGCGATAGGTGGATACTTTGAAAATAGGTATATTTATCGCAGAAGTGAGCATTTCCAACAGACAGAAGAGGCACGCTCTATTCATTTGGGAGTGGATATTTGGGCTGCGGCTGGTACGGCAGTATTTGCGCCATTGGCTGGTAAGGTACATAGTTTTGCCAATAACGATAACTTTGGCGATTATGGCCCAACCATCATTTTAGAACATGAACTTGAAGGACATATTTTCTATACTTTATATGGACATTTGAGTGTAGGTTCTTTAGATGGACTAGCAATTAATCAAGTAATCAATAAAGGACAGCGTATAGCAGAATTCGGCAATTTTCCTGAAAATGGTAACTGGCCTCCGCATTTACATTTTCAGGTGATGACGGATATGTTGGGTAAACGAGGAGATTTTCCTGGGGTATGTGAACCGTCCAAAATTGATATTTATCGAGCTATTTGTCCTAATGCTCATATCTTACTGAAAACCGACACTTTATATTAGTACTTTAATCGCAAAAACCTTAAAACTGTATGCACATTGGCTTTTTAAATATTGATTTTATAGATGTAGTTGACGTAATGCTGGTAGCTTTCTTGCTCTATCAGATATACCGACTCATTCAGGGTAGTATTGCGAATAAGATATTTTTTGGCTTTATCATCGTATATGTTGTCTATTTGTTGGCAACAGCCTTTGGAATGGAATTGCTTTCAGCCATTTTGGGACAATTTATGAATGTAGGGGTATTGGCGCTTTTGATTATTTTTCAACAAGAAATTCGCCGTTTTTTATTGATGTTAGGGCGTTCGACTTCTGTTCAGGAAAATGCTATTTTGAAAAGATTTTATACGCCTAAAATTTCCAAAGATAAGGTATCCAATCTTCAAGCTATCGTGGAAGCAACTCGTACGATGGCGGCTACACATACAGGTGCGCTGATTGTTATTGAAAAAGAAGATGATTTGAAAAAATTCATCGAATCAGGCGATGAAATAGACTCTCAGGTATCCAAAAGATTATTGTTGACCATTTTTCATAAAAACTCACCATTACACGATGGTGCCGTTATTATCAAAAATAGTCGTTTGGCTGCGGCTCGCTGTATGCTTCCTATCTCAGAAAGTGGTACGATTTCGCCAACGTTGGGTTTCAGACACCGTGCTGCATTTGGGATGAGCGAACAAACCGATGCGGCAGTGATTGTGGTTTCTGAGGAAAAAGGAGAGGTTTCATTTGTATCTCATGGTGGAATTTTTAGAAATATGTCTACCAAAGATTTAGAAGCAAAATTGAGTGAGTACTTATTGAATTAGCTAGTTACTAGTTAATCGTATATCCGTTATTTGAAGGCGCTCACAACTCATAATTCGGCATTAATAATGATACATAAAAACAAAAAGGCTGTTTCAAATTTGAAACAGCCTTTTTGTTTTTATGATGAGTAAAAAACCTTCATTGGTTAATAGTAGGAGAACATCTATTGTTGAAGTAGATAATCTTTGATAATAATTATACTAATAACCAATAACTTTTACTTACAAGATAAATCTAGTTGACAAGAAGTTAGATTCTTGATTTTCAACAATTTGGTTTACCAATGCTTTGTTCTCCGCAGTTTGTTTTGTTGCTACAACCGTACGAATCGAGAACGAACGAAGGGCTGCTGTTACAGACAAAGTACCTTCAGCAGAGTCTTTACGACCTGTGAATGGGAATGTATCTGGTCCACGTTGACATTGAGCATTGATATTCACACGAGAAACTTGGTTTACTGCTGCATCAATCAATTCAGAAATCTGGTTTACATCCGTTCCGAAAATAGATACTTGCTGACCGTGTGACGAATTGGTAATATATTCGATTGGTTCTTCAATATTGTTGAAAGGAACCACTGGAACTACAGGGCCAAATTGTTCTTCATGCCAGATTTTCATTTGGCTAGTTACTGGTGAAAGTAAAGCAGGGAATACGAATGATTTGAAGCTTTCGCCACCGTTTTCGTTAATCACTTTAGCACCATGCAATTTAGCATCTTCGATAAGTTCTTTCAAATAAGCTGGCTTATTTGGCTCAGGAAGTGGCGTAATGTTTACACCTTTTTCCCACATCAAACCTAATTTCAATTTGCCAATTTCTTCAGCCATACGTTGGTTAAATTTCTCAATCAATGTGTCGTGAACGAACATGATTTTGAGTGCAGTACAACGCTGACCATTGAATGACAATGAGCCTAGCATACATTCTTTAACGGCTAATTCGAGGTCTGAACTTTCTGTAACGATAGCTGCATTTTTAGCATCCAAACCTAAGATTGCTCTCAAACGGTTTACTTTAGGGTGCATTTTTTTCAACTTATCTGCTACTTTCGATGAACCAATTAACGTCAATACATCGATTTTACCTGACTCCATCAAGCTAGGAATAACCGAGTTTCCACGACCATAAACAGTGTTGATTACACCAGCAGGGAATGAATCACGGAATGCCTCTAACAATGGGTAGTGCAATAAAGTACCGTGTTTCGGAGGCTTAAATAACAACGTATTTCCCATAATCAAAGCAGGAATCAACGTTGTGAAAGTTTCATTCAATGGATAGTTGAATGGCCCCATACACAATACAACTCCTAGTGGCGAGCGACGTACCTGACCAATAATGCCTTCTTCAATCAAGAAAGTAGAAGAGTTACGGTCGATATCCTTAAGCGCATCAATTGTATCGTAGATATATTGAACGGTACGGTCAAATTCTTTTTGAGAATCACCTAAAGACTTACCGATTTCCCACATCAACAATTTAACAACCTCGTCACGTTTCTGGATCATTTTTTGAGTGAAACGCTCAACACATTCGATACGTTGTTTTACACTCATCGATGGCCATTCGCCACGACCGTTGTTGTAAGCTTTCACAGCTGCATACAACACTTCAATGGCATCTGGGGCATCAGTGATAGGGTAAGAACCAATACGTTTTTGTTCTAAACCTTTCTCAGTTTTTACATAAACAGGAGACCATACATCTTGGGTTTTACCAGTCCATTGACGCATCTCGCCATTTACCAAGTATTCACGTTGCTCAATCGGCTCAGTGATATTATATTCTGCTGGAATATCAACCTCCGCAGGAAACAAATTTTCGAGTTGGGATGTGTTCATAATACGCTAAAAAATAATTGGCTTGAGATTAATTTTTGTTTCAGTTAACAGTTTTACTATAGTGTTTGAATATGCTACGAATTGTACAATTTTCGCTGATTGATTTCTTGCCAAAGTTCAATAAAAAGCTAATTTCATCCGTCAAGCTTCGTTGATTTATTGAAATTTTACAATGTTGGATTAGTTTTATTCAAAAAAAATCTTTTCAGCTTTGATAAATGGCCTTATTATTATAAGCTATTTTATCTACTCTGAGTTCCTGTTTTGTTGACTTTGTATATTGTTTTTTGGTAGATATAAAGCAAAAAAAATACCTTCAACACTTACTATCACAAAGTCGTGTTGAAGGTATTTTTACTCTATTGAAAGATATATTCGTGTGACTAAATGCTCAAAATTAGTATGTCACTACTGGAGCTAAAGTTTTTGCGTGCTCGATAAATCCTTCTACTTGAGACAAGCTTGGAACGCGTCCACTTAAGCCTTTTGCTTCATTTGTTTCTAACATTTTAGCATGCAAGTTAGCTGCATTACGAGTTGCTAATTCTTTTACAGTATCTACACCAGCAGCCTCCAAAAGATCTGATGTTTCTTCTGCTACTCCTTTGATTCTGAACAAATCAGCCATGTTTACCCAACGAAGGATGCGTTTTTCATCGATTCCTGTTTCATTTGCTAATGAAGAGCGACCTTTTTTAGTAGCGCCAACTTCAAGAAGTTGTTCAACAGTTTTGATGTTTACGGCACCTAATTTTTCAGCATAAACTGGACCAATTCCTTCGATGTCTAAGATGTTATAAGCCATTTTTTTCTAAAAGTTAAATAATTGATTATTAGATTGTTGTTTAGATTTTACTCCAATCCTCAATCGATTAAAGAAAGAGAGTTATTGAGTAAAGATTATTTTAAATTTATGACAAAAACTTCGTGCAAGCATAAATGATGGCACAAATACAGGTCTTTTACACAAACTTAATAGACAAGAAAAGCTAGATAGGATTTTGATGCTAAGCTACAATCAAGCTATTGATTTTGAAAGTAAATTTTCGAGGAGTCAGAAATTCAACTATTCAAAGTTATAGCAAGATGATATAAATGAAAAAGGGGGCAAAAAAACAACTACCAAGGTTATATCTTGTTGTGAGTAAATTTAGAAATATATCTATAAAAAAAACAAGGATTATTAAGCTTTTTTCTATTTTGATAGCTTAAAATCCTTGTTTTGTGAAATATGAATCAAAATGACTCAATGATCTATTTGAGGAAAATCAATAAAATTATTTAAGTATTTAGAAAAACCATTACCCGAACAAATAACACTCTCATTTTTGAAGGCAAAATAGAAAATTATGTTACCATTACTTTCAGCCCCTACATGGCTATTTTCAAAATAATCGAGTAAATAGTCTTGTCTAATAACCAAAGGCTTCGACCAATTATGATTGTGCCTAACCAAAAAGATATAGTGAACTAATACATTTGAAATATTTCTTAAATTTTTAAGAGGAACACTAAACTGGGCACTGAATCCATCTTTACGAATTTTTGAGGTAGATGTTTTTACTTGTACTCTTCTTAATGTCCCACTATCATCCTGAACCACGAAAATATCATCGCCAATATCAACCTCTGGGATGGCGACATTCCACCCTAACATTAAAAACTCTGACATGATAAATAGGTGTCCGGCTTTGCCGAGATATTGATTAAATTTTTTCGTCACGAGGTGTTACTTTGTGTAAAACATTTCCTGTCTTGTTATCTACAAATTCAATTTCATCCAGCATTTTGAGGTCACTATTTTTATCAACTCCTAAAAGTGCAGGGTAAATGTAGTTTTCTAAGGTACCAAAATATATTTCAAAATCACTTTTGGTATCGTATCCTACAAAAATATTATTAGCAGGATGTGCATTGGGAAATAGCTTTTTGATAAAATCCCTTATCGAAGGGGCTATACTGAAAGAATACCCATCTATCTGTTTATTTACATTGATTCTAACAGTGTTCATAATGAGTCGGTTATAACTTATAGAATATTTTGAGAATGAAGTATAAACAGTACTTTATCTACACATTACGCAAACTGCTTCAGCATATACTTACGACGAAGTTGGTTTATTAAAAACTTCTTCTGCGCTGTAAAGCCATCAGGGTGCATTTCATTAAAAATCTTTTTCAATTCTGCGAAATGCTTTGGATTGTCCCATAAAAACATTTCGGCATTGATATTTTTTTCTTCGAGATATTGCTCAAATACCATGATTTTGTGATTTAAACTTTAAGCAGCAAGGTGCTTTTTCTGATTCTTACGTAATATTACTAAATACACCAAACTTACCAAAGACAATACCGCTGCAATGATGTACGAATAGGGGAGGTTTTCAACTTTACCTTGGTAAAGTTTTCCTGCCACGACTGCTCCTATACCAATGCCTGCTTCAAGAGCAATATACATGGTTGCCATCGCACGACCTCGGTATCGCTCGTCAGACAAGTCTACAGTCCAAGCTGTTAGGGTAGGAGTGTTAAAGCCCCATGAGAAACCAAACAGAATAGAAGCTAACATCAAGGCTGTAAAGTTATTGGCATATCCTAAAATCAGCATAGCTACAGCCAATAAGACACTTGAAATAATAAGTACAGGAATTCTTCCGTATTTATCTGAGCTTTTGGCAAAAAACATCCTAACCACTAAAGATGCAATCGTATAAACTGTAAAGAATATTCCTTTGTTGCTCATGCCAAGCATCTTGGTTTGATCGGGAATGAGTGTTAAGATAACGCCCGACGAAAACGAAACTAATAACATGACCAAAAAAGTAGGAATTACTCTCGGTTCGAAGACGTCGACCCAGCCTATTTTGAAAAGTTTTAGAGAAAAAGGCTGTTTTTGTTCTTTGGGAAGGGTTTCTTTCATATTTACCAAAATCAAAATCGATAATAAGGCAAATGAAGAAGAAGTATAAAACATGGTATTTATCGAGAATAACTCAGTGAGGTAGCCTCCAATGGTTGGTCCCATCGACATACCTGTGGCAGTAAAAATGCCTAACATTCCTTGTGCCTCGCCACGACGGTCTTCGGGAATAATATCGGCAACATAAGCCGAAGTTGCCGTAGGTTTGGTTCCTGTAGACATCCCATGAATAAATCTTAGGAAAAGGAATGTAGCTACGCCACTTACTAAAGGATAAATACCACCGCAAATAAAACATACCACAGAACCAAAAGCCATAATTGGTACTCGACCAATAGTATCAGTAAGCTTGCCTGAAAATGGTCGCGAAATACCAGCGGTAAGTGTGAATAAGGCAATGATATATCCAATATATTCTTTGCCACCCATAGATGCCAAATAATCTGGCAACTCTGGAATCATCATTTGAAAACTTGCTGAAAAAAGGAAATTACTTAAACATAAAAGCCAAAACTGAAGGGTGTAAATAGAATTTTTTTTTGTCATGTTACTAAATGGATTGTGTCAAAACTCATACGTCTGAGCAATACAACTTATGAGAATGTATTAGGAATGTATCGACTTTTCAAAGAGCCTTAATAGCTCAAGAGCAGCCTTGATGGGTAATTTTTGCCCTTCTGTTACCGCTGATTCTACACTCGAAAGCTCTTGTTGAATCTGTGGATTTTGGTAAAATCGTTCTTCTAGTGTTTGCTTGATAAAATCATGCATCCATGCTAGATTTTGTTGCTTGCGGTTATTAAAGAAATACCCATTTTGTTGTAAAAGTTCACGATGAGAAAGGATAGTTTTCCAAATATCATCTATTCCCGTTTGTGTCACTGCCGAGCACGTTAATACTTTTGGATACCAGCCGCTACCACTAGCAGGGAATAAATGCAAGGCATTTTCATAGGAAACTTTCGCCTGACGAGCTTGTAGTTCATTGCCCGAATCAGACTTGGTAATTGCTACCAAATCAGCCATTTCCATAATGCCTTTCTTGATGCCTTGAAGCTCGTCGCCAGCACCAGCTAACATTAGCAATAAGAAAAAATCTACCATACCATGAACAAACGTTTCTGATTGTCCAACTCCAACAGTTTCTATAATAATCACTTCAAAACCCGCTGCTTCGCAAAGCAACATCGTTTCTCTTGTTTTATGTGTTACGCCTCCCAATGAGATACCCGCTGGCGAAGGTCGTATATATGCCAAAAGGTCTCTCGAAAGTTCTTCCATACGTGTCTTATCACCAAGAATACTACCTTTTGAAATTTGACTACTTGGGTCGATCGCCAACACTGCAATTTTTTTTCCTTGATTGGTCAAGTGTTTTCCAAAGGTCTCAATAAAAGTACTTTTGCCAACGCCAGGGACGCCTGTAATGCCTAAACGGACTGAGTTTCCTGTATGTGGCAAGAGTGTTTCGAGTACTTCTCTGGCTAGTGCCTTATCTGTATCGAGCTGACTTTCGATTAAGGTAATTGCTCTGCTCAGTATCATTCGGTTGCCTTCTAATACTCCAGCAACGTATTCTTCCTTGCTAAGTCGTTTTCTCATTTGGTTTTTATATGGGGTTTTGTTTTGTTTTTTGTTAGTGAACAGGGGCAGAGGCACAGAGGCACAAAGTGTTGGGGATATGAGGGTATAGTTTTTTCGAAAAAAGTGGGAAAAAGTAGGTTAGAAGTAAGTAGATGGCATGTAGGATTTTATTTACCCTAATCCCTAATCCCTAATCCCTAATCCCTAATCCCTAATCCCTAATCCCTAATCCCTAATCCCTAATCCCTAATCCCTAATCCCTAATCCCTAATCCCTAATCCCTAATCCCTAATCCCTGTATTTCTCTAAAAGCATATTTGCAAATAATAAGTCTTCTGGAGTTGTAATTTTGATATTTTCATAAGAACCATCAATCAAATGAATCGGAAAGCCTGCTGCTTCTACTACGCTGGCATCGTCGGTAAATGTGCTTAATTCTTCTGTTTCAAAAGCTTTTTTCAAAATACTTACTTGAAATGTCTGTGGTGTCTGAATCAAACGTACTGTGGCACGGTCCACGGCGACTCCGTTGACTCTTACCGAATCTTTGGATGGAACGCTTACCACGGCACTACCCAAGGTCTGTGCTGTTTGGTAACTATTTTGAATAACTGTTGCCTCTACAAACGGACGAACACCGTCATGAATGCTGACCAACCCATCGCCTTCGATGCGAGCAAGACCGTTTTGAGAAGATTGAAAACGAGTTTGACCGCCATCTACCAACCAATGAGGAACTTGCTGGGCTACAGCTGCATGTTTTTCGCAAAGAGATTGCCAGTATGCCTGATGAGCTTTGGGTAATACCAAAATCAATTGGATACTTTCGTCTGCTTTTTTGAAGCGTAAAAGGGTATGGAAAAGTATTGGTAAACCATCTAGCTCAATGAATTGCTTGGGAAGCTGACTTTGCATACGACTACCACTACCGCCTGCAACAACGATGGCATATTTGTTTGAAGACATAATGATGATATAAATTAGGAAACAGCCTTTAAACAAGAAGTCGTAAGAAATTTGTGTTGAAACAAACTCTTACGACTTCTCAAAGTATTGCTAATTCTTACGCTGGAAAGAAATGGATTAGATAATCAACATTGCATCGCCGTAGCTGAAGAATTTGTATTTTTCTTTAATCGCAATTTCGTATGCTTCTTTGATTAATTCATAACCACCAAATGCGCTTGTCATCATGATAAGGATAGACTCCGGCAAGTGGAAATTAGTTAAAAGAGCATTTGGAATACGGAAATCGTAAGGAGGGAAGATAAATTTATCTGTCCAACCTTCAATTGGCTTTAAGTGACCGTCTGCCGATACGGAAGATTCCAACGCTTTCAAGGCAGTTGTACCAATCGCACAAATACGCTTGTTGGTATCAATACCGTCGTTGACCAACTTACAAGTATCTTCAGGAATAAAGAAGTTTTCTGAATCTGTTTTGTGCTTGGTAAGGTCTTCTACATCTACCTGACGGAAAGTACCTAAACCTACGTGCAAAGTCAACGGTGTAAATGCTACGCCTTTCAACTCCATACGTTTCATGATGATTTTGTTGAAGTGCAAACCTGCTGTTGGAGCCGCTACAGCACCTACGTGTTCAGCATAGATGGTTTGATAACGTTCTTCATCACTTGTTTCTACTTTACGTTTAAAACGAATTTCGTCTGGAAGTGGTGTTTCTCCTAATTCATGAATGGCTTTCATCAAGGCATCATGATCGCCATCGTACAAGAAACGAATCGTACGACCACGTGAAGTAGTATTGTCGATTACCTCAGCTACTAAATCACTGTCACCAAAATATAATTTGTTACCTACGCGAATTTTACGAGCTGGATCTACCAACACGTCCCACAAGCGGTGCTCACGGTTCAATTCACGAAGTAAGAAAACTTCAATTTTAGCACCTGTTTTTTCTTTTTGTCCAAACAAACGTGCAGGAAATACTTTTGTATTGTTAGTTACCATTACATCACCATCTTCAAAGTAGTTGATGATGTCGGAAAACATCTTGTGTTCAATTTGTTTTGTCTTGCGATTTACAACCATCAAGCGAGACTCTCCACGGTTTTCTGATGGATAAAGTGCGATCAAGCTCTGTGGCAGGTCAAATCTAAATTCCGAAAGTTTCATTATGCTATTTATTGCTGTTTATGTTCTGTCAAAAGACAACAAATGCCCTACGATATTACTATGTTCACACGGGCTAAGTTATCTATTTGAAAGCGATTCTTGCAAATATACAATTTTACTATAGGCCTTGTCAATACATTTTCTATTGTAATATGGTAATTTTTGTTAGTTTATTCGATTTTTCTAACGCTTGTGTCCAAGTTATTTACTCCAAAAAGTACAAAAAAGTGCATTTAAAGCTTTGAGATGACATGTTCTGAAATTTCTATTGAGTCGATGAGTGGATAAAGAAAAAAAGTTTCATAGAAATAAAATCTTCATTGCGTTAAAAATAAATGGCAAATTTCTTTTTGGAGATACTCTGATAAAACACGGAAGAATTACTTAAAATGCTTTGAAATCCTGTAGTTGAGGTACTTGTGAAAGAAAGAAATAGACAGGTGGCGCATGGATAAGGCTTTGATTCATAGTTGAAGGTTTTTAAATTATATCTTGAGAAAATTACATTTTTTTTAGACTATTCCCCAAATTTTATGGAGGTAATCTTCAAACAATTTTAGCAAGTGGTGAGTTTACTTAGGATAATCAAATTTTACTATGTCAAAATATACCCTTTTTTGGTTTAGAAGAGACCTCCGTCTACATGACAATGCTGGCTTATACAGAGCGTTGCGTAACCACTCGAATGTATTGCCAATCTTTATTTTTGATAGAAATATTTTAGATAAACTCGAGGACAAGAAAGACCGAAGAGTAGAATTTATTCATCAGGTAATCACCGATTTGGATATCCAGCTCAAAGCGTTAGGAAGCAGTTTGCTGGTAAAGTATGGTACGCCTGAAACGGTGTTTCCTGAGCTTGTGTCAACCTACGATATTGAGGCGGTTTACACCAATCATGATTTTGAAAGTTATGCCATCGGACGTGACAATATGGTACACGAATACTTGCAATCGGAAGGAATTGAGTTTCGTACCTTTAAAGATCATGTGATTTTTGAAAAAAATGAAGTCCTTTCAGGTAGCAAAACACCTTATACGGTATTTACACCTTATAGTCGAAAGTGGAAAGAAACACTTAATGACTTTTATGTAAAGTCTTATCCTACGGAAAAATATTTTTCTAACTTCTCCAAAATAAATTTACCCGATTCTCCCAGTCTTGAGTCTATGGGTTTTTTGCCTGTAGGTATGAGTTTTCCTGTCAAAGAAGTGAAGGACTTACTCGTCAAAAATTATGCAGAAAAAAGAGACTTCCCTGCGATTTTAGGTACCTCTCGATTATCTGTGCATTTGCGTTTTGGTACAGTAAGTATTCGAGAATTAGTGAAAAAAGCACAAAATTTATCAGAAACTTGGTTGAATGAGTTAATTTGGCGTGATTTTTATTTTAATATTGTATATCATTTTCCTCACATTTGTCAGGGAGAGTCTTTCCGTCGTGAATATGACCAAATACAATGGAGAAACAATGAGCAAGAGTTTGAAGCTTGGTGTAAAGGACAAACGGGCTATCCAATTGTAGATGCAGGAATGCGTGAGTTGAATACCACAGGCTTTATGCACAACCGTGTGAGGATGATTGTGGCAAGCTTTTTGACGAAGCATTTGTTGATTGATTGGCGCTGGGGCGAGGCATATTTTGCCAAAAAATTATTAGATTTTGATTTTGCTGCCAACAATGGAGGCTGGCAGTGGGCTTCGGGTAGCGGTTGCGATGCAGCACCTTACTTTAGAGTATTTAACCCGACTCTCCAAACGCAAAAGTTCGATAAGCAATTAGAATACACCAAAAGATGGGTGCCCGAATTAAATTCATTATCCTATCCACAACCGATTGTGAATCATGAAATGGCTCGTAAAAGAGTCTTGGAGGTTTATCAAAAAGCGTTAAAAAAATAAGTTTTTGATAAAATTGATTTACAAACCGTGACTTTTAACCTAAAAAAGGGTCATAAAATCAGTTGTATTGAAAAAGGGTAACCATTCATAAATGGTGGTTAAGATTATATAATGTTGTGTAGATTTCGAGAAAGGTGAGAGGCTGTTGCTCTCACCTTCTTTGTTTTATGACAATCTAGTTATTATCAAATTTCAAATCTTGTTTTAAGCCACTGTAGCTTCGTAAGTCGAGTGCCAAGGCTCCAATTTTTAATCCAATCTCTACACGAATCGGGATTTTGTTTGCATCATTCGATACCCAAATAATTACAGATTCCTCGTCTACAAAGAAATTGTTTTTAGGTAGCATTGGGATAATTTTATAGGTTTCTATTTTCCCAAATTTGGTCTTGATAGTTTCTTTTCCTTTAAACTTTAATCTCATATTATAGATTTTGTTATCAAAGAAAAAAGAAAGTGGGTAGCTCTCACCAGGCTTCGTTTTATTAAAATCCATCGCTCGAACATAATAATAACTACTCACCACATCTTGAATTCCGTCAGGAATACTTAAGGTTTTCTTTTCTTTGTCATCAATCAACTCAAAGGTTTTAGCTACATTTTGTTGATGGTCAAATATGACTTTTTCTTCAGCTTTGTAATTGCCTTCTTGCTTTTTCATGTAAAACTGGTGAGGCATAATTTTTTCACTGTCGATATGCGATGCCCATGTATCACGTACTCTTGTAACCCAGTCTGTTACACCAGTAGTACGACCATTTACCACTACTTTATAACAAGGACGACCATTGGCCATTTGAAATTTGTCGTCCACATCTACCACAGCTTCGGCGGCGTTTACAAAGCCATAATGCACTCTATATTCGATATGTTCGCCTTTGACCAAGCTCGTGGAGTCAACGATTTTATTGTTTTCCTGAAAAAAGCTAAAAGCAGTCAAGGATAGCAAGATTGTTCCTCCAATAAGAATCTTTTTCATGTTACTTGAGAAGTTTGTGGTTGTTGGCTGATTGTGGTTTCGCTCTTGTTGATTTTTAAAGGTTGATTCTTTGTCTTCTCAACCTAACCCGTCAATCCAGAGCGCTATTTATTCAAATCGCTTTTTTAAATACTCTAAAAATTTACGAAAGTCACCACGAAATTGTTTTTCAAAAATCTGCTCAAATTCATTTTGTTTTGAATGATAGGTTTTAAAGCTCACAAAATACGCATTGTTGGGTAAATCTTCATTTTTTAACTTATTGGAAAGTAATGGTTTATGTGACAACTGAGCATAAATACTATCTTCCTTTGCTACTATTTTTCTGATAAACGTATATTTTAAAGAATCCTTGTATTTATTAGAGTATTCGGGTTTGAAAGTTTTGTATAAACTATCCAACGTTAGGGTAGATTTGTTAAGATGTGTCACCAAAACTTTGCGCCATGTTTTGCCACGAACAAACTTTTGGTATTCGTCAGACTCATTGCCATATTTAGCTTTGAGGTATCTTTTAGCACCATATTCTCCGATGAAATTGGCTAAGTTTTCACTAGTTTCATGTTCGTTTTTGACAAAAATAGTTCCGTGAGTCATTTCATGAATGATAAGGCTCGCGAGTTTGCCTTCCGAATAAAATAGCATACTCGACAAGATAGGCTCAGGGAGCCACCCCAATGTTGAATAGGCAATTCCTTGTCCCAAATCGGTATCATAGCCTTTTTGCTGCCAAATTTTTAGTTCTTGAGCAGCCATGGTAGAATCAAAAAAACCTTTGTAAGTAAAATTACCAATAATAGGAAAATGAAACTCTACGGCTTCCATTTTGTAGGGCTCCGCTGCCGTTACGAGATAAACCAGTGGTTTGCCCTGCTGGTCGAATAGCGTTTGGTAAACGTCGGGATTATCTTTAAGTCCTAGCGAATCGGTGGCATAGCGCTTTATTTCGCCAATCAAACGGATGCGGGCTTTGAGTGAATCGGAGACATTAGGGTCTTTCAATACTTCGCTGAGGGGGCGAGTGTTAAAGGCAACATTCAATCCTCCTTTGGCTTGTGCGTATAAATAGATGGTCCAATTCCATTGCCACAATACGATACCTGAAAGTAAACCAAGGAAGGTGAGTACCCAATATCTTTTTTTCTTAAATAAGTTTTTCATTTTATCGAATATCAAAGTTTAAAGGTACGAATTTTCTGAAAACAGATACTTTAGACTTAACCGCCAAGTTTTTTTAATATTACTCTTTTGTGAATATATTTTTTATTTTTGTATAAAAATAATAGCCGTTTTGAGGAAAAATATTTTCAATAAGATTACCTTTTTTACACAAAAACTTGTAAATTCACATTCCGAAATCATAAAGCTCTTATGTTTTGATGAATAGTGATAGCGATAACGGTCAATCAGAAAAAATGCCACGATGTTGTAACGCATTGAAGTTTTTTGTGTAAATTTTGCCTCGAATCTCTAGGTAAACAAAATAGAGAAGTCTATTTGATTAACCTAAGTTATAAAAATTACAAAATGTGTTACCTACGTTAATTTTTACGTAATAACCCTAGAATTGTTCTTGAAAAGTACCGAGGTTTGGATTTTCTATAGACAATTCATTCAAATAAAGTCATTCTTTTTATCTTATATTTATACAACATGGCAAAGCAACAAGCTGAAGCAAGTAATCCTGCAGCAGAGAAACTCAAAGCCCTACAAACTACGCTTGAGCGTTTGGATAAAACTTATGGTAAAGGTACCGTAATGCGTTTGTCTGACAGTAAAGTTATAGACGTTCCAGTGATTTCTACAGGCTCATTGGGCTTAGATTTGGCACTAGGTATTGGTGGTGTACCTCGTGGAAGAATTGTAGAAGTTTACGGACCAGAATCTTCTGGTAAAACAACCTTAGCAATGCACTGTATTGCAGAGGCTCAAAAAGGAGGAGGTTTGGCTGCATTTGTTGATGCCGAACACGCCTTTGACCGTGCGTATGCCGAAAAACTTGGTATTGACACTAGCCAACTGTTGATTTCTCAACCTGATAATGGTGAGCAAGCTCTCGAAATCGCAGAACAATTGATTAGTTCAGGAGCTATTGACATTTGTGTGATTGACTCTGTAGCTGCCCTAGTACCAAAAGCTGAACTTGAAGGTGATATGGGTGATTCAAAAATGGGTCTACAGGCTCGTTTGATGTCTCAAGCTCTTCGTAAGTTAACAGGGGTAATTAACAAAACAGGTTGTTGCTGTATCTTTATCAACCAGCTTCGTGATAAAATCGGGGTGATGTTTGGTAACCCAGAAACAACAACAGGTGGTAATGCCTTGAAATTCTACGCTTCGGTACGTTTGGATATTCGTCGTATTGGACAAATCAAAGAAGGTGCTGATAATATCATTGGTAACCGTACAAAAGTGAAGGTGGTAAAAAACAAGTTGGCACCTCCATTTAAAGTAATCGAGTTTGATATTATGTATGGCGAAGGTATCTCAAAATCTGGTGAGGTGCTCGACTTAGCTGTAGAACTCGATATCGTAAAAAAATCTGGTTCTTGGTTTAGTTATGATGGAAACCGTTTAGGACAAGGTCGTGACGCCGTAAAAGAGATGATTCGCGATAATCCTGAATTGTTGGATGAGCTAGAACGCAAAATCAAAGATAAAGTAAAAGGCGATGACGGTGCGTTGTTAGACCCAGAAGGTGGTGTAGCAGATGACAGCAAGTTGGATGAAAGCTTATAATCCTGTCTTTTATAAATGTAAAAAGGAGAATGCCGAAAGGTGTTCTCCTTTTTTTATGGAAAATAGCTAAAATTCAAAAGCTTGCTTATTCTGCATCTAAAAGCATTGATCGTCTATGCAATATTTGAAAAAATGAGTATTTTGAGAAAATTTTATTAAACTACCTAAACCGTTTGGAGTTTCATTCACTTTTCCTGTTGATTTCCCCTCAACGGTGCGTCACAAACCTTAAACTTATTTAAAATGTCGATACACAAAAATCGTCGTAAAGTAGAAGTCTGTCACAACTGTCATAACATGCTGAAACCAGAAGATAATTTCTGCTCAAATTGTGGTCAAGAAAACCATGATTTGAAAGTAGGAATCGGACAGCTCTTGTATGATGTTTTTGAAGGCATTACCAATTTTGATACAAAGTTCTACAATACTGCAAAATCAATTTTTTCACAACCAGGTAAGATTACTAAAGATTTTTTGGAGGGAAGAAGGGCTCGCTATGTGCCTCCAATTCGCCTTTATTTTATTGTATCATTTGTGTTTTTTATTGCTTTCGATGAACTAGTAGAGATGGGCTTAAATTCTACGAATGATGTAGCAAGAGGTGTCATCGATGGATTGAAAGGTGATTCGAAACGAGCTGATAAAGATGAAGACGATGAACAAGAAAGTAATAAAAAGGAGGACAAATCTATACAAAGCCAAGCCCTGAAAGCTGTAAGACAAAAGAGAGAGGATAAGAGTAAGGAAATCGCAAATCTGAATATGGAACTTGATTCGGCTATTGCTAGGGAAGATACAAGTTTACAACATACCTTAGAAAAGAAGATTGCTAGAGATGAAAAACAGCTAAAAACACTTGATAAACAAACAAAACTAGCATCTCAAGCAAAAGGATTTATTGACTATGTATCGAATTTTGATATTTCGACTGATGAGATTTTAGACGAAATGAATGTAGAAAGAGAGGATACCCTAAGAGCTATTATTGATTCCTTACCTGAGTATAAGCAACGTCCCATATTAATAGAAATCCAAAAACAACTAGCTTTGGATTCGATACACACAGAAGCAATCACCGAACCTGCGGAGGATTTGAAGGCATACTTTACTGAAAGGCTGGGGAAAAAAGGCAAAATTGAGTACACCCTTATTCTACATTCATTGAAGAACAATGTAAAAGTACCCGTATGGATTGAAGGGGTAAAGGTATTCACCAAAAGTAGCGATGGAAGTCTTCAAAATAGAACTTATAAAAAACGTTTACTTAGTATGAGTAATGAAGATTTAGACAGTTTGATTGTAAAGGAGGAGGGAAGTAAAAGTACTTTTGCGTTTTTGAAAAGAGGTTTACGTCGTAACGTCACATATTATGAATTGGCATTTGACGAGGACGCCGAAAAGGCAATTGGCGAAATGGTTCACTTTGGTGTAAATGTAATTTCTTTCATGATGTTTATCCTAATGCCATTGGTAGCACTGATGCTTAAAATTAGCTACAGTAAGCGTGTTCATAGTTTACTATGGTACCCTTTCAAATGGATATCTTACAGTTTTAAATTGTTGAAATACACCTTGACGGGGGGCTTTATGCGCCAGAAGCCTTTCCCTGCTCTTCCAAAGCTTTTTGATGGACAAACTAGATTCTATTACGAACACTTGATTTTTTCAATACATATTCATTCAATTTTCATGCTCATGCTCATGATATTTGTTGGCATAGGCTTGCTGGTGGGGCATTGGAATATCGCATTGAGCGTTGCGATGATTGTATTTATGATTTACTTCGCTATGTCGCTTAAAGTAGTATATCGACAGTCTTGGCTAAAAACTATCTGGAAGTCTATGGTCTTGTTTTGTATGTACTGTTTTACGTTTACGATGGTACTTGGGATTACAGGCGCTATCAAATTTGCCTTACAATAGAAGTTTGAGTGAATTATGATTAAGTGGATGAGTGATTATTCATGAGTTGTGAGATACTTTCTTAGAAATATCCTGACAGTCAATTAAAAAGGCGTTCGAAAAACTCATTTCGAACGCCCTTTTTGATACTATATTTCAAGAGGATACATCTTTAGACGTTAATAATCACAAATCATTAAATGTGTTTATTAATTGTCTTTTTTGATGTAAGACTTGTTACCATTTGAGTTGATGTAGTAACGACCACCTTTTGGACCTTCGTAGATAGAGCGACCTTTGTCATCTTTTCCTACGATTTTGTCGTCGCCAGCAGCAGCTTTTTCCGTTTTCTTATCAACTTTTTTCGGCTCAGGTTTTACTGTTGAGTTTTTGTCATCAGTTTTCTTTACCTCTTTTTCTTTTTTCTTAGCGTCTTTGTCTGCTTTTTTATCTTCTTTAGCAGCCTTATCTTCCTTTACTTTCTTGTCTTCTTTCGGAGCTTTATCCTCTTTAGCTTTCTTGTCCTTTTTGTCGGTTTTGTCAGCTTTTTCTTCTTTATCCTTTTTGTCTTTCTTTTCTTTTTTCTCTTTTTTAGCGTCTTTGGTTTCGTCTTTAGGTTTTTGAGCATTAGCATCCCAAACTAATACATTAGCCAATAAAAGGGCAAGGGCAAGTAACTTCTTCATTTTTTTACGATTGTTGAAATGGTTAAAACTGGTTTTGACAAGTACGTCTATGATGTCTAGATCGTAATTCTGCTAAATATAGCAAAATTTTCTATTCCGACTATATATACGAATTAAGTCACTTTTTATTGAGGGGGAAATCCCAAAATATTTTTGCTGCAAGAAGGTCATGTGATTATTTAGGAGTATAGAAATTTTCTTATAAAAACAGCGTATAACTAAACCACAATTCTATTGTACAAAACCTTGAATTTATAAACTATGACTAAAATATCATTGAACTCCTACACTATTAAAACTACCTTTGCACTCATTTTTGAGGATAATTAATGGCATTAGAGTATAACCATAGAGCATTATTTCTGTTCATCATTCTGGGTATTAGGATGTTGTCTTCTCCCTTGGTATATCTCGATTACAGCCTGAGAAAAGATTATATTGCCAAAAATCTTTGTCAAAATCGTAATCGCCCAAGTATGCATTGTAATGGAAAGTGCTATCTTTCTAAGCAATTAGCCAAAGCTGCCGAACAAAAAGAAGCTCAACAGAAAAATGCAAGCACTAACTCAATCATAGATTTATATTGCGAAATCTGTATCATTACAAATACTCCAAAACTGATTTTACCGATTTACGAAATACCTAATCATTTCTTCCTACCTATATTTTATTTACAAAGCTTCTTTTCAAAAATCTTCAAACCTCCCATTTGTTAAGTTACCACTTTGTTGTACAACAGTTTGAGCTATGGTGTATTATGTCATAATATGCATGTAGCACTATGTCTCTGTACCCACAATTATCACAATTTGTTGAGGAAAACAGTACAGTTTTCTGTTTCTGACAGAGATTGAACGACTGTTTTCTCTTGTAAATACTAGGTTTATCCTATCTAATATCCCAAATTATATTCTCATGAAAAAAGTACTTTTTTCCATTTTATTTATAGGTAATTATATTGCTTCACAAGCACAAGACAAAGATTCTACTATTTTAAAAAATACAGATTTACACGAAGTAATTATTCGTGGAGTAAATAACTCAGCAGATGTGTCGAGTGAATACACTTCAAGAATACCGTTGAAAAATTTAGAAAACCCTCAGGTTACACATTCAGTAAATAGCAAGTTGATTTTGAACCGCAACTATTTTGTGCAATACAACATGCTGTCGAATGCCACTGGTGTATCGCCAAGTTGGGCAGGTGTTTCGCCATATTACACCGTAAGAGGATTTCGCACGCGTTCTAACTTCAGAAATGGTATATTAGGATATGTCGCCTCAGATATTGATCCTGTCAATATCGCTCAGTTGGATGTAGTAAAGGGACCAAGCGGAACCTTGTTTGGAAGTTCAATGACAGTATTTGGAGGTGTAATCAACCGTGTGACGGTCAAACCACAAGATGATACTTTTACAAGTATTACTTTGGCAGGAGGTAATAACAATTTTCAACGTGCGACTTTTGATGTCAATGCAAAGTTAGATGCTCAATCCAAAAGCTTGATGCGTGTAACGGGTGCTTACACCAACAAAGAAAGTTTTCAAGACCAAGGTGTTTACCAAAACTTATTTTTAGCACCGAGCTTTACATATAAAGCATCAGACAAATTGAGAATTGATGCGGAAGCAGAAATTTTGAGAAGAGTTTCGACCAATAATTTGTTATTGACACCCATGAACCCTCTCAAAAATGGTGTGTTGACTTATGCCGAAAGTCCAAGTGGATTGAATTTAGATTATTACAAATCTTACACAGATAATAGTGTTTTGTATAAAACTACCGCTATAAACTTGTACGGAAAAATTAGCTATATGCTGTCAAATCAATGGAAATCGGAAACAAATCTGATGACTTCAAATAGCGAGTCTTATGGCAACTATCAAACGATGGTTATGACCAATAATAATGCCTCGATTGTGCGTAGAATTGTCAACTATGCACCAGAGACTATTATCAATCAGCAAGTTCAACAAAACTTCATTGGAGATTTGAAAACTGGTTCAGTGCGCCACAGAGTATTATTAGGAGCTGATTATTATCGATATGTTTACGGAACAACTGCCAATGGGTTGGATGGTTCAAAGGCTAATGCTGCTAATGGTGTGGCACGACCAACTTTTGATACCGTGGCGGTGGCAGGGAAAAGTGTCAACGCTGGCTTACTCAATGAGTCAGAAATCAATAGCAGATTGCTAGGTAGAGTGCCTGCCATCACTAAAACTACGTTTACGACTTACTCGATATATGCTTCAGATGTGATTAACCCTACCAAAAACTTGACTTTGATGTTGAGTGCTAGAGTAGATTTCTTGCAAAATTCAGGTACTTATAATAAGACAACAGATGTTTGGACTGGAGCTTACGACCAAACTGCATTTTCCCCTAAAGTTGGTTTAACATATCAGCTATTACCTGAACAATTAGCTTTTTTCGCCAGTTACATGAATGGTTTTCAGAATGTAGCGCCTGTCAGTCAGGTAGATGGAACGGTAGCAAATTTCAAACCTCAATATGGTAACCAGTTCGAAACAGGTTTGAAATATGCTCATGAAAAACATTTATTAGATGCAAGCTTGAGTTTGTATGATATTCGAATTAGCAATACGGTGCGTGCCAATCCTGAGAATGTTTCTATGTTTATTCAAAATGGAAAACAATATAGTCGTGGAGTGGAAATAGATTTGCAGAGTCGCCCAGTAGAAGGGTTGTATTTGCACGGAGGTGTAGCGTATAATGATAGTAAGTTAACGTCGTCAGATGCCAACACCGAAGGTTTACGACCTGTAAATTCAGGACCTGCTTGGATGAGCAACTGGTATGCAAACTATACTTTTATGAAAGGAGATTTAAAAGGATTGGCAATTGGTTTTGGAGGAAATTATTATGGAAAAGATAACATTATTAATACCAAATCAGCTGGGACATTTGCGACAGATGCTTATACTTTGTTTAATGCAGTAGTTAGCTATTCTCAAAAAGCATATACCTTATCATTGAGTGGAGATAATATTTTTGATACAAAATATTACTATGGTGGTCGTGGATTTATTACGCCTGGGAATTTGCGTCAAGTAATTCTTTCATTGAAATTAAATTTGTAGAAGATTGTAATAACTGATTACTTCAGACAATAAGAGCAGAGTTTTGAGGAAATGTTTCTTTTATAAGTTTGCCCTTATTGTCTGAGTTTTTACAACAATAATAAACTTCAGTATTTGTGAAAGAAACTACAAATGCTGCTTTATCTTTGTGACATGGTAACAAAATACATATCACTTCTGCTAATTGTCTTGCTCAATGTACCAACATTTAGTAAGTGGAGTGTTGTTATTTATTACCAAGTCAACAAAAGCTCCATTGCTAAAGAGCTTTGCATAAATCGCAATAGACCACAATTACACTGTGATGGGAAGTGTTTTTTGGCAAAAAAATTAAAAGCTGCTGACGAGAGAGAGCAAAAATCTACTTCAGATAAGCTTGAAAAAATGCAAGAAATAACCTTGTTTTTCCAGAAAATAGAAGCTGGAATAACAGGTGAAAGTCGAGTTTTCCGAACCCTTATTTCTATCAACTATTTCTATATCGAACCTTTCTTAAGTGCTCGCGCTTTGAGCATCTTTCATCCTCCCCAATTTTAACTCAAATATTTTTGTAACGTTACATCGACCATCTAAAGTGGTTATTGTCCAGCTATGGACATAGGTAATGCTATTGTCTATTTGGTATGTTTTCTTAGTGGCTATTTACTTAGTAGCCACGGTAGAAGATATATCCAGATGGTTACTTTTATTAATACTCAATTCATTAACAACTTATGAAAGTTTCTCGAAAAAAAGCCCTACAGTCTCTTGTGACTGGATTTGTTGCTGTGCCAAGTCTTTCACAGGCTAATACCAATGCTGAATTATCAAGATTTAAGGAAGAATTTTCCGAAGCATGGAAAAGCTCAAAAAAATACACGTTGACGATTTACAATCAAATGCCAGAAGAGAAGATGGAGTTCAAATATACACCAGAATCCTTCTCATGGCGTACACAGTTTGTGCATTGTATCGTGTTTACGACAGCTCAATTGTGTGGACGTTTGAATATTCTTAATCCTAACGAATCTAAAGAAAAAAAGCAAGGCTACTGGAAGACTTTAACAAAGACAGAACTCGAACAGGAATTGATAGGCTTTTATGACTGGGTAGAAAAAGTAGTTACTGAGACTCATACTGAAAAACTTTTGCAGATGGAGAATTATGCAGGCGGACAAATACCGATTTGGCGTTTGTTCTGCACTCTCGAAAATCACATTATTCATCATCGAGGACAAGCCATTTGTTATTTGAGACTCAATGGCGTAACACCAGAAGGTTATATTGGTTGGTAAATATTACATCATTAATTATAAAACGATATTCAAATGAAAAAACTATTTTTTTTATTACTGACATTATTAGGAGCGAGTAATTTGTTTGCTCAAAAAACAACTTCGTTGAATATTAAATTTGACAACTTCGTGGGCAACGATCCCGTTGTGCTAAATGCCAAATCCTACAAAAATCAAGCGGGTGAAGATTTCAACATTAGTCTTCTTCAATATTATGTAAGTAACATACAGCTTGTCAAAAAGGATGGTTCTGTATATACTGTTCCTCAGGATGATTCGTATTTTTTGGTTCGTCAGAATCGTCCTGAAACCCAAACTATTACCTTGAAAGATATTCCCCAAGATAAATATGTAGGAATCAACTTTGTAATTGGCATTGATAGTGCAAGAAGCGCCGCCGAAATTGGTTACAGAAAAGGTTGTTTGGACGTTGCTGGTGATGCTCAAGATATGTACTGGGCATGGAACTCGGGATATATTTTTGTCAAAATGGAAGGTTCATCGCCTCAGTCAACCTTGAAGGAAAACATCTTTATGTACCACATCGGTTTATTTGGCGGTATCGGTGACAAAAAAACATTGAACAACATTCGTAATGTAAGTTTAGCTTTCAACAACGAAACCATCAAATTAAAGGCTGGGAAAGTCGCACCTATCATTCGTATCAAAATGGATGCCTCTAAAATACTCAATGGCGAAACCACAGTAAGTATCGCCAAAAATCCTTCGGTTATGGGTGGTCCATACTCAGCTAAAATTGCTGAAAATTACAAATCCATGTTCTCTTATAATGGCATTGGAATGCCTGCACCAACCGAAAAAATCAGTTTAGGATTGAAATAATATTGTATCATGAAAAACAAGATTTATCCAACACTATTACTGCTGTTTGGGCTTATGGTGTTGTTCTCGTTTAAAAGAGTGAGAGGAAATGACGATGAAAACTTATTTGCAATTCCTTCTAATTTTCCAAAACCAACTTACCATTTTAAAAGTAATCCACTAACTGCTGAGGGAGTAGAGTTGGGTAAAGCCTTGTTTTATGATGCCATTATTTCCTCAGATAACACAGTAAGTTGCGGCAGCTGTCATCAGCAATCGGCTGGATTTACACAACATGGACATGCGTTTAGTCATGGAGTTAATGACTTACTGACTAAACGTAATTCTATGCCTTTGTATAATTTGGCATGGTCGACCAGCTTTGGTTGGGATGGGGGCGTTCATGATTTAGACTTATTTGCTATTTCGCCAATTACTAATCCTGTTGAGATGAATGAAAGTATGGCTAATGTGCTAGATAAACTCCGAAAGTCTCAAAATTATCCATCTCTTTTCAAAAATGCTTTTGGTTCAGAAGAAATCAATACCGAACGGTTTTTAAAAGCGCTTTCTCAATTTATGCTTACAATGGTTTCAGCCAATTCAAAGTACGACCAGTATATGCGTATGGAGGGAGTAGAACTAGATGAAAAAGAGCAGGAGGGCTTGGAAATTTTTAAACAAAAATGCGCTTCATGTCATGCAGGTGAACTTTTTACCGATTATTCTTTTCGCAATAATGGACTTGGTGTTGCCAAAGTAGAAGACCTAGGACGTTTTGAGGTAAATCAACAAGAATCAGATAAACACAAATTTAAAGTGCCGAGTCTAAGAAATCTGGGATATACAGCTCCTTACATGCACGATGGTCGTTTCGAAACGCTTGAGCAAGTGCTAGACCATTACGCTGGGAAAGTGGTAAAATCTGAGTATTTAGATCCTATTCTACAACAAAATGGGAAATTAGGAATTAGCTTAAACTCAGATGAAAAGATGAAAATTATCGCATTTCTGAAAACCTTGGATGACGACTATTTTATCAAAAAAGAGTCTTTTTCTGAAAGTTCTTTAAAAACAGTTATTCCTAAAAAAGATATTTTAGACGATGTCAAAAAACTGTCTTTTGGCAACGAGAAACATCAACTCATCATGAATGAGAGTTTGGTACTATATCTAAAGTTGAAAGATGCTATTCTTAGAAAAGAGACAAATAAGGCAGCCGTTATGGCTAATAAACTTGCCTTATCGTTGGATAGAATTGAGAGAAAGAATCTGGATATTGCTTCAAGAGTTTATTTCGATAAAGTGTTTCAAGGAATTACCTTCGATGCCGATCACATTATTGAAGGAAAAGCCCTTGCTGAACACCAATTTGATCATTTTGGCGAATTATCCGCAAATATGTTTAGGTTAATGGCTTCTTTTAAACCATCAGACAAGCCTTTGTTTTATTATGAAAGTTCTGAGAAAAAATTCTCATGGCTCAGTAATTTATCCAATGAAGAAAGCACCTCAATCATTAAGCCATATCAATTCAAGGATTTGAAAAAAAGAGCCCTCTAGCCTTAGATTGAAATCCAACTTATACAAACTCTCAAGATTTGAAACAGATAGTAACCTTTTTATTGGCGGTACTCATTTTCTTGCAAGCACTTTGCAAGGTTGGTATCTACCTATCTTTCAAAATCAATCAAGACTACATTGCAAAAAATCTTTGTGAGAATCGTAATAAACCGAAAATGCATTGTAATGGAAATTGTCAGTTGATGAAAAAACTGAAAAATTCCGATAAAGAAGAACAAAAACACATACCACAATCGCTTAAAGATAAATTTGAAGTGTTGTATTGCCATGACTTCCAATGCCTCTCATTATGTACTCTGACTTACTTTTTCGTACAAAGAAAAGACTTGTATGGAGATAAGTCTTATGACCTTACTTCTTTTCATCCTGATATTTTTCAGCCTCCAAAACGTATTTTGATTTAATATTTTCTAGGAAAAATTCAAATAAAATCAATGCAATTGTCCGCTAAGGTTTGCATTGATGATATGCTATGTGCATATCTCTTAACGAGGAAGTTCCATATTCAATCAAATTATAAAATGAGTTTCAAAAATATTATCGCCATTATTCTATGCCTTTGGGCAACTAGCAGTTTTGCTCAAAAAATACAAGGAACAATTAAGTCTGAATCAGGAGAGGTTGTTGGCTTTGCAAATGTAGCAGTGTTAAATAGTTCTTTAGGAACAGTTGCTGATAAGTCAGGGAATTTTGCTATTCCTTTGAAGAAAGGTAAATATGAACTTCAAATTAGTGCTGTTGGTTTTGCATCGAAAATTGAACAAGTGGAAATAATAGATAAATCCCTAATATTAAACATCACTCTATCTGACAACACTCAAACATTGGGTGAGGTAGTCATTACCGCTGACAAGATTGAGGCTAGTTTACAAAAAACGCCTTTGGCAGTAACCTCATTAAATGCCAAACAATTAGAGGAATACAGAGTCTGGACAATCAATGACCTGACTGCATTAGCACCAAGTACCTTCACAGTAGAGCATGGCAATAGTACAGGTTCTAGTTTTTTGAACATCAGGGGCTCAATGGGCTTTTCAAATGACCAAGCGGTGGCTACTTATGTCGATGGCGTTTATCAATTTGACTACTTCTCTGCGCCACTTAACTTCAGTAATATTGAGCGAGTTGAAATTTTGAGAGGACCACAAGGCACGCTCTACGGAAGAAATGCCTTTGGAGGGGTACTCAATGTAATTACCAAAAGACCAACTAATAAGACTAGTGGTTTTGCCGAAATTGACCTAGGAAATTACGGACAACAGCGTTACAGCGTCGGTTTTAATACGCCTCTAATAAAAGATAAACTTTTTGTCAATGCTGGATTCCAATCAAACGGTCGTGGGGCAATCTATGATAATCCTACACAGAATACAAAGGAGTTTGATCAACATAATGCTTATATCGGTAATATTAACCTAAAATACCTTGTATCAGACAAATGGACGATCGACTTGAACACAAGATATGAAAGTGATAAAGACAAAGGCGCCTATCCTTGGTCGGCAACAGATAGTATAGCCAGAGCAAATCCTTATACTGTTTACGGAAATTGGGATAATACCGAACGAAGAACCAATTTCAACTCCTCTGCTGCTGTAAAATATTTTGGTAATAACTTCAATTTTACCTCAATTACCTCTTTTGTAGATTATCACATTTGGCTCCCAGGACGATTTGATTTTGACTTTAGCCCTGCTGAACTGATTAGCTTCACGACTTGGACAAAGCAAAATCAATGGACACAAGAATTACGCTTTTCTTCTCCTGCAAATACAAACAGATTGAAATGGACAGTAGGCTCTTTCTTATTTGGAGAAAAAAGCACGAATAGTAGTACTACTTATTTTGATAATGATTACGCATTACTCGACCCTAGTGCCCCTTATTCGTCAATTGCTAATGGCAAAAGAAATGCCTTTGGTGTAGCTTTCTTTGGTCAGGCTACGTATGCTATCACTCCCACATTTGATATTACTGTCGGAACGAGATATGATATAGAGCACCGTGAACTTACCCAAAATTCGGCGTTTGAAAAAGGTGGCGTTGTTATACCTATGACTACAGACAGCACTGCTAAGAAAACATTTAATGCCTTTACGCCAAAGGTAATTTTGAGTCAAAAGTTGACAGAAAATTCGATGATTTATGGTTCGTATGCCAAAGGGTTCAGAGTGGGAGGTTTCAATTTTGGAAACGTAACAAATCCTACCTACAATCCTGAAAAATCAGATAATTATGAGATAGGCGTTAAAAATACATTCCTGAACAACAGACTTAAAATCAACCTTACTGCTTTCTATTTTCAACAAAAAGACCAGCAAGTTTCTACCTCACAAGACGGTATAAACTATGCTACGCTCAATGTGGGTGACATGGATAATTATGGTTTGGAATTGGAGGTTGCAGCACTTCCTATTAAAAATTTACAGATTGATTGGACTGCCTGCACATCACATAGTGAGTATAAAAAATTAGAGCTTTTTGATGCAATTTCTAATTCAGTAATAAATTACAAAGGCAACAAAGCCATTAATAACCCTGCTTTGCAATCTATGTTGGCGGTTCAATACGGCCTGCCTTTATCAAAATCTGTTCAAAACCTCAAAGCCTTTGTTAGAGGAGAGTTGAGATACATTGGTCAGTATCAATTAGATTTTGTAAATGCCTTTCACCAGAATGCTTACAGCATGGTGAATGCAAGGGCGGGTGTTACTAGCAACCATTTTGACGTGGCTATTTGGGCACGTAACCTCAATGATGTACGATATATGGCTTTCGGTTATGGGTCTTATATGATGGGTATGCCCAGAATGTGGGGTATAACTGTAACAGGAAAGTTTTAATGCTTCATTACAGTAGGGTTGGATTTAACTAGTCCTACTGTAGTTGTTGTATTTAGTGATGGTGTTCTCTTGAGCACAGATATGCTAGAGACTTGGCCCTTACGGATAGGAAAGAAACATTTATCATTGGTAAAGAATCATATTCAGCTGATTTTTACAAGAAGATTTCTTAAATTGAAGTATTTATATCGTTAAACCAATTCCGAATAAAACATGGAAGAACAACATTTGGAGAGTTCTGATTTTTTGAAAGATATAGTTATTGGTATGTCCGACGGTTTGACGGTACCCTTTGCATTGGCTGCGGGTTTGTCAGGAGCGGTAGCTGATACTTCGATTGTCACAACGGCAGGTATTGCCGAAATTGTAGCAGGTGCTATAGCTATGGGCTTAGGAGGTTATTTGGCTGGACAAACCGAAGTAGAACATTACGAAGCCGAATTGAAACGTGAATACGAAGAAGTCGAAAAAGTGCCCGAACGAGAAAAAGAAGAAGTCCGAGAAGTGTTTGCTGATTATGGTCTCGATGCCGATATGCAGGAAGTAATTGTGGAGGCATTAGCAAAAGACAAAGACAAATGGGTTCATTTTATGATGAAATTTGAGCTAGGTCTCGAGAAACCAGACATCAATCGTGCAAGAAACTCCGCTGCCACTATCGGTATTTCCTATGTAATAGGGGGGATTATTCCATTGAGTCCATATTTTCTGGTCGATGATGCTATTTTAGGACTCAAATTCTCTGTGGCGATTACTTTGTTGGCATTGTTCGTCTTTGGTTTTTTCAAAAGTAGAATCACAGGTCAACATCCATGGATAGGTGCATTCAAGGTAACATCTATCGGTGCTGCTGCGGCGGCTGCCGCCTTTGGCGTTGCAAAGCTATTTGGATAATTCTCTTCAGGTTATAGGTTAATAGTGTAACTGGTATTAGAAAAGTATTCAGGCTTTTTTTGATTGTAAAAAAGAAGATTTGAACATGAGTAAAGTTTAGTGCTCATTTTCAAATCTTCCAATTCTCCAATTTAAACTAGTATCCTATCGCTGTGTCGTCTGCTCTAACATCGGCGCCACCTTCATATTTACCATTGGGCAAAAGTAGGATACAATCCATACGACCAATCGTGTTCTTTTGTGATTCTATTTTGTAACCACGACCTAACAATTTTTGTAAGGTTTGTGGAGTAAAGGCTCCTTCTTCAAATGTTGTTCTATTGGGTAGCCATTGATGATGAAAGCGTAGCGCATCTACCGCCTGTTGCATATTCATCCCATGCTCTACTACGTTTAAGAATACTTGGAAAACAGAAGTAATAATAGTTGAGCCTCCAGGTGTACCAAGAATCATAAATAATTTACCATCTTTCTCCACAATGGTAGGAGTCATTGACGATAACATACGTTTATTAGGAGCAATAGCATTGGCTTCGTTGCCTACCAAACCATACGAATTGGGGTGTCCCGGTTTGATAGAAAAATCGTCCATTTCATCATTAAGTAAAAAACCTCCACCAGCAACTACGACTTTGCTACCATAAGAGTTATTCAAAGTGGTAGTAATAGACACCGCATTACCTTCTTTATCGGCAAAAGAAGAGTGGGTTGTTTCCATACTTTCATAGCCAGCAATAGCACCACCTGAAACTTTTTTACTATCTGTGGCTGCATCGAAGCTAAAGTCATTCCAGCGTTGTTTTAAAAACTCTTGACTTAACAATTCTTTTTGAGGAACTTTTACAAAGTCAGGGTCGCCTAGCCACTTAGCACGATCAGCAAATACACGACGTTCAGCTTCAATCATTACTTGAGTCGTAGAGTCGGTGTGCCATCCCCATTTTTTCAAGGGATAATTTTCTACATATTTTAAAAGTTGCATTAATGCAATACCTCCTGAAGATGGAGGAGGCATGGTAATTACTTTTAAATCTTTGTACGTTTCAACAATGGCGTCACGCCAAACCGCATGGTAGTTATCCAAATCTTTTTGAGTGATAATTCCGCCGCCTTTATTCATTTCAGCCAATAAAAGCTTGGCTGTTTCGCCTTCATAAAAGCCCTTACGACCTTCTGATTGGATACGACGTAGGGTTTTGGCTAAATCTTTTTGAATTAATAGCTCGCCTTCTTTCCACTCAGACCCATCAGGTTTTAGAAAATACGTTTTACCCGGATTGTATTTCAATAAGTCGTCTTTAATTCTGTTTAATCCACGAGCTTCACGGGCAGTAAGCGCCACACCATTTTCGGCTAAGTCAATAGCAGGTTGAAGGACTTGTTTCCAAGACAGCTTCCCAAAACGTTTGTGTGCTTGTTCGAGACCATCAACAGCCCCTGGTGTTCCACTTGCCAAGTGACCATACCAGCTTGGCTGACCTGCTTTTACATCGCCTTTTTCGTCGAGATACATATCTCTGCTGGCTTTTTCGGGGGCTTTTTCACGGTAGTCTAACGTATAAGTATTCCCTTTTTTGTCACGAAATACCAAAAATCCTCCACCGCCAATATTGCCTGCAGCTGGGTGAACCACCGCAAGGGCAAACTGCGTTGCAATAGCTGCATCAATGGCGTTTCCTCCTTTTTTCATGATTTCAACTCCCACTTTTGAAGCTTCTGGGTGAGTAGCTGCTACCATACCATTTTGTGCATAAACAGGTTCTTTTTTAGCGACAAAAGGAGAAGCATTAGGATCATCATTTAAAAATTGATAAAAACCCTGATTTTCTTTGGCTTTGCTGATAGGAGAGGGCGTATTGTTAACTTGTACAGCAGGGGTTTTACAACTCCATATAAGCCCTAAAGTTGTCGAAGAGAGTAAGACAATGTGTTTAAATTTCATCATGATGAAGATTGGTTTTTAATTAACAAGCAGAAAGTACAAGAAGTTATTCGTTATCATTAGTAGGAAGTAAATTCCATCGATTCTGATAATTCATAGACTTTCTTTTTAGTTAAGGTAACAAGAAACACTCTTTTAGAAGATTCCTATATATCCTTCAAATATACAAAAAGCCCAAACTCTTTGAAGAAGTTTGGGCTTTAATTTCAAGACAAAAGTATTGAGACGTCTGTTACAAAATTTTATAAATATCAACAGAGTCGATTTTGTCTTTTAACTCTTTGATATTAATACTCGATTTGATAGCAGCATCTTTCTTTTTCTTCTTTGATGTCAAATCTTTTATTAAATCATCATACACCATTTGGGCATTTTTTTCGCCCACAGCCTCGATAATGTTATTGCCTTTGGCTACATTGATGGCTTGTTTTACTTGGTCAAAATAACGAGTTTCGAGGTCAAAATAGTTATCATGAATTCCTACGAAACGATTACAAAGTGATTGTAAATAATCTAAGTTGTTGTTGACATGACGTACATCTAATTCAGATTGTAACAATTCTCCAAGATTTACTTTGCCATCTTTTCCTACATATTTCTTTTCAATTTCTGTAGTTTTTTTACGCATCAATTCTGGCGTAAATTCTCCCATTACATAATTGAAATAGTCATCAATGGTTTCATCTCCACGAATCTCTCTTGGATTGAAGCCTATCTTCTGACCGTCTTTCTTAAATTTTTCTAACACATCAAGTTGTAACGTTTCCAAAAGAGTGACCGTTTGTGAACTCGAAGTAGCGTTGGTTAAATTGGCTTTGTCCAAAGCATTATAAAAACCAGTATAACGTTGAAGTTCTTTTTCAAACTCTTTGATTTTGTCAAAGTTTACCTTTTTGTCTTGTACACCTGCCGCGTACGCCACATTTACAGCCGCAGTCGAAAGATTCACCGCTTGTGAAGCATACGGAATCAAACCTACGATAGGGCTATCTTTTAAGCTTTTGAGAACAGATACAAAACGCTCATTTTTCTCTTTTTTATCGAAAATTGCCTTGTTTTGAGCTGTTTTAAGAATAACCTCCTCAAAAGAAAAACCTAAGGGTCCTTTTTCGACACTACTGAGTTTTTTGATATAACCTTGATAATCTTGGTTGATCACCTGTGATTTTAGGTCAATAATATCATCGCTCAGAATTTTATATACCTCTGCACTTTTGACCAAATTTGTACGGATTTTCTCCCACTTTGTACGGTCAGTGAGCGATTGATTTTTAGAAATATCGTTCAAAGAAACGCTTTGTAGTTCGATACGTCCTTTGAGATTTTCATTTTCGTTTTGTAGCTTAACCAGATTATTCTGAATGTTGACAATCAAGGAATCAGAATAAATTTGAGCGTTAATAGTTGTTGTTAAGCCAAAGAGGATCAAAAAAAGGAATGAGAATGTTTTCATCGTGCTTTACCAGAAATAGTTTTGGAATTTTCCCATCAAGAACGGAATGCCTATTAATTAATTGTCAAAGGTCTAAATTCCTTAGCATTTTTTATCTTGCTTTATCAAGTATTCTTATATTGATTATAAGATAAACTGGAAAAGTTATATTTATGCTATTGTATTTATACTCAATAAATGGTAATCGTTTGAAAGACCTGTTAGTTAAAACAAAGCCTTAATTTGACAATTCCTGATTTCTAATGGGAGAGAAATAGCTCTACATTATTAACGATTAGATAAACGTTTTTTGTTCATTCAATAGAAATGTTTGAGTAAAAGGATTTTCGAAAAAGAACAACCAAATCTCTAACAGCGTTAGTTTTATTGCTTATGGCTATAAGTAAGTATCTGTTATTTAACTATTTCCTCAAAATGAAAGGGTTGGTGGATAATACAAGAAAAGTAGAATGTTTAAGAAAAACTAACGATATATTTGGATAAAATCGATATTCTTAAAATAAAATTTGCTAAAGTATAGAAAGATGTCATTCTTTAAAAGAAAAGAATTGAGATAAGCTCGATAGGCTATAAAAAATGCCATATCTTCTAGAAAATGATTCTAAATAAAATACAATTATATTTGTTAATGCAAAAAACTTGGGATACCTTTGTACCCGTTATACAAAAACATCCGCACGTCTCTGTGTTCGCTTCTTGGCATGAAGCAATTTCCAATCTCGAACTGTTATCAGTTTAAATCGGTTTCTCCAGAGCTTTAACGGATGTTTCGGGCATCATTAAAGCAAATTTTAACAATCACAATTTTGTCGTTTTTGACCAAGCCATAGATAGGGATTTTCACCATTCTGTTCAGGACGAATGAATGGCAGACATCTCTGATGCCTTGTAACTAAGGTTACGTCAATTACCGACATTTCGAAAAACAATGAGTCAATTATTAAGATTCGACGAACTTTCATTATCACAAGAAGTTCAACAAGCGGTAGCAGATATGGGTTTTGAGACAGCATCTCCAATCCAATCTGAGGCAATTCCATTCATTCTTGAAGGTCGCGATGTTATCGGGCAGGCGCAAACAGGTACTGGTAAAACAGCTGCTTTTGGTATTCCAATTGTAGAAAAAGTAATTCCTTTCGAAAAGGTAGTTCAAGGTTTGGTTCTTTGTCCTACTCGCGAGTTGGCGGTTCAAGTAACAGAAGAATTAAAGAAAATTGCAAAACATAAAAAAGGTGTTTGGGTAACTACAGTATATGGTGGTGACTCTATCGAACGTCAAATCAAATCTTTGAAGGCAGGTGCAAACATTGTTGTGGGTACTCCTGGTCGTGTAATTGACTTGATTGAGCGTCGTGCCTTAAAATTAGAAAATGTAAGTAAAGTAGTTCTTGACGAAGCTGATGAAATGTTAGACATGGGCTTTAGAGAGGATATCGAAAGCATTTTACAAGAAACTCCAGAAGAGCGTCAAACTATTTTCTTCTCAGCAACGATGTCGAAGCCTATCATGGCATTGACTTCTCGTTACCAAAACGATCCTAAATTGGTGAAAGTTGTGAAGAACGAAATCACTAACTCCAATATCGAACAACTTTACTATGATGTAAAAGGTAAAGCGAAAATGGAGGTAATGACTCGTTTGATGGATTTCTATTCAGTAAAATTATCATTGGTATTCTGTAATCAGAAGAAAAGAGTTGACGAAGTAGTAGAAGAATTACAATTGCGTGGTTATGCTGCTGAAGGTCTTCATGGTGACTTGCGTCAAGCTCAACGTACTAATGTAATGTCTAAATTCCGTTCGGGTGTTGTAAACGTATTAGTTGCAACAGACGTAGCGGCTCGAGGTTTGGACGTAGACGACGTAGATGCAGTATTCAACTATGATGTGCCTTTAGACGAAGAATATTATGTACACCGTATTGGTCGTACAGGTCGTGCTGGTAAATCTGGTAAGGCATTTACGATGATTGTTGGTGCTGAGCGTAACCGTCTTCGTGAAATCATGAATTACACTAAAGTGAAAATTGACAAAGGTGTAATTCCTTCATTCTCTGACGTAGTAGGTGTGAAAAAAGGAATGTTTATCGACCGTGTACGTGGAGCTATCGAAGAAGGTGATTTAGAATTGTTCGAAGATGTATTACAAGCACTACAACATGCAGGTTATTCTACAGAACAAGTAGTTTCTGCTTTGGTGAAAATGAACATGGGTATCACGAAAAATGAATTCGCTGACGAGAACTTAAGCGGAGAATTTGATCGTCGTGACCGTTTCAACAACAGAGATAGAGACAATAGCGGTCGTCGTGGTGAAAGTCGTTTTGAAAGAGGTGGTCGTGATGATCGCCGTGGTGGACGTTCTGAGCGTGGTGATAGCAGAGATAGAGGTGGTCGTTCGGAAGATAGAGGTCCTCGTTCTGACAAACAAGGTCGTCCGTACCGTCGCGATGCAAACATGGTAAGAATGTTTGTTAATATCGGTTTCAACGAAAAAATCTCTCCAGCGAATATCGTAGGTGCATTTGCAGGTGAATCTGGAATTCCAGGTAACGTCTTAGGTCAAATTGATATCTTTGACAAATACTCGTTTGTAGACGTTCCGAAAGAATTTGCAAATACTGTATTGAACCGTATGGAAGGTGCTTCTATCAAAGGTAAAAAAGTAAATGTAGAGATTGCAAAGCCTAATAACTAAGCAATTAATTCATATAGATTGGAGGCCGCTGTGAAAACAGCGGCCTTTTTTATTTTCTATCATTTTAGCTATATTTTTACTAGTAAAAAAATAAAGTAAAATGTGGTTATTTTGTTTAAATTTATAACTTTTTTTATTAAATAGTTCTTCTTTATTATTTAAAAGCATATTGATGGCTCAATAAATTAAAGTAAATTAAGGCATATTAAATGCTCAAGTTATTATTTGGTAAAAATAGATACTTGTAGAATATAGCATTGGTTTTGTTGGTTTGAGTAGAATTATATTTTGAGATAAGTATAAATACTCAGCTTCTGAGGATTGCTTTTAAAGACCTCAAATGTCGACAAAGGAGTAGTAATTATCGATTTGTTTCTATTATTTGTATATCCGACTACTAAAAATAGAGCCAAAAATGTGATTAAACTTATTTTTCGTTGTATTTTTAAAACAATTTTAAATAAGTGGCATATAAATAATTGTTAAACTAATTGTTAATGTATAATTTCACCTCAGTTTAGAAAATCAAACACATACAAAATCAAACTAAAGTCAGTTTTAATCATCAACAAATTATATTCCGTAAACTGCATGAAAGATAGAATTCTATAACATGCTTCAATAAAATCTTTGAGCCACAATCAGTGCTACAAAGTAAGCTTAAATGTATCGCCTTAACTGTTACACAAGCTTCCCGATTGTTTTGATACTATATTCCAGATAAGTTCGGTCTTTGTTGAAACTATCAAAGATACCTTAACCTGTTCTTATCATTCCTTAGTATCAATTCCCCAAGTCATAAAAATTGGCAACGCTACTTCTTTCGCTGTAGCATTGATTACTCGTTGATTTCAACGTGGTGATTGTTTGGCCTCTCTTTACATTTTGGATTTAGTTTTAATAAATATAAATCAACAATTGTCAGGTAAAAACGTCAACAAGTAAAACCCTTTTATTGCATGAAAAAGAGACTTCTACTTACCATGCTGTTAGTGTTTTCTGCGAGCATAATCTTTGCTCAAAGCAAAATAACAGGTAAAGTCACAATGGCCGAAAATGGCTCAGATCTTCCAGGAGTTAGTGTATCTGTGAAAGGTACTACTCGTGGTACAACTTCAGCTGGAAATGGTAATTACACCATCAATGCTTCTCCAAACGAGACCTTGGTATTTACTTTTGTAGGTTTCAAGCCACTTTCAATCAAAGTTGGTAACCGTTCTGTTATCGATGTTCAGTTAGAATCAGATGTTTCTGAGTTGAGCGAGGTTGTAGTAATGGGTTACGGTTCACAAAGTAAAAAAGTAATTACTGGTGCTGTAACATCTGTTTCTGGTAAAGAAATTGCAACTCAGCCAGTTCAATCATTTGACCAAGGTTTACAAGGTCGTGTTTCTGGTGTGAATATCACAACTCCAAACGGTGTATTGAACAACGCTCCAGTTATTCGTGTACGTGGTACATCTTCAATCAACCAAAGTTCGTCACCTTTGATTGTAATTGATGGTATGCCAATCAACTCTGGTGATGTTTCTGCGGGTGGTTACACTGTAAACAACCCTTTAGGTGATATTAACCCATCTGATATTGAATCAGTTGAGATTTTGAAAGATGCCTCAGCTACTGCTATCTACGGTTCAAGAGCTGCCGCAGGTGTAATGTTGATTACTACGAAAAAAGGTAAAGAAGGTAAAGCGAAATTGTCTTATGACACTTGGGTAGGTGCAACTCAAACATTCAGAAGATTCAAAATGTTAGATGCTCAACAATTTATGGACATCAAGAATGAAGCTTCTAGAAACGCTGGCTTGGCTGATCAATTCTTCCCTTCTTATAATGCAGATGGTAGTTTAGTAAATACAAATTGGTATGACTATATCTACCAAACTGGATACTCTCAAAGCCATAACTTGAGCTTGAATGGTGGTAACAAAGATACTAAGTACTCGTTCTCAGTAGGTTACACAGATCAAAACGGTATGTTGAAGAAAAACACATTTAGCCGTATGACTGGTCGTATGAACGTGTCTCACCGTTTGACAGACTTTATCACAATTGGTTCGAACATTACATACGCTAATTCATTCAACCAAGCACCTAACACTGGTACTACTGGTGCTTTCTCAACAGGTGGTTTAGGTCGTTTGCCATTGGTATTGGCTCCAAACGTGTCACCATATAACGCTGATGGTTCTTATAATATCAACAGATCTGCTAACAACTTAGGTTTAGGTAAAAACCTTGTTGGTCCTGGTGGTTACTATAACCCACTTCCAGATTTGGAATTGAGTAAGTTTACTTCAGAAAATGCTCACTTGATTGCTAACATTTTTGCTGACTTTAAATTGTACAAAGGTTTGGTATTCAGAACGTCTTACGGTATGGATAACACTCAAATTGAAGATATTCAATTCTCAAACCCAATCCATGGTGAAGCTGGTACTACAAACGGTTCTGCTTATAACACTTACACTAATATCAAGCAGTGGAACTGGCAAAACTATTTGACTTATGATTTCAACGTTGATAAAAACAGCTTTACTGTTGTAGTTGGTACTGAAGCACAAAAATTCACTATCAACCGTTGGGGTGCTGGTCGTACAGGAGTATCTGATCCATTCTTTACTTCATTCCAAGGTAGCTTTGTAAACAACGTAGTAGGTAGCAACTACCAATCACAAAACGGTTTATTGTCTTACTTCGGTCGTTTGAACTATGACTTCGACAAGAAATACTTAGCTTCATTTACATTACGTAGCGATGGTTACTCTGCTTATGCAGTAGGTAACAAATGGGGTAGCTTCCCTGGTGCATCATTAGGATGGCGTTTATCAGAAGAAGCTTTCTGGAAAGGTTCTTCAATCAGCAATACAATCAATGAATTGAAATTGCGTGGTAGCTGGGGTCGTGTAGGTAATACAGGTGTAAGTGATTTCGCTTCTTTGAGTTTATTTGGTTCTGGTTTATATGGTTCTACTCCAACATGGGCATTTGCACAAGCAGGTAACCCTAACTTGAGATGGGAACAAAGTACTAAAGTTGACGTAGGTATTAGCTATGGTTTGTTCAAAGATCGTATCACTGGTGAATTGAACTACTACCAAAACAATATCACAGACCTAGTATTGGCTGAGCCACAAGCTCCTTCACGTGGTGTGCCAAACAACTCAATCAACACAAACGTTGGTTCGATGGTAAACAAAGGTGTCGAATTTACTTTGAACGCTTTGGTGTTAGAGAAGAAAAACTTCACTTGGAATGCTAACCTTAATATCTCAACTAACTCAAACGAGGTTTTGGCGTTGGCTAATAATAACGCTGACATTATTGCATCAACTGGTGGTTTGGAAAGCTCAAACATCGTTCGTGTAGGTTATCCTGTAGGTAGTATTTTCGTAATTGAAACAAGAGGTGTTAACCCTGCAAACGGTCAACGTATTTTTGTTAACGCAAAAGGTGAAGAAGTACAATATTCTCACCCAGGTAAATGGACTTATGTGAAAGATGGCTCTACTGCTCCAGCTATCACAGGTTCTGACCGTAAAGTATGGGGTACTGGTATGCCAACTTTCTTCGGTGGTTTCGATAACACATTCAAGTATAAGCAATTTGATTTAGGTATTTTCATGCAATTCTCAGGTGGTAACTACATTTACAATGGTACTAAAGCTGGTTTGCGTGATCAACGTGCATGGAACAACCATGATGAAATCTTGAACCGTTGGCAAAAAGCTGGTGATGTGACTAACATCCCACGTTTGGTATTCGGTGATAACGTATCTAACGGTTCTGCAAACCCTATTTCTGAAAACGTAGAAAAAGGAGACTTTATTCGTATGCGTAATATCTCTTTGGGTTACACATTCAAGAAAGGTTTGTTAGAAAAAGCTAAAATCTCTAGTGCAAGATTGTATGCTCAAGTACAAAATGCATTCTTGATTACTGGCTACACAGGTGCTGACCCTGAGATCTCAACTAACCGTGGTTCAAACATTGCTCCTGGTGTTGACCGTAACTCTACGCCACAGGCGCGTACTTACACAGTAGGTCTTTCGCTTAATTTCTAATTTTAAATTGATTATACGATGAAAAAATATATAAACGTAGCTTTTAAAAATGCAGGGAAGACACTAAAAGTATCTGTGGCTGCTCTCATGATGTTGACGGTAACGGTTTCTTGTACTGAAAAAGAGTTACTTGAACCAACTCCTATTACATCATTGTCTGATTTACAGGCATTTGCAACACCTGACCGTATTTTGGCTCAAGTATATGGCTTGTATGGTAGTGCTAAGTCTGGTCAGTTGTTTGGAGGTCGTTATTTAATTTATAACGAAATCCGTGGCGAAAACTGGTTGAACGTTACATCAAATGGTGTGACTGGTTTGCAAACTTGGAACCATACCAACAACTCGTCTTCAAACGAGCCGACTAACATGTGGAATGCAGCCTATCTTGCTGTAAATCGTGCAAACTTGTTTATCGAAGGTTTGGATAAAAATCCAAATGTGGTAGATGCAACAACGACTTCTCAATACAAAGCAGAAGCACGTTTCTTGAGAGCGTTGATTTATTTTTCTTTAGTAAATACTTATGCTCAACCTTTCAATAAAGATGCAGGTGCTAGTCTTGGTGTACCTTTGCGTTTGAAAGGTGAAGTTGGTAGCGGAAACAACAATTTGAAAAGAAGTACAGTAGCTGAGGTATATGCTCAAATCTTAGATGATTTGAACTTTGCAGAGCAAAACTTGCCAGCTTCGTATTCATCTGCATTGTTGAACACAACTCGTGCTCACAAAAACTCTGCTATTGCTTTGAAGACTCGTATCTACTTACAAATGAGCAGATGGAGTGATGTAGTAACTGAAGCTAATAAAATCGTTTCAACAACTTCTCCATTCAAAGCATCAACAGGTGTAGCAAATGCGCTTCAAGCAAATATCGCTTCGGTTTTTGCAGCTCCTTATACAACAGTTGAGTCTATATTCTCATTCCCAATGGGTGATAATGACCTTCCAGGTACTCAAAATGGTTTGCATAGTTACTATGTTCCAGTAACTGGTATTGGTGACTACTCATTGAATCCAGCTGGTGTTGTAGGAAATCCTGCGTTTACTGCAACTGATGCTCGTAGAATCAATTTTATCAAAAATGATATCGCTGGTGATGGTGGTCGTATTCGTTTGCTTAAATTCCCTACAGGACCTGTTCACAAAGATTTCGTTCCAGTAATTCGTTACTCAGAAGTGTTGTTGAACTTGGCAGAAGCGAAAGCTCGTTTGGCTGGTACTGCTGTTGATGCGTCTGCATTATCATTGTTAAATGCCGTACGTAGCCGTTCTACTACAGCTTATGCTGCTGCTGATATTGCAACAGGTACAGCTTTAGTAAGTGCAATCTTGACAGAAAGAAACATCGAGTTCTTAGGTGAAGGATTCCGTTCGATTGATTTACAACGTAATTTGTTAGCTCTTCCTGCTAAACCAACTGTTGCTGCGATTCCAACAACTTCGCCAGCATATATTTGGCCAATTCCTCAGACAGAGATTAACGTAAATAAAGATTGTTTACCAAACCCATAATTTGGTGAGTAATAATTTAAAAGAGGTTATCCGAAAGGGTAGCCTCTTTTGTTTTGTAGCTAAATGAACAGATTTTGGCTCAATCTTGAAGCCAATCATCATAAATTCATTTTTTCCTTCCAATATTTGTAAGAAATTCACCCTTTAAAATAAAAACTAAATTTATGAAACAACTTCATCGATTACTGAGTGCTCTTGCACTCCTATGTTTACTTTTTCCCGCCACGGCTCAGCAGTCTATTAATTGGAACAAAGGTGGAAGCGATTATACTACTTTGGAAGCGAATCAGATCGTTCGTATTAATCCCATTACTGGTCAAAAAGATGTGGTAATTGCCAAAAATTTACTTACTCCTAAAGGTGCCAATGACGAACTCAAAGTTCGTAGTTATAGCTTTTCGGAAGACAACCAAAAGGTTCTTATTTATACTAACACCAAAAGAGTATGGCGTTATGATACAAAAGGAGACTACTGGATTCTGGACCTCAAAACCAACCAGCTTTCACAACTAGGAAAAGGATTTGATGCGTCTTCTTTGATGTTTGCCAAAATTTCACCAGATAGTAAATCTGTAGCTTATGTTTATAAAAACAATATTTATGCAGAAAATATCGCAACGCATAAAATCACTTCTTTGACTAAAGATGGTACAAAAAAACTCATCAATGGTACATTTGATTGGGCTTATGAAGAAGAATTTTCATGTAGAGATGGCTTCCGTTGGAGTCCTGATAGTAAGTCGATTGCTTATTGGCAAATAGATGCTAATACAATTAGAGATTTTTACATGATTAATAATACTGATTCAGTTTATTCAAAAATTGTCCCAGTTGAATATCCGAAGGCTGGTCAAACACCGTCTTCGTGTCGTATAGGCGTAGTGTTATTGGCAACATCGCAAACCAAATGGATGAAACTTCCTGGGGCTACTAATAATAACTACATTCCAAAAATGGAGTGGGTACCTAATACCAATAAGCTGATTATTCAACAATTGAATCGTAAGCAAAATGTATCTACTTTGTTTATAGCTGAAGCACAAACTGCTGCTACCACAGCTATTTATAAAGAAACAGATGAAGCTTGGGTCGAATTTAACAATCGTTCAGGCGAAAGCGTAGGTTGGGATTGGTTAGACAATGGAAAATCGTTTTTGTGGATATCTGAAAAAGATGGTTGGAATCATGCCTATAAAATTACTTTGGATGGAAAAGAACAACTGTTGACGCCTGGAGATTTTGATGTGATTGACATTTTGAGTTATAGCGAGCAAAATAATAAAATGTATTACACTGCTTCACCTGATAATCCTCGTCAACGTTATTTGTTTAGTACAACTTTGGACGGACAAGGCAAAAGTGTTCGTATTACACCAATGACACAAAGTGGTACACACTCGTATGAAATTTCACCAGACCAAAAAATGGCTTTTCACTCATTCAATTCAAGCCAAATTAGCCGTATGAGTGAGGTGGTTAATCTTCCTGACCACAGTGTGGCGGGTGGCAAAGAAGGAATTGAAGCTAAACTTTCAAAGGTACGCTTGGCTCAACGTCCAATCGATTTTTTCGATATTCCGATAGAAGGAGGCGTGAAATTGAGCGCTTGGATGGTAAAACCCGTCAACTTCGATTCTACCAAAAAATACCCTGTAGTGTTTTATGTGTACACCGAGCCAGCAGGAGCTACAACCAAAGACGAATATTATACAGGTCGTAACAATTTGTATCAAGGTGATATGGGTAAAGATGGCTACATCTATGTATCTATCGACGGACGTGGAACACCACTACCCAAAGGACGTGCATGGCGTAAGGCTATTTATCGTAAGATTGGTCAAATCAATATTGCAGACCAAGCAGCAGGGGCGAGTTATTTGTTGAAAAGACCTTATATGGATAGCTCTCGTGTAGCAGTATGGGGATGGAGTGGTGGAGGTTCTACTACGCTAAACCTATTGTTCCAATATCCTCAAATATACAAAACAGGTATTGCGGTAGCTGCGGTAGGCAACCAGTTGACTTACGATAATATTTATCAGGAGCGATATATGGGATTACCACAAGAAAATAAAGAAGATTTTGTGAATGGATCACCAATTACTCATGCTAAAAACTTGCAAGGACACTTATTGTACATCCATGGTACAGGTGATGATAACGTACATTATCAAAATGCAGAAATGCTATTGAATGAATTGATTAAGTACAATAAACAATTCGAGTTTATGGCTTATCCAAACCGTTCACATGGTATTAGTGAAGGAGAAGGAACGAGCAAACACCTTTCAACACTTTACACTAATTATCTGAGAAAATATTGTCCTCCGGGTGGAAAATAAGTGCTAAGTGCACGAAGATATTCACAATAAATATGTTCTACACCTATGATACAGTTAGTTTTTCACCAAAAAAAGCCCAAAAACTACAGTTTATCGAAATTATTGGTTGAATCCACCTAGATTAAGTAAGTTTGTTCAATCAAGGGTCACAAACAACGACGACACTTTCTTAGCAATAGCATTAGATTACAATAGATATAGATAAGCAACCTAACCACTTTATAAACATTCTTCGGTCTTACCGAAACTACCTAACCACTCTTAAAATTTTAGTAATAAAACAAAACCACAGAAACTTTTCCTCAATGACATAAATTGGCATTTAAGTTGTGGGTATTTTAAGAAGTAACAGTAGTATGTATAGAATTAATTGTACAAAGTTGTGAGTAAAGCTTATTTAGATTCGACCATTATTTTACCAACACTAATACCACCAGTAAAAGCAAAGTGTAGTAATGCTCCTCGCCAACTCATTAAACTGCATTATCTAATCTCTCTAACACAATGAAAATTTGTCAAAGTACCTATCGCTCAGACGCTTGGGAGAGTATAAGAATCGATGAAGGTTTCTCTTCAGAAAAAGCACAATTAGTCATCGTATTTGGAGAACGTAAGTTATTCGAACAAATGCAAGTTTATTCGAAAGTACGTGAGGATTTTCCACATGCTGAAATAGTGATTAACTCTACTGCAGGAGAGATTTTTAATACAGGGGTCGAAACACAAACGATTGTGGTTACTGCTCTGCAATTTGAGAATACTCAAATCAAAACAACACAAATCAGCATTAGTGATACCAGCGAGAGTTATCAAGCCGCTTGTCAGTTGGTAGAGGCTTTACAAGCCGATGATTTGGTGCATATCATGGTTATATCTGATGGTGGTGTGGTAAATGGCAGTGCGTTAGTGCGTGCACTCAACGAACATACATCTCCACATGTTACTGTTACAGGTGGATTGGCTGGCGATGATGATAGATTTGAGAAGACTTTAGTGGGGCTAAATGCCGAACCTTCCGAAGGAAAAATCATTGGAATTGGCTTTTATGGAAGCCACCTACGTATAGGACACGGAACGATGGGAGGTTGGGATGTTTTTGGCCCTGAGCGTGAGATTACCCAATCACAATATAATGTACTGTACTCAATTGGAGGAAAACCTGCGCTTGAGCTTTACAAAGAATATTTAGGCAAATACGCAAAAGACTTGCCTGGAGCAGCATTGTTGTTCCCATTGTCGATGCGAGTAGATGCCGACTCAGCACCAGTAGTGCGTACTATCCTTTCTATTGACGAAAAACAACAGAGTATGACCTTTGCAGGAGAAATTCCTAAAGGTGCTTTGATTCGCTTTATGAAGGCTAATTTCGATAATCTACTTGATGCCTCCTCTGAAGCAGCTGAAAATGCGCTTCAATCGCTTTCATTTAAGCCTGAATTAGCGATTTTGATTAGTTGTGTTGGTCGCCGATTAGTTTTGGGATACCGAACCGAAGAAGAACTAGAAGCAGCTCGTGAGGTGTTTGGTCCTGATACCTGTATTACAGGATTTTACTCGTATGGGGAAATATCGCCGTTGATGGCCGAAGCCAAGTGTGACCTTCACAATCAAACCATGACTATTACGACATTTACAGAGATTTGATTTATATGCAAAACGATCAATTACATAAACTACTTTCAAAACAGGTAAATCGCTTTCTTGATACAGAATCGCAAGGAAGAGAGGATGTGGTGAAATTTTTGAAAGTAGTTAGTGACTCCTACGTAAACTTTGATAGAGATAAGGAGCTTTTTGAGCACTCTTCGTCTCTTAATGAAAAAGAATACGCCGAAATAAACATTCGCCTCAAAGATGAAATAGGTCAACGCAGACGCTCGATTGAGAAGTTGATTGAGGCAATTCATTCACTTGAAACAGACAACTCTTTACCTTCATTCGACGCCGATAATTTGTTGCTTTTGGTTGACTATTTGCAGAAGCAAATTGACAATCGTAAAAAAATGGAAACTGAGCTTCGTCAAGCAAAGGATGCTGCCGAAAAAGCTACGCAAGCGAAGTCTGAGTTTTTGTCAATGATGAGCCACGAAATCAGAACGCCACTCAACGCCATTGTAGGGATGACCTATCTTATGCAACAAGAGGAATGTTCCCCTACGATGGCTGACAACTTAAAGACCCTTCAGTTTTCTACGGATAATCTACATGTACTTATCAATGATATTCTTGACTTTAGTAAAATTGAAGCAGGAAAAGTTGATTTGGAAGCCACTCCATTTGATTTCAAGCAATTAGTATCTAATATTAAAAGAGCCAATCAGGTAAAGGCTGAGGAAAAAGGTAATAGAATTCGTCTGATGGTGGATGATGATATTCCTGATTCATTAATTGGAGACCCTCTTCGTTTGGGACAAATTTTATCCAATTTGGTTTCGAATGCGGTTAAGTTTACAATCAATGGTAGTATTTCCTTAGAAATTTCTTTGGTGAGCAAAACTGACGAAGAAGCCCAGATTTATGTATCGGTAAAAGATTCAGGTATTGGTATTCCTCCAGATAAGCAAGAATTGATTTTTGAACAATTCACACAGGCCAATTCCGAAACAACTCGTAAGTTTGGAGGTACAGGATTGGGTCTTGTCATTACCAAAAAGTTGCTTGAACTTCATGGTAGTAAAATTCAACTAGAAAGTGAAGAAGGAAAAGGTGCGAAGTTTTATTTTACCTTAAAACTAAAAATTGGTAATGGTATCAAAACTATTCAAGCTCCTGTTGCCGAAAGCATCAACGAGGTAAGTTTGAAAGGAGTAAAAGTACTATTGGTGGAGGATTATCCAGTCAATGTTAAGGTTGCGTCGAAGTTTTTAACACGTTGGGAAATTGATTTTGATGTAGCTGAAAATGGTCTGGTGGCTGTTGAAAAATATAAAAATGGCAACTATGATGTAATTTTGATGGACTTGTTGATGCCAGAAATGGATGGCTATACCGCAACTTTACGTATTCGTGAACTTAATCCAACCATTCCAATAATTGCATTAACAGCTTCAGCAACGCTCAATAATCAAGATAGAGCTTTTGAAGTTGGAATGAATGATTATGTAACAAAACCATTTAATCCAAAAGAGTTATTCCAAAAAATTGGAAAATATAGTCATCGTGGTTCTTGATGTTAAGTATTAATGCAAAATAAAATCATATTGCTTTAGGCTGTAAGCTTTAGGCATTAGGCAAAAAAGCTTAAATTATTTCAAGAGAAATTCTTTTCAACTTTTAGCTTCAGCATAAAACCAAGAGCTTAATGCGGGTAAAATTATTTTAATTTTGTCACTAACTGTAGGTCTGTATAAAAGAAAAGTGGTAAGTTTTCAGATGAAAACTTACCACTTTTTATATTTTTTAAGGAGGAGTATTAAATCTTGAGGGCGTTATATTTTTAAAGCATATTGAGTCTATTCATCAATTCTGATTTGTTGGCTCTACTAATAGGAATAACTTTATTGGCAATCACTAAATTGTTTTCTTCAATGTCTACAATTTTATCGAGATGAACAATGAATGACCTATGGACTCGTAAAAACTGCTTTCCTAACTTTTCTTCCAAAGATTTCATCGTAGTATGAATCACGTACGATTGCTTGCTGGTGTAGATTTTTACATAGTCTCCAATATTCTCTACAAACTGAATATCTGAATAGGGGAGCCTAATATACCTACCTTCATGCTTGATATAAATCTCGTTATGCTGCTGTAATGGACTATCTTTTTTCTGTCGTAAGTCCAATACTTTTTCTACAGCAAGATTAAATCTAGGACCTGTAATGGGTTTTTTCAGATAATCTGTCACTTGGTATTGAAACGCATCGTAAGCATATTCAATTTTTGATGTTGTCAAAATCACCTGTGTGGTAGTCGTGGTGATTTTTTCTAATAAATCAAATCCTGTCATTTCAGGCATTTCAACATCAAGCCATATCAAATCAATCTCGTTTTGTTCTAGTACTTTAAGGGCTTGTTGGACGTTTTCACAAATGGCCACCAACTCTAAAGCACTATGTTGTTCACATAGCTTTTGAAGGGATTTCCTGGCCATGATTTCATCGTCAACAATGATACATCGTAACTTCATTTTATTGGAGGTTTTGTAAGCGTTGCAACTCTTTTTCTAAAATTGGATGAATTTGGTTCAACGCCTTCAGCAATTGATCTACCTTAGCTTTAAGGTCGTAATACTCTGGTTTGTCTAAGGCTCTACGCTCAATTTCGACAAGTTGTTTTTCGAGCTGAGTTAAACCTACCATCCCTAAGGTTGGCTTGAGCTTATGAGCCAATTTTTTCAATTCTGGAAAATTTTGTTGCTCCACAAATGGCGCCAAATCTTTGAATTCGGGATAAACATCAGATAAAAAGGTATCAAACATATCGGCTTGATATTCGACATCTCCCTCATACATCTCATCTAGTCGCTCGTAGTCAATAGGGTTTTCCACGGTAGTTGTTTGCTGTGTTGGGGGTTCGATAATATGAACTGTTCTGATTTCTTCAAAATCATCTTCAGTTTCCTCATTAGAGAGTTTTCTATATTTTTGTAGCATTTCAAATAATTGATTCGGTGCAAACGGCTTTGGTAAAAAATCACTCATACCTACTGCCATAGCCTTCACTTTTTGGTCGAGCATAGCCGATGCCGTAAGGGCAATGATAGGTACATGTTGATTAGGTGTTTGGGTACTTCTAATAGCAATAGTAGCTTCGTAGCCATCCATGTGTGGCATCTGAAGGTCCATGAAAATAATATCAAACTTGTGTTTATGAATTTGTTCTACAGCTTGTCGCCCATCTGAAACCACCGTAAAGTGGCGATTCCATTTGTTTAAAAGACTTGAAATATACTTTTGATTCATCAAATTGTCTTCAACAACCAAGATATGTCCATTTTCAAAATCCTTAGTTTCTGAAAGTTTACTACTTGGAGCTGGCGCTGTAATAATAATATTGTCGCTTCTTTTGTAAGGTAATGAGAAAATAAAAGTTGTGCCTTTTCCTTCTACACTTGTTGCATGAATATCGCCTCCTTGAAGCTCGATAAGCTCTTTGGTAATGGCCAAGCCCAAGCCTGTTCCTTTATGCTTATGTCCTTGCTGATTGATTTGTTTGAATTTTTGGAAAATCAGTTCTAGCTTTTCTGGAGAAATCCCAATACCTGTATCTGCAATTTGGAATTCCAATAATACTTCATCTTTGGCAACTTCTTTTATTTGACGAACTGTGATATTGATTTCGCCTTTTTCGGTAAATTTCTCTGCGTTGCCTATGATGTTCAATAAAATCTGATTGAGTAATAAATCATCGCCGATATAAGCACCATGAATTTTTGAGTCAATCATGACATTTACTTCAAGCGGACGATTTCCAATTTTGATTTCAAATACCTTCTGAACCGTCTTTAATAAACCTACGAGATCAAACTCCTTATGGTTTACTTCAATTTTACCTGCTTCGATTTTTGCCATATCCAACAAGTCAGAAATGAGACTATGCAAGAAGTCTGCTGAACTTCTCAAAATCTCAAGGTATTCTACTTGTTGATTGGTAGGATGGGTATCAAACAACAGGTGAGCCATACCAATGATTGCATTCAAAGGCGTACGAATTTCGTGGCTCATGTTGGCTAAGAATTGCTTTTCAGCTTGACGAGCATCTTCGGCAATTTGTTTTGCCAAACTCAATTCTTGTTCTAGCGTTTTGCGCTCAGTTAGGTCATAGTGAATCCCGATAGAACCTACAGTGACTCCATGTTCGTCAATAATCGGGGCACCACTAATGAGTGTCCATAGGATTTCTCCATCTTTTTTAAGGATAGGCAATTCATAAGAACTACTTCCTCCAATTTTTCGAAGATTTTGCTGTTCTTCAATAACTGTGATAAATTCTTTAGGAAGAAATAGCTCCATCGCATTTTTTCCCAAGAGTTCGGCTTCTGTATATCCTACCATTTTACAAAACTTATCATAAGCTCGTATAATGGTTTGATCGTTATCTACTTCTAGCAATCCCAATTCCATATTATTCATAATGCCGCGATACTTTTCCTCGCTTTTACGAATCGTTTCTTGGGTATTGAAATTTTCGGTAACATCATTATATCTCCAAAGATGCCCTGTATAGTGTTCATCAATGAATATTGGAATATAGTCACGCTCCAATATTCGTCCGTCGGCTGTTCGAACCTTTTCGTTGACTACCAGCTTTTGTTCTTCGACTAAGGTATTGACACGACTAGCAAACTCTTCAGGCTCACTAAAATAATTTTTGAGGTCCTGTAGTGCACTTTCGCAGTCAATGCCAATTAGTGATTCTGGAGAAGTATTGAAGCCGAGAGTATCACAGAGAAACTGGTTTACTAAAATGATATGTCTACTTTCGTCTTCAACTAAGATACCTGACTGCATATTTGAAATCAGGGTTGAAAGACGAATTTGGGTACTTTTAAGAATCTCTTCTGTTGATTTACGGTCGGTAATATCACGAGCAACAGCTACCAGTTCGTTGATTTCACCATTTTCTAAAATTGATCTTACCGTCTGACCAATCCAGATGATATGTCCATCTTTATGAAATACTGGAAACTCATTATAGGTACTTTCTTTTTTCGTTGCTACCATCTCGTAATAAAAATTGACGAGTGATTCTCGATATTCAGGAAGTACCAATTCTGTAAAATGTCGCCCTACGATTTCGTTATCTAGATACCCCAGTCTCTGTTCAATGATAGGGTTGACAAAGGTGAAATATCCGTCAGGTGAAATTTTATATATAATGTCTTGAACAGATTCAATAAGTTGTTTGTAGCGGATTTCACTTTTACTGAGTTCAGAAACTTTTTCGTTGATTTGAGCTTCTAAGCGCTGATTAAGTCGAATCAGATTTTGATTAGACTCAAATAACTCCATAGCCTTTTCGTCCAAGATTGTTTCAGCTTGAATACGAGCGGCTCTTTCACGCTCAAGTTTCGTTTTTAGTAGCTCTATTTCGTTAGTATTCATTTATTTAGCTATAATTTCAAAACGCACTATGCAGCCTTCTTTCGTTAAATTGTGAGATTTGAATATCTGCTTTGGGGTTGTGATGATCTAAGCAATTTAGGAACAGTCCAAGTGCAAAGTCTCCCATTCTGCGGTTTGAATGATAAATTAGCACGAAATGCTCATCAGTAATCTTTTGAGTATCAAAACGAGGTAATTAAGTATCAGGGGTTAGTGTCCTGAACAAAGCGATGATTTTAGCCAGAACGAGCTTCAGCTTTTTCGAGAAAATTTGTAAAAACTATACCTTTCATAAGTGGATGAAATATAATGAGGTTACAATATGGTTAAGTAATCTGTTAGATTCGGGTTCAATATCAAGCAAGAATTGAATGACGATGGTCTTATTCTAAATTAGAGTCTACTTCTTCTTGACGGTTTATTTTCTGCTGGGTTTATCAGAAAGATAAACCTATGATATCTTTAGCAATTTATATTAAGCAACACCAATCTCTTTTCCTGAACTTTGTCTAAGCAAAATTTAGTTATATTTTCTCAAGATTATATCAGTGTGATGAGGTATTTGTGTATGGATGACTGTTTTTTATGGGTTTCAAATTAAGGATTTTGGCGTCAGCCTTACATTACCTTACTCTCAGAGATTATTGACTAATGAAGATTTCCCCTTTACTTTCTCGTATGAAGAGTGCATAGAGAAGATGGTTCTGGTTGAAAAATCAGAAAATATATGTTGATTCAAGGGTTTCAATAATTTGGCAATAGTCTTTGAGAAAATCATTAGCAAAAATCGTGCATCTTCTTGTAATCTTTAATTATTTCTATGTTTTTACTCACAATTTTATTGAATTTTGACAATGAAAGTATTCAAATTAAATGTATATACAAATATTATGACAAAATACTTTTTGTACCAGAAAAGAGAGGTACAGACAAAAATAGTAAAGATGTGAAAACATCAAGCGTTAATATTCCTAGAAGTGTTGCGATTTTACATAACATCTATAAAATAATATTTTCAAAAAAATCAAATAAATAGATGTTTCTTACAGCAGAAATGTTCAATGGTTTTATGGATGGGTATGAGTGCTAAATTACAAGATTTTAAAATAATTTTTACGCTTTTTGATAATTTTCTTAAACCATGTACAAAATTTTTCGTATATCCTGAAAAAATGAAAAAGAATGCAAAATATATTATTGCCTATGCATTGCTATTAGTCACCCTCGCAGTGAATGTTTCGATGCCATTATTTAGGGTTTATGCCCAAAATGAAGGCTTAAATAATGGACAAACGGCCTTGGTGTTGGCTTCTTATATTGTGGGAATGCTGCCTTGTTACATTTTTTTGGGAGGTATTTCAGATAGGATAGGTCGCAAAAAAATCATGCTATTGAGTGTGTTATTTTCTCTGGCTTCTACAACAGTGATAACGTTTCATCCAGCGGTATATACTTTGATAATAGCTCGTTTTTGTCAGGGAATCGCACTTGGCTTGAGCATGGGTACAGGAACAGCCTATTTAACAGAAATACTGACGCTTAATCAAGAAGAACATCCAGCCACGCAAGCGGCCAATATAGCGTCTTTTTCTACGGCGATCGGTTTTAGTGGAGGAGCACTTACCACCACCTTGCTTATTATCCATGAGTTTACGTTGGTGCCGCTGAGTTATCCCGTTTTGATTGGGTTAACTATTATAGGTGTATTATTGATGTTGTTTTTACCAGATTTGCCGCCCCAAGGAGGAAAGGTGATGCGTTTGCCTTATTTTCCAGAAAATGCACTTCCTGTCAATATTGGGATAGGTGTTTGCTGGGCGGTGACAGGTATTGTCATTGCTATTATTCCTGGACAGTTGGCGTTGATTGGCTTGACTACATACGCTGGTTTTTGTTTGGTTTTAATTAATTGGACTGGTGCATTTTTGCAACCATTTATCCGAAACTTTAATCCCAAAAAAGCTGTACAAATTGGCTATCTATTGATTCCTTTGGGTTTTGGATTAGTGATTTTAGGGTGTTATCTATCTGTCTTACTGATTATTTTGATAGGGGCTTCTATTATTGGAATGGCAGCCTATGGGTTTTCCTATTTGGGAGGATTAGCTATTATTGCTAATATTGGTGGCGAACAACGAGCACGAGCCGTTTCGGGATTTATGTTTGTTGGATACATCGGATTTGGCATTCCTGCTATTTTCCTTGGCTATTTATCTGATGCCTTGGGTATTGTTCGTGCTCTTGTGATTTTTGAAGTAATCATCATTTTAATTGGGCTATATTTTGTCAGAAAAGTAAAGTACAATCAATTGTAGATTTGGGATTTCTGATTTCGGAAATATTGAAGAATTTTGTAAAATGTTCTACCTCCGCAATCCAATATCCGCCATAGCAGATTTTTGCCAACCTTTGTAAACTATCAATTCATTACGTGCTAGAGGCTATTTCAATACAAAGTGCTGTTTGGCTTGAGTTTTTCTGAAAAGTACGATTCCAAACTGAAATAAGTCGATGCTTATACCAACACTGGGATGTTGTTTGATTTGTTCCCACGCTTCGGTCATTTCTTTAGACCAATAAATATCATCGAAAATCATAATCGAATTTTCATGAACTTTTGGCAAACAAATTTCAAAATAGGAAAGGGTAGGAGCTTTGCGATGGTTGGCATCGACAAAGATAAAATCAAGTGAGGAGAGTTTACTGACAACTTCTTGAAGCGTATGGTCGATGTTCCCTTTGATGATTGAAACATTATTAACGCCCAATTTTGCCAGATTTTCTTGAGCAATTGCAGCTGTTTGAGGACATCCCTCAAAGCTGTACACTTTGGCATTTTGACCACTCAATGCCATGTAGGCAGTGGTTAGTCCTAGCGAAGTCCCCAAATCTAAAATGGTAGATGACTGAAAATAGGTAACTAATCGAGCCAAAAGCTGTGCATATTTAGGAGGTTTTTGAGCAGTATTATTTAAGTCTGATATTTTTCGTTGATTGCCAGAATGAATTTTTGAGCCTGCACCCAATTCTGTAATTTCTATAGTTCTGGAATCTGACTTTAGGGCTTCACGAAGTGATTCAATCGATAGGATATGTTCGGGATTGTTTTGAATGCGCTTTGGTGCGTTGGCATCGGGAGGCTCAACACGGACTAATTGCAAATAACGACCATCGCGTGATTTGATGGCACGGTAATATAAGTCAAATACAAATGGCGAATGAACCGAATGTTCATCACCTGCTTTTAGAAGGTATTTTAGATAAGATAGAATCAAAATAATCAAGAATTAATTCAAACGATAAGGCACAGTCATCGTAAAGTCAGGAACGGCAACATTAAACTTTTTCCCATCAAATACACGCTCCATGGTATAACTACCTTTCATTTTGCCAATAGAGGTATTGAAATTACAACCACTCGAATACTCATGCGAATGCCCTGGTTCGATGATAGGTTGTTGACCCACTACGCCCTCGCCCGACACTTGTCGCTCTAGCCCATTGGCATCGACAATAATCCAATGGCGATGAAGTAGCTTGACAGTATATTCGCTTTCGTTTTCGATTTTTATACGATAAGAAAAAACAAAATGGGCATGAGATGGATTAGAGTATTGTGGTTGATACTCTGTTTCTACAGTTACTTTAATGCCATGTGTAATTGCCGAGACCATGTTTTTTACAATTTGGGTATGATGAATTTACAAGTGGTGCAAAATTCTTTATGTTTTAACAGCGTAAAAATAAATATAATTCCGATTTTGCTACTGTATTAACAAATACAAAGTTAGGTTTGAAAATGTGAAAATGTGTAGTTTTGTTAAAAAAGCATAGATCAATTTTTAGAATAATTAAATACTTTCTGTAAAACACCAAGAACGTATGGATGTAAAAATAGAGTCTTCATGGAAGACCAGACTAGCGGGCGAGTTCGAAAAGCCGTATTTTACTCAATTAGTATCATTTGTAAAAGAAGAATACCAATCTCAAAAGATATATCCTCCTGGAAAACTCATTTTCAACGCTTTTGATAAATGTCCTTTCGACCAAACAAAGGTAGTTATTTTGGGGCAGGATCCTTATCATGGCCTTAATCAAGCGATGGGATTATCTTTCTCAGTCAACGATGGAATTGCTTTTCCTCCTTCTTTAATCAATATTTTCAAAGAAATTAAAGACGATTTAGGTACAGATATGCCTGCCTCTGGAAATTTGGAGCGCTGGGCAACTCAAGGTGTATTATTATTGAATGCCACTTTGACTGTAAGAGCTAATAGCGCTGGCTCACATCAAAAAAAAGGTTGGGAACAGTTTACCGATGCCGTAATCAAATGTTTGTCCGATGAAAAAGAAGGTGTGGTATTTTTGCTTTGGGGAAAATATGCCCAAGATAAAGGTGCTGTGATAGATACTAAAAAGCATTTGGTGTTGAAATGCAAGCACCCTTCACCAATGTCGGCTAATCAAGGCGGATGGTTTGGTAACAAACATTTTTCACAGACCAATGCTTATTTGCTCAACAGAGGACAACAACCCATTGTGTGGTAACAAATGTTCATGCAGAATTGTGAGTGTATTCGCAATTCATAACTCTCGCTTATACAGTTTATTATGAAAAAAATCTTGCGTGTTTTAATTCTTTTATGTTGTTCGTTTGGTACTCTGGCTCAGCAGTCTGTAGTATCTCTCGAACTCACCAATACAGGAAAAGATACCTTATACCTTTCGTATGATCCACTGTTTCTTGGAGCAAAAGTGCGGAAAGACTTTTTTGTGGCAGCCTCTGGTATATCTGATGCCATTCAATTTGGGATAGCAGACGAAGGAATTGTAGATTTGAATTTTAGAGGAAAAGTGTTTCATCTGTATTTGGAAAGGGGAAATCAAGTAAAGATTAAAATTGATGGTAAAGATTGGCCAAAATCGCTTCAGATAGAGGGCTCATTAAATGCTGAAAATACTTTTTTACAGCAATTCAATGAAAAATTTGCTGATAATTTCAATGCTACAAAAGTATTTGCTCAAATGGCTGAAATCCCGATAGATTCATGGGAAATGACATTATTTGATGCTAAAAAAGCGCAATCCGATTTTTATAAAAAAGCCACAGGATTGGAGAAGTTTTCACCAAAATTTAAGCAATATATTGAAAACCAAATCCGCTGGAATTATTGGAACTACTTGTTGGCATATCCTATTGTCAAAGGCAATACAAATACTGCTCTTACCAAAGTAATGGCCTTGCCAAATACTTTGGTGGCCGATTTGGATACCAAAAAACTGCAAGACGAAGCCTTACTTTCGGACTCATATCGAAGCTTTTTGAGCTATTATGTGACCTATTTTAACTCAAAAGCACACGATTTTGAAAAGTACAAAGATCAAAGTAAGTCAATGACCGATAAGCATAGTTTTGCTAGAGAACATTTGCCATTGCTAAGTTATCAGTATTATTTGGCGTATTTGCTTTATAATAATTGTGACAAAGTGTTGCCTTCTGTAGCTCGTAATACCTTTGCTGCTTTGTCTGTCTCCTCTACTGCCGATGCTTGGTCAAAAGTAATTAAAGATAAGTGTGGGGTTATTTTAGGAGCAAAAGACGCCGAAATAGCGAAAGTACTAGAAGCAAAGGATGGTTCATTCAGGGCTGTAAATCTAAAAGGAGATAGTGTTGCGTTGTCGAGTCTGAAAGGTAAAATTTTGTATATTGATTTTTGGGCAACGTGGTGTAAACCATGTATTGAGGAGTTTCCTTATTCCAAAAAACTCATGCAATCTATACCGAGCAAATTCAAAAAAGATATTGAGTTTTTGTATATCTCGGTAGATGATACAGAAGAATTGTGGAAAAAGGGTGTTGAAAAACATGCTTTAATGGAAGGACTTAATTTGTTTTCAAAAGGAGGATGGTACTCTGAAGCCGCCAAACGCTTTAAATTGCAAGCGATTCCTAGGTATTTGATTATCAATAAAAAGGGGGAAATTGTTTACGAAAACGCCAAACGTCCTAGCGACCCACGAACTTTGGGAGAGTTGATACAATTACTAGAAGAGAAATAAATTCCAGAATTGAGTGATTGGTGAGTGCGTGAAAGAGTTATTCTAAATACGCCAATAGAGCCGCAATCCCTTGCATCTAGAGATGTGTCAAACCGAATGTTAAAATTAAGATGATTCTATAAATTTCATTAAAAAAGCGCTCGAAAACTGTTTTTCGAGCGCTTTTTTAATACCACTATGCTATGTTTGACTCCGCTTAAGACGCAAAGCATTGCGTCTCTACAAGTGAAACTAATCACTCATTCGCTAAATTACTCAATCACTAAATATGGAATTAAGCATCCATTTCTTGGAGCAAACTAGCAAAGAATACATATTTACCTTTGTAGCGAGCATCTACTTTAGCGATAAATTCGTCAAAATGGATTGCTTCATAAATATCATAATGTTGCTTAGTTTCGAAAGCATACTGAAATGAATAAGTAGCGCCACCATTGTGTACTTCAGTCAATAATTTTAAGATTTTGAAATTGGTTGGTAAGCCTGTCGCCATGATTTCGGGAATATGTTGAGATTTCATCCATGACAAAAACTCTACCTCGGCTTGTGTATCGATATTGAAAGTTACATTTTGCAAATACATGATTCTTCTGACCTTTTACAAAGATTGACTATTGATAAAAACAAAATCCATTATCGTGGAGGATAATGGATTTTGCAAAATTACAGTAAAAAATCTTATTGGTTTGCCATTTTACGGATTTCATCAAATTTCGTACAATTGGTAACACAATCACCGCTACTATTGAGGATAAACTTACCTCCCGATGTATCTATAAGCTCGAACTGCTTGGTAGCTGGCAAAATATTAATTTCATTAAAGGAACATGGAGCAATTTTAGCATTGAATTTATTGATAATTCCAAGCTTTCCATTGCCTTTTGACACGACAGCCAAACCATTATTGAAAGGCCGTATTTCGTCATAGTCGAAGGCTATTTGGACTTTTCCCTTTTTGTCGATAAAACCATATTTACCATTATCAAATTTTACACCGTATAAACCTTCTGTCGAATACAACATTTCTTTGTAGGCTGGTTTTGCAACTACACGACCCGAAGTATCAATAAGCCCCCATTTGCCTTCTTTCAATACTGGGAATAACTGGTTGGCATCAAATTTACGAATAGACTTGTATCCTTGTGCAGTGATACGACGAGCGTTGGCACGTTCTACCAAGTTAAACTCCATTTCTTCATCACCATCTTTGTTGGGTGTAAAAGTTTTTACTACCACATAGTTTCCATTGAAAATAGTATCTGTTGTGGCATATCTGATGCCAATAGGAGCTACTTCGTTTGTTTTTCCAATTACTACTGTTCCATTTTTATCATAAACCATATCTACTTTACAGTTACCAGATGGAATGCTACAGTTTTTGGCATTTTCACGTACAACTACCAACCCAAATTTATTGAAATTGGCAACTTCGTCATAAGCCAATGGAATTACTTCTGTTCCATCATGTTTGATATAACCACAACGAACAGCATTGCTTACATCTTTACAAGCTGAAATCAAACCGTATTGGTTGAAACTTCCCAAACTACGATAAACAGGGTCAATCACTACTTTGAGGTCAGTATTGATAAAACCAAAATACTTCCCGTCCTTGATAGGAGCTAGTCCAAAGCGGTTAAATTCTCCTATTGAAAGATACGATTTACTAGTGCGAAGGTCTTTGAAATCTACTAATTTAAAGCCTGTTTCATCTTTGGCTAAACCCAAATTTACAGTAGCAATACTTGGGTCAACGGGCATAGGAATGATACTTTCAAAAATAGGTTTTAGACGAATATTACCTTCGGTATCCATCAAACCCATTTTCTTATTTTGTTCAATAATCATCCATTTGCCTTGCTCGGTAGTTGCGCTAAGGTTATCGTAAATAGGGTCAATTTTGACTGTACCATCGTATTTGATAAGTCCAAAGAACTTACCAATCCTAACTCTTAGTAGTTCACGATTGAAGGCTAAAATTTCATCGTAGTATTCAGATAATACTTTTTTAGATTGGTCGTAAGAGTTGTCGATAAGGGCAAATTTGCCATTTTTGAATTTCGCAACACTAATACCATATTTGAGAGCTTTTGCTTCTACAACATTTTCGAGGGCTTCACTTTCATTGCCATATACATCTATGAAATACCATTCAAATTTTTTAACGAGTGCTTTTCCGTCGTTAAAATTCTCTGCTTTTTCAAATTGACATGGAATCACTTCGTCGCCACAGTAATTCAAGTATCCAAACACTTGGTCTTTCTTGATACGAGCAAAACCTTGATGGTAGTTTTCTACCAATCCGTAGCGAGAGTTTCCTTTGAACGATTCGAGCGGGAATCCTACAATTTCTTCTCCGTCGAGGTCATTCATTTTTACAAAATTCCCATCATTTTTTGCAGAAAAGCACTGTGCCGAAACCACCGCAGAATGGCGACTTTTGATTTCGCTTTTTTGTTCAATCTGAAAAATATCTCTGATGTTGTCTGTTTCGATGCTACGAATATCCGCTTTATATTTTTTGTCTAACTTGGCAATAAGACTGGCGAATGTTTCGGTTGGCGTGGATTTGTCTGCGGAGCTAGACACGGAAGAGAGTTCTACAACTAAAGGATTTCGGTTATTTTTTTCCAATACTTCTAATTTTGAACGAAGTATATTCACCGTTTGCTTACGAGCCGTACCGACTGACTCTAGTCGTTCGGTTACGCGCATATCACCAATAAAGGTATTGGTTGAGTCTTTTTTGGCTGCCGAAATGGCTTGTTGAGCAAAATTGTAGTGGCAATAACTGAGTAATAGCGTTAGGAGTAATTTTTTTTTCATCTTAATTAGGGCTTCTATACTTAAGGGTCGGGTTTTCGATAGTGATGTTGTGTTTAAGGGGCAATTAAAATAATGGGTAAAGCACTTTTGTATTAAGTATTGCGCAAAAAAACTTGATTTTGAGCGTTATCCTCTTACAAATGTAAGTAAATGACGTTTATGGGACAAGTCTTATACGTTTCTAAAAAACACCTTTAAAGATAATACAAATGCTTGAGAAACCATTTGTATTACCCAAAGATGTTTTAGTAATAACATGTCAATATTCTTTTGTGACCAAGCCTATCTTAGGATTCATTCAAAGCATTCCATAAAATTTCGACAGGGTGTAATGCGGTTCTGCCTGTACCATCCTTGATTTGATGACGACAACTAGTACCAGGCGCCGCAATGATTACATCTTCTGGTTGTTGACGCACTGTTGGGAAAAGTACTAACTCGCCAATTTTCATGGAAGTTTCATAATGTTCTTCCTCATAACCAAACGAACCTGCCATTCCGCAACAACCCGAAGGAATGAGTTGCACTTCGAAGTTTTTAGGTAACGAAAGAAGTTTTTTGGTAGGAATTAGCGAAGATAAAGCCTTTTGATGGCAGTGACCATGCAATTTTATTAAGCGTTTTTCTTTCGTAAACCAATCTGGCGAAATATGTTTTTTATCTATTTCTTGTGCCAAAAACTCATCAATTAAGTACGTGTTGTCTGCCACAAGCTCCGCCTCTGCACGATATTCAGCAGGTACCAAATCGAGATATTCATCACGTAATGTTAGAATCGCTGATGGCTCTATTCCAATGATAGGACTTTGGTCTTCGAGGGCTTTTGCCAACAGTTTTACATTTTGAATCGCGATTTTTTGTGCCTCCCTAACCATACCTTTTGACAAATAGGTACGTCCACTTTCGATATGTTCTGGAATATGAACTTCGTAGCCCAGTGCTGTCAACAATTTGATAGTCACTTTGCCTAATTCGACATCATTATAATTGGTGAACTCGTCACAGAATAGATATACTTTTCCTTGTTTTCGAACCTTACTTGGTTTTCCGTTAAAAGGCTTGATGCTATTTTTCTGGCGTTTGGCTTGTGTTTTCAAGCGATTCAATTGCCAGTTACGCAGGGTTATATTGCCGAGCGTAGGCAAACTTCTTTCTTGGGCAAACCCTAAGGTTTTTTTGATGAATTTACTTGTTACAGCGTTCTGAGCAAAGAAATTATATACTCTTGGAAATGCCATCCCCAATGCCTGTGATTTGGTAAAACTACCAATCATTTTGGTTCTGAAAGAAATACCATTGACATCATAATAGTGCTGAAGAAATTCAGCTTTCATCTTGGCAATATCTACTTGTGATGGGCACTCTGCTTTACAGCCTTTACAAGACAAACACAAATCCATTACTTCCTTGATTTCTGGATGATTAAATGGATTTTCTTGGGTAGAATTAGTTAAAAATTGACGTAGAATATTGGCTCTTGCACGCGTGGTATCTTTTTCTTGTCGAGTTGCCATATAACTTGGGCACATGGTACCACCAGTAACTTCGGTTTTACGGCAATCGCCTGAGCCTGAACATTTTTCAGCTAATCGTAAAATGCTTTCCTGTTTACTGAAATCGAAAATAGTATTTACCTTGTTAGGAACTTTTCCTACGTCATATCGCAAGAATTCGTTCATTGGAGGAGTATCTACAATTTTATTGGCGTTAAAAATCTTTTTCTCATCAAAAATTCCTTTAATCTCCCTGAACAAATCATAGACTTCTTTGCCCATCATAAAAGGAATAAACTCACCACGTAAACGACCGTCGCCGTGCTCGCCACTCAAAGAACCATCGTATTTTTTGACCAAAGCTGCGGTTTCGGCCAATACGGTTCTAAATAATTGCTTTCCTTCCTCAGTTTTGAGGTTAATCATTGGCTCTACGTGCAATTCGCCTGCGCCTGCGTGAGCGTAATAGGAAGCATTCAATCCATGTTTTTCTAACAAGGTATGAAGTTCTTCAATATAAGCAGGCAAGTGTTCTGGAGCTACGGCACAGTCCTCGATAAGATTGACTGGTTGGGTATCTCCCGGTAGATTTCGAATCAATCCAAGTCCAGCTTTGCGGACGTCCCAAGCGGGTTTGGTATCAGCGCCTCTGATGATTGGATGAGCATATCCCAAATTAGCCTCTTTCAAATCTTTAATCATGGCATCACACAGTTTGGAAAGCTGTTCCTGCGTATCTGCCATAAATTCAACCATCAAGATAGCTTGAGGGTCGCCTTCAATAAAAAATCTATTTTTATGGTATTCGTGGTGTCCTTTGGTAAAATCTAGAATGTATTTATCTACCAATTCTGAAGCCATTGGTCGGTGTTTCAGTGCAATCAAGTTGGCATGAAGCGATTCGCCAATCGAGTTACAATGAATACATACTAATGCCGATTCGGTAGGAGGTAGGGGAAGAAGATTGATTTTAGCCTCCGTCACAAATGCCAGTGTCCCTTCAGAGCCAGAGAGTAATTGACAAAAGTTAAATGGTTTTGTGGATTGAGGTTGAAAAATCTCGTTGTCACTCAGCATATCCAAAGCATATCCTGTATTGCGTCGTGTTAGATTTTTGTTGGGGAAAGCTTTTTCAATAGACTCCTGAATAAAAGGATTATTGAGGGCACGATGGACTTCACGATAAATATGCCCTTCTAAGGTTTTGAGCCTTGCTTTTTCGTAAAAACTTGGTCTATCCAGAGCTTTAAATTCGGCTTCTGTACCATCGCTCAATAACACTTTTGCCTCGAGCAAATGCGTACGGGTATCGCCCCACACAATTGAATGAAGCCCACAAGAGTTATTACCTATCATACCTCCAATCATAGCACGACTAGACGTGGAGGTTTCTGGACCAAAAAGTAAACCGTAGGGCTTGAGATAGGCGTTAAGGTCGTCCCGGATTACGCCAGGTTGCACACGCACCCAACGTTCCTCCACATTGACTTCCAAAACTTGATTGAGATATTTCGAAATATCCACGATAATACCTTTCCCAACTACCTGTCCAGCCAGCGATGTTCCAGCCGACCGAGGAATCAGCGTCACGTGATATTCGTTGGCAAAACGAATCAAAGTTTGAATATCGCTTGCATTTTTGGGCACCGCCACTGCGATAGGTTTTTCTTGATAAACAGAGGCATCGGTCGAATAGATCAACTTCTGAGCTTGGTGCTCTGCCGAATTATCATAGTACAACTCGCCTGCAAAATTGACTTGCAAGTCTTGGAAATTAGAAATCGTAAGCTTTTTTGACATGCCTTTGAGCCATTAGGATTAGAATAACTAATCTTTCATGTCATTTGAACAATTATGAAAGAATCGGTTAGTGAGTAGGTAAAACCGTCCGTAAATTTAGGATTTGATGTTACAATAATGAACAAAGTTTTCAACTTTATTTCCAGTCTTAAACTTATATTGCCACTCATGCTGTCAGAAAGTGCTATTGGTCATTTCTTGATTTGATTTCGAAGTACACTCTCGTAATTTTAAATTACCATTTATGAGAAAACTCTAAAGGGTGTCTTCGTACGTTTATTCATCTTGTAGCATATATGAAGTTTCTTCGACAAATTTTTGAAAGCTTTCGCTTCGCATGGCAAGCTTTACGCACAAATCTTCTACGTACAACCCTGTCATTGTTGGGTGTAACTGTGGGTATATTTTCTATTGTAGCCGTATTTACTGTGGTAGATTCAATGAATATGAACATCAGGAGCCAAATTGATTCATTTGGAAAAGGTGTAGTTTACGTAGGAAAATGGCCTTGGATTATGAGTAATAGCTATCCTTGGTGGAAGTATATCAATCGTCCTAATATGAAGTATGCCGAATACCAGTATTTGAAGGATAACTTAGAAAATGCGCAAGCAATTTCTATTATGGATGGGCGTATGACAACCCTAAAACGCAAAAGCAATAGTATGGAAGTGCGATTGGCAGGTGTGAGTTATGACTATAATGCTATTTCGGATGTGCCAGTGGGCGAAGGGCGATATTTCATGCCAAGTGAAACAGATAACTCTGCTTTCTCTATTATTTTGGGTGCAAAGGTAAAAGCGGCTTTATTCCCGAACCAAAGCGATGTGATTGGAGAGGAAATCAAAGTGAATGGGATCAAGTTTAGAGTAATCGGAACGATGAATCTCAAAGGAGAAGACTTGATTAGCTTGGGCGGTTCGCCCGACGATAGAGCGTATATTCCATATACTACCTATGCCAATGTTTTCCAAAAAGATCAGCCTGAGCCAGATATTGCTATCAAAGCTTTTGATTGGGATGCTGGGCAAGAAACACTCGAAGGTGAGGTTACTGGTTTGATGCGTGGACGAAGAGGATTAAAACCTGCACAAGAGGAAAATTTTTCTATTAATAGGCTCGATGGTGCAGTGAAATTCTTCGATTCAATTTTTGCTCAACTCAACGTTGGCGGCTTTTTTATTGCCTTATTCTCCTTGCTAGTGGGAGGTTTCGGAATTGCCAATATTATGTTTGTGTCGGTAAAAGAGCGTACTAATATCATCGGTATTCAAAAATCGCTAGGAGCTAAAAACTATTTTATTTTGTTTCAATTCCTTTTTGAGTCGGTCTTGTTGAGTTTGATTGGGGGCTTTGTAGGCATTGGTATAGTATGGCTAATCTCCCTTTTACCGTTAGGCTCATTGACCTTGATTTTGAGCTTTAAAAATATTTTCTGGGGATTGTTTACCTCAACAGTCATTGGTGTTTTATCAGGAATTATTCCTGCATGGTCGGCTGCCAGAATGGACCCTGTTACCGCGATTCGTTCAAAATAGTGTCCTTTTGAATTTATCTCGTCTGATGTATTGTAAAGCTTCTTAAAGTTTCGCAAATTTGAAAAGACTATAATAATAGTCTTTTCACAGAATAAGAAATCAATAAGAAGTACAGTTGATGCTTTTAAAATGATAGTGTCAGCTTCATAAACAGCAAGATAATTTTCACCCAAAACGTCCAAACAAGTATGGCATTCAACGAACAATTCGACGCCGCAAAAAAAGCCACTAGTGCATTTTTTAGAAAATTAATTATCAGTATCATCAGTATCGCACTTTTAGCGGTTGTTGGGTCTTTTTTACTTACAAAAATCTCATATTCTGAAGGAGAGCGAGCAGGGGTAGTGTCAAAATTCTCTAAAAAAGGGGTGATGTTCAAAACTTTTGAAGGAGAACTCAATGTAGGTGCGCAAGGACAAGTGGGGAATATGGTGAATAATATGTGGGCTTTTACGGTAGATAATAACGACGAAAAAATTGTTCAACAGTTAGAAGATGCCATGCTTACAGGCAAGCGTGTTCGTTTGCATTATGAACAACGATATATGAAGTTTTCTTGGATGGGAGATACGGAATATTTTGTCACACGTTTAGATTTCGCTCCAGACGGAAGATAGTTTTTTACGATTTGATCTTTTTTCAATAGAAATTAAAAGGCGACCTCAAATTTGAGGTCGCCTTTTATTATGTTCTACTAGCCGATAATTAAGTAAGAGAAATGAGTTTTGTAATAATCACCCATTTCTCATATTACACAACTACAAACTAAGTGTTGAAAGTACGTTGTTCATATTACGAACTGCATCCGCTGATTTGCTAAATAATGCTTGCTCTTCTTCATTGAGGTTGTAATCAATGATTTTTTCCCAACCTGTTTTACCAAGAACAACCGGTACACCCAAACAAATATCAGATTGACCATATTCGCCTTCAAGGAATACCGAGCAAGGAATTACACGTTTTTCATCACGGATGATTGATTCTACTACCGCTGCCGATGCTGCACCAGGCGCATACCAAGCCGAAGTACCTAATAAACCCGTAAGTGTTGCTCCACCTACCATGGTATCTGCCGCTACTTTATCAAGTGTTGCCCCATCCAAGTAGTTGGCTACTGGCGTACCGTTCCAAGTAGCAAGGCGCTTCAATGGAATCATGGTAGTATCACCGTGACCACCAATTACTGTAGCATGAAGGTCGTTTGGAGAAACATTCATGGCCAATGACAAATAGCACTTGAAGCGAGCCGAGTCCAAAGCACCACCCATACCAATGATACGGTTTTTAGGAAGCCCCGACGCTTTCAATGCCAAATAGGTCATTGTATCCATAGGATTTGAAACGATTACAAAAATGGCATCTGGTGAGTATTGCAAGATATTGTCCACTACCGATTTAACAATGCCAGCGTTCACTCCAATGAGTTCTTCGCGAGTCATACCTGGTTTACGTGGAAGCCCCGACGTAATAACTACTACGTCTGAATTAGCAGTTTTTGAGTAATCATTCGTAACACCAGTTAAAGTTGTGTCCCAGCCCAATAGCGCAGCTGTTTGGAACATATCTAAGGCTTTTCCTTCTGCAAACCCTTGCTTAATATCCAGCAACACGACTTCGTCTGCTAATTCTTTACGAGCAATGTTATCGGCAGTAGTAGCACCCACGGCCCCTGCACCCACGACAGTTATTTTAGACATGATGATTTTTGATTAATTGTTTTGTTAAATAGAATGATTCAATCAATGCTTTCATAATGGAGAACAACGCCTTGAATTTTGCTCAAACATGTACGTTTTTGCATTGTTAGTCTTTGTAGCAAGACCCTACAAATGTAAAGCATTTAGGCATTCTGAAAACATGGATTTCTAAAATTATGTAAATTTTTTATAGGAAAGTTGCTAAACGGTATATTTGCCTTCTCAATAACTTTATTTGTATGTTTGAATAGAAAAAGATAAACAATCTTTTGATTATCAATTGATTTATCTCATCATTTATGAATAATTTAAACGGTTTATATATCAAAAACGCCGCTTGTAGCGTTTTATGTTTTACCGCAATATTAAATTTACTAACTTTCGGTAAATTTTGAGGGTAACAATTTTTGAAAATTAGCTATACTATGTTAAGCGAAATATAGATAAAATAGTGCCCATGTTCTGTTAAATTATTAAAAAATATGGCACAAGACGATTTAGCTTCGAGAGTATTAAATTCAATATTTTTTAAGAGTGCAACCAAAAAAGCTAGCAAATATGCCATGGGAAGTTTGGCCCTTTTAGAGTTATTAAGAGAGGTGCTTTCTAAAGCAAAAGATGTTGCTGATAAAGAAAATAAAGGGGTTGGTCAGGTCTTAACGGACAAGCTAACAACTTTGTCGAGAATGGTAAAAGCATACGTATCGGGACAATACCGTATAGTACCGTGGCCAACAATTCTCAAAATTGTAGCAGTTTTGATTTACTTTGTGTCGCCAATAGATGTAATTCCAGATATTTTGCCCATAATTGGCTTGACGGATGACCTTGCTATTGTGTTATGGCTTTTTAGAGCCTTGCACGAAGACATCGAGAACTTTGAAGCTTGGGAAAGAAATCAACTTTTTCAAGACTTTAGTATCGAATAAGTAAACCAAAATTCTTCGGACGCTAATTGCCAAAATATCGGTAATGAAAAGTCCATAATCCAAAATCATTAAGTATATTTACAAAAATTTTTAACTCAATACAGAAATGGAACTGACTTCAATCTTATTATTCTTGAACGGTTTAGGTGGCGGCGAATTATTGTTGATTGGCTTAGCTATGTTGTTATTCTTTGGTGGAAAAAAATTGCCTGAATTAATGAAGGGATTGGGTAAAGGTATCAAAGAATTCAAAGACGCACAAAAAGACGTTCAGGAGCAGATTACAAAAGGTTTGGACGATACAAAATAGTATTGGCTCGTATTTGATTTGTATAACTGAGTGATAAAACTTAGTGCCAATCGTAACATAATCAAATTGCCGAAAATAGTGTGTAACACATTGTTTTCCTGTACTTATTACCTTACATAATTGCATAGTTAGGTTTGCATTGCAATCCTGACTATGCTCTTGTTTTTTTATAGTCATTACCATTTTATTTACTTTCTGTTACCTTGAAAAATTATACATCACTACAGAGTATTCAAGCTGATTTATATGCAGGAGATATTACCTGCCGCCAACTTGTAGAATTTTATCTTCAAAATATTACTGAAAAAAATACCCAATTAAATGCCTTCCTGAAAGTGTTTGATCAAGAAGCATTGGCAAAAGCTGATGAAATTGATCAAAAAATCAAAGCTGGAACTGCTGGTAAATTGGCAGGTATGGTGATTGGTATTAAAGACCTGTTGTGCTATAAAGATCACCCTTCAGCAGCAGGAAGTAGAATTCTTGAAGGTTTTGAATCTCAATTTAATGCTACTGCCGTTCAAAGGGTAATCGATGCTGATGCCATCATTATTGGTTCACAAAACTGTGATGAGTTTGGAATGGGCTCGACCAACGAAAACTCAGCCTATGGTGCTTGTCTCAACGCAGTTGGCGAAAGCCGTGTAGCGGGTGGATCTTCGGGTGGTTCGGCTGTGGCAGTACAAGCAGATATGTGCTTAGCTTCTTTGGGTACAGATACAGGTGGTTCTGTACGTATGCCAGCAGGTTTTTGTGGTTTGGTGGGTTTAAAACCAACCTATACAAGGGTGTCAAGATGGGGTCTCATTGCATATGCTTCATCATTTGACTGTATTGGTCCTATTACTAAATCGGTGGAAGACGCAGCAATATTATTAGAGATAATTGCAGGAAAAGACGAACAAGATAGTACTGTTTCAACCTTAGATGTTCCTCAATATTCTGCTTTTGATACGACCCATAAAACTTTGAAAATTGGGTATTTGAAAGAAGCTGTTGAAAGTACAGGTCTTCAACCAGAAGTACGCGAGGCTACTTGGGCAAAACTTGAAGCGTTGAAAGCTGCTGGTCATGTGGTAGAGGCGGTAGAGTTTCCATTAATCAAGTATTTTCTTCCAACTTACTATATTTTAACAACGGCTGAAGCTAGCTCAAACCTATCTCGTTTTGATGGAGTAAAGTATGGTCACCGTTCCAATCAAGCAACAGATTTGATGTCGATGTACAAAAAATCAAGAGCTGAAGGATTTGGTAAGGAAGTAAAGCGCCGTATTATGTTAGGAACTTTTGTATTGAGTGCATCTTATTATGATGCCTATTATACCAAAGCACAAAAAGTGAGAAGATTGATTAAGGATTATACAGACCAATTATTGTCTGAATATGACTTTTTGGTTTGTCCTACAACACCGACTACTGCCTACAAAATAGGAGAAAAGACATCAGATCCTATCCAAATGTATCTGGGTGACTTGTTTACGGTTCAAGCCAATGTAGTAGGTTTGCCAGCTATTTCTATTCCTAATGGTGTCGATAATGATGGTATGCCGATTGGGTTTCAAATTATGGCAGGGGCATTTCAAGAGGAGGCTTTGTTGAATTTTGCGAAGAGCTTATATTAGTCTTTAGGTATCAGTATTTCACTGATTGAAAATACATAAGTAAGAATAAACTTTTGAGGTCTAACATGAGTCTAAACCTAGATTGATGTTAGACTTTTTGTTTGGTAGAATACTTTAGTCTACACAATTTTTTTATACCCTATAGATACGCACAGAGGATGAGTTTCGAAAATCCCTTAAAATAGAAGTATTCTTAATGTTTCTTGTAATAATTCAATACTTTGTTTTTGTCGTACAATAAAATTGTGGTTTACTTAGTTAAAAATCAGTAACTTTGTTTAAAGTCCAAATATTGACATTACCATAAAGAACGGATAAACACACTGCCCATAAGAATTTAGAAAAGATAAAGTGTTTCAAAAGCTTCTCATTTTGCCTACGGGATTGAGCACGCATAACACGCCAGAGATATTATATTCCTTAAATCCTTATTAGAGAATTAAATGACATTGACTACATTTCGCTCGATTTTGGCAGGTTCACTGTTAATGGTTGCCTTGAGCAGTCAAGCACAGGTATCAGCAGCCTCATCGACTACCGAAAATCAAGGAACAGTGGACACGCTTTCGGTTAAGCCAGTGTATCCGCAAACCGCAACACCTCCAGCCGTTGCAGAACCTACATGGTTAATTGACCCTAATATTGTTAAGCCTCGTTTAGAAGCGCTTCAAAGAGAAATCCCATTGACTTACAATAGTACTACTCATCAGTTTGTGGAGTATTTTGCTTTTCGTAAACCCTCGTTTACGAAAACAATGCTCGAACGAAAAGATATGTATTTCCCTTTGTATGAAAAATACCTCAAAAAATACGGCTTGCCTGACGAATTAAAGTATCTTTCTTTGATTGAATCTGGGCTGAATCCAAGAGCCATGTCTCGTGTAGGTGCGGGTGGGCTTTGGCAATTTATGCCTAAAACAGCTAGAATAGATTTTGGATTAAAAATTGATGATTACGTAGACGAGCGATTTGACCCAGAAAAGGCTACAGAAGCAGCATGCCGCTATATGCGTCAGTTGTACAATATTTTTGGAGATTGGCATTTAGTTTTGGCAGCTTATAACACAGGCCCTGGCAATGTTCGTCGTGCGATTCGTCGTTGTAATGGAGGACAAACTTTTTGGGATATTTATAACTGTTTGCCTAAAGAAACAAGAGGATATGTGCCACAATACATAGGTATTTTGTACATGATGAATCATGCAGACTCTCATGATATTGTGCCTGAAAATTATGAGTTAGCGATCGAACACGATACGATTCAGATTAACTCTTATTTGGATTTAGATAAATTGGCTACAATGGCTAATATCAATTTGGAAAGCATCCAAAAGCTTAATCCTCATATCCTGACTCATATTTTACCAAATAATACTCGTAATTTCTCACTAAAACTCCCTAAAAGTGAATTGGCATATTTCAGGTCAAATCGTTTAATGATTATGGATTCTGCTTCAAAAATGCCAACTAATATGCTTGTTCCTGCTGGGGTAGAATTAGCAGGTCAACAACAATCGCGTGAAGATTCAGTACCTATTGTGGTAGTAAACAAACCTACTGAACAACTGGTAGAGGACGATGTAGAGGAGGTAATCAAACGTAAACCTAAAAAAATCACATACAAGGTTCATAAGGGCGATAATCTTTTTGCTATTGCTGATAAATTCAATGTTGAAGTGTATGACTTAAAGGTTTGGAATAAACTGCGTAAGTCTGGTATTCAAACAGGACAAACATTGGTGATTTTCAAGGAATCAGCAGTTACAAGCTCAGAGAAATATGCTCGCTCGAATGTAAGAGAAAAAGAAGATATTCGTAAAGGAAAAATAAAATTCCATACTGTTGAACAAGGAGATACCCTTTGGAATATTTCACAACGCTATGGAGGTATTTCTGTAGAAAAATTGAAAAAAATGAATGGAATTAAAGGTAACGTTGTTAAAGCTGGTATGAAGCTTCGTGTATCTTAAGTTACTTACACTGATATTAAATCATTTAAAAGTCCGCATAAAGGCAATTTGGCTTATGCGGACTTTTTCTGTATTTTTGAAAGATACAATTCTCAAGGAAAGTTATCATCCAAGTTGTTTTTTGCCACAAAAAATGCTAGCCATAATACAATAAACTGGTATGATTTTGTATAGTAATATTACAAGTTTGGTGTGAGCACAAGCAAAACTTGAGTTGTATATTTTCTAAAACCTGCATTAAATACCTCTTTCTGATTTGCTAGGAGTATTTCTTCGGCCATATATCAAACTTTATTATTCAAACAAAAAGAATTATGATTGCCTATATAGATGGTAAACTTGCGCATAAAGATCCAGCCTTTGTTATTATCGACGTCCAAGGAGTAGGATACGAAATCAAAATATCACTACAAACTTACAGCGCTCTCCAAGACGGAACAGAACGTTGTAAGCTCTATACATATCTCAATATCCGTGAGGATGCCCATGTGCTTTATGGGTTTAAGGAGTTTGACGAAAAAACCTTGTTTTTAGATCTCATCAGCGTTTCGGGTATTGGACCCAATACAGCCTTAATTATGCTTTCGTCATTGTCATCTGGCGAAATCCGTCAGGCTTTGGTAAATGAGGACGTCAAAACGATTCAGAGCATTAAAGGTATTGGTGCAAAAACTGCCCAACGTGCTATTATCGAACTGAAAGATAAGTTGAAGAAAGAAATACTAATAGGAGGTACCCCAACATCATTATTGGCTCCTTCTGGCAATAAAGTGCGTGGTGAGGCACTCGCAGCACTAGTAACATTGGGTATTCCTAAAAATGTGGCAGAAAAGAGTTTGGATGCCATTATCAAGAAAGAAGGCGACAGCCTATCGGTCGAGCAACTTATCAAGCTTGCCTTACGATAATTTAATAGACAATTCAGCCTCAATTATAGCATGGGCTTCCAAAAAAAGCCCATGTTCCAAAATATAAGAGCTTGTTGGACGTTTTGGCTTTGTTGTGCCATTTTGAATTCACCAAGATTTTGACTTTTAAGCAATCAACTGTGCAAAGGAAAAAGTTTTACATACTTTCTGGAAGTTTAGTTTTATCGGTATTTGCTTCACTCGCGTGGGAGTTCCCTCTGCGTAGTCCTGAGTCTCTTTGGACAAGCAAGCCGTTTTTAGGCGTTTCTGTACCCGCCGATACGGTACAAAAATCTGGGCGTCGTCCCAAATATAAAATCAAAGATCGTTATACCAACCGTTTCTCTGATCGTTCGCCTTCTTCTCCATTTATCATAAAGGATACCAAATCTACCTCAACGGAATTCAAATTGGATTCGGCTGGGCGTATAACGGTTTATGAAAAACTGACAGGCTCAGATGCCAATTACAGGCCATCACAGCAAATGACTTTTGAGGAGTATCAGAAGGTACAACAAAATCGTTTTGTGCGAGACTATTGGAAAAAATACGCTGCCTCTCAAGATGGAAAAGATGAAACCCGAGGGCGGGGTATTTTACCAAAAATAGAGCTCCCTCCAGCCATTGACCGTATTTTTGGTGGGTCTGAAATTGACTTTAAACCTAACGGAAATATCTTACTCGACATTGGCTACATCGGACAGTTTATCGATAACCCAGCCATCCCAGTTCAACAACGATATATCGGAAACCTGAACTTTAACGAGCAAGCGCAAATTAACTTTCAAGGAAAAATTGGTAATAAGTTTAATCTCAATACCAACTTTGATACCAAGGCAAGTTTCAATTTTCAAAATCAACTCAAACTCAACTGGCGTTCAAATGAAGAAGATATACTCCAAAACATCGAAGTAGGAAATACCTCTTGGACTCTTAATAGCCAACTCATTCCTGGGGTTCAAAACCTATTTGGTTTGAAAACCTTAATGCGTTTTGGTAAAGTGGATGTCACTTTAGTCGCGGCACAACAGCGCTCTAAACAAGATTGTATTACCTTAAAAGGTGGTTCTCAGGGTAAAACTTTCGAAATCCGTGCTGATAACTATGATGAAAATAGACACTTTTTCTTATCTACGTTTTTCCGTAACAAATACGAAAGTTCGCTAAAAAATGTTTCGGTGATGTCTTCGGGCGTTTCAACGAACTCTCTCAATAATACTACATCGTCCACTGATTTATCACAAAGTTCACGTAGTACTACGAGTACCGAAACTGCCTATATTTCTTCTGGTATTACGATTACTCGTTTGGAAGTATATGTCACAAACCGTTCTCAAAATACTGAAACTCTACGCAATATCGTAGGTTTCTCGGACCTAGGCGAAGGTGCACCAACTAACCCATATAATCCCAACAATGGGGTTGCAGCTGCTTCAGGTGCTAATGGAGGTACGCCTGTGAATAACAAAAACAATACGCTTTACAACAAGTACTTAGACCCTAATTCGTCAAATGCTGAAATTCGTAAGGCTGATCAGACTACAAGCTTGCTTGTAGCTGACGGTTTGGATAAAGGTACCGACTTTGATGTATTGCGTGGAGCCAAAAAGCTTACAGAAAGAGAATATCGTTTTAGTCCTGAATTGGGTTATATCTCCTTGGTCACGCCACTTCGTAATGATGAAGTGCTTGCGGTGTCCTATGAATATACCATGAATGGACAAAAATACAAGGTAGGGGAGTTAACGGAAGATTACCAAAACCGCCAAGACAATGAAGTGTTGGTGTTAAAACTTTTGAAATCATCCACTATCCGTAACGTATTGAATCACCCAATGTGGAATTTGATGATGAAGAACGTTTATTCATTAAATGGTTCTCAGATTTCCAAAACAGGTTTTCAATTACGTGTTATTTACAAAGACGATAATACAGGTATCGACAATCCAAGTTTGTTGGAAGGTCGAAACGTGAAAGATATTCCATTGGTTCAAGTTTTAGGACTTGATAAAATGAACCAAAACGGTGACCGTCAGACTGACGGTAATTTCGACTTTATTGAAGGCGTTACAGTAGATAGCAGAAATGGTAAAATCATTTTTCCTGTCCTTGAACCTTTTGGAGGTACACTTAGAAAGAAGTTCGAAGCGGATGAGTCTCAATTGGTAGATAAGTATGTATTCGATAAACTTTATACTTCGACGCTTGCCGATGCGCAACAAATTGCAAGTAAGAATAAGTTTTTCTTGAAAGGTAGTTATCAGTCGTCGCTTGGTGGTGATGTAAATTTACCTTTAGGGGTAGATGGTAACTCCGTACAAGTGACTGCAGGGGGTGTTGCCCTTACACCTGGTGTAGACTACATTGTTGAACCACAAGTAGGTCGTGTAAAAATCCTAAATTCTGGCATTTCCAATTCAGGACGTGAAATTAGGATTTGTTATGAAAAGCCAGATCTATTCAATAATCAAATACGTACACTTTTAGGAACACACATCGATTATACTTTAGGGAAGGATATTCACTTAGGGGGTACTTTACAGCATCTATCAGAAACCCCTCCAAGCTTTTTGACAAGGGTACAAATTGGTAATGAACCCATCAATAATACCATGTTTGGCTTGGATGCAGCCATTCAGAAAAAGTCTTTGCTTTTGACTCGTCTGGTGGATGCTCTACCATTAATTTCGACCAAAGAAACCTCTGCTATTGATTTTCAAGGTGAATTTGCTCGTCTTATTCCGGGTGTGAATAGTGCTGTAAATAGCAATGCGTTTATTGACGATTTTGAATCTGCGAGAAATATATTTAGCCTTAATACTCAAGCGAATTCTTGGAGACCGGGGTCGGTTCCTAAAACGATTGTACCAATTACGTCTCCTAACACAGTAGAAAGTAATTTTAACAGAGCTAAGATTTCGGCTTATACAGTCGATTATAGTTTGTACGGAACAAGTAGTTTAGAAACAGGAAGTGTTGGCATCAACTCGCAAGACGTGGCAAACTATGCTTATGAACGTGTAGTTTCGTCTCAAGCCTTATTCCCTAACCGTTCGGTGGCGAATAACATCAACGTTCCTGTGGGAATTTTGGACGTTTCGTATTTCCCTGGAGAGAGAGGGATGTATAATTACAACCCTAAGTTAGATCAGTTTATAGCTAATCCAAAGAAAAACTTTGGGGCAATTACACGCGCAATTAGTTCAGATACAGACTTTGACAATGCCAATATCGAAACATTAGAGTTTTGGATGATGGATCCATTTGCGGAGGTTGATGCAGGTGCAACAGCCAATTCTGGTAATAGAACAGGTATTGTACGTGCCACTGGAGATTTCGATAAAGATAAAGAGGCCAGTTTGATTCGTAACCGTACAGGTGGAAAGTTAGTATTCAACCTTGGTGATATTTCTGAAGACTTTATACCAGATGGACGTTACAATTTTGAAAATGGTATTCCTACAGGGCAAAAAATTACCCAAGGTTCCCTAGCCAACGTAGACTCAACTGTTTGGGGGCTTGCGCCAACTCGACAATTTGTAACCAATGCGTTTGACTTACAAAATGGTCGTGAACAACAAGATGTTGGTTTGGACGGTTTGCCAAACAACCCAACAAGTTTTGATAATGTTTGGAATGAAAAAGCAAAATTCGCTGATTATGTTCGCACGATTCAAGGGTTGAATATTGATGCAAATATGAAATCTGAAATCGAGGAAGATCCTTCTGGCGATGATTTTATTCACTATCTAAACGAACGATATAGCAGTACTTCCAGCCTTGTAAAGCGTTATAAGAGTTATATGGGTTTGGAAAATAACTCACCACCCTCTTCAACAAGTACCGCATCAGGTTATACAGAAGCAAGTAATCAACAACCAGATAGAGAGGATTTGAACAATGATAATACTATTACTGACACAGATGCCTATTACGAGTATGAGCTCGATATGAAAAAGGAGAAAATGGCAGTAGGACAAAATTATATTGTTGACCAAATCACTGAAGGAGGCGTAAGTTGGTATTTGTTTAGAATTCCTATCAAGAACTATTCGAATAAAGTAGGTAATATCAACGGATTCAAGTCTATGCGCTTTATCCGAATGTTTACTACTGATTGGGAAGCTCCCGTAGTATTTCGTTTTGCTTCTTTTCAACTATCAGGTTATCAGTATCGTACTTATACTGGAGATTTGACACCAAGAGGTTTACAGGAAGTTCCAGAGCCTTATGATGCTAATTTTAAGGTTTCAACTGTAAATATTGACGAAAATGGACCTGCCAACAAAGCTGGCAAAACGGTGCCATACTCAGTTCCTCCAGGGTTTCAGCGTGACCGTGATGTAACAACGGTGAATAACGTTGCTTTGAACGAACAGTCTATGTCGCTTTGTGTAGATGGATTGCGTGATGGAGATTCGCGTGCGGTATTTAAGAATACAGTTTTTGATTTCTTGAATTACAAAAATCTAAAAATGTTTATTCATGCTGAAACAGATGATGCAAACACAAGAACAGGAGATGTTTCAGCATTTGTAAGAATTGGTACAGATCAAACAGATAACTATTATGAGGTTGAAACGCGTGGTTTGACGATTACTCCTAAAGGAAAAAGCTCTTACCTAGATACAGAAGTTTGGCCTGCGGAAAATGAAATAGATATTCCATTTGATGCTTTACGGGCAGCAAAACTCAAACGTGATAAGGCACAAGTAGCCTTGACTACGCCATATCTTATGGATAGTGTTGTGGGAAATAATGGACAATTGTATCGAGTACGTGTGGTGGGTCGCCCAGACTTGAGTGCAGTGGTGTCTCTGATGATTGGGGTGAGAAATCCAAAGTCTTCGGATGAACTACCTAAATCATTTTGTATTTGGGTCGACGAATTACGTTCTAATGGATTTGATCAAACTTCTGGTAACGCGGCAGTAGGTAAACTAGGGCTAAAGTTGGCAGATTTTGCCAATGTTACCTTGAATGCCTCATACAAAGGATATGGTTTTGGAGGTGTACAATCTAAAATTTCTGAACGCTCACGAGAGACTTCCTATGCCTATGGAATCGCAGCTACGATTAATTTGGATAAATTATTTCCAGATAAATGGGGTTTAAGAATTCCTTTGTATATCAGTTATGACAAAAGTAATTCGACACCACATTTTAATCCACTTGATCCTGATATTCCTTTGGAGCAATCGCTTAATAATATCACAGATCCAGCGAAGAGAGCTATGCTTCAGAAAATCGTAGAAGATAATTCTGAGCGTCGAGCAATTAACCTTACCAATGTTCGTAAGATAAAAGTAGGAGGAGGGAAAGCACATTTATGGGATATTGAAAATATTGCCATTTCATACTCGTTTGCAGAACTGACTAGAAGTAATACCCTCATAGATGCATATAAACAAGTTTCTCACAGAGGTGGTATCATGTATGCTTATGCGGGAACAAGTAAACCGATAGAGCCATTTAAAGGCATAAAGTCTGATTATCCTTTGTTGAGATGGATTAAAGAAATCAACTTTTCTCCGTTGCCTAACTCTATTACGGTGAGGGCAGATATGGATCGTAATTTTGTGAAAACTCAATTGCGAAATGCCGATTTAACTACCGATGGTGTAGCACCAATGTTTGAGAAATATTGGATGTTTACAAGACAATATAATCTAGGTTGGAATTTGACCAAATCCGTTATTGTAAACTACGCTGCCAATGCACGTGCTATTATCGACGAACCTCAAGGTGACATAGATACGCAAGCCAAAAAGGATTCTGTTTGGAGAAGCATCAAAAGCTTGGGACGTACCAAAAACTTTGACCAAAACTTTAGTGCTGTCTGGAGATTACCTCTCAATAAGTCACCACTGACCGATTGGATGTCGGCTGAGTATAGTCATAAATTTGGCTATCAGTATTTAGCGAGTTCGTACGATAGCCGTGACTCGTTGGATGTTCCTTTAGGAAATTTAATTAAAAATACTCGTGAAAGAGGTATCAATGGCAAGATTGACTTTGTAGCATTATACAATCGTGTGCGCGCATTACGTCTGGCGAACCAACCAAGGGTAGAACGTAAAAACGTGGCAAGAAGCCCAGGTGATGATGAAGATATTATCAAACCTCAGCCAACTTTCGTACGAAGTGTTACCCGTTTGATGATGGCTATTCGAGGTATCAATGTAAGATATACCATTAATGAATCTACGACGTTGCCAGGGTTTATGCCAGGCTCTGGAATTTTGGGGATGAGTGCTGCTGATGGTTCGGCACCAGGTTTTGGCTTTGTAACAGGTAGCCAAGACTATGATGTTTTAACAAGAGCAGCCGCCAATGGTTGGTTATCGAAAAGTATTGTTCAAAACGTGCCTTTTGTCCAAACCAAAACACAAAATTTCACTTATGGTAGTTCGATAGAACCATTTAGAGACTTTAGAATACAGCTGGAAGGAAAATGGAGTAGGACAGATAATTACCAAGAGTTTTACCGTCCAACAGAAATGGGAGGCGCTTACAAACATCAAAGTCCAGTACGTTCGGGTAATTATCAGATGACCTTCCTGTCATTTTTGACGGCATTTGATAGCAATGCACCAAATGAGTCTTCAGGTATTTTTAACAGATTCAAGTCATATAGAAATATCATTAAACAGAGATTAGAAGCCTCGAGAGTTATTACTGGAAATGAAGCCTACGATATAAACTCGCAGGATGTATTGATTCCCGCTTTCTTTGCAGCGTATAGCGGTATTTCTCCAAACAAAGTGAGCTTCTCTCCATTTGTGAATATTCCATTGCCAAACTGGCAATTAGACTACAACGGTTTGAGTAATGTTGGTTGGTTCAAAGAGCGTTTCTCGAATATCTCGATTACGCACCGATATAGTTCGACCTACTCGGTAGGTAACTTTGTTTCGTCTTTGGAATATGATAATCCATTTGAGCTGAAAATAGATAATATGCTATATCCGCTTTCTAGTAAAGTAAACGAGCAAGGTTATTTGATTCCTGTTTATGTAATGAGTACGATTAAATTTGAAGAGAAATTTGGACCATTCGTAGGATTTAACGCTACTACTAAAAACAAAATCTCACTTCGTTTGGAATATGCTCAGGATAGAAGTGTAGGCTTAAATTTATCCAACTCGCAAGTAGCCGAGCTAAGTAACAAAGATTTTACCTTTGGTATGGGCTTTACAAAGGCGAATATGCTAGTGCCATTTAAGGTTAACGGACGAAAAGTACGATTGCCGAATGATATGAAGTTCCAGATGAACTTGACGGTTAGAGATACAAGAACCATTCAAAGAAAGCTAGATGCTGAAACTGTGGTGACGAATGGATATGTTAATTTTCAATTTAGACCACAAGTAAGTTATAATGTCAACAAGCGATTGAATGTAAATATGTATGTCGACAAGATGTTTAATAATCCGTGGGTATCTACCTTGTATTATCGCTCAACGATAGCAGCTGGTTTCCAAGTAAGATTTAGTTTATCTGACTAAGCAGTATCTACATCATCTGTTGCAGATATTGAATTAAGGATATGTTACCTATTTTTTGAACTGTATTTTGTGAAAAATGAAGGTCTGTTTTTACATTTCCGAAATCAGAAATTCTAAATCTGTAATAGTTTGAAAATCTTTCTATAGTCCTATTAAGGAGTTGCTAATCAGAAAGATATTCTAGATAAGTTCACTTTTGATTTATAGCATTAGTTTGAGTGAAACTAAATCATTGTTTGAAAGATTGTCATTTTGATGTTTTTCCAGTAAATTGCATCACAATTCTTCAACAAAATTATCAAATTACAAACTGTAAACGCATAAGAGATGAATTTCCCAGCAGAACTTCGCTATACGAAAGAGCATGAATGGATTAAGGTAGATGGAGACGTTGCCATCGTTGGTATTACTGATTTCGCGCAAGGCGAATTGGGCGATATCGTTTATGTTGAAATCGAGACGGTAGGTCAAACTTTAGCTGAAAATGATATTTTCGGAACAGTTGAGGCCGTAAAAACTGTATCTGATTTGTTCTTGCCAATCGCTGGAGAAATCCTTGAAGTAAACCAAACTGTAATCGACTCACCAGAGACAATCAACTCTGACGCTTACGGTGAAGGTTGGTTAGTAAAAATCAAACCATCAAATTTGGCTGACGTAGAAGCTTTGATGGATGTTGATACTTACAAACAACACATTGGACTTTAATTTAGATTACTATTTTGTATAAAGCCCTGTTTTTCAGGGCTTTTTTTTGACCATATCTCGAAGTACGATTCGAGTAAATAGCACAATGAAAATTCTGATTCGTTCCGCAAAAATTATCCAAAAAGGGGCTGACCTCAATGGACAGGTCAGAGATATTTTTATCGAAAACGGTGTGATTCGCCAAATAGGCGAGCAGTTGTCTGCCGAAGCTGATGAAATTATTGAAGGTGAAAATCTATGTGTTTCTTTGGGCTGGTTCGATATGCGTGTACACGCAAAAGACCCAGGCTATGAGCACAAAGAAAGCTTGTATTCACTAGAAAAAGCAGCCCTTGCGGGTGGTTTCTCTGAAATCGCATTGTTGCCTAATACCAAGCCAACGGTTCAGACTCGTGAGAGTGTTCACTATCTTCGTAAATCTGGCGATATTATCAAGTTTCATCCATTAGCAGCGGTTACGCTTAAATGTGAAGGTAAGGATTTTACCGAAATGATTGACTTGCATCACGCTGGAGCAGTAGCATTTACTGATGGAGAACACCCTATTCAAAATCCAGATATTTTCCTTAAAACACTTCAATATCTTTCGCCAATCGGAAGCCTTTTAATTAATCGTCCAGAAGATACTGATTTGACACACTTTGGGCAAATGCATGAAGGTTCTGTAAGTACGCTTATTGGAATGAAAGGAATGCCAAGAATGGCAGAGGAAATCATGGTAATGCGCGATTTAAAACTATTGGAATATGTAGTTGATACGCCATTTGCTGAAGTAAATACAACTTTGCCATTACTACATTTTGCTTGTATTTCTAGTGCAGAATCTGTAGAATTGATTCGTCAAGCTAAAGCGAAAGGATTACCGATTTCTGCGGATGTTGCCGTACATCAACTTTGTTTTACAGAAGATGATTTGATGGGTTTTGATACTAATTTTAAAGTAAATCCACCATTAAGAACTCAAAAAGATGTAGCAGCTTTATGGGCTGGATTGGCGGATGGTACCATCGATGCCATCGTCTCAGACCATAATCCTCAAGATGATGAGTCAAAGAATCTTGAATTTGATATGGCTGATTTTGGAATTATTGGTTTAGAAACGCTTTTTGGTGTTGCCAATACCTACAATGTTGGGCTATCGCTAGAAGACTTGATTGATAAGATAACGATTCAACCTCGTAAGATTTTACGCTTAACCGTGCCTCAAATTGCAGAAGGTACGAAGGCTAACCTGACCGTATTTGAACCAGAGAAAGAGTGGACCTATTCTACTATCCTCTCAAATTCTAAAAATACGCCATTCTTAGGTAAAACATTCAAAGGCAAAGCTTTGGTAGTGATTGCATAAAATCTAAAAGTTTATGTTTAATAATACATTTTGGAAAAAAAGCCTCAAGTTTGGTGCCTTAGCAGGTATTGCCTGTTTGGGGTATAGTGTTATTCTTGATTTAATAGGAATCACCCCGATTTCGGGTAAGTTATTCCCAAGTAATATATTTATTTTGATAGCTTCGGTTTTGGCTGTAAAAAGCTATCGAAGAAATAACCCAGATGAGACGCTTCATTTTTGGGAGGGTTTGTCTTTATGTTTTGTGGTAGCTTTATCAGCTTCAATTATTGTTGGAGGAGGTTTGTATTTGTTTTACTCAACACAGCATGGACAAGCGTTATTAGCGAAGTTTGTGGTAGAAGCCGTGAAAGAATACACCACTGCCAGACAGCAGATTATTAAGGAAACGAATCTAGAATATTTCAATAATTTGATTGCTGGTATCAAAGCTATTGACCCAGTGTCTATTGCATTTACGGAGCTAAAACAGCGCCCTCTTATCGCTATTTTACCATCCATCATGATTTCTTTGTATTATCGTAGACAGTATGTTAAATAGCATCAGCAAAACGCTAGTTTGCTATTAAACCAAAGTCTAAACTTTAACAAATCAATCATGGAAAATCAAACAACTACCACAAAAGTTGCGCTTAAATGGGGTATTATCATCGGTATTTTCAGTGTAGTTTTTAGTACACTAATAATGGTACTGGGGCTAGTGGCCAATCAAGGCGTAGGTTTCGTTGCTTATATAATTATCGGCATTGGAGTATTTATGGCTATGAATGCCTACAAGAAAGAAAATAATGGCTTTATGAGTTACGGGCAGGGACTTGGTATTGGAACCTTAATGTCAGCAGTAAGTGGACTCCTTTCAAGTGCTTATAGCTTTGTGTATATGAAGTTCATCGATCCTTCTGTAATGGATCAAATCTTTAAGAAAGCTGAGGCTGACATGGAAAAGAAAGGCTTATCGGCTGAGCAGATTGACCAAGCGATGGAAATGTCCAAAGTATTTATGAGTCCAGGTGCCATGTTTGTGTGGGGAGTAGTGGGAAGTATATTGTTGGGATTTGTCTTTTCTTTGATTATTGCTGCATTTGTAAAGAAAGATAAACCAATATTTGATTAAATTGTATCTAGAACATAGGCAAAGACAATTTGCTTATAGAGATAAAAACGAATTTGCTAGTGGAGAAATACTTCTTCACTAGCAAATTCGTTTATTAGGAGTGTTCAGTTGAAACAGACTGCAAAAACATTAAATCAACTATGTTTCAAATTTTTCAAAAAGAAGTTAATTCCTTTCTTAATTCGCTCATTGGTTATATCGTAATTGGCGTATTCTTGACAGCAACAGGTCTATTTGTTTGGTTTTTTAAGGACAATGTACTTGATTATGGTTTTGCTGATTTAACCTCCTTTTTTCAGGTTGCACCATTTATTTTCTTGTTTTTGATACCTGCCATAACCATGCGAGCTTTTGCAGAGGAATTTAAAACAGGAACTATTGAGTTACTTTTTACCAAACCACTTGGCGCTTGGGAAATTGTTCTTGGAAAATATTTAGCAAGTTGCTTTTTGATTTTGTTAGCCTTGCTTCCAACGCTCTTGTATTATTATTCTATTTATCAATTAGGGAATCCGCAAGGAAATATTGATTCGGCTGCTGTAATTACCTCTTACATTGGCTTGTACTTTTTAGGGTGTGTATTTGCAGCTTTAGGCGTATTTTCCTCTTCCTTGACAGATAATCAAGTCGTAGCGTTTGTGATTGGATTTGTGATGTGCTTGATTTTATATTATGGTGTAGGAAAATTGGCAGAATTATCATTCATGGGATCGTTTGGTTACATTCTTGAGCAGATTGGCTTGGATTATCAATTCGAAGCCTTGAGTAGAGGTTTAATTGATTCTCGCAATATTCTTTATTTTATATCCGTTATTGCCATTGCCTTGTGGGGAACTACGTTGAAGGTTACGCAGAAATAAGCAGTTTGATATAAATGCCTAATTAAGTGGATTTTGATTGAGTCAACGGGAGATTATTCAGGCACAATACTTTTTCCAAATAGGGTGCGCCTTAAGTCGAACCCTATTCGGAAAAAGTACTCATATGTTAGTCATGTATTGGCTATCTATCAAAAAAGGCGGCCGAAAAACTTATTTCGACCGCCTTTTTTGATACTATATTTTGGAATGGTACCTATTGAGGAAATGTAGATTTTAATAAATCACTCATCCACTCAATCACAATTCACTCAATAAAGAAGTTCACATCTATTTTACAATTACGCCATTGGCTACGAAGGTAATAGCCTTTTCAGGTTCAGTGATTTTCTCAATATCTTCTTGGCTTTTACCAGCATCTTGAGCGTAGTGCTTCAATTGACCAACAGAAGTGGTTTTTACTTGAGCTAAACCTTCAAATACCACAGTTTTTCCATCAATATCCTTTGGTACAAAGAAACCATAATCTTTGAAAGTTACACGCATACTAGAACCATCTTCTAGCTTAACTTTCATCCAGCAACCTTTTACTTTACATACCGACTCTACTACACCTGTTACTTTCGCTTTGACTTGTTCTTTTCCATCCATTTTTTTAGCTAAATCTGTGGTAGAGATAGCGCCTTTTTCAGAAATTTTTTCACCAAAGTTACTTTGGGCCTTTGCTCCAATCTGGATTCCTAATACGATAGCGAAAACGATAGCTATTTTTTTCATAATCAAAAAAAGTTGATTTGTTGAGAATATTTAATGATTACAAAAATAAGAATTGCTTAGGTAATCCTTTGATTTTGAAGGAATTTTTGAATAAAACTCTATAGAATCTTATCAAAAGGTTATTTATAATCTTGAATATTGAAAATGTTGGAACAAAATTCATATTCATTAGGCTGGTTTGAGCAAATGAAGAGCATTCGATCTTGAGAATACTTTTGAACGTTTTCAAGATACCAATTGGTAGCCTTTGCATCTAGATTAGAAGAAGGTTCGTCGAGCATCAATATAGGTGTGTCTGACCAAAACGTCAAGCCTAGTTTTACCCTTTGCTTCATGCCAGAAGAGAAATGCTTTATCGCTTTTTGGCGTGCTTTGGGTAATTCAATAAATTCGATAAAATCTTTGATGGAATACTGCTGAATTAGCGGCTTGAATTGAATATGAAATTGAAGAAGCTCCTCTAGTGTAAACTCTTCAATGAGTTCAAGATAAGGAGCTGCGATGCTGATTTCCTTATAAATTTGCTCAATTTCGAGGGGTTGTTGGTTTTTAAATGCTAGAATTTTTCCTTCTGAAGCGGGAATAAAACCTGAAAGAATCTGCAAAAAAGTTGATTTTCCACTACCATTTGAACCTGTAAAAGTATAGGATTGTCCTTGTTGAAAACGAAGATTTACAGACTTAAAAATCCATTCATTTCTGAATTTTTTCCCTAGATTTTCGGTGATGATTTCCATAAAAAAAGAAGTAAGACAGCTCATGCTGTCTTACCTATTTGAATTGAATCTAAAATCGCAAAATTAGCTGATTAAAGTGGCCCTTTGATGATACCACGCTCGGCTGTACGGATAAACTCTACTATTTCGTCACGCTCAGGTGTTGCTGCAATATCTTGTTCAATATTGGCTAATGCTTCCGAAGTATTGAATCCTTTAAGGAAAATATAGCGATAAACATCTTGAATCAAATTGACTTGCTCATCATTAAAGCCATTGCGACGTAATCCAATAGAATTAACACCTACATAAGATAAAGGCTCACGTGCCGATTTGGTAAATGGTGGCACATCTTTGCGAATGAGCGAGCCTCCAGAAATCATAACATGCTTACCAATTTTTACAAACTGGTGAATAGCACAAGCACCTCCGATACGGGCTGATTCGCCGATATGTACGTGCCCAGCTACTTGTACACTATTGGCTATCACGCAGTTATCTTCTACCAAACAATCATGAGCAATGTGTACATAAGCCATTAAGAGGCAATTTTTGCCAACTTCGGTTTTGAATTTATCTTTCGTACCACGGTTGATAGTAACACATTCACGAATAGTCGTGTTGTCTCCAATAATGGTTAGTGTTTCTTCTCCGTCAAACTTAAGGTCTTGTGGAATAGCAGAAATAACCGCCCCTGGAAAGATTCGACAGTTTTTGCCAATTCTTGCCCCAGGAAAGATAGTAACGTTGGGTCCAATCCAAGTTCCTTCACCAATTTCTACATCTTGATAAATTGTTGAAAAAGGCTCAACAACTACATTTTCTGCGATTTTGGCGTTTGGATGAATATATGCTAACGGTTGTGTCATGGTATTGTTTTCAGAATAATTACTTCGCTTTTGATATATGTGTTTATTAATAATTTTGACACTGCCACTATGTGGCTAAATCGATAGGCTCAGTAATTACGGTAATCTTTGCATTGAGACTTGAAAAGAATTAGTCAAAAGTAATAAATCTTTTCTGTATAAAATTGTACTATGACGGTTTATCATAGTCAAATCCTGATAATTAGCGTAGAAAAAGTACATAAAAATATACTATGGGCTAAAAACTCAAATCAAGACTTTCTACAGATAAATTCTCAATTGCTAATTGCTATAGTTTTTATTAGCTCTTACGAACCAAGCTAGCAGTCATATCTGCCTCACAAACAACTTGTCCTGCGACGTAAGCTGTACCGTGCATTTTGGCAATACCTCTACGAATTGGTGAAGAAAGAGTACATTTGAAAATTACCGTGTCACCAGGAGTTACATTTTTACGGAAACGACAGTTTTCGATTGCTACTAAATATGGCCAGTAATTTTCAGGGTCTGGAACTGAGCTAAGTACAAGAATACCACCTGTTTGAGCCATAGCTTCTACCTGCATTACACCTGGCATAACTGGGTTGTTAGGGAAGTGTCCCATGAAATAATTTTCATTCATGGTTACTTGCTTGATACCTACTACGCTTTCGTCATCCAAATACATGATTTTATCAACCATCTGGAATGGGTAACGATGTGGCAATAGCTGATAAATACGCTCGTGAGTAAGAATTGGTGTTTGCTTAGGATCGTATTTCGGTACTTGATTTTTGTCAGCTTCCAACATCAATTTCTTGATTTTTTTAGCCAAAGCAACGTTTGCTGCATGACCCGGACGAGCTGCCAAAATTTGTGCCTTGATTGGACGACCTACAAGTGCCAAGTCACCAACCATATCCAATAACTTATGGCGTGCCATTTCGTTTTTGTAGTGAAGACTTACGTTGTTAAGCACACCAATTTCTTTTGAAACACTTACTTTTGGTTTACCTAAAACCATCGCTAAATGCTCTAATTCTTCCTCAGAGTAATCACGGTCAGCAATGACAACAGCATTTGACAAATCACCACCTTTGATAAGACCTGCATTGTAAAGCGCTTCGAGCTCATGTACAAAACAGAAGGTACGGCATTTTGCAAAATCCTCATTGAACTGCGTAATATGCGTCAAATTCGCATGTTGGCTACTCAAAAATTTTGAGTTATAGTCAACCATTACCGTTAAGCGGTAATCGCTATGAGGTAATGCTGCTAACTCAACACCTCTTTCAAGGTCTTTATATCTAACTTCTTCCGTTAATTCAAAGAATTTACGATTTGCATCTTGTTCTTCAAGACCAGCATCGAGGATTGCTTCTACAAACTTGATAGAACTTCCGTCCATAATAGGAGGTTCTGGTCCATCTAACTGAATCAACACATTGTCTACCTGACAGCCCACCATAGCAGCTAATACGTGCTCAACTGTGTTGATACGTGCGCCATTATGTTCGATAGTTGTACCTCTAGAAATATCAACAACATGGTCTACATCTGCATCTGCAATAGGTTGACCCGGTAAATCAACTCTTTGAAACTTGTAACCATGGTTTGGTGGAGCTGGTAAAAAAGTCATTGTTGACACAACGCCAGTGTGCAAACCAACGCCTGACAGCGTAACAGACTTTTTGATAGTGTGTTGTTTATTGTTCATTTCTCTATATGTGTGAGCAAAGTGCTCATTTGGGAGTTTTGGGATAAACTCTAAATTTTATTTCAATTTGTTTTCAACTTCTCTAAGACGTTGTTCGATAGCTGGCAACTTACGATACAAAACATGAGAACGGAGGTTTTCTGCATTTTCTACGGCAGGAGAGCCACTCAATACAGTTCCTTCTTTTTTGATATTTTTAGAAATACCACTTTGTGCCGTAATAATCGTGCGATTAGCAACCTGTAGGTGACCAGCTAAACCAACCTGCCCGCCAATCATACAGTTTTCGCCAACTTTACTTGAGCCAGAGATACCTGTTTGAGCTGCTATTACGGTGTTTTTACCAACTTCTACATTGTGAGCAATTTGGACCAAATTATCAATTTTAGCACCTACTCTAATCACTGTGCTACCCATAGTGGCACGGTCGATACAAGTATTGGCACCGATACTTACATGGTCTTCTAAGACTACATTACCAAGTTGAGGAATTGTTTGGTAAGTCCCATCACTTTGGGGAGCAAACCCAAAGCCATCTGCACCGATTACTGCGTTGGCATGTACAGTACAGTGATTACCAATAATACAGCCTTCATAAATTTTAACTCCAGCATAAATGGTAGAGTTATCTCCAACTTTCACATTGTCACCAATATAAGCATGAGGATAAATTTTTACATTTTCACCAATCGTTACATTGTTACCGATATACGCAAAAGCACCCACATAATGATTACCTCCAAGTGTTGAACCCTCAGAGATAAAGCTTGGTTGTTCGATACCCTTTTTGCTTCCAGCTATCAGTTTTTGATACTCTTGAAGGAGTGTTGTAAACGCTGTATAAGCATTCTCTACTAGGATTAGGGTAGGGGAGTATGCTTTTTTAGGTTCAAATGATTTATCTACAATTACAGCAGAAGCCTTGGTAGTATAAAGATACTGTTCATATTTGAGGTTCGCTAGAAAAGAGATGGTTCCTTCAGTTCCTTCTTCTATTTTTGCTAATTGGCTTACTTTTAGTGACTTGTCACCTTTTATTTCGCCATTTAGCATAAAAGCAATTTGTTCAACGGTAAATTCCATGTAATCAATTATGAGTGGTAAGTCGTTTACCTATGCTTGTGGTTTTAGACAAAAATTTATGAAACCTATTTACTGCATTAATGGTTTTGGACTATTTAGTTTGCAAATATACATTCTTTGCCCAACATATATAATATTTTTTGACGATGTTGCTCAAGGCTTTGATTGTGGGTAAGTCAGAGGCTTCAGCTATATCCTTGACTTTTTTATCTTTGGTCAAAATATTAATACTTTGTTTTTCAGAAAGGTAAGCCGCATTGGTAATATGACCTTGTACCATTAGATAAGGGATGTCCTCTGGATATACATTTTCTTGACTTAATAAATCGATTTGAATTTTTTCAAGAAAAGAATCTGAAATAGGTTCATCTAGCAAAATGATTTTATAGAGTTTTCGGTCTAAAAGCATTTGACTAATACTCGACAGGAGTTTGTCAGGATGCTTTGCCCAGACTTTTATACAACCCCAAACATCAGTATCGTCCATTTCGGTAAATGCTTGAATATAGGTTGGATTAGATTTGAAATCTTCAAGTGATACCGCTTCTTGTAGGAATAGACCAAAAGATGGAGTGACAAATACATTTTCTCCTTGCTTGATCAGTTCTTTGGCTCTTTTGATAATTTGAATTAGCATGGTTTCGGCACAAATGCAAGTTTTGTGTAGATACACCTGCCAGTACATTAATCGCCTTGCCGTTAGGAAATTCTCTATAGAGTAAATGCCTTTTTGTTCAACCACCAGTTCATTGTCCACAATATCTAGCATCTTCAAAATACGGTCAGCTCCAATAAAGCCCTCTCGTACCCCTGTAAAAAAACTATCACGATTGAGATAATCCATACGGTCGACATCTAGCTGACTCGAAATTAGTTGATGAAAAAACCTACGAGAATAGGTGTCATTAAACATTTGAATAGCCATGTCGAGTGCACCTCCGAATTGTCTGTTGAGCTCATGCATCAGTAAGAGCGAAATCTCTTCGTGCGGGACATGATTTAATATTGTATGTTCCAAAACATGAGAAAAAGGTCCATGCCCAATATCATGTAATAAAATTGCCATTTGAGCTGATTCAAACTCTTCTTCAGAAATATCGTGCCCTTTGTATTTGAGAGCATTGAGCGCTTCTTGCATGAGGTGCATTGCGCCAAGTGCATGATGAAATCGCGTGTGTAAAGCACCAGGGTACACATAATCGGCAGTACCAAGTTGCTTTATACGTCGTAGGCGTTGATAATAAGGATGTTCGATGAGATCGAAAATAAGTGGAGAGGTAATATTGATAAAACCATAAACGGGGTCATTTACAATTTTGCGTTTGTTCATAATATTGTGAAGCTTATTGAGGATTAAAATCAAAAAATATTCTTAAGTTCTTACTCGCTGAGTATGAATTTATTATCAATTATTGAATACAAAAGTAGGAGATAATTTGCTGAATTCTTCTTGCTACCGCTTGCAATATTATGAGTATTTCATTAATTTTGCAGTATTACAAAAGAGCAGTAACATGCGTATTTGTAGGGACTTGTAGCTCAGCTGGTTAGAGCACCTGACTCATAATCAGGGGGTCCATGGTTCGAGCCCATGCTGGTCCACATTGATTAATAGGCACTTATAATTTCTTATAAGTGCTTTTTTATTTTATGGCAAGAAAATAAAAAAACCTGTCTTTCACGAAAAAGACAGGTTTTTTTATTGGAATATAATCTTCTAAATGAACTGAATGAGCTCGTTAATATTTTTTTTATAGGAAAAGCCTATGGGAAGTACTACATCATTTATAAAGATACTTTTATGATCATAGCCAGTTACTTTGCTCACATTTACGATGTAAGATTTATGTATTCTTCTGAAAATCTTACTCGGTAGTACTTCCTCTAAAGTTGCAATAGATTCATTGACAACCGTTGATTTATTTTCAGTGTAAATTTTTGAATAGATTCCGAAAGCGTTAATGAAGTCAATATCTTCAAAGTCAAATTTCATGGCTTGTCTACCAATTTTTATAAAAGCATAATTTTTTTCTATCATGCTATTCGATGTTTGGTGCCTATTTAGGGCTTTATCGATAGATTTTATTAATCTTTCTTCATTTACTGGCTTTTTTATGAAATCCACAATTGAATTTATTTCGTAAGTATCGATAGCGAATTCCACGTTGGAACTTGTAACAATAATTGGTGGTAGTTTGGGAAACTCATTTACTAAATCTAAACCTGAATTGTCATGTAGTTTTATATCTAAAAAGATGAGATCATACTTATCATTACTTAAAAAGGAGCGTGCTTGATTGTAGTTTCGTGCTACGCTAATATCAAATATAGAAAGCTTCTCCAATTGCATATTTAGATTTACAATGGCGATTTCTGAGTCTTCAATAATTAAACATTTTTTCTTGATCATAGCTTGAGTTGTGATTTGTGTAGTGACTGTGGTTATTGGAAAAAGTCACCAATTTAGTGTTAGGATTAGAATGTTCTACAATTTTGTTTCCTGAAGAGATACGAGTCATTACTAGGTAGTCATATTTTCGAAAATCATGCTATAGCAATAGAAAGTTTAAAGAATAATAATCCACTGTAGCTTTATTTTATTGAGAGTTTAGATACAAATTAAAAGTTATATCTTTTCGATATTAAAATATTGGCGAATATAAATTCTGTATTACTTTATATTAGATGTAATAAAATTAAAATCAAGGCTTTTAAATATAGGTCATTAATAATAAAGCCACAAGATTCATACCTAAATTTTAATCACTTCCGATTTCCTTTCCACTGCTTAATCAATATTTATTTTAAGTAATTCTTTATTTTTTTTCTAAGGGGTTTATCAATTATACATTTTTGGTATCTTTTTTGCTAATGTTTAAGCATTTACTTAGCCAAAGTATAAGAAATATACCACTATATATTAACAAGTATTTTCGCCATAGTGTTACGTCTAGGTTTTTATTTAGCCATAAGTAGTCTTCTATAATTAATTATGATTCTTCTGGCTAGTACAGCAACCTTTTAATTGTGATTACTCAAATTTTCTCTAAGCTTTATCATATATAATAATTGTCCTTACATATTTATGTAGTGACTTTTATATGTTTCTGGCGTTTTGAGTATGCTAGTTAAAATTATGATATAGTTTATCCGTCCTAATAGTTGAAATTTTAATTTATCCGCCATGATAAAAACACTACTTCTGCCATTTATGCACTTTTTCAAGAATACGTATTTCTTGACGCTATATACATTTTGCTGCGCAATTCAATTCCATCTTCTTCTCAAAGATTGAGTTCTCGAATTATTTTCTGATTGACAGCACCTCCTACGGGGAGGTATAAGATATTGTTTTCTTTCGCCAAGAAAGCAATTGCATTGAACCCTTTTATTCAATTTAACCCCTAAGTAATTAGATGAATTCAACAATTACATTTTCCCACGCCATGCGGAAATTGTTTGGAGCATCGAATGTATTCTCTGAATACCTTAGCTATTTGGGAAGCATCCTTATTAATAGGATAGCAGCTCTAGTAGGTTTTCAGTTTGCATTGGTATTCCTTGTTTCGCCTGTTCTAGGACAAAACTGTACAGATTTGTTCCTACTCAACAGCTACGACGGAAAGGTTTATTCTATTTCAGCTCTTGATGGGTCTAAGACGCTAGTCACGACCATGACAGCAGGAAAGAGTAACTTGGCCGTTGGTCCTGATGCTTCGAGCCTTAGTTCTACAGTATTTGTTTCTTCTGAAACAGCGGCTAGTTCTACGGTCTACAAAAACAACACCAGTACCGGTATAACGCTTCCACTTGCTTTGGGGGGCTTAACCACCAATCCCCTTACTACAGGAGCAAATGCTGGATATGTTTATGGAATGACTTCTGATAGACATTTGGTAAAAGTGTATCCTTCGCCATCATCGGATTTGGGCACAGTTACGGGTGATGCTACTTGGACTGGAGGTACCATTTCGAATGATGCGTTTTTTGATAATGTGGGTAAAATGTATGTACCCGTTAAAAATGGGACTGCTAGTTATTTGTATTCGATCAATTTGTCTACAAAAGTAGCATCTCAGGTCGTTCAATTAAGTGGTACAATTCCTGCAAATTTTCAAGGTATTGCCTTTTTTAACGATAAGATTTATGCTGCTGAGCTTTATACAAACTCCGTGTTGATTACAAATTATGTGTATGCAAGGATATATGAGATTAATCCGAATACAGGACAAAGCTCAGTTAAGACCAACGTTCAATTAGCAACTATTATCGGTACCGTTCCTTCTATTAACTTGGACTTGGCTACTTGTGATGTTTTTGTACCCATAGCAGCACCAGGTTGTAATGAATTGTTTGGTATTGCAACTGTAACAGGAGCTAATCCTCTTACTTATTCAGCTTACAGAATAGATTTGAGTAGCCTTTCAACTACTATGGTTGCTCAAGGGAATCAAACTAACCAAGGTAATATGGCTTTTGGACCAATACCAGGTAATTTGAATCAAAACCGTTTTGTAACCTCAGTTAATAATTCAAATGGTACGATTTACACTGCTGCGGCACAAAGTACTGTTTCAACGTTTGTAGCAACCACCTATTCAATAGGTAACCCTATTGGTCTTGGAACAGACCCTTCATCAGGTATTGTTTATGGTATTGCATCTAGAATGTTAACTAAGTGGACAGGTACGAGTGGCGGTGCAGATGTTGGTCTTGTAGCTGGAGATGCTGCTTGGAATAATTCTAACAATACCGTATTAAATGATATAGCTGTAGATGCAAGTGGAAACCTGTACTGTGTTTTGTTTGAAGGAACTTCTTTACATTTATATAGACTAAACCCTACATCTTTGACTGCTACCAAGGTTGTAACTGCAACAGGTACTTTTCCAGTTATTGCAGGAGGTAATGGTAATGGTTTAGCTTATCTAGGTGATTTCTTTTATTACAGCCGTCTCAATGGCAATAATACAGATCTTTGGAAAATCAATGCTTCAACCGGGGCATCAACCTATGTTGGTTCAGTTACTGGTTTGAACATTGGAGATTTAGGTTCATGTGCTACTGTAACTAACGTGCCTGCAACCTTCTCATTTAACTGTTCTTCTGGTAGTGCAGGATTAGTTGGCTCACCTCTCTATGCCAATGGTACTACAGGACAAACATCAACCTTACGAGTGCCAATTAATAATGCAGTTAACGGTCAAGCTTCACTTACTGTAACAGTTTCTGGTGCTGGTATTGTTGCAACACCTTCTCCTTTTACAACAACAATTGCGCAAGGGGCAACCTTTGTCGATATTCCTATTACATATGATGGTAGTGGTGCAATAGGTACAAGAACCTTAACGATTACTTCACCTAATGCATCAGGTACATGTTCTATTTCGATTCCTGTATCATCGGATGATGCAGATGGCGATGGAGTAACAGATACTAAGGAAGGGTTAGACGGTACAGATCCAATGAACGCTTGTTCATTTGTGTTAGCTAGCCAGACAAGAACACCATCTTCAAGTTGGAATACTTCTGACTGTGATGGTGATGGTATTAGTAACTCGACTGAAAAAACAAATGGAACTAATCCTTTAGATCCATGTGATCCTGCGTTGGCTGTTCCAGTAATAAGTTCTTCAAGCTTATTAAATGCTTGTCCAGCAACAACGGTGAATTTGAATAGTGCTGTAACAAGTACAGCTCCATCAGGAACTACTTTGGTATGGTTTACAAACAATGCACATACTGGTACGGCTTACGCAACGCCTACGGCCGCTACCAATGGTACTTACTATGCATTCTATTATAATGCAACTACAGGTTGTTATAGTGTTGCATCCAATTCAGTAGATGTATTTATTTCATCTTGTTCTGGAACAGGTGCTACTGGGGGACCTTGTAATACAAAATCTCCTTGGACCAACTCGCTTTATACAAACTTATCAGCGACTAGATCAACTGGAGGTATTTGTTTGCCATTAATTTCAGGCAATAACTCCAACTTAGTAGATGCGGACTTGACAAACAATGTGAGCTTTAGCTTAACTGGTTTGGGATGTAATATCACTATTGCTGTAAAAGATAATGATGTAGCTGATACGTATCCAGCAGGATATTATGCAGGTTTCAAAATTGGATCAGCTAACTTGATTAGTGGTAGTATAGCATCAGGTGTAAGAATCGAAACCTATAATAATGGCGCTTTTGTAGAAGGCAAAGACGTTGTAACTAGTTTGATTGGTATCGAATCTAGTTTGCTAGACGGTTCAGGATTAGCAACCGTAGGTTTTGTAACAACAGCTGCATTTGATGAGGTTCGTATTAAATATACAACATTGGTTGGTGCTCTATTCTCAGGACAGGTTTATTATCCAGTAATTGAGAAATTCTGTGCTCCAACAGCTTTGACTTGTAACACTCAGACAATCCTTTCTAACACAACTTATCCTGTTGTGATTAATGATGCCAATACAGGTATCTCTGGAGTTGCATGTGTAGGTTGTTCGATTAACAATTCTGAAAACTTAATTACTTCAAGCACTTCAGACTTTGCTACTATTACAATGGCAGCAGCACTTGGCAGTACGTCTTCTATTTCTGTAAAAGATGTATTGACTACTTATACTGCGGGTTCATTTGCAGGTTTTAATATCTCAAATACAAGTTTGATTAATGCCAACTTGCTTTCAGGTATTACGATTAAAACGTATAAAGCAGGTGTTTTGCAAGAAACAACTACGACCAATACGTTGCTTTCTGTGAATTCTTCATTATTGACAGGTTCAGGAAACCAATTGGTAGGATTTGTAACTACAAAAGACTTTGATGAAGTACAATTCCAGATAACCAACTTATTGGGTATCATTAGTACTACGAATGTATACAATCTTGTTGTACAAAAATTGTGTGCTGGTCCTGCATTGACTTGTGGTGACACCTACATTGTATCTCCTACTTACCCTGCAGTATTGAATGGAAGCTTGACAGGTATCAGTGGTGCAGCATGTGTGGCTTGTGCGGTAAACAACTCACAAAATGTTGTAGATGCAAGTACTTCTAACTATGCCGATATTGTGCTAACAGCAGGTGTATTGAGTACGGGAGCAATCTCAGTGAAAGATGCTCTATCAACTTATCCAATAGGAACTTTTGCTGGTTACGATGTTGAAAACAGTACATTACTAGGGGTAAGTTTATTAAATAATGCTACCATTACTACTTACCTCAATGGTGTAGCTCAAGAAAGTAATGCTGGAGGCTTAATTTCTTTATCGCCGTTGAGTACTACTCGCCAGATTATTGGATTTAAGACGACAAAAGTCTTCAATGAGGTTCGTTTTGCTATTTCCAACCTAGCAGGAGTAAATGTAGGAACAACTCGTGTTTATGGTACCGTTTTACGTACAGCTACAACTGCTGGTTTTACTGCTCCAACTTTATCAGGAGGAGGCTCTACAGCAGCAATTTCTAATATTTGTCCAGCTACAACAGCTAACCTAAATAGCGCTATCACAAGTACTACTCCAGTAGGTGCTACTTTGGTTTGGTTTACTAACAACGCTCATACAGGCTCAGCTTTGAGTACTCCTGGAGCTGCAGGAGCGGGTACTTACTATGCTTTCTACTATGATGCAACTGCTACTTGTTACAGTCCTGCCTCTGGAGTAGTTACCGTAACAATTAATGTTTGTGATAGTGATGGCGACGGTGACCTTGACAGTACTGACCCTGCACCAAATGACCCATGTGTATGGAGCGTAAATCAAGTGTTGGCTAATACTACTACAGCTTGGCGTAACGCAGACTGTGATGGTGATGGTGTGAAAAACTATGACGAAGCAACTGGCTCGGATGGAAACCCTGCAACTACTGCTGATAATACTGATCCTAAGAGTGCTTGTAGCTTGAATTTGAGTCAAGTAACTCTAGTGGCAACCAGTACAGGAGATTGCGATGGTGATGGTGTAACAAACAAAGATGAAATCAATGGTTTGGATAGAAACCCAGCTACTACAGCAGATAATACAAATCCATTAGATCTATGTAGTTATAATGTTGCAGATCAGGTATTTGCTAATACCACAACTAATTGGAAGAACGCAGACTGCGATAAAGATGGTAACCCAAATGGTACAGATCTAAATCCAAAGGTTCCAACCGCAAACGCTGATATGTTAACAGCTCCGTTTGGAGTATCAAGTAATGTTAATGTATTGACAAACGACGATTTCTTACCTGGTTTAACTACTTCAATTACTAAAACAGGAGGAACCGCTATAGGTACTTATACTTTCAATAATGTTACAGGAGTACTGACTTATAGCCCAGCGCCAACTGAGCCTGGAATGAATGTTACGATCATTTATCAAGTATGTAATACCACAGTAACACCAAATGTATGTGCTTCGGCAACAGTAACAATTAGTGTACCTACTGCTGGTGACTTAGATGGTGATGGTGATCCAGATAATACAGACCCAGCACCAACTGATGGTTGTGTATGGGGAGCCAGTCAAGTGCTTTCTAGTACTACAATAGCATGGAGAAATAGTGACTGTGATGGAGATGGAGTAACCAACTACAAAGAAGTTACAGGAACTGATAACAACCCTGCTACAACTGCTGACAATACCAACCCATTAGATGGCTGTAGCTACAATGCAGTAGATCAGGTGTTGAGTAGTACAAGTCCAGCATGGAAATTATTGGATTGTGATAAAGATGGAAATCTAAATGGTACCGATCCAAATCCTAAAACGCCTACTGCCGTAGCTGACGCCTTTACTGCTAAGTATGGTAGTGCAACAGGATTCAATATCTTAGCCAATGACGATTTCTTGGCAAGCGCTACAATAAGTCTTGCTAAAACAGGAGGAACGGCTAATGGAACAGTAAGCTTTAATCCATTGACTGGTATGCTTACTTACACACCATTGATTACAGAACGTGGTACAACTGTTACCGTAATTTATCAAGTGTGTAATACGTCAGTTACGCCAAATGTATGTGCTACTGCAACTGTAACAATTACAGTTCCTGTAGATACAGATGCAGATGGAATTCCTGATGCAGATGATTTAGATGACGATAATGATGGTATTTTGGATACAGTTGAAAATGCTCAATTGAGTGCAGATACCGATGGTGATGGTATTCCAAACCGCTTAGACTTGGATAGTGATAACGATGGTATCAACGATGTAGATGAAGCCAATGGTATAGATGTAGATGGTGATGGTATGGCAGATGGTTTAGTATCTCCATCAGGTATCCCATCGACGGCAGGTTTAGGATTGACGCCACCTGACACAGACAATGATATGAAGCCTAATCCTTACGATCTAGATAGCAATAATGATGGTATTACAGACTTAGAGGACGGCGGTTTGAATCCTAATTTGGATGCTAATGGTGACGGTATTGTAGACTGTACTACAAATTGCGATCCAGATGGTGATGGTATCTTGACACCAGTCGATGGTTTACCAAATGTATGGAAAGATGCTTTATTGCCAGACTTAACACCGACAACGGATATTAATAGTTTGGAATTCTTAACAGCAGGTACTCCTAGAGATTTTGTGGTAAATGTGTTTGAAATCAATAATGTACCAAATGTAAGTGGTAGTACGATTGGTTTTAGAGTTGCCAAAATCTCAGGCTTTACGATTACGTATTCAAATACTTCAGGTACATCAAATGTATTTGGCGGTACAGCGAATAGTAATAGTGATTGGACTTTTACAGAGAATGCCAACTTTATTACGGTGACAGCTAAGCCGGGTGTCGTGATTCCACAAAATGGGAAGAAGGTCATAGGCTTTACAGTAGCACGTAAGACAGGTGTACCAAGTAATACAAGTCAAAATATTACAGTAACAATTATCTACGGTTCAGCCGGTGAAGAAAAAGTGAATAACAACACTGTTGAAACTAAAATCACTGCTAACTAACACTAACAAAACTAGAAATCATGAGACCTATTAAACAATTAATGCTCGTTACAGCTCTCATTACTGGAGGGCTATGTGAAGTGGAAGCGCAGGATGTTAGTATCAATATTCTAAACCAGCCTGCCGCCGTTTCGAAGGGTTCAACTTTAGGACGTGTTACCGTAGATATCTGTAATAATGATGGAGGTAGTCGCAACGCTGCTATTGGAAAATTACAGCCAGTAATCAGCTTTCCAAACTTAGTTACTGGAACTTCTGTAGTTCCAGTAACAGTAACAGGATGGACAGTTATTTCTAACGATGGTCAAACAATTCGTTTACAAAATACAACTGCAATTGCACCAGGTGAATGTAGTCAAATTGTACTAGGATATACAGGTGTTTCTGTAGGAGGGCCACTTCCTGTAGTAGGTACTTTACAATTTAATGGATTACCAACCTTTGGTAACTTACCAGGAAACGACCTTAGTACAACCTCTATCACAGTATTCTTAGATACAGATGGAGATACTATTGCCGATACCATTGACCTAGATGACGATAACGATGGTATTCTAGATACTGTTGAGGATCTTCAATTCTCTGCCGATTTAGATGGAGATGGTGTTCCTAACAGTTTAGATTTAGATAGTGATAACGATGGTATCAATGATGTAATTGAAGCAGGCGGAGTAGATGCTAATAATGATGGTATCGCTGATGGTACTTCAGGACTAACAGGTATCCCAGCAAGTGCTAATCAGTTGACTGGAACAATTCCTCCAGATTCAGATTTAGATACTCGTGCCAATCCTTATGATTTGGATAGCGACAATGATGGTATTAATGATATTATCGAAAGCGGTAATCCTGCCTTAATCGATGCCAATGGTGATGGTATTGTAGATGGCACAGACCCTGATGGAGATGGTATTGTCGGTGCTGCCGATGGTAGTAGCTCTAGAGGAGATAGCAGTGATCCTACGCCAATCAATACAGATAGCAATGGTCTTCCTGATTATTTAGATATCGATAGTGATGATGACGGATTGAGTGATTTATTAGAAAGTGGTATTGCCAGTGCGGCAACACTTGATGTGAATAAAGATGGAAGAGTTGATGTAATCACAGATTTAGATGGAGATGGTATCGTAACACTTGTTGATGGAAGCGCAACTTACGGGGATGCCAATAATCCAGCTTTACCAGATAGTAATACTAATGGAATTCCTGATTATCGTGAAGCTAATCCAGATATTGATGGCGACGGCGTTACCAATGCTCAAGAGATTACCGATGGTACTGACTATTCAAATGGCTGTAGCTATAATCCTTCAAACCAAGTATTAGCTAACACTAGTACAACTTGGCGTAACTCAGATTGCGATGGTGACGGTGTTACTAACTACAAAGAAGCTACTGGTACGGATAATAACGCAGCTACTACTGCAGATAATACGAATCCGTTAGATGGTTGTAGTTACAATGCTGTTGATCAGGTTCTTTCTAATACAAGTCCATTATGGAAAGTACAAGATTGTGATAAAGATGGAAATCCAAATGGAACAGATCCTCATCCTCAAGTACCTACAGCGGTAGATGATGCACTAGTAGCAAGATATGGCTCTTTGAGTACTGTTAATGTATTACTAAATGATGACTTCTTGTTAGGTCTGACTACTACTATAACCCAAACAGGAGGTACTGCAGCAGGAACCGTTTTAATTGTTCCAACTACAGGTATCTTGAGTTATACTCCTACGCTTGCTGAAAGAGGTACAACCGTTACAGTAACTTATCAAGTATGTAACACTTCAGTTATACCAAGTGTATGTGCTAATGCAACTGTAAATATTACAGTCCCAGCCGATACTGATGCAGATGGCGTACCAGATGTAGACGATTTGGATGATGACAATGATGGTATTTTGGATACAGTTGAAAATGCTCAACTGAGTGCAGATACTGATGGTGATGGTATTCCAAACCGCTTAGACTTAGATAGTGATAACGATGGTATCAACGATGTAGATGAGGCCAGCGGAATTGATCTAGACGGAGATGGTATGGCAGATGGTGTAATCTCTTTATTGGGTATTCCAGCTACAGCAGGATCTGGTTTAATATTAACTGCATTAGATACAGATGGAGATAATAAACCAAATCCTTATGACTTAGATAGCGATAATGATGGATTCTATGACTTAATTGAAGGTGGTTTGAATCCAAGCTTAGATGCAGATAATAATGGTATAGTAGATTGTTCTACGAATTGTGATCCAGATGGCGACGGTATTTTGACACCGGTAGATGGTTTACCAAATGTTTGGAAAGATGCTTTATTACCAGATTTAACACCAACTACTGATATCAATAGCTTGGAGTTCTTAACAGCAGGTACTTCTAGAGACTTTGTGGTAAATGTATTTGAAATTAATAATAAGCCAAACGTGAGTGGTAGCACAATTGTATTCAGAGTTGCTAAAATCTCAGGCTTTACAATTACTTATCCATCTACCTCAGGTACTTCAGATGTCTTTGTTGGCGGAACAGCAAATAGTAATAGTGATTGGACATTTACAGAGAATGCCAACTTTATTACAGTAACAGCTAAAGCAGGAGTAGTAATACCACAAAATGGGAAGAAGGTCATAGGCTTTACAGTAGCACGTAAGACTGATGTACCAAGCAATACAAGTCAAAATATTACAGTCACTATTATTTACGGTTCAGCTGGTGAAGAAAAAGTAAGTAACAACACCGTTGAGACTAAAATCACAGCTAACTAATAAAAGCAAGCATTATGAACATTTTGCGAAAAATAGTAATTCTTCTGGTCTGCTTAGCACTAGTTAGTGTAAAGGTTCAGGCCCAAGATGTAAGTATCAATATTATCAATCAACCATCCACCGTGACTCAAGGTTCAACCTTGGGTCGGGTGACGGTAGATATTTGTAATAATGATGGCGGTAGCCGTAGTGCTGCGGCGAATAGATTGCGTCCCTTGATTACTTTGCCAAGTAACTTAATTGGGAGTACCCTAGTTCCTATTACGACGACCGGTTGGACTGTGTTAACAAACGATGGCCAAACGATTCGTTTAGAAAATACGAGTCCTATACTTCCAGGAGAATGTAGCCAAATCGTATTAGGTTATACAGGGGTAACAATTGGAGGTCCTTCAACTGTGACAGGTACTTTAGGGTTTAATGGCCCTCAAACAATAGGTAATCTTACAGGAAATGATAACAGCACAACGTCTATTACGGTCATAACTGGCGATACGGACGGTGATGGTGATCCAGATGTAACAGATCCTCAACCAACGAATCCATGTTCATGGGGCCCTGGTCAAGTCTTGGCAAATACCAGTACAGCTTGGCGTGATGCAGACTGTGACGGCGATGGCGTAACGAACTATAAGGAAGCAACAGGAACAGATAATGACCCATTGACGACGGCTGATAACACGAATCCAAACGATGCTTGTAGCTACAACAAGGTAGACCAAGTACTTGCGAATGTTGATCCATCTTGGTTGACCAAGGACTGTGATAAGGATGGTAATCCAAACGGAACGGACTTGAATCCACAAATTGCTACGGCAGTGAACGATGCCTTGACAGCTCCTTATGGTTTGACACGTACTGTAGATGTATTATCAAATGATGACTTCTT